>NZ_CP017580.1:2530632-3163290 GCF_001806325.1 Curtobacterium sp. BH-2-1-1
GAACGCCGTGTCGACGCGGGGCTGCCGCCGTTCGAGGCGTTCGGCATGGCCGCCTACGTCATCGTCCGCGAGACGGAGCAGGAGGCGCAGGCCGAGCTCGCCCGGATCACCGACGTGCAGCACGGGCACGCGTACGAGTCGTACCAGGACTTCATCTCGAAGTCGCAGCTCGAGCACGTGCCGTCGCTCGAGGACTACTCGGTGTCGAACCGTGGGCTCCGCCCCGGGTTCGTGGGGACGCCGGAGCAGGTGGCCGCGCGGATCCGCGAGTTCGAGGACGCCGGGGTGGACACGCTGCTGCTGCAGTTCTCGCCGCAGCTCGAGGAGATGGACCGGTTCGGCGAGCAGGTCATCCCGCTCGTCCGGCCGTCCGTGGCCGCGCCGTCCGGGGCGGTCGTCTGATGGGCGACGCTTCCGACGGCACCGAGGCCGGCTGGGCCTTCGAGACCCGGCAGATCCGTGCCGGCTTCCGGGCGGACCCCGGGTTCGGTGCCAACGTACCGCCGATCGCGCAGAGCGCCGCGTTCGTGTACCCGTCGGGTGAGGACGCGGCCGACCGGTTCATGCTCAACGCGCCGGGTCACACGTACTCGCGGGTGAACAACCCGTCGGCGGCGGCGCTCGAGCGGCGCATCGCCGACCTCGAGGGCGGTGTCGGCGCCCTCGCGCTCGCGTCCGGGCAGGCCGCGACCTCGCTCGCCGTCCTCGGCCTGGCCCGCGCCGGAGACCACATCGTGTCGAGCGCGTCGCTCTACGGCGCGACCTACACGCTCTTCGCCTCCACCCTGGGCGACCTCGGCATCGCGTTCACGTTCGTGCAGGACCCGACGGACCTCGACGAGTGGGCGGCGGCGGTCCGTCCGGAGACGAAGGCGTTCTTCGGCGAGTCGATCCCGAACCCGCGCGGCGACGTCCTCGACTTCGCGGGGGTGGCCGGTGTCGCGCACGAGCACGGCGTGCCGCTCATCGTCGACAACACCATCGCCACGCCGTACCTCGTCCGGCCGATCGAGCACGGTGCGGACATCGTCGTGCACTCGGCGACGAAGTACCTCGCCGGGCACGGCAGCGCCATCGCCGGGCTCATCGTCGACAGCGGGAACTTCGACTGGGCGGCGCACGCCGAGCGGTACCCGCAGCTCGCCACGACCGAGCAGTCCGGGTTCGCGAACACGAACTTCGCGGCGAAGTTCGGGCGGCGCGCCTTCATCCAGCGCACCCGGTCGAAGCTCTCCGCCGACCTCGGGCCGGCGATCGCACCCTTCAACGCCTTCCTCGTGCTGCAGGGCATCCAGACCCTGTCGCTCAGGATGGACCGGCACGTGTCGAACGCGGCCGCGGTGGCGACGTGGCTCGACGCGCACGACCAGGTGCTCGGCGTGCACTACGCCGGGCTGCCGTCGTCGCCGTGGCACGAACTCGCCCAGCGGTACGTGCCGGCGGGTCCGTCGGCGGTGCTCGCGTTCGACCTCGACGGCGGGGTCGACGCCGGGCGGCGGTTCGTCGCGGCGCTCGAGCTGTTCGACCACGTGTCGAACATCGGTGACGTGCGCTCGCTCGTCGTGCACCCGGCGTCGACGACCCATGTGCAGATGACCTCGGCGGAGCGGGCGGCCGCGGGGGTCGGGGACGGGCTGATCCGGCTGTCCATCGGACTCGAGCACGTGGACGACATCCTCGCGGACCTCGCGCGCGGCTTCGCGGCTGCGTCGGGATAGGTTGGGGGCATGACCACGCTGGCCGCACCGACCCGTGTGCGGACGCGCGCCCCCGGGAAGATCAACGTCTACCTGTCGGTGGGGGCCCTGCAGGACGACGGGTACCACGACGTGGCGACGGCGTACCAGGCGGTCTCGTTGTACGAGGACGTCTCGGCCGAGCCGGCGGACGACTTCTCGGTGACCTTCACCGGGCCGATCGACACCCGGTCGGTCCCGGTCGACGAGTCGAACCTCGCGATCCGGGCCGCGCGCCTCGTGGCCGACGCAGCCGGGTACCGCGGGGGCGTCCGGCTCACCATCGACAAGCAGGTCCCGGTCGCCGGTGGGATGGGCGGTGGATCGGCCGACGCCGCAGCGACCCTGCTCGCCGTCGACACGCTGTGGGGGACCGCGCTCGGGCGTGAGGAACTGCTGCGTCTCGCCGCGCAGCTCGGCGCCGACGTGCCCTTCGCCTTCGCCGGCGGGACCGCGGTCGGGACCGGGCGCGGCGACGAGCTGAGCCCGGCGCTGGCCAAGGGCGAGTTCCACTGGGTGCTCGCCCTGAGCGACGCCGGCCTCTCGACGCCCGCCGTGTACCGGGCGCTCGACGAGCACCGTGAGCGGTACCGTGCGGACATCGCGCCGGCACCCACCACGCCCGTGGTCGAGGCGAACGTGCTGCAGGCCCTCCGCGCCGGCGATCCCGACCTGCTCGCGGATTGCCTGCACAACGACCTGCAGGCCCCGGCGATGCGCCTCCAGCCCGCGCTCGCGACGACGCTCGAGATCGGGGAGAAGGCCGGTGCCCTCGCCGGACTGGTGTCGGGCAGCGGGCCGACGGTGGCGTTCCTCGTCGCCGACCGCGATGCCGCGCTCGAGGTGCAGGTCGAGCTCAGCGCCGCCGGCATGGTCGCGGTGCGTGCCGCCGGACCGGTGCACGGCGCCCGCGTCCTGCACTGACAGCGAGCCCCGTCGGCCGGTCAGTTCCGGACGTACTCCGTGATGACGACCGTGCCGGTCTTCCAGTGCTCCTTGGCGGTGAAACCGTGCTCCGCGAGCACCGCGGCGGTCTCCGGCTCGATGTTGCGCGCCTTCACCGTCCCGCCGACGAACCAGACCGTGTCGATGTCGCCCAGGCGGCTCGGGATCGTCGTCTCGAGGTCCCCGGTCTGGTTCCACAGGACGCCGGACTCGGCTCCGACCTTGCGCACGCCGAGGTCCGTCATGCCCGCGAACGCCGACGGGTAGGAGACGCGGATGACGTCGGCGGTGGTGCCGGGGTGCCCGTAGACGCTGCCGAACACGACACCCTCGTCGGCGTCGGCGCGGTTGGTGCTCCGCTCGGCGGCGATGATCGAGGCGGCACGGGCCCAGGTCGAGTCCTGCTTCGCGAGCGGCTCCTTCACGGCCACGGCCGTCGGCACCGACAGCACGAGGACGGCGGCCACGGCGGCGGCGAGCAGTGCCTTCGGCCGGACCAGCGTCAGGGCGAGGGCGATGAGCAGCGCGACGAACGGCAGGCTGAGGGTCGCGTACTTCGGGGAGTACAGGTGCTTCCCCATCGCCGTGGCGAACACGAGCGCGGCCGTCGGGATGACGACGAGCGGCACGGCGACGCGGACCGCCTGCGCGCGGACGAGGGACCGGACCGTGGCGGAGCGCCGGTGCGCCTCGACGAGGGCGAACACCGTGCCGACGAGCATGAGCGCCCACGCGCCCGCGGCGTACACGTCGACGCCGCCGAACCACGCCGTGGCGAACACCTGCACGCCCGTGCGTTCGCCGATGCCGGCGATCCACGCGACCTGCTTCGACTGCGAGGCGACCTCGACGACGAGCGGAGATACGGCCACGGCGGCGAAGGCGGCTGCGACGGCCCAGCGGACCAGGACCCCGCGCGTCACGAGCGCCCGACCCAGGTCGTGGCCGCGACGGGACACCGTGGCGCGACGGACGGCCGCGCGGCGGGCGACCAGCGTCCACAGCAGGGTCACGGCGTGCGCGACGACTGCGAGCGAGAGGTAGACGTTGAAGGTCACCGAGACGAGTGCGAGTGCTCCGTAGGCCGCCCACCAGTGCAGGCTGCGACCCGTCCGGGTGCGGCGGACCGCGGTCAGGCCGACGAGGGTGAGGCAGACGGCCAGGGTCGTGATCGTGGCGTACGGCCGACCTTCGGACCCGGCCCACTGCACGCGGGGCAGCGCGAGGAACACGAGCCCGGCGGTGATGCCGAGGCGAAGTCCGCCGAGCCGGCGCCCGAGCGCGACGAGGAGCCCCGCGGCCACGCCGATGGCCAGGGCGCTCGGGAACCGCAGCGTGAACGGTGTGTACCCGACGAGCCAGAACCAGACGTGCATCAGCGAGTAGTAGAGCCCGTGCACGGCGTCGACGCTGTGCAGCTCGGCCCAGAGCTGCGGCCAGGTCCGCTGGGCGCTCGTGACCGTCGCGGCCTCGTCGTACCAGAGCGACGGGACCCAGGCGAAGGCGGCGCAGACGATCACGCCGAACGCGCCGACCGTCAGCTCGGGCGTGCGGACGACGGCGGTGCCGATGCTCGACACGAGGCCGCGGAACCAGGAGCGGGAGCGGGCACGGACCGGCGCGATCCCCGACGTTCGGGGGATGCTGATGGTGCCGGTCCGTGGTGCAGTCACGGTGAGGACGGTATCCGCGGCGGCTGGGCAGGTGCCCGGCGTCCCCGCAGCCCAGACTGAGAGTTCCACATACCGGTATCGTGCGGAGGACCATGACGAAGCTCCGCATCCGCGACGCCGCGCGGTACCTCGGCGTCAGCGACGACACCGTCCGGCGGTTGGTCGACGCCGGGACCTTCACGCGGGAGACCGACCCCTCCGGACGGACCGTCGTGGACGGGCGGGAGCTCGCGGCGCACATCCGCGGCACCGGCGGGCAGCTCGACGACCCGTCGGGGACGAAGAGCTCGGCGCGCAACCGGTTCGTCGGGATCGTCACCGACCTCGTGGTCGACGGCGTGATGGCGCAGGTGGAGCTGCAGAGCGGCCCGCACCGGGTCGTGTCGCTCATGAGCGCCGAGGCCGTCCGCGACCTCGGGCTCGAGGTCGGGACGGTCGCCGTCGCATCGGTCAAGGCGACGATGGTGTCGGTCGAGGTGCCGGCGGAACCGACCGACGCATGACCGACGACCGGCACCCGAGCGACGACCGCCGTCGGTTGCTGTCCCGCACCGCGGCGCTCCAGGGCGCGGGGGACCGGGCCGTCCGGGCGCTGTCCGAGGCGAGCGTCCTCGTCGTCGGTGCCGGTGGCCTCGGCGCGCCCGTGCTCACGTACCTGGCCGGGTCGGGACTCCGCCGCGTCACCATCGTCGACCACGACGTCGTCGACACGTCCAACCTGGCACGGCAGACGCTCTTCGCCGCGGCGGACGTCGGCCGACCCAAGGCCGAGTGCGCGGCCGAGCGGGTGCGGGGCGTCGACCCGGAGCTCGAGGTCGTCGCACTCGCCGAGCCGTTCCACGCCGACCACGTGGCGGGCCACGACGTGGTCGTCGACGCCGCGGACAGCGTCGAGGTCACCCGGGCGATCTCGGACGCCTGCTCCACGGCCGGGGTCCCGTTCGTGTGGGGCACGGTCCTCGGCACCGACGGGCAGGTGTCGGTGTTCCACGACGCCGAGCCGGAGCCGATCGACTTCCACGACCTGCACCCGGACGCCCTGCCGGACGAGGGGTCCTGCGCGCTCGACGGCGTGCTGCCCGCGCTGTGCGGCGCCGTCGGCTCGGTGATGGCGGCCCAGGTGACCGCGCTCGTCGCCGGCATCGGGGAGCCGTTGACCGGTCGGGTGCTCACGGTCGACGCCCGGCGGTGGCGCTGGACCGAGAGCACGCTGCGACGTGGCCCGGGCTCCCGGCGTCCGGTCCCCTCGGTGGACGAGGCCCCGCCCCGGATCGCCCCGGCGGCACTCGCCGCCCGACTCGACCGGACCACCGGCGGCAGCGGCGGACCCGTCCTCGTCGACGTCCGCACCCCGGCCGAACGCGCCACCGGGATCGTCGCCGGCAGCATCCCGCCGGACGACCTCGCCGCGGACGACGACCGACCCGTCGTCGTGGTGTGCGCCAGTGGCGTCCGCGCGACCGCCTGGGCACGCGCAGCCCGTGCCGCAGGCCGTGACGCGACGGTCCTCGACGGGGGCATCCAGGCCTGGGACCGAGAGGGCCTGCCGACGATCCGGCCCACGGCGACCGCAGATGCGGATACGATCGAGCGATGACGACGCACGTGCGGAACGCCGCCCTCCTGATCGCCGCGACCGCCCTCGTCGCCGTCGGCCTCGCCGGCTGCAGGACGGCCGACACGGCTGGCACGGCTGGCACGGCTGGCACGGCTGGCACGGCCGGCACGACGGACGCCACCGCCCCGAGCACCAGCGCGAGCAGCACGGCCGCGGCCCCGACCGGGAAGATCACCGTCTTCGCCGCGGCGTCGCTCCAGAAGACGTTCACGACCCTCGGTGAGCAGTACGAGGCCGCCCACCCGGGGAACACGATCACCTTCTCGTTCGCCGGCTCGAGCGACCTCGTCACGCAGATCCAGAACGGCGCCCCCGCCGACGTCTTCGCGTCCGCCGACGAGGCGAACATGGACAAGCTCGTGAAGACCGACATCGCCGCCGGTTCGCCGCGGGACTTCGCCACGAACGTCCTCGAGATCGCCGTGGCTCCCGGCAACCCGAAGGGGATCAAGGACCTCGACGACCTGACCGCCTCGGACGTGCAGCTCGTCACCTGCGCCACCCCGGTGCCGTGCGGTGCCGCGACCGCGAAGGTCGAGCAGGCCACCGGTGTCGACCTGCAGCCGGTCAGCGAGGAGCAGTCGGTGACCGACGTCCTCGGCAAGGTCGAGTCCGGCCAGGCGGACGCGGGACTCGTCTACGTGACCGACGTCGAGGGTGCCGGCGGCAAGGTCGACGGCGTCCGGTTCGACGCGGCGTCGAAGGCCGTCAACACCTACCCGATCGGTGTCCTGAAGGACGCGTCGAACCCCGACCTCGCGGCGGCGTTCACGGCGTACGTGCGTTCCGACGCCGGCCAGAAGGTGCTCGCCGACGCCGGCTTCGGAGCCCCCTGAGCCGTGCCCGACCACACTGACCGAACACCCCGGGCGAGCCCGTCCGTCCGCACCCCGGTGCCGTGGTGGCTGCCGGTCCCGGCGGTCCTCGGCGGCCTGTTCGTGGTGGTCCCGGTCCTGGCGATGGTCGGCCGCGTCGACTGGGGGTCGTTCGGCGCACTCGTCACGTCGCCCGCGTCGCTCACCGCCCTCGGACTGAGTCTCGGGACCGCTGCCGCCGCGACGGGCATCGCCTTCGTGCTCGGCTACCCGCTCGCCGTCCTGTTCGCCCGGTCCACGTCGCGGTGGATCGGGGCCGCACGCGCCCTGGTCCTGCTGCCGCTCGTGCTGCCGCCGGTCGTCGGGGGACTGGCCCTCCTCGCGGCGTTCGGTCGGCTCGGCGTCGTCGGGGCGTGGCTCGACGACCACGGTCTCCGGATCGCCTTCACCACGGCCGCGGTCGTGATCGCGCAGACCTTCGTCGCGATGCCGTTCCTGGTGTCCTCGATCGAGGGTGCGCTGCGCGTCGGGGGCGACCGGTTCGAGCGGGTCGCCGCGACGCTCGGTGCGTCCCCGACCCGGACGTTCCTGACGGTGACGACACCGCGGGTGCTCCCGGGCATCCTGGCCGGCCTCGTCCTCTGCTTCGCCCGTGCCCTCGGGGAGTTCGGCGCGACCCTCACGTTCGCCGGCAGCCTGCAGGGCGTCACCCGGACGCTGCCCCTCGAGATCTACCTGCAGCGCGAGATCGACCCGGACACCGCGGTCGCGCTGGCGCTCGTGCTGGTCGTCGTCGCGCTCGTGGTCATCGGCGCCTCCGCGCTCCGCACCCGGACGGCACTCGCATGAGCCGCGAGCGTCCGGCGCACAGCGGCCTCCGCGCCCACGTCGTCGTCCCCGACCGTGGCGTCGACGTCCACCTCGACGTCGCACCGGACGAGTGCGTCGCGCTGGTCGGGCCGAACGGCGCGGGCAAGTCCACGGTCGTCGAGGCCCTCGCCGGACTGCTGCGCATCCGGTCCGGATCGGTCCTGCTCGGCGACCGCGACCTCACGGGCGTCCGAGCGCACCGCCGCGGGGTCGGGCTCGTCGCCCAGCGCGCGGACCTCTTCCCCCACCTGTCGGTCGCTCGCAACGTCGGCTACGGACCGCGCGCGGCCGGTTCCGGGGGCCAGGAGGCGCGGCTCCGCTCCGACGCGGCCCTCGCCGCCGTCGGCGTGGCCGGTCTGGCGGACCGCGCACCGGGGACGCTCTCGGGAGGGCAGGCCCAGCGCGTGGCGATCGCCCGGGCCCTCGCCACCGAGCCGGCGCTCCTGCTGCTCGACGAGCCCACCTCGGCGCTCGACGTCGACGCCCGGGCCGAGGTCCGCTCCGCCCTCGGGACCGCCCGGACCGGTCGACCGACGGTCCTCGTCACGCACGACCCGCTCGAGGCCGTCACCCTCGCGGACCGCATCGTCGTGCTCGAGGGCGGCCGGGTCGCCGAGCAGGGACCGACCGCCGTCGTCCTCGGGCGTCCGACCAGCGCGTTCGCGGCGTCCTTCTCGGGCCTGACGCTCCTGCGCGGCACCGCCACCCGGGGTGGGATCGCCCTCGACGACGGGGGTGCGCTCGCGTCGTCGACCGGCACCGCGCCTCCTGGCTCGTCCGCCCTCGCCGTCTACCACCCGACGGCCGCCGTCGTGACGCGCGACGGTGCCGGGCCGGGGCGCCGGGTGACCGGACTCGAACCGCGGGACGGGCTCGTCCGGGTGCGGGCCGGTGACCTCGTGGCGGACGTCACGGTCGCGGTGGCTGCGGCGCTGGCGCTCGCGCCGGGGGATGCCGTGCGGATCGCGGTCCCGGCGGACGAACTGGCGGTCTACCGGCCGGACGGACCCACGCCGGACTGAGCCGGACTCGGCCGCAGGGCTCAGCTGCCGGACTCGGCCGCCGGGCTCAGCCGCCGCAGTCGGCTGCCGGGCTCAGTCGCCGGGCTCAGCCGCCGGCGAAGGGCGGCATGACGTCGACGACCGCCACGCCGTCGAGCCCGGTCGCCCGGTCGCGGGTCGTCACCCCGTCGACGAGGTACGAGCAGCGCTCCTGCAGTGCCCGCCACCGATCGGGGTCGTCCGCCGTCACCGACCGCAGGGCCTCGTCGAGCGTCGCTGCCTGCACCGCGACGTCGTCCACGCCCACCGCTGCCCGGGCCGCGGCGAAGAACCGGATCGTCGTCACCGTCATCCGCCGATCGCGCTCATGCCCCGGGTGGGGTGCACCAGGTCGTCGCTGTCGTCGCCGTGGTCGCGGGGCTTCGCCCACATCGCCAGGCGCCAGAGCTCGGCGACCTCGTCGTCGGAGGCACCCTGGCGCATCGGGCCGAGCACGTCGGTCTCGTCGTCCGAGAAGAGGCAGCTGCGGACGTTGCCGTCGGCCGTCAGACGGGTGCGGGTGCAGTCGGCGCAGAACGACTCGGTGATGCTCGCGATGATGCCGATCGTGCCGAGCTCCGCACCGACGCCGCCGTCGGCCGTCCCCGCGAGCACCCGGAAGCGCTCCGCCGGGGCGCCGTCGCGGGGCGCCTCGTCCGGCACCAGGGCGAAGGACTCGGACAGCATCGCCCGGGTCTCGGCCGCGGTCACCATCGACGTGCGGTCCCAGGCGTGGTCGGGGTCGAGCGGCATCTGCTCGATGAACCGGAGCTCGTAGCCGCGGTCGAGGCACCACCGCATGAGGTCCGGCGCCAGGTGGTCGTTCACGCCGCGCAGCAGCACCGCATTGACCTTGATCGCGAGCCCCGCTGCCCGCGCGGCCTCGAGCCCGGCGATGACCTTGTCGAGGAACGGGCGCCGGGTGACGGTGGTGAAGACGTCCGGGTCGACGGTGTCGAGCGACACGTTCACGCGTCGGAGGCCGGCGTCGTACAGGGCGGCTGCGCGGTGGGCGAGCCCGATCGCGTTCGTGGTGAGCGACAGCTCCGGGGCGTCGGGGAGCGCGGCGCACCGGGCGATCACGTCGACGAGGTCGTGGCGGAGCATCGGCTCACCGCCGGTGAAGCGGACCTTGCGCACGCCGAAGCGGTCGGTCGCGAGCCGGACGAGCCGCTCGATCTCGGCCGCGGTCATGAGTGCGTCGTCAGGGGCGAACGGCAGCCCGGCCGCCGGCATGCAGTACGTGCAGCGGAGGTTGCAGCGCTCGGTGAGCGACACGCGCAGGTCGACCGCGCGCCGCCCGAACCGGTCGAGCAGGCCGCCGGTGGAGCCGAGCATGGTCGCGGGTGCCATGAGCGTCAGCGTACGGGGTCGGCGGGTCCTCCACCTGATGACATCGCGAGCGCTCGTTCCCGGAAGGCGAGCCGGCGCCCCCAGCGCTCCCAGTCGGACCGCCGGGTGCGCACCAGCGTGACGACGATGACCACGGCGACCGCGGCGGCGAGCCACCAGCGGTACGCGTCCGCCGACGGCCAGACGCCGCGCAGGGCGATGGCGAGCCCGATCGACAGCCACTCCCAGCGGCCGGAGAGCACCACGAAGGGGATGAGGAGCAGCGCGTACCAGGGGTAGCGCGGGCTCACCGCGAGGAACGTCACGCCGATGAGGAGGACCTCGCCGGACCACGGCCGCGCGGGGTCGGACAGCCGCCACGCCACGAACGCCGCCAGCAGGACGAGCAGTCCGACCACGAGCGTCGCCGCGTCGCCGTGGAAGACGAGCGAGACCAGGGCGAACCGGGAGCCGTCCTCGTAGCCCTCTTCCGACAGGTACCCGGGCAGGTAGCCGAGGACGTCGAGGCCCGTCGTCAGCACGTACGGCACGTAGAGCAGCCCGAACACCGCGATGCCGACCGGGATCGCCCACCAGTTCCGCCACCGACCGAGCAGTGGCGGGTACACGAGCGCGGGGATGAGCTTCGTCGCGGTCGCGGCGCCGAGGGCGATCCCGCCCCAGATCGGGCGGCCGAAGGCGACGAGCACGGCGCCGGCGGTGGCCAGGGCCGCGCCGAGGGCGTCGACGTGCGAGTTGGTGACGGCCTCGGACGCGACGAGCGGGGACCACGCCCACAGTGCGGCCCACCACGTCGGTCGTCCGAGCTTGCGGAGCACGACGACCAGGCCCACGGTGACGCCGAGCGACAGGAGCAGCCCCGCGACCTGGAACGGCATGTACTGCGCGGTGGCCGGCACGAACGCCCGCACCGCCGCGAACCAGAGCTGGGCCATCGGCGGGTAGATCGTCACGACGTCCGGGCGGTTGATCGCGACGCAGTGCCCGTCCGCGCCGTCGCCGAGGCCGCGGAACCGGGGTTCGAGGGGCTTGCACGTGCCGTCGACCTTGTCGGGGAAGAGCCAGTCGGGGCGCAGACCGGACAACGCGGTCGACTGCGGCGTGTGCGCGTACGGCGAGATCCCGGCGTGCTGCACGATGCCGTCCCAGGCGTAGCGAGCAGAGTCGGTGCTGGTGTTCGGCGGCCCGGCGATGGCGGCGAGCCCGACCACCAGGCCACCGCCGACCACGAGCCACGTCATCCACTTCGCCGGGACGAACCGCAGCGCGAGCACCGCGAGCGCGAACACCGTCCAAGCGATCAGGGTCCACGCAACGAATGGGGAACGATGACCGGACCGGAGGAACCCCAGATGCGTGACGCCGAAGGCGATGACGCCCGACAGAGCGAGCACGCCGAGCACGGCCAGCACGGTCGGCAGGAGTCGGCCGGGGCGAAGTCGTTCACTCATGGTGCGACGAGGCTATCCATGGTCCGCGGGCTGCTCCTGGATGCACGATCCGCGATGGCGTCGCCGAACCGGAACGCGCGGACGGCGGTCGTCCTGGGGCGGTTGCTCGGGGTGGCGTTCCTGGTCTGCTTCGCGACCGGCGTCTACAGCTACTTCCTCCAGCAGCCGCTGCCGTGGATGCGGTTCCCGACCCGTCCCGCGCAGCTCTACCAGTTCACGCAGGGCGTGCACATCACCGCGGGGATCGCGATCATCCCGCTGCTGCTCGCGAAGCTCAACACGGTCATGCCGGCACTCGTGCAGACCCCGCCGGTGCGTGGGCCGCTGCACCTGCTCGAGCGGCTCTCGATCGCGGTGTTCGTGGCGTCGGCGATCGTGCAGGTGACGACGGGCCTGCTCAACACGTACCAGTGGTACCCGTGGCCGTTCCCGTTCAAGCAGGTCCACAACGCGCTCGCGTACGTGCTCATCGGGTCGCTCGTGCTGCACATCGGCGTGAAGCTCCGGCTGATCACCCGGTACTGGCGGAAGCGGGACTCGTACGACGAGCACGGCCGGTTCGTGGTCGACCCGGCCGCGGGGAGCGAGCTGCTCTCGCCGTCCCAGGAGGAACGGGGCGCTTCCACCGGGCCGGATGCGCCTCCGCAGGCGGTCGCGTCCTACCCCCGCGGCGTCACCGGCCGTGTGCTCCGCTGGGTCGACGGCGTGCCGGCCGAGCCCGCCGTCCCGGCCGTCCCGGCGGACGCTGCCGAGACTCGTCCCGGCGGACCGGACTCGGCGTCCGCGACCCGAGCGGCGTCCGCAGAGCCGAGTCTCGGCGTGCCGCAGGACGGTGCGGCGGAGGCGAGCCGCGCCTCCAGGGCCACGCCGGACGCGACCGACGGTCGACGTGAGCGGATCGCCCGACGCGGGTTCTTCGCCGGTGTGACCGCCGCGACGGTCGGTGTCGTGGCGTTGACCGCCGGACAGTCGAGCACGCTCGCCGAGCCGTTCAACGTGTTCGGCGCCCGACAGCGGCACCGCGGGCCGAACGACCTGCCGGTCAACCGCACGGCCCGTGCCGCCGGTGTGCTGGCGACCGCCACCGCCGCCGACTGGTCCCTGACCGTCGTCGGGCACGACGTGGTCCGCACCTTCTCGCGAGCCGAGCTGGTGGCGCTCGGCACCGCCGAGGCCGAGCTCCCCATCTCCTGCGTCGAGGGCTGGAGCCAGATGGCGACCTGGAAGGGCGTGCGCATGCGCGACCTGCTCGGCGCCGTGCAGGCCGCGCCGGGGTCGCACGTGCGGGTGACGAGCCTCGAGCGGCACGGCGGCTACCGCATCATGGACATGGGCCCCGAGTACGCCGAGGACCCGACGACGCTCGTCGCGCTCGAGCTGAACGGCGCGACGCTCGACCTCGACCACGGGTTCCCGGCGCGGATCATCGCTCCCGGACGACCCGGTGTGCTGCAGACCAAGTGGATCGAGAAGATCGAGGTGATCGCATGAGGGCCGCACGCATCGTGCTCGTCGTGGTCGGGGTGCTCGTCATCGCGTTCGGGGCGTACGTCCTCGTGACGACGGTCCGACCGAACCGGATCTGGGGGCTGGCGACCTGGCTCCTCGGGGCCGTGATCCTGCACGACGCGATCCTGTCGCCGTTCGTCGTCGGAGTGGGGCTCCTGCTCCGCCGGACCGGGCGGACGCTGCGTGCCTGGGCGCTCGTCGTCGTGCAGGCGGTCGTCGTGCTCGGGAGCGTCCTCGCGCTCGTGGTCCTGCCGGAGATCGCGGCGAAGGCGCACGGGCAGAAGAACCCGACGGTGCTGCCGTTCGACTACGGCGCGCGGCTGCTCCTCGTCGAGGGGGTCCTGCTGCTCGTCGTCGTGGCGGTACTCGTGGTCGCCGCACGTCGTCCGGCACGCGTTCGCGCGAGTACTGGTTGAACCGACAACCTTTCGGTAGACTCGACGCATGACCGACGACACCCCGTGGCTCACCCGCGACCAGCTGCGCGCGTGGATGAAGCTCGTCGCGGTCATGGAGCTCCTGCCGGCCGCGCTCGACCAGCAGCTCCAGCGCGACGCCGACCTGACGCACTTCGACTACATGGTCATCGCGATGCTCTCCGAGACCGACTCCCGGACGCTCCGGATGTCGGCGCTCGCCTCGGCGACGAACGCCTCGCTGCCGCGGCTGTCCCACGTGGTGTCCCGGCTCGAGAAGCGCGGCCTCGTGGCGCGCTGTCCCTCGACCGACGACCGGCGCGCGACCGACGTCCGGCTGACCGACGCCGGCTACGCGACCATCGTCGACGCGGCCCCCGACCACGTCCGGACCGCCCGTCGCGTGGTGATCGACGCGCTGAGCGACGAGCAGGTCGGGCAGCTCGACGGCATCGCCGCGGCGCTCCTCAGCCGGCTCGACCCCGAGGGACGGTTCGCCGCCCTGACCTACCCGCGCGACGACGACGAGCCCGCCATCTGCGAGGCCCGGCTGACGGGTACGGCGACCGACTGACGCCACCGTCACGCACGCCTGCGAGCCGTGGGCGTTGCAATAGGCTCGCCGCATGACCGAGTCCGCCGCGCCGTCCGACACGTACTCCTACCTCGGACCCGCAGGGACCTTCACCGAGGCTGCGCTCAAGCTCGTGGACGCGGCGGCCGGCAAGCCCTGGCGGAGCGTGAACAACGTCGGCGAGGCCCTCGACGACGTCGTCAGCGGCCAGTCGATCGGTGCCGTCATCGCCATCGAGAACAGCGTCGACGGCGGGGTCAGCGCGACGCAGGACGCCCTCGCCCGGATCCCCGGCGTGCGCATCGTGGGGGAGTACCTCGTCCCCGTCGACTTCGTGCTCGTCGCCCGCCCCGGCACCGCGCTCGCCGACGTCCGCACCGTGAACGCCCACCCCGTGGCCTACGCCCAGACCCACAACTGGCTCGAGGCGAACGTCCGCGGCCACGGGCACATCCCGGCGTCCTCGAACGTGGCGGCCGCAGCAGCCCTGCTCGACGAGCACCCCACCGCCGACGCTGCCGTCGCACCCCCGGGGATCACCGACCACTACGCGCTCGAGGTCCTGGCCTCGTCCATCGGGGACAACGCCTCGGCGGTCACCCGGTTCGTGCTCGTGTCGAAGACCCTGGCGCTGCCCGAGCCGACCGGCGCCGACAAGACCAGCGTCATCGTCGAACTGCCCGCCGACCACCCCGGCGCCCTGGTCGACATGCTCGAGCAGTTCGCGACGCGGGGCATCAACATGGGGTTGCTGTCCTCGCGGCCGATCGGCGACGAGCTCGGGCGGTACCGGTTCGTCATCGACCTCGACGGGCACGTGCGGGACGAGCGCGTGGCGGACGCACTGCTCGGCCTGCGGCGGTTCAGCCCGCGCGTGACGTTCCTCGGGTCGTACCCGCGGGCCGACGGGTTCCGGCCCGAGGTGCCCGCGCGCTACTCGGACGTCGCGTTCGTCGAGGCGCGCGACTGGCTGCGCGCGATCGTGTCGGGCAAGCCCGAGGTGCGCTGAGCGCTGCGCGCTGCGCGCTGCGCGCCCGCGCGGCCTTGCAGGGTCGAACCACGAATCCGACATGGAACCAGCCGCGAGGGGCGGTTCCACGTCGGATCCGTGGTTCGAAGGCGTCAGCGCACCAGAGCAGGGACCGGCAGCGTGAGCGGCTGCGGGACGACTGCACGAAGGAGCCGGCGACGTCGAGGTAGAGGTATGCCGGACTTCGCGAGACCTTCGTCACCACGTCGTCGCGTGGTTCCGAGGGACTTTCGTTGTGCGGAGCGCGCACCGCGGCGCGCCCGCGCGGCCCGCGCTACCGCCGGCGGCCGCGGCCCGTCGCCGGCTCGACCGCGGGGATCCGCACGTCCAGCGAGCCCGGGTCGATCTTCGCGCGGAACGCCAAGATCTCGCCCACCGGGTCGCCGTCGATCTCGAACTCGTCCGGCTTCGCCAGGCGCAGCGTGAACTCCTCGCCGCGCAGGTACCGCAGCGGGCGCTCCTGCTTCGCGGCCGTGGTGATCCGGCGGCCGATCACCGTGTCGGACAGGGCCGACCGGCGGAACCACCGCAGGATCCCGTTCTCCCAGAACACCCGGGCGGCGATGCGCACCCAGCCGAAGAACCCGCGAGGCCGCATCACGACGATGTCGAACACCCCGTCGTCGATCTCGGCATCGGGCAGGAGCATGGCGTTGGCCTGGAGCATGCCGCAGTTGCCGACGATGACCGAGTGCGCCCGGACCGAGCCGTTGCGCGCCGACTCGTCGAGCCGGTACTTGAACTCGAAGCCGTCGGTGTCCCGGACGGAGCGGAACAGCGAGTCGAGGTAGGCGAGCCACCCGACGCGCTTCTTCAGCTCGGGGCGCGTGTTCGCGAGCATGCGGGCGTCGAGCCCGAGGCCAGCCATCACGACGAAGCCGAACCGGTCGCGGGAGCCGTCGGGACGCTCGACACCGAGCAGTCCGAAGTCGATCGAACGGTCGTGCCCGGTGAAGATCGCCTTGGCCATCCCGCCGAGGTCGTCCAGCGGCAACTTCATGTTCCGCGCGAGCAGGTTTCCCGTGCCGCTCGGCAGCAGCGCCAGCGAGGCGTCGGACCCGTGCACCACCTCGGCCACGGCGCGGACGGTGCCGTCCCCACCCGCGGCGGCGACGACGTCGGCGCCGGCTTCGAGCGCGGCGCGGGCCATGCCGCCGCCCGGGTCCTCCTCCGTCGTCTCGAACCAGAGGGTCTCGGCCCAGCCGGCCTCCTGCTGGTGCTTCTCGACGGTGCGCTTGAGGGTCGGCAGGTGGACCTTGACCGGGTTGTAGACCACCGCGGCCGTCCGCTGCTCGGTCTGGAGGGCGTCCTGGTCCGCGGGCGCGGTCTCCGAAGGGGTCGACATGCACCAACGGTACCGATCGGATGCTGCGAGCGGACGGCCATGGCGACCCGCCGCGGGCCTGGAGGCGCGGGTCGGGCCCGCACCGCGCCTCCAGTCCGTCCGCAACTGCGCCCCTTTAGGATGGTGCGGTGATCGATCCCCAGCTGCTGCGTGACAACCCGGACGTCATCAAGGCCTCGCAGGAGGCGCGCGGCGCCTCCGTCGCCGTCGTCGACGAGGCCGTCGCCGCGGACGCGGCACGGCGGAGCGCGATCACCTCGTTCGAGTCCCTCCGGGCCGAGCAGAACGCCTTCGGCAAGACCGTCGCGAAGGCCCCGAAGGACGAGAAGGCCGCGCTCGTGCAGCAGGCCCAGGCGCTCGCCGCGAAGGTGAAGGAAGCGCAGGCGACCGTCACCGCGGCCGAGGAGTCCTTCAACGCGGTGGTCCGGAGCATCCCGAACGTCGTCCTGCCCGACGTGCCGAAGGGCGGCGAGGACGACTTCGTCACGCTCCGCACCGTCGGCACGAAGCCGGAGTTCGACTTCGAGCCCAAGGACCACGCCGACCTCGGCGAGCACCTCGGCATCATCGACATCCCGCGCGGCGTGAAGGTCTCCGGCTCGCGGTTCTACTTCCTGCGCGGCCTCGGTGCCCGGCTCGAGATCGCCCTGATGTCGCTCGGCCTCGACCGTGCGATCGCCGCGGGCTTCGAGCCGCTCATCACCCCGACGCTCGTGCGCCCCGAGACCATGGCCGGCACGGGCTTCCTCGGCGAGCACGCGGCCGAGGTCTACCGGCTCGAGGCGGACGACCTCTACCTGACCGGCACGAGCGAGGTCGCCCTCGCCGGGTTCCACGCCGACGAGATCCTCTCCTTCGACGGTGGCGACGGCCTGCGGTACGCCGGCTGGTCGACCTGCTACCGGCGCGAGGCGGGGTCGGCGGGCAAGGACAACCGCGGCATCCTGCGCGTGCACCAGTTCAACAAGCTCGAGATGTTCGCCTACGTCCACCCGGACCAGGCCGAGGCCGAGCACGCCAAACTCGTCGGGTACCAGGAGCAGATGCTGCAGGACCTCGGGCTGCACTACCGCGTGATCGACGTGGCGGGTGGCGACCTCGGCACGAGTGCGGCGCGCAAGTACGACATCGAGGCGTGGGTCCCGACGCAGGGCACCTTCCGCGAGCTCACGTCGACGTCGAACTGCACGACGTTCCAGGCTCGGCGCCTCGACATCCGGTACCGCACCGAGAGCGGGAAGACCGCGCCGGTCGCGACCCTGAACGGCACCCTCGCGACCACCCGGTGGATCGTCGCGATCCTCGAGACGCACCAGCAGGCCGACGGCTCGGTCGTCGTGCCCGAGGTCCTCCGTCCCTACCTGGGCGGCGTCGAGGTGATCGAACCCCGATGAGCACGCAGGGTCGGTTCGTCGACGGTTCGGCCGGTGCGGGTGCGCCGGCCCGGACGAAGCGCTGGTTGGTGGCGCTCGACATCGACGGCACCACCATGCGCGAGGACGGTGTCGTCACCGACACCGTGATCGCCGCGCTCCGCGATGCCGAGGCAGCCGGGCACGAGGTCATGCTCAGCACCGGTCGCAGCGAGGGCATGACCGTCCCGCTGCTCGACACGCTCGGCATCCAGCCGAAGTACCTCGTCTGCGCGAACGGCGCCCTGACCCTGGGACGCCGGTCCGACGGTTCCTACGAGCGGGTGCACGTCGAGCAGTTCGACCCGAGCGAGGTCCTCCGGACGATCCACGGCGCCCTCGAGAACGCCGCGTTCGGCGTCGAGGACCAGACCGGGCACTTCCTGCTCTCCGGCAACTTCCCCGACGACACGATGACCGTTGCCGGTGAGCACGTCCCGTTCGAACGGCTGCTCGGCGTCGAGGCGACCCGTGTCGTCGTCATCTCGCCCGGCCACGACACCGAGGACTTCCTGCAGATCGTCGAGCGGATGGGGCTGCACAAGGTCTCGTACTCGGTGGGCTGGACGTCGTGGCTCGACATCGCACCCGAGGGTGTGACGAAGGCCACCGCGATGGAGCGGGTCCGTGAGCGGCTCGACATCCCGCGCTCCCGCGTCTTCGCCGCGGGGGACGGTCGGAACGACATCGACATGCTCCGGTGGGCCTCGACCTCGGGGCGCGGCGTCGTCATGGGGCAGGCACCCGAGGACGTCGTGGACGCGGGCAACGAGCTCACGGGTGGCGTGACCGACGACGGCCTGGCGGCTGCGCTCGACTCCCTGCCGCGCTAGCCCGGTAGACTTCCCGGGACGCGATCACGTCTCGCCACGTGGTCGCGTCGCTGGAGGGTTGTCCGAGCGGCCGATGGAGCCTGTCTTGAAAACAGGTGGGCAGAGATGTCTCGTGGGTTCGAATCCCACACCCTCCGCCATGGACACACGCCTGCGCCTGATCCGCGTCGACGACGCCGCGACGCTCGCGGCCGTCGTCAGTGCGAGCGCCGACCACCTGCGGCCGTGGGAACCGACCCGTTCGCCCGCCTACTTCACCGAGGCGGGGCAGCACGACGTCATCGTGCAGGCCCTCGCGGCCGAGCGTGCCGGCACGTCCGTCCCGTTCGTGATCGAGTCGGTCGACGGCGAACTGCTCGGCCGGATCACGCTGAGCGGCATCACCCGCGGTGCCCTGCAGTCGTGTGCGATGGGGTACTGGATCCGCGCCGACCGGACCCGGCAGGGACATGCCTCCCGGGCGGTCCGGGCGGCTGCGGCGCACGCGTTCGAGGTGCTGCGGCTCCACCGTGTCCAGGCGGAGACCCTGCCCGAGAACGTGGGCTCGCAGCGTGCACTGCAGGCAGCGGGGTTCACGCGCTACGGCCTGGCACCCGAGTACCTCAGGATCGCCGGGGCGTGGCGCGACCACGTCATGTTCCAGCTCCTCGCTCCGACCGACCGGTGAGCCCCCGGTTCAGCTGACGAGCCCCGTCACCACGTCGTGCACCACCCGGGCGGCACGGGCGGCCGCATCGTCGAGGTGCTCCTTGAACTCGTCGCCGTCCGGCGCGCACAGGTCGCTGATGCACCGCACGGACACGAACGGCATGGCGTGGACGTGCGCGAACTGCGCGATCGCCGCCGACTCCATGTCGACCGCCGCAACCGTGGGGAACGCCGTCCGGAGCAGACGCGCTCGACCCTCGGTGACGAAGATCTCGCTCGAGCCGATCGTGGCCGAGCGGAGGCGGTACCCGGCGTCCGAGGCGAGTGCCAGCTCGACGAGCCGGTCGTTGGGCTCGTACCCGGTGGGCATGCCCGGGACCTGGCCGAGCGCGTACCCGAACGCCGTCGCGTCGGCGTTGAGGTTGACGTAGCGGTCCCCGACGACGACGTCGCCGATCTCGACGCCGTGCATCAGCCCACCGGCCGTCCCGACGCTGATCACCGGGATGCCGGAGCCGAAGTCGTGGAAGGCGTGGGCGACCGCTGCCGTGGCGTTCGTGAACCCGATGCCGCTGCGGCGCACGGCTACCGTGGCGCCACCGACGTCGAGCAGGTGGTGTTCGTCGTGGCCGCCGACCGGACCGTCGAGGATCGGGACACCGCCGAGGAGCCCGGCGAACGCGGACACCTCTTCGCTCATGGCGGCGATGACGACCGCGATCGGGGGAGGGAGTTGCACTGATCGATGATCGCACGGGCCGCCGACCGTCGGGACACCGGGACGCGTACCGTGCACCGTGCGCGGGGAGATCCAGGGGGCGGTGTGGTCGAGGTCGTCGAGTACCGAGCGGAGTGGCCGCGGCGCTTCGCGGTGCTGCGGACGGCGTACGGCGCGGCGCTCCTCGCCACCGGGGTCCCGCACCGCATCGAGCACGTCGGGAGCACGGCGGTGCCCGGCCTCGCGGCGAAGCCCGTGATCGACGTCGACGTGGTCGTCGGGGCGGCGGACGTGCCCGCGGCCGTCGAGGCCCTCGCTGCGATCGGCTTCGTGCCGCGCGGCGACCTCGGCATCCCGGGGCGGCAGGCGTTCCGCACGCCCGAGCGCTTCGCCCCGAGCAACACCTACGTCGTGGTCGAGGGATCGCTCGCGCTCCGCAACCACCTCGGCGTGCGTGATGTCCTGCGCGCGGACGTCGCACTCCGCGAGGAGTACGCCACCGTGAAGCGTCGGGCTGCCGCCGAGGCGCTGGACATCGACGACTACCTCGTGCGCAAGACCGCGGTGCTCGACCGGGTGTTGCGCGCGGCGGGCCTCACCGACTCCGAGCGCGCGTCGATCGCCGATGCCACCGCGGGCATCACCGGCCGAGGCGCCCACGGCTGACCCCGGACGCGCGGGTGGGACCCGACTGGCTGCGATCGGCCGGCTCGCGGCGTCGTGCGCGTGTCGTCCTGCCGTCGTGACCGTTCCGGTTCGCGGATCACGGGTCCCCCGAACCGGAACGGTCACGCGCCCCGCGGAACCGGCGGTCCCGCCGCGTCCCGACGCCTCAGCGCGCCGCGGCGTGTCCCGACGCCTCGCCGTCGCGCGGAACGGCGGGCCGGGTCGCGAGCACCGCCGAGCCCATCGACAGCGAAGGCGTCAGGCCGACGCCAGCGCCGGGTAGAGCGTGGTGAGCGGGGCGCTCAGTCCGGCACGGACGTCGCGGCTGACCTGGTCGGCCAGGACCTCGTGCTCGCCGGCCTCGAGGGCGTCGTAGATCGCCGCCACGATGTCCGCCGGGTCGGCCTTCTCGACGTCGAGGTCGGCCGTCATGCCGGTGTCCGTGTAACCGAGGTGCGCTCCGAGGACCTGGGTCCCCTGGGGTGCGAGCTCGAGGCGCAGGGAGTTCGTGATCGACCAGAACGCGGCCTTCGAGGCGGAGTAGCCCCCGGCCAGCGCGATCCAGCTGAGCACCGAGTGCACGTCGACGAGCGCGCCCCCGGCCAGCGACGGCGCGAAGGCCTTGGCGACCCGGAGCGCACCGAAGACGTTCGTGGCGAAGACGTGCTCGACCTCGTCGACCGAGGTCTCGAGGAGCGGCGCGGAGCCACCGATGCCGGCGTTGTTCACGACGACCGTGGCGTCGGCTGCTGCACGGGCGGCGGCGTCGACGCTCGCCTGGTCGGTGACGTCGAGGGCGAGCGGCACGATGCGCTCGTCGTCCCAGGTGCGCGGGGTCCGGGCCGTGGCGTAGACCTTGGCGGCGCCGCGGTCGAGGGCCTGCTGGACGAACGCGGCGCCGAGGCCGCCGTTCGCTCCGGTGACGAGGACGGTCGCGTCGGTGAGGGTGGTCATGGTGTGCTCCTGTCGAAGAGGTTGAGTACGGAAAATGAACCTAGCACGGTGTGTCTGGATTCCGAACCCAGGTAGGATGAACACATGCTCGGCATCCTCGGCGGCGACGAGCGCTGCCCCATCGCGCGGTCCCTCGACGTCCTCGGCGAGAAGTGGACGCTCATGATCGTCCGCGACGCCCTCGCGGGGTCGACTCGCTTCAGCCAGTTCCAGCAGAGCCTCGGGGTCCCGCGGGAGGTCCTCACGGCACGCCTCGGCTCCCTCGTCGAGGGCGGCGTGTTCGAACGCCACGCCTACAAGCCGGACGGTGGACGGGTCCGTGACGAGTACGTCCTCACCGAGGCCGGCCGCGACCTCTCGCTGGTGCTGCTCGCTCTCGGCGGGTGGGCGGACCGGCACCGGCCGTCCGAGCGCACGTCCGACCTCCGCTTCGTCGAGGCCACCACCGGCGAGCCGGTCGAGGCGGTCGCCGTGACGCGCAGCGGGCACCGCCGCGTCGCGCTCGACGCGCTCGAGGCGGTCATGGAGGGCTGATGGTGCGCAGCCGGACGACGACTGCGCACGGTGGACCCCGCGCACTCGTCGTCAGCGCGCGCACTCGCGCGAGCAGGCGGGCTGGCGTGACCAGCGTCGGACGGGAGGCGCGGGTCGGCCCCGCACCGCGCCTCCCGGACCACAGGCGGGTGCGTCAGCGACGCACGCCGCACCCGCAACTGGCGCCGAGCACCAACTCGGCGGGGACGAGGTCCCGGTGCCACTGGTTGTCCGCGTCGAGGCCGAGCACCCGGTCGACGGCGGCGGTCGCCATCGTCTCGATCGGCTGCCGGACCGTGGTGAGCTGCGGGTTCGTGTAGTCGGCCTCCACCGCGCCGTCGAAGGAGACGATCGCGACGTCGTCGGGCGCGGACAGTCCGAGCTCGAAGAGGGCGCGCAGCAGCCCGACCGCCTGCATGTCGGAGCTGACGAAGACCGCTCGGGGGCCGGAGCCCTCGCCGAACATGCGGAGACCGGCCTCGTAGCCGCCCCGTCGGGTGAAGTCGCAGCGGACGATCGGGCCGTCGGGCAGCCCGGCGTCGCGGAGCGCTCGCATCCAGCCCTGCTCGCGGAGCTCCATCGAGCCGGCGTGCCCCATGACCAGGCCGATCGAGCGGTACCCGTGCTCGACGAGGTGCTGCGTGCCGTCGTACGCGCCACGGAGGGCATCGACGCCGATGCTCGCGTAGTCGGGGACCTCGAAGAAGGTGTTGAGCAGGACCATCGGGAGGCCGGGGTCCGTCACGGTGGACAGGTCCGGCCGCGTCATGATGCTCGTGACGATGATGCCGTCGACCTGCCGGGCGGAGAGGCTGCGCAGGCGCTCCCGTTCCTGCGCGGCGTCGCCGTCGCTGTTGGCGAGCAGGACGTCGTACCCGCGCGCGGCGGCGGCGTGCGTGACCGCGACGCCGAGCTCGGACCAGAACGGGTTGTCGAGCTCGGGGACGATGAGTCCGAGCATCTTCGAGGACCCGGTGCGGAGGGCCTGGGCGCTCGCGTTCGGGCGGTAGCCGAGGACGCGGATCGCCTCGCGGACGCGTGCCGCGGTGGCCGCTGCGACCGGACGGGGTCCGTCGTGCACGACGTAGCTCACGACGGAGGTGCTCACGCCGGCGTACCGGGCGACGTCGGCGCGGGTGACCGCCCTCGGGGTCGTCGGGACGGTCACGGGTGCCACCTTCGTCGGGTCGGAAGTCGCGTTCGGGTGCCGGCCCGTGCGGACCGACACCCGAACACCACTTGCTAGTCGCTGGCGATACTAGACGAGCCCACCGCCTCGACCGTCTCCGGGGCGTCGCCGAAGTCCGGCACCTCGAGGCGGACGCCGCCCTGCAGTGCGGACTGGTGGGCGATGATGCCGGGCAGCGTGAACCGGGCGGCGGTCCAGGCGTTCACCGGCGGCAGGGTCCGGTCGACGACGGCGCGGACGAAGTCGTCGGCGAGGAACTGGTGGCTGCCCTCGTGTCCGGTCGGCACGCCGGCGTACTCGGCCGGCAGGCGCGACGTGTCGTGCACGGCCGCGTAGCCCGAGACGAACGCGTCACGGAGCGAGGGGTCGACGCCGGCGAGTCGGGGGTCGTCGAGCTCCATCGTCGCCTGGGTGTCGATCTGGTCGCTGATGTCGTGCGAGTCCTCCTTGTCCTGCCAGACGCTGACCTTGGCGAGCTGCTCGAAGCTCGCCTCGGTGCCGAAGTACCGGAAGCGGGACTCGCGGATGTGCGACGGGTAGCCGACGCGGCGCATCTCGTTGATCCGCATGACCCCGCCGTTGTCGAGCTCGAACAGGGCGGTGGCGTTCGAGAAGTCGTTGTCGAACTGGCTGACGTCCTTGTCGAAGACCCCGTCGCCGCGGTCGTCCGTGACGCCGATGCAGCTGACGCTGACCGCGTGCCCCGGGATCGCACCGAGGACCCCGCCGACCGAGTGCGTCGGGTAGAGCATGGGCGGGTAGCTGGCGGTGCGCTTCCAGTCCTCGCCGCCGCTGAACTGGTACGCGGCGTAGAAGCCGAGGTCCATGTCGTGCACGTAGTCGCCCTCGGCGTAGAAGACACGGCCGAAGGCACCCTCGGCGACCTTCGAGCGGGCGAACACCGTCGCGGGGTTGTAGTAGCTCGTCTCGCCCATCATGTAGGTGAGTCCGGTCTCGCGGACGGCCTCGATGATGGCCTGGATCTCCTCGACGGAGATCGCCATCGGCACGGCCGAGTAGACGTGCTTGCCGGCGCGGAGGGCCTTGACCACGAGTGGCCCGTGCGTCCAGCGCTGCGTGAAGATCGCGACGGCGTCGACGTCCGAGGCGAGCACGGCGTCGAAGTCCGGGAACGTGCCGTCGAGGTGCTGCGACTCGACGAGCTCGGATGCCCGGTCGTCGACGAGGTCGGTGACGAAGACGCGGTCGACGTCCGGGTGCAGCTTGAACAGCTTGGCGAACTGGGGGGCGAACTGGCCCGCGCCGACCATTCCGACAGAGATCATCAGTGACCTTTCCAGGTGGGGGATGCGTCGCCGGGCAGGTCGCTCCGATGCGATCGAGGGACATCCTGACACCGATGTCTACACGTGACAACCCCCGATTCGAACCGAGAAAAAGCCTCTTGCCACCCGGTGTCCCCACGTGTAGATTCCCGGCTCACGGACTGCTGCACGTCAGTCCACCGCAGACGAAGGAGTCGCGATGGCCACCGAGAGCCCTGTGTCGTCACCCTTGACGACGGCCAGCACGAGACGGAGGAGTCGGGCGCCCGACCGCGCCCGTGCCGGCACCACCTCCCCGCGACGCCGGCCCAGGAACGACCTCTGGCTGGCGCTGATCTTCATCGCCCCGGCATCGGTCGGCTTCGCCGTGTTCCTCGCGTGGCCCACCGTCCGGGGCATCTACCTCAGCTTCACGTCGTTCAACCTGCTCACACCGCCGGTGTTCACCGGCCTGCAGAACTACGAGCGCCTGGTGCAGGATTCGATCTTCTGGCACTCGATGGCGGTGACGGTCGAGTACGTCCTGCTCAACATCGGGTTCCAGACGATCCTCGCGCTGTTCATCGCCGTGATGATGCACCGCCTCACCAAATCGACCTTCGTCCGGGGCATCGTCCTCGCGCCGTACCTCGTGTCGAACGTCGTCGCGGCGCTCATCTGGCTGTGGATCCTCGACACGCAGCTCGGTATCGGCAACGAGATCCTGTCGGCGATCGGTGTGGGCCGCATCCCGTTCCTGCAGAGCGACTTCTGGGGCATCCCGACCATCGCGTTCATCAACGTCTGGCGGAACGTCGGCTACACGGCCCTGCTCATCTTCGCGGGACTGCAGGCGCTGCCGGAGCAGGTCTACGAAGCCGGCCGCATCGACGGCGCCAGCGAGTGGAAGATGTTCTGGCGCATCACCGTGCCGCTGCTCCGACCGATCCTCTCGCTCGTGCTCATCATCACGATCATCGGGTCGTTCCAGGTGTTCGACACCGTCGCCATCGCCACCCAGGGCGGGCCCGCGAACGCCACGAACGTCGTGCAGAACTACATCTACAACCTGGCGTTCGGCCGGTTCCAGTTCGGCTACGCGTCCGCCGTCTCGGTGGCCCTCCTCATCGTCCTCAGCATCATCACGATCATCCAGTACCGACTCTCGCGTTCCGGCGAGAGCGACCTGGACTGACGGCCACAGCACACGGAAGCGAGTCGAAGATGACCAGCACCCTGCCCCCGGTGGTCGAACCGCAGACCACCCGCGCGATCACCACCCGTGGCGGTCCCCGACCGCCTCGTCGGAAGCCCTCCGTCGGACGGGTCATCGCCTGGATCGCGATGATCGCCGTCATCGTCGTGACCCTGTTCCCGTTCTACTGGATCCTCCGCACCGCCCTGTCCTCGAACGGTGCGATCTCGGCCGACCCCACCTCGCTCCTCCCCACGGGCTTCAGCCTCGGTGGCTTCGAGCGCGTGTTCGGCCTGCAGTCCACGAAGGAGGCGCTCGCCCAGGGCGGGTCCGGCGCTGCCATCAACTTCTGGCAGTACCTGCTGAACTCCGTGCTCACCGCGACGATGATCACCGTCGGCCAGGTGTTCTTCTCGGCCGGGGCGGCCTACGCGTTCGCGCGGTTGCGGTGGCCCGGGCGGGACCGCGTCTTCGCGGTCTTCCTCGCCGGACTGATGGTGCCGACGATCTTCACGCTCCTGCCGAACTTCACGCTGATCAAGTCGCTCGGCCTGGTCGACACCCTGTTCGGGATCGCCCTGCCGTCGATGCTCATGACGCCGTTCGCGGTGTTCTTCCTCCGGCAGTTCTTCCTCGGGATCTCCCGCGAGGTCGAGGAGGCGGCACTCATCGACGGCGCCGGCAAGGTCCGGGTCTTCTTCCGGCTCATCCTCCCGATGGCCTCCGCCCCGATCGCGACGCTCGCCGTCCTGACGTACATCACGGCGTGGAACGACTACTTCTGGCCGCTGATGGTCTCGTACACCGACAGCTCCCGCGTGCTCACGGTGGCGCTCGGGGTCTTCAAGTCGCAGTCGCCGCAGTCCGGCACCGACTGGGCCGGGCTCATGGCCGCGACGCTCGTGGCGGCGCTCCCGATGATCGTGCTCTTCGGCGTCTTCGCCAAGCGGATCGTCAACTCCATCGGCTTCTCCGGCATCAAGTAGGGATCCGCACATGACGAACTCCATCACCCGCCGCGCCCTCTTCGCCGGCGGAGCGTCCGCCCTGGCGCTCGGTGCGCTCGCCGCCTGCTCCACCACGGGCACCCCGAACCCGCGGAGCGGTGCGACCGGCACGGTGTCCTACTGGCTCTGGGACTCGAACCAGCTGCCGGCGTACCAGGCCGTCGCCAAGGCCTTCGAGCGCGAGAACCCCGGCATCACGATCAGGATCACCCAGCTCGGGTGGGCCGACTACTGGACGAAGCTCACCGCCGGGTTCATCGCCGGCACCGCGCCGGACGTGTTCACGGACCACCTGTCGAAGTTCCCCCAGTTCGCCGACCTCGACGTGCTGTACAAGCTCGACGAGCTCGAGGCGACGTCGGGTATCCGTGACGACGACTACCAGTCCGGGCTCGCCCAGCTCTGGAAGGGGCGGGACGGCGACCGGTACGGCTCGCCGAAGGACTGGGACACGGTCGCGATGTTCTACGACCAGAAGGTCATCGCGAAGGCCGGGTACACCGCCGACGACCTGGCCGCCCTGTCCTGGAACCCCGATGACGGCGGCACCTTCGAGCGCGCCGTCGCGCACCTCACGATCGACGGCAAGGGGCGCCGCGGGGACGAGCCGGGTTTCGACAAGACGGACGTCGCCGTCTACGGGATGAGCGCCAACGGCAGCGGGGGCGACGGGTTCGGGCAGACCCAGTGGTCGCCGTTCACCGGGTCGATCGACTGGTTCTACACGAACAAGAACCCCTGGGGGAACCGGTTCCGCTACGACGACGCCGGGTTCCAGAAGACGATCTCGTGGTACTTCGGGCTCGCCGAGAAGGGCTACATGCCGAAGTACGGGGTCTTCTCCACGACGACCGGACCGGACGTCCAGCTCGGCTCGAAGAAGGTGGCGCTCTCGTTCAACGGCTCGTGGATGATCGGGACGTACGCGAACCTCCCGGGCATCGACGTCGGCATCGCGCCGACGCCGACCGGGCCGATCGGACACCGCGCGTCGATGTTCAACGGTCTCGGCGACTCGATCACGAAGCAGGCGCGGAACCCGGAGGCAGCGGCGAAGTGGGTCGCGTTCCTCGGCAGCGCTGCCGCCCAGGAGATCGTCGGCCGGGCGGGCATCGTCTTCCCGGCACGCCGATCGGGGACCGACGCAGCGGTGGCGGCGTACGCGAAGCGGGGCCTCGACGTGACGGCCTTCACCGAGCAGGTCGAGGACGGCACGACGTTCCTGTTCCCCGTGACCCGGAACCCGGCCGACGTGCAGGCCCTCGTGCAACCGGCGTTCGACGACATCTACGCGAACGGCAAGCCGATCAGCACGCTGACCGGCGTGAACGAGCAGGTCAACAACCTCCTCGCCCTCACCTGAGCCGCCGTCGGTCGACCGACTGGAGGCGCGGGTCGGGCCCGCACCGCGCCTCCAGTCCGCCCGTTGGGACGCGCACGCCGACGCGCGGACTGCGCACCCTGACGACGACTGCGCGTGGTGGAACGCTCGCAGTGGTCGTCAGCGCGCGCACTCACGCCCGCGCCCGACCGCGCCCGCCCGCCCGCGCCCGCCCGCGCCCGCGCGCCCTACCGCTCCGGCGCGGGCTGGAACCCGATCTCGAGCAGCAGGTTCGCGTGCGAGCGCTGGTCGCCGGTCGCGATGACCAACCCGGTCTCGGGCGCCCGGACCGCGTCGTAGAACGCGAACCGGTCGAGCGCACCGAGCGGTACGTCCGGCCCGAGGATGCGCCGGTAGCCCTCGTGCGCCGCGACGACGGTGTCCGCCGGAGCCTCCATGACCGTCGCCGCCTCGACCGGGACCGCGTCGAGCAGGGTCGTCAGGACCTCGTCGACGTCGAGCAGTCCGGGGCGGAAGTTGAGGTGCACGAGCGCGGCGCCGGGACGCATCGCCGTCGCGAACGGGTAGTTCCCGTCGGCGACCAGCACCTTGGAGCCGTGCCCGAGCGACGCGAGCGCGCTCAGCGTCGGCTGGTGGGTGAGGGTGTAGCGCAGCATCATGCCTCCGTGGGGGTGACGAGTCGGGCGACCGATCCACCGGCGACCAGACGGGGTGCGACGACGACGTCGACGGGAGCCGGGTCGGCGTCGGGGTCCGTCAGGCGCGCGTGGATCAGGTCGGCGGCGCGGACGGCGAGCTCGTGCGTGGGCTGCACGATGACGGTGAGCTTCGGGACGGTGGCCTGGGCGAGTTCGAGGCCGTCGAACCCGAGCACGGAGAGCTCCCGGCCGAGGGTCAGCCCGGACTCGTTCAGCGCGATGACGGCTCCGAGGGTGAGTTCGTAGTTCGCGCAGAAGACCGCTGTCGGTCGGTCCGGCTGCACGAGGAGCCGCTGCATCGCCGCCTGCCCGTGCTGCACCGTGAGGGGGCCCTCGACGACCGAGTCCGGTCCGAGGACACCGCCCTCCCGTTCGACCACCGCACGGAAGCCTGCGGTGCGCTCCCGCATGGTGGAGACCGCGGGGGCACCCGCGACGACCCCGACCCGGCGGTGCCCGTGGTCGAGCAGGTGGCGGGCGGCGAGGGCGCCGGCGCCGCGGTTGTCGAGGAAGACGCCGTCGGTGGCGAGGGTGTCCGCACGCCAGTCGATCTGCACGACCGGCACGCGCTCGGCCGCACGCGCCAGGGCCTCGACGTCGTGGTCCGACGGCACCGCGATGATGCCGTCCACCATCCGGCTGAGGAGCAGGTCGACCGCGCCCGCTGCGGCGTCCGGGCTGGACGAGACGATGACGCTCGTCCCGTGCGCCCGCAGTGCGCTCTCGACCCCGGCGATCACGGTGAGGTGGAAGTCGTTGTCGAGCGCCGGCAGCAGGACGCCGATCGTGCCGGACCGCCGGGAGCGCAGGCTCCGGGCGAACCCGTTGGGACGGAACCCGAGCGTCGCCGCGGCCCGTTCGATCGCCTGCGCGTTCTCGTCGCGGACGGTGCCGCCGTTGTAGAACTTCGAGATCGTCGCGAGCGAGAGCCCCGTCGCCTGCTGCAGGTCCTTGTAGGTCGCCGTCACCCGACACCCCCGGGGATCGTGCCGTCCTCGTCCCACAGGTCGTGCCAGCTTGCGGCGCCCGACCACAGGAACACCTGCCCCTTGATGAGCCGGACGCCGCGGTCGACGTCCTGCATCGCCCGGAGTTCCTCGTCGGTGAGCGGGTCCGTCAGCGCACCGTCGAGGTTCGCGCGGTACTGCTCGGGCTTGACCGAGAACGGGATCGGGACCTGCCCGCGCGCGACCGCCCACTTGAGGCAGACCACGGCGGGGTGCACGCCGTGCGCCTCGGCGATCCGCCGGACGACGGGGTGGTCGACGTCCACGGGGTCGTCGTCCTCGCGGTCGCGCTCCGGGCGGGACGGTGACCCGAGCGGCGAGTAACCCACGGGCTGGATGTCGTTCGCGCGGCAGAAGTCGAACAGCTCCGGTTGCTGGAACGTCGGGTGCAGCTCCATCTCGTTGAGCGCCGGGAGGACCCGGGCGTCGCGGAGCAGCAGCCGCAGCTTGGGGACCGTCGTGTTCGACGTGCCGAGGTGCCGGACCAGTCCAGCGTCGACGAGCCCCTCGAGCGCCCGCCAGAGCGCGAGGTACGGGGCGTGGTCGTAGGGGCGGGCCGACCGGTCGCGGTCCTCGACCGAGGCGTGCGGCGCGTGGTGGTTCGGGAACGGCCAGTGCACGAACACCGCGTCGAGGTGGTCGAGCCCCAGGTCCCGGAGTGATCGCTCGACCGACGCGACCGCATCGGCCGGGTCGTGCGCGTCGTTCCAGACCTTCGACATCACGAAGAGGTCCTCGCGCGGGACACCGCTCGCCGCGATCGCTGCGCCGACCTCGGGCTCGTTGCCGTAGACCGAGGCGCAGTCGACCAACCGGAAGCCGGCGTCGAGGCCGCCGCGGACCGCCGCCGCCACCTCGTCCGGGCCGTACCGGTCGGAGCCGAACGTGCCGAGCCCGATCGTCGGGATGCGTGCGCCGGTCCGCAGGGGTCGGCTCGTCGGGACGTCCACGGTGGCCTGCTTCCTGCGCGTCGTCGCGCATCACTCAACGTTTCACCCGTGCGGGTGCAATGCACGCTACCGTAGAACCGTCCCCAGGACGAAACGTTTCGCTCGACTCGAGGAGGAGTCATGCCCGAACCCCACGACCTGCCACGGATCGACCCGGCAGCCCTGCCGGCGCCGGTCGACGTCAGCGACAACTCGGTGGCGCTCGCTGCCGTCGCCGCGGTCGTCGCCGCCGGCCCGTACGAGGCGACCTGGGAGTCACTCCGCGGGTACACGCCACCGCGCTGGTACGAGGACGCCAAGTTCGGGGTCTTCCTGCACTGGGGCGTCTACTCGGTGCCGGCCTTCCGGAACGAGTGGTACTCGCGGGACATGTACCGCGCGGGCACCCCCGAGTTCGAGCACCACGTGGCCACCTACGGACCGCAGTCGGAGTTCGGGTACAAGGACTTCATCCCGTCGTTCACGATGGAGCACTTCGACCCGCAGGACTGGGCGACCCTGTTCCGTCGCGCGGGGGCGCAGTTCGTGGTCCCCGTCGCCGAGCACCACGACGGCTTCGCGATGTACGACACCGACCGCTCCCGGTGGAGCGCGGCGCGGATGGGGCCGGAGCGCGACGTGTTCGGCGACCTGCTCCAGGCGGTCGACGACGCGTTCATGGTCCGCGGAGCTTCCTCGCACCGGGCCGAGCACTGGTTCTTCATGAACGGGGGCGCCCGGTTCGACTCGGACGTGCTCGACCCGCGGTTCATCGACTTCTACGGCCCGGCCCAGCGCGAGGAGACCGCGCCGAACGAGCGACACCTCGAGGACTGGCTGCTCCGGACCGTCGAGGTCATCGACAAGTACCGGCCGCAGGTGCTCTGGTTCGACTGGTGGATCGAGCAGCCAGCGTTCGAGCCGTGGCTGCGCACCCTCGCCGCGTACTACTACAACCGTGCCGCCGAGTGGGGGCGCGAGGTCGTCATCAACTACAAGTGGCAGGCGTTCGCGGACGGCTCCGCGGTCTACGACATCGAGCGCGGTGCGATGGGGGACATCCCGCCGGTCGTCTGGCAGAACGACACCTCGGTGTCGAAGTCCGCCTGGTGCTGGATCGAGGGGCACGACTACAAGTCCGCGCGCGACCTCGTCGCCGAGCTCGTCGACGTCGTCGCGAAGAACGGCGTCCTCCTGCTCAACGTCGGCCCGAAGCCGGACGGCACGATCGCCGAGCCCGAGCAGCGGCTGCTGGAGGGCATAGGCCGGTGGTTGACCGCCAACGGTGAGGCGATCTACGGCACCCGTCCCTGGCGCGTCTTCGGCGAGGGTCCGACGCACGTCCAGGCGGGGTCGTTCGTCGACGGCGCCGCTCCGGCCTACACGTCCGAGGACGTCCGGTTCACCACCCGCCACGACGTCACCGGCGAGTACGTCTACGCGGTCCTGCTCGCCGACCCGGCGGACGGTGTCGCGCGCATCCGCTCGTTCGGCAGCGGCACGAACCTGCTCGGACGGCCGATCCGCAGCGTCGAGGTGCTCGGCGCCGACGGCGAGGTGCAGTGGACGCAGACCGCCACGGCGCTCGAGGTCGTGGTGCCGACCGGTACCGATCCCGATTCCGGCCCGGTCGTGAAGGTCTGGCTGCGTCCGGAGGAGCGGCAGGAACGAACCGACTCGCTGCACGGGTGAGCGAGCGGTCCGACGGTGACCACCCTCGGACTGGAGGCGCGGTGCGGGCCCGCACCGCGCCTCCAGTCCGTGACACTGGAACCGTGGAACGACGCGCACTGATCCTGGAGGCCGCCGCCCGTGAGTTCGAGCGTGTCGGCTTCGCCGCCACGACGATCGCGGCCGTCGCCCGCGAGGCGGGCGTCTCGCAGGGCGCCCTGCACTTCCACTTCCCCACCAAGCTGTCCCTCGCGCTCGGGGTCATCGACGAGCAGAACGTGCGGACGTTCGACGTCGTGAGCCACCACGACGCGTCGCCCGCCGAGGCGCTCGTCCGGGCCTCCCGGGGCATCGCCGGCATGCTGCTGACCGACCCCGTCGTGAGCGCCGGCATCCGGCTCTCGCTCGAACGCGGCGAGTTCGGTGCCGCGACCGCCGCCTTCTACGACCAGTGGATCGGTGGGATCAGCGACCTGTTCCGCCTCGCGATCGCGAGCGGCGAACTCCGGACGGACCTCACCCCCGAGCAGCTCGGCGCGACCGTCGTCCCGATGTTCACCGGAGTCCAGCTCGTCTCGGCGGTGCGGACCGGTCGGCAGGACCTCTTCCCCGCGGTCGCGACGATGTGGCGGATGGTGCTCACCGCCGTCGCGGACCCTCGGCACCGGCCCCGCTTGCTGGGGGTCGTGGCGGACGCGTTCGGCACGGCAGACTGACGCCGTGGACACCAGCGAGCACGGCACCCCTCCCTCCGGCGACCCCGCGCTCGCGACGTCCGGGGTCGAGCGGGTGGGGTGGTCCGCGAGCGTCGTCGCGCTGCACGTCGTCGCGACCGTGCTGCTCGCGGTCGGGTTCGTCGCCGTCGCGGTGACGCTCTGGGCCCTGTTCGTCTCGGTCGACGACGGCGGCGGCGCGAACATCGGCGCCGGGATCCTCGGGGTGTTCGGCCTGGGCGTCGGTGCGCTCGGGCTGGTCGTGCTCGCCGCTGCGGGCAGTGCGGCCGCGGTCACCCGTGTCCGGCGCCGACGAGCGCACTGACGCGGGACGGCACGGGGGCCGGGCTGCTGCGGGTCAGCGGTCGTGGAGCTCGCGGTCGCGGAACCACTTCAGCAGCCAGGCCGCGCTCGTGCGGTCGAAGGACCGCGGGAAGTCGACGCCGTCGGTGAGGAACGGGCTGAAGCCCTCCTCGGCGGCGATGTCGGAGTCGTCGAGCGACCGGTAGGCCATCGACCAGCCGTCGAACCGACGGCGTTCGATGTCCTCGCGCACGAGCGACTTCACCTCGCCGTGGCGGGGGTCGCGCGCGATCGCGGCGAACCGGTCGTCCACGCTCCACGCCGGGCCCTCGAGCAGCTGCATGAAGCGGCCGTCCTTCGCCAACAGGATGCCGGAGACCCCCAGCGCCTCGTTCCGGAGCCGCGACCCACGCAGGAGTTCGGTCAGGGCGGCGTCGTCGAAGGGGGTGGCCGCCCGGCTCATGTAGACGATGGAGACGAGCACGGCTCCATCTTGGCGCGGGCCGCCGTCGACACGAAATGGTGTCCGCTAGACGTAGTCCGGTCAGTCCGCGGACGGGGCCGGTGCGCCGACCGGGGGCTCCCGCACGTCGAGCGTGGTGCGGTTCCGGGTCGCCGGGGCGGCGAGCAGCGCCACGACGAGGAGTGCGGCGGGGACGAGCATCGCCGCCTGCAGGCCGAGGTGCTCGCCGAGGAACCCGAGGGCCGGAGGACCCGCCAGGAACGCGATGTAACCCGCGGTCGCGACGACGGACACCCGTCGGTCACCATCGGTCGGGTGGTCGCCGGCGGCCGAGATCGCGAGCGGGAAGCCGAGGGCGATGCCGAGGCCCCACACCCCGGCGGCGGCCGCGGTCAGCACCGGGCTCGGCGACACCACGACGAGCAGCACGCCGACGGTGCCGACCGCCGCGCACACCCGGACGACCGGTGCGCGACCGAAGCGGGCGACGAGGGGCGTGCCGGCCGTCCGCCCGACGAACATCGCGAGGGCGAAGCCGGTGAAGACGAGGGACCCGACGGCCTCGGGGGCGCCGTGGTCGGTCGTCATGAGCAGCGGGAGCCAGTCGCTCGCGGCACCCTCGGCGAAGGCCATCGCCAGGGTGATCACGGCGATGAGCAGCACCTGCACCGTGAGCACGGCCCGGAGCCGCGGAGCCGGTGCGGCCGCGGACGACGCCTCGGGCGCAACGCGGGGGACCGGACGGAGGTTCACGGCGGCGAACGCGGCGAGTGCGGCCATGACGACGGTGGCGCCGAGCAGGTGCGTGAGGACCGGCGTCCGGGCAGCGGTGACCGCGATGCCCGCCACCCCGCCGAGGACCGTGCCGAGACTGAAGCAGGCGTGGAGCAGCGGGACGACCGGCCGACCGATCCGTCGTTCGACCGCGGCCGCCTCGACGTTCAGGCCGATCTCGGCGACGCCGGACCCGAAGCCGATGAGGAACAGCCCGCCCCACACCCCGGCGGCGAGCTGCGCGGGGGCGGACAGGGCGACGAGGAGCATGCCGACGACGGGCAGGACCCCGCCGAGGACGATGAGCGGCCGGGTTCCGAGTCGCCGGACGAGCACACCGGCGCCGAGGATCCCGATCATCGAGCCGATCGAGAGCCCGAGGATGACGATGCCCATCGCCTCGATCGAGGCCCCGAGCGCGTCGCGGATCGCGGGCGTGCGCGTGATCCACGAGGCGATCCCGAACCCGGTCATCGTCGACGTGGCGAAGAGTGCCGCGCGGTGGCGCTCGATCATGGGTCCATCAGAACGTCCCACCGTGGTCGAGTCAAGGGAACGGCGCAGACCGCCGGTGCGAGGTCAGCGCAGCATGCCGAGCGAGCGCGCCGTGGACACCGCAGCCGTCCGCGAGGCGACCCCGAGCTTCGAGAACACGTGCACGAGGTGCGACTTGACCGTCGCCTCGCTGATGTGGAGCCGCGCCGCGACCTCGCCGTTCGCAGCGCCGGCGGCGACGAGCTCGAGGACCTCGATCTCCCGCGCCGAGAGCGACACCTGCGGGGTCCGCATCCGGGCCATCAGCCGGCCGGCGATCGCGGGCGCGAGCGCGCTCTGGCCGGACGCCGCCGCCCGGACGGCCGCGATCAGGTCGTGCGGCGGCGCGTCCTTGAGCAGGTACCCGCTCGCGCCGGCCTCCACCGCGCCGAGGATGTCGCCGTCGGAGTCGTAGTTCGTGAGCACGAGGACGTACGGCGCGGCGTCGAGCGCACGGATCCGCCGGGTGGCTTCGGCACCGGAGGTGTCCTGGCCGAACTGCAGGTCCATCAGGACGAGTTCCGGCGAGAGGTCGGCGGCGAGCTCGACCGCGGTCCCCGGCGTCGCCGCCTCGCCGACGACCTCGAGGTCGTCCTCCGCGTCGAGCAGTGCGCGCAGGCCGGCCCGCACGACCGGGTGGTCGTCGGCGATCAGGATCCGGATCACGGCACCTCCAGGACGGCGACGAGGGTGGTGCCGCGTCCGGGCGCCGAGTCGATCTCCAGCCGTCCGCCGAACTGGCCGACGCGGTCCCGGGCCGCGCGCAGGCCGAACGAGTCGGACGCGACCGCCCGCGACAGGGCGGTGACCGGGTCGAAACCGACGCCGTCGTCCGAGACCGTCAGTCGCGCCTCCTGGCCGTCGACCGCGAGCGACAGCGCGACGTGCGTGGCGTGCGCGTGCTGCACCACGTTCGCGACCGCGCCCTGGGCGATGCGCAGGAGCGCCGTCTGGACGTCCATCGGGAGCACCACGTCGGGCACGTCGACGGTCACGGTCAGGCCGTCGCCGGACCACTGCTGCTCGGCGAGCCGCCCGAGCGCCGCCGGGAGTCCCTGGTCGAGCGACGGCGGCGTGAGCTCACGGATGAACCGCCGGGTGTCGGCGAGTCCGTCCGCCGCGGTGTCACGTGCGAGCCGGATGTGCTCCAGCCCGGGGCGGTCGCCGTCCGCGCGTTCCGCGGCGTGCAGGAGCATCTGGATGCTCGACAGGCCCTGAGCGACGGTGTCGTGGATCTCGCGGGCGAGGCGAGCCCGCTCGGCGAGGACGCCCTGTTCACGCTCGGTCGCGGCCAGGCGGTCACGGGTCGCGATGAGTTCAGCGACGAGCGCCTCGCGCTCCGTGGCCTCGCGCGCGAGGGCGCGGTACCCGAGCCCGATGAGCAACGCCACACCGGCGCCGACGAGCGGGCCGACGACTCCGCCGACCGTGAAGCCGCCGTGCAGACCGAGCGCGACGACCGCGACGAGGGTGGCGACCACGACGGCGACCGGACCGACCACGCGGGGGAGGACGTGCAGGTACAGGAAGAACAGCGGGAAGACGAGGTACGCGGCCTCGGGCACGAGCACGAGCAGGGCGATCCAGACGAGGCTCAGCGCGACGAGCCAGAATCCGCCGGCGATCGCACGACGGCGCTCGGCGGTGCGGGCGGCGACTGCGCCGAGCAGGTAGACGCCGGCGAAGACGACGCTCAGCCCGAGGGGCACCCAGGGCCGCGGGCCGTCGCTCACCAGGACACGGATGACGACGAGGGCCAGGAGCGCGGCGGACAGCACGTGCAGGCCGGTCCGGAGACCGACGAAGACCGGGGTGAGCGTGCTGTGCGCCATGACGGTCCCAGCGTACGGAGCCGGGTGCGGGACCGGATCAACCGAAAGTTCGATCGGGGGACCAGTCCGGTCGACGATGTCCGGAGGGACCGGCGCGGCGAGGCTGGAGGCGTGGTCGCGGAGGGTCCGTGACCCGGGAAGGGACCATCGTGTTCGTCGCCTGGCGCGACCTCCGGTTCGCTCGCGGCCGCTTCGTGCTCATCGGCTCCGTCGTCGCGCTCATCACCCTGCTCGTGGGGTTCCTCGCGGGCCTCACCGGCGGACTCGCCGCCCAGAACGTCTCGGCCGTGCTCGACCTGCCGGGTGACCGACTGGTCCTGCAGCAACCGTCCGACGGGCAGCCGTCCTTCGGCGAGTCGACCATCGGCCAGGAGGCGCGGGTCGGCTGGCAGACGGCGGCCGGCGTCGACGAGGTGGTCCCGGTCGGGATCGTCCAGGGGCGGGCGACGTCGGGTCACGACGACGGGTCGGCGGTCGGGGTCGCCCTGTTCGGGCTGGCCGCCGACCACGGCGGCTCGGCCGACGCGCGTGGCTCGGTCGCCTCGCTCGCGCCGACGCGGGACGACGAGGTCGGCCTGTCCTCCGGCGCGGCCGCCGACCTCGGGGTCGACGTCGGCGACCACGTGACGATCACGGGCACCACCTACCGGGTCGCCTCCGTCGGCGGCGACGCCTGGTACAGCCACACGCCGGTCCTCGCGATGACCCCGGACGCCTGGTCCGCGGCCGATCGGCGGCTCGGCGGCGACGGCGACCCCACCGTCCTCGCGGTGAGCGGGTCGCCCGACTGGGACGCCGTCGCCACCGCGACCCACACGTCGGCCTCGTCGCACCTCGGCTCGCTCACGGCCCTCGAGACGTTCCGGTCGGAGGTCGGTTCGCTCGCCCTGATGATCGCGATGCTGTTCGGCGTCTCCGCCCTCGTCGTCGGTGCCTTCTTCACGGTGTGGACCATGCAGCGCGCGGGCGATGTCGCCGTCCTGAAGGCACTCGGTGCGAGTACCCGGTCGCTCGTCCGGGACGCCCTCGGCCAGGCGCTCGTCGTGCTCGTCGTCGGCATCGGCGTCGGGACCGCCGCGGTCGTGGGACTCGGGGCGCTCGCCGGCGGCGCGCTGCCGTTCCTGCTCAGCCCGCTCACCACGCTGGTCCCGGCGATCGCGATGGCGGCCCTCGGGCTCGCCGGAGCCGCGGTCGCCCTCCGCACCGTCACCGTGGCCGACCCCCTCACCGCACTCGGGAGCAACCGATGATCACCCTCGACGACGTCACCCTCACCTTCCCCGACGGCGACCGCCGCGTCACCGCGGTCGACCACGTCTCGCTGACGGCCCGCACCGGCGAGGTCACCGGGATCACCGGCCCCTCCGGCTCCGGCAAGTCCTCGATCCTGGCCGTCGCGGCGACGCTCATCCGGCCGGACTCCGGCCGTGTGGTCATCACCGGTGCGCGGGGCGACGCGGTCGACGCCGCCGCGCTGTCGCGGGACGAGGCCACCGCGCTCCGACGGGAACGCATCGGCATCGTGTTCCAGCAGTCGAACCTGTTGCCGTCGCTGACCGCCCGCGAGCAGCTCCTCGTCATGGCGCACCTCGGCGGCCCGCGGGCCGGGCGGCGGAGTGCGGCGGTCCGCGATCGGGCCGACGACCTGATCGACGCAGTCGGGCTGTCCGGGCACGCCGACAAGCGACCGGCCCAGCTGTCCGGAGGGCAACGGCAGCGGATCGCGATCGCCCGCGCACTCGTGCACGAGCCGGAGGTCCTGCTCGTCGACGAACCCACGAGCGCACTCGACCAGGAGCGCGGCGCGGCGATCATGTCGCTCATCGGGCAGCTGACCCACGAGCGCGGCACCGCGACGATGCTCGTGACGCACGACCTCGTGCACCGGGGCGCGCTCGACTCGCTCGTGACCGTCGTCGACGGACGGGTGGTGTCCGACGCGGCGACGGGCGACGGGCGCATCGCGGCCTAGGATCGGGCACATGGCGACCGTCCTCCTCGTCCGGCACGGACGCACCACCGCGAACGCGACCGGCGTCCTCGCCGGACGGACGGCAGGGGTGGCGCTCGACGCCGTCGGTCGCGAACAGGCCGCACGGACGGCCGGACGACTCGCCGCGGTCCCGCTCGCCGCGGTCGTGTCCAGCCCGCTCGAACGGTGTCGGCAGACCGCCCGCGCGCTGCTCGGACGCCAGGCCGGTGAGCCGGAGACCCGCATCGAGCGGGCGATCACGGAGTGCGACTACGGCGACTGGCAGGGCCGGAAGCTCGCGGACCTCGCGAAGGAGCCCCTCTGGCGGACGGTCCAGGTGAACCCGAGCGCCGTCGTGTTCCCCGGCGGGGAGTCCATGCAGGGGATGCAGTCGCGCGCCGTCGCCGCCGTCCGCCGGATCGACGCTGAGGTCGAGGCCGCCCACGGTCCGGGCGCCGTCTGGGTCGCGGTGAGCCACGGCGACGTGATCAAGTCCGTGCTCGCCGACGCCCTCGGCATGCACCTCGACCTGTTCCAGCGCATCGCGGTCGGACCGGCGTCGGTGTCCATCGTGCGCTACGGCGAGCACCGTCCCGAGGTCGTCGCGTCGAACACCGAGTCGGGCGACCTGACGTGGCTCGCGGCCGCACCGGCGCCGAGCGCGGACGCCGCGGTCGGGGGCGGCGCCGGCCACGGCGACCCCGCCACCGGGCCGGCTCCTGCCGGAGCCTGAACGACTGTCGCCCGGCGCTCCTACAATGCGGGGTATGCCCACCATCGTGCACGGCTTCGACTGGCCGGACCGTCTCGTCGTCGGGACCGTCGGCCGTCCGGGCGAGCGGTCCTTCTACATCCAGGCGCGTGACGGCCGCCGTGTCACGAGCGTCGCGCTCGAGAAGGAGCAGTCGGCCGTCCTCGCGGACAAGATCGACGAGCTCCTGGACGAGGTCGCGACCGTCGAGGACAACCGGTTCAGCGTCCCGCCGTCCGCGCCCGCAGAACTCCGTGACGGTGAACCGCTCGACCAGCCGGTCGAGGCCGAGTTCCGTGCCGGCGCCCTGAGCCTCGGGTTCGACCCCGCCACCGCCCAGGTGGTGATCGAGGCGTACCCCATCGACGACGAGCTCGAGATCGTCGCCGAGACGACCGAGGACGGCGAGGAGATCGAGGCCGTGGTCGAGATCCCCGAGCCCGCCGAGCTGTTCCAGGTGAAGATCCCGGTCGGCACCGCCCGCGCGTTCGTCGAGCGCACGCGGGAGATCGTGGCCGCCGGCCGTCCGCCAGGGGCCGCATGAGCGACGGGTCGCTGTCCATCCGGGCACGCATCCGGGAAGCCTCGAACGCCACCTTCCTCGCCGACCTCGACGGCGAGGCGGTCGTCTACAAGCCGATCGAGGGGGAGCGACCGCTCTGGGACTTCCCGGACGGCACCCTCGCCGATCGAGAGGTCGCGGCGTACCTCGTGTCCGAGGCGTTCGGCTGGGACGTCGTCCCCCCGACGTGGATGGGCGAGGGGCCGTTCGGCCGCGGCATGGTCCAGCGGTGGCAGGACGTCGATCCCGAGCAGGACGCGGTCGACCTCGTCCCCACCGAGGACGCCGAGGCCGAGCTGTCCGGCGACGGCGCACCTCGCTGGCGACCGGTGCTCGAGGCGATCGACGAGGCGGACCGTCCGGTGACCCTCGTGCACGAGGACACGACCGCACTGCGGCGGATGGCGGTGTTCGACGTCGTGGTGAACAACGCCGACCGCAAGGGCGGGCACGTCCTCGCGATGCCGGACGGTCACCGCTTCGGCGTCGACCACGGGCTGACCTTCCACGTCGAGCACAAGCTGCGCTCGGTGCTGTGGGGGTGGATCGGCGAACCGCTCGACGCGGACGAGCTCGAGGGCATCGACCGGGTGACCGACGCGCTGCACGGCGATCTCGGTGCCGCACTCGACGAGCACCTCACGGTGGCGGAGGTCGACACCCTGCGCGCCCGGTGCGCGGCGCTGCGGGCGGTCGGGCTGTTCCCGCCGCCACCGGGACACGGCCCCGCCGTGCCCTGGCCGCTCTTCTAGCGAAGCGCTCGGCCGTCGGTGCGGAGATCGGGTCGGCGGGTTCCGTCGGGTGCGGAACCCACCGACCCGTACCGCGTCCCGCCTGCCGGGGCGCGGTGACCCGTGGCGGTCGGACGGAGCGCGCCGTTGCCCTCCGGGACCCCACGGGGGTCGACCGGCCGAGGACGGATCAGGTGCCATCGGTCGGTCATCACCACCTCACCGACGCTGTCGGTGTACCGACAGCATCGGTTCACCGACGCGGTCGGTTCACCGACGCGGTCGGTTCACCGACGCGGTCGGTTCACCGACGAGGTCGGTCAGGTGGAGCGGTGATCGCGGCCGGGGTCTGGGGCAGCTGTGGCGTCAGCATACGACCGAGATCGCCGGAGGAACAGACCCTGCCGTCAGATTGTCCAGTCGTCCCGGAAGAGCGCTCCACCGCGGCGCGATCCCAGGTACGACCCGACCACCGCGACGCCGAGGTCGTCGTTCTCGGGCGCGACGACCTTGCCGTCCACCCGCTTCGCCATCGCGTCGATGAAGCGCGCCAGCCCCGGGTCGTCGCCGAGCCGGAAGAACGTCGTCTGCGCGCCCAGCCGTCCGGCGTTCTCGAGCTCCCGGACGGACAGCGCGATCGTGATCGGGTCCGGCGGGTACCCGAACCACACCTGGCCGTTCGGTTCGAGGTGGGAGGTGGGCTCGCCGTCGGTGACGATGAGCAGCACGGGCTGGGCGGTCGGGTGCTTCCGGAAGTGCCGGTTCGCGAGCAGCAGGGCGTGGTGGAGGTTGGTGCCCTTGTCCCACATCGCGTCGAGGCCGACGAGTTGCTCGATCTCCATCACCTCGGCTTCGCGGCCGAAGGCGATGAGCTGCAGGTCGTCGCCGCGGAACCGTGTGGAAACGAGGGTGTGGAGTGCCAGCGCGGTGCGCTTCATCGGCACCCACCGGTCCTCCATCGCCATCGAGAACGAGGTGTCGACGAGCAGGGCGACACAGGCCTGCGTCCGTGCCTCGGTCTCCTGCACCTCGACGTCGTCGATCTCCAGGCGGACGCCGGGGCCCATCCGTCCCGAGGCAGCCGTGCGGGTGAGCGCGTTCGTGATCGACCGGGTGACGTCCCACGGCTCGGTGTCGCCGTACTGCCACTGCCGGGTCGCACCGGAGGGTTCGCCGGACGCACCGGAGCGGCGGAGGTCTCGGGCACCCTGGCGGCCGGACATGCGCTCGGCGACGTCCCGGAGCAGGCTCTTCCCGAGCTGCCGCATCGCCTTCGGGGTGAGCCGGAGCTGCCCGTCGGCACCGCGGCGCATCGCACCGGAGTTGCGCAGGGCCTTCTCGAGCTGCTGCAGGGTCCTCGCGTCGACGACGGCGTCGTTCCCGAGCTGGCGGCCGAGGGCGTCGAGGTCGAGGTCGTCGAGGTCGGAGCCCGGTCCGGCCTGCGCGATCTGGTCGGCGAGGGCGTCGAGGTCGGCGATGTCCTGGAAGACCCCGGTCCCGTCGCCGAGCCCGAGGCCCTGCTCGCCCTCCATCCGCTCGGAGCCGCCCCAGTCCTCGCCCGGCCGGAGCGAGCGGAGGGTGTCGTCGAGCTGGGCGAGCTGTCCCATCAGGTCGGGGGAGCCGAACGCCTGCTGGGCGAGGGCATCGAGTTCGTCGCGCTGCTCCTGGGTCATCGAGTTGCGCATGCGCTGCGCCGCGGCCGCCCGGGCAGCGAGGTCGTCGAGCAGTTCCTCGACGTTCTGCGGGTCCGACGGGAAGTACTGCCCGTGCTCGGCCATGAACGCGTCGAACTGCTCCTGCGTGTCCGTGCCCGCACGGTGGTCCTCGAGCAGGGTGTTGAGGTCGCGCATCATCGCGGCGACGTCCTCGCGGTCCTGGTCGGTGGCACCCTCGAGCGCCTGCTTCATGCCGGCGAACCGCTGGTCGAGCACCTCACGGCCGAGCAGGTCCTTGATCTCCTCGTACTTCTGGCGCGCGGTCGGGCTCGTCCAGTCGTAGCCGCTCAGCTCCTGCACCGCGGTGGCGGGCGACGGCGACAGGCTGTCGAGCTGCATCTCGGCGAGGGCTCGGTCGCCGTCGTCGATCTCGGTGTCGCGGGCGAGTTGTCCGCGTTCCGCGAGCACGGCCTCGTCGAGCAGCTGCTTGACCTGCTGCAGGGTGCCGTCGAGGTTGTTCTTCGCCGTCAGCTCGCGCCGTCGCTCGGCCACGCGGCGGGCCAGGTCGTCGAGGCCGCGCTGGTCCTGACCGCCACGGCGCAGGTACTCCCGGATGGCGCGCTCGGGCGAGGTGCCGCCCATGACGTCCTCGCCGATGGCGTCGAGCGCCTCGGCCAGGTCGACCGGGGGAGCGAGCGGGTCCGGGCCGTCCTCGTACTTCCCGTAGCGCGCGTCCCGCGCCAGGCGTCGGTTCGCCCTAGCCATAGACGGCTTCGCCCCCGCCGGACTCCTTGCTGATCCGCCGGGCGAGGAAGAGCCCCTCGAGCGCGAGTTCGATGGCGCCGGCACGCTCGCCGTCGTCGGTCGCTCCGAGCCGTTCGCAGATCTGGTCGTACAGGTCGGACTCGCCGATCGACGGCAGGCCCTCGAGGAAGGCGCGGGCGCTGACCTGCTCACCCGTGGTCACCATCGTGCCCCCGTCGAGCGCCTCGACGAGGACCGCGAAGTCGAGCCCGCGGAAGCGCGCCCGGACGGTCTCGGCGGTCGCGGTCCGGAGCAGGTGCTCGAGCACCTCGTCGGCGCGGTCCTCCTCGCCGTTCTCGAACTCGATCTTCCCGCCGAGGACGTCGATCGCGGTCTCGAGGTCGATCGGTCGCGCGACCGCGTGCTCCTCGCCCTGCCGCGCAGCGCGGTGCACCGCGGCGGCGGAGATCGTCTCCGCGCCGGCGATCGCGAAGCGGGCGCTGACGCCGCTGCGCTGATCGACCGCACTCGATCCGCGCAGGGCACGCGTGAACCGGGCGAGGATCTCGACCAGCGCGTCCGGCACGTCGGCGGTGAGCCGCGCCTCCTGGCGGATCACGGCGATCTCGTCCTCGAGCTCGATCGGGTAGTGGGTGCGGATCTCGGCGCCGAAGCGGTCCTTCAACGGGGTGATGATCCGACCGCGGTTCGTGTAGTCCTCGGGGTTCGCGCTGGCGACCACGAGCACGTCGAGCGGCAGCCGGAGGACGTAGCCGCGGATCTGGACGTCGCGCTCCTCCATCACGTTGAGCATCGCGACCTGGATGCGCTCGGCGAGGTCGGGGAGCTCGTTGATGGCGACGATGCCGCGGTGGCCCCGGGGGACGAGGCCGAAGTGGATCGTCTCGGGGTCACCCAGGCTGCGGCCCTCGGCGACCTTCATCGGGTCGACGTCGCCGATGAGGTCCGCGACGCTCGTGTCCGGCGTCGCGAGCTTCTCGACGTAGCGGTCGTCGCGGTGCCGCCAGCTGATGGGCAGGGCGTCGCCGAGGTCCGCGGCCCGGCGGATGCTCGCGGTCGTGATCGGTTCGTAGGGGTGCTCGCCGAGTTCGGAGCCGGTGATGACGGGCGTCCACTCGTCGAGCAGGCCCTGCAGGGTGCGGAGGAGTCGGGTCTTGCCCTGTCCGCGCTCGCCGAGCAGGACGACGTCGTGCCCGGCGATCAGGGCGCGTTCGAGCTGCGGGACGACGGTGGTGGCGAAGCCGTGGAGGCCGGGCCAGGGGTCGCGGCCCTCGCGGAGGGCGCTGAGCAGGTTGTCGCGGATCTCGGCGCGGACCGTCTTCTGGAGGTGGCCAGAGGTGCGGAGCTCGCCGACCGTTCGGATGTCGGGTCGGGTCACCTCTTCGACGTTACGCCGTTCGGGCCTGGAGGCGCGGTGCGGGCTGGCACCGCGCCTCCAGGCCACCTGCTTGTGAGTTTTCATAGCAATTGCAATGATTGGTGTTCCGGCATCGGAGCCGGATTCGATTAGGGGGATCCGGCTCCGAGCCCGGAACCCGTTCGTTTCCGGATCTGAACCATCTTCTCGATCTGGGCGTACGTTCCCTCCTCGTGAGCAGCACGACGAACGGGGCGATCAAGAGCCTGGTCCCCGCCAGGATGGACAGACTGCCGTGGACACGGTTCCACTGGAGTGTCGTGGTGGGACTCGGTGTCTCGTGGGTCCTCGACGGCCTCGAGATCCAGATCGTGTCGAACGCCGGGTTCCAGGCCGACCTGGACCTGTCGACGCAGCAGGTGACCTCGCTCGGCACCATCTACCTCGTCGGGCAGGTCGTCGGCGCGATCGTCTTCGGTCGGATGTCCGACCGGCTGGGTCGTCGGAAGCTCTTCATCCTCACGCTGGCCATCTACCTGATCGGCTCCGGCATCGCGGGGCTCGCGCAGGACTTCTGGTTCCTCGCGGCCTTCCGGTTCGTCGCCGGGCTCGGCATCGGCGGCGAGTACGCCGCGATCAACTCGGCGATCGACGAGCTCATCCCCGCGAAGTACCGCGGGCACGTCGACATCGCGATCAACGGCACCTACTGGGGCGGCGCGGCACTCGGCGCGTTCGCGAACATCTACCTGCTCGACACGGCCAACTTCGCCGAGAACATCGGCTGGCGCATCGGCTTCTTCCTCGGCCCGGTGCTCGGCATCGCGATCATCTTCCTGCGGCGGCACATCCCGGAGAGTCCGCGGTGGCTCATGACGCACGGACGCGAAGAGGAAGCCGAGGCGACGGTCACGCAGATCGAGGAGTCGGTCGAGAAGTCCACCGGGCACCGGCTGCCGGAGGTCGACGAGTCCAAGGCGATGACCGTCACGCCGACGGAGAACGTGAAGTTCCGGACGATCGTGAAGGTGCTGTTCCGGCAGTACCCGACCCGGACCCTGGTCGGCGCGACCATGATGATCACGCAGGCGTTCCTCTACAACGCGATCTTCTTCACCTACGCCCTGGTGCTCACGAACTTCTTCGGCCTGAAGACCGCCGAGACGAGCGTGTACTTCTTCCCGTTCGCGATCGGCAACCTGCTCGGGCCGATCATCCTCGGTCGGTTCTTCGACACCTGGGGTCGTCGGCAGATGATCTTCTCGACGTACCTGGTGTCCGGGCTCGTGCTCGCCACCTCGGCGTTCCTGTTCCAGGCCGACGCGATCACCGCTCCGGTGCAGGTCGTCTTCTGGTGCATCTCGTTCTTCTTCGCCTCGGCGGGTGCGTCCAGCGCCTACCTGACCGTGAGCGAGATCTTCCCGCTCGAGCTCCGGTCGCAGGCGATCTCGTACTTCTTCGCGCTGGCGCAGATCTTCGGTGCCGTCGCGCCGCTCATCTACGGGGCACTCATCGGCGACGGGTCGTCCCGCGAGCCGCTGTTCTGGGGGTACCTGCTCGGGTCCGCGGTGATGATCGCGGGCGGTGTCGTGGCGCTGATCTTCGGCGTCGACGCGGCCCGGAAGGGGCTCGAGGACGTCACACAACCCCTGTCGGTCCTGACCAAGGAGGCGGACGCGGCGCGGAAGTAGTATTCCGTATGCGGAGTGTTTAGCGCCGCGCTCCGGGGTCTGTCATCGTCCTCGCATGGCAGTCCTCCACAGCACGACAGTGTCCTGCACGGTCCACGGGCCGACCACTCGCGAAGCCGGCGGCGTGGGCCGTGCGTGATCCTGGCGGCATGGAGCGAGCACAGCACCGGCCGGGTCGCGACGACGACGACCCGCACGGCATCCGACGCAGTCTGCTGCGGGACGCGGTCTTCGCGCGGCTGCTCGACAACGTGCTGCGCGGGGTCTACCGCCGTGGCCAGCGGATCCGGCTCGACACGATCGCGGCGGACATGCGGGTGTCCCGGACCCCGGTGCGCGAAGCGCTCGTGCCGCTCGAGAACCTGCGGCTCGTCTCGGTGCAGCGGTACGTCGGGGTGGTCGTCGCGCACTGGACCGTCGACCACATGATCGAGCGGATCCGGATCGCGCGGACGATGATCACCGAGCCCTCGGCGGGCGCCGTGCGGTGTGCGGATCGCTTCGACGTCGCCTGGCTCCGCGAGTGCATGACCGAGGGCGGGGTGTTCGTCGAGCTCGGTTCGTGGTGGCTCCGCCGGAGCGGTGCGGCCGTCAGCGCCGACTGGCTCCTGTCGCAGCGTGCCGTGCTCGACGCGTTCTTCACGGACGACGTGGCGCTGGCGAACGGGATCGACGCCGTGGTCGCTCGTCGGGAACGCCGGAAGATCGCCGAACGCGCGACCACCGCGGCCGAGCGGGACGCGCTCGACGAGTGCGCGGTGGCGCTGGTCGAGCTCGCCGATGCCCTGATCGGCCTGCCCGAACGGTTCCGGGCGGCCGCCTGAGCACTCACCGCGGATTCCGGGGCTGCTCGCACTGAATCGACAGGCGGGCGCATGGCAGGGTGGTCCGGTTGCCGTCCCCGCGGCACCGGGACCGACCGGGCCAGCGCGGGACCCCACGGTGCCCGACAGGGAGGGCACTGCCCGCGTGCTCGTCCGCTCGAGCACGCACCGTGTCCGCACACGACAGGAGTGCCCGTGAACGACGTCCGCGACCGATCCCACCGGCTGAACCGAGCGACCGGGATCGCACGGCACGGACGTCTCCGGCACCGCAACCCCGTCGGCACCGCGATGAAGGTGCTCTCCGGCGTGGCCGCGGTCGCCCTCGTGAGCACGGCGTCGGTCGCCGCGATCGCCGCCAAGCAGGTCACCGACGACTTCGGCGACGGCGTCGCGATCCAGGGGCAGCCAGCGCAGCCGGCGAAGGGACCGGCAGCGCTGAATTCGTACCAGGGCGGTTTCAACATGCTCGTCGTCGGCACGGACAACGACCCCGAGCAGGGCACGGCGTACGGCGAACGCGACGCCACGTTGAACGACGTCAACATCCTGCTGCACGTCTCGGCCGACCACACCAACGCCACCGCGGTGAGCATCCCGCGCGACCTCGTCACGCCGATCCCTGCGTGCCGCAAGCAGGACGGCTCCGGGACGACCCCCGCCATGGCCGCGCAGCCGATCAACAGCGCGTGGGGCGAGGGCGGGCTGAACTGCGTCGTGCAGACCGTGCAGGGGCTGACCGGCCTCGACGTGCAGTACTCGGCGGCGGTGTCGTTCCAGGGCGTCATCGAGATGTCGAACGCGATCGGCGGTGTGCCGGTGTGCGTCGCGCAGCCGATCCACGACCGCTACACGGGGCTCGACCTGCCGCAGGGCACCTCGACGTTGCAGGGTGACCAGGCGCTGGCGTTCCTCCGCTCCCGGCACGGTGTGGGAGACGGCTCGGACCTCGGGCGGATCTCCAGCCAGCAGGCCTTCCTGTCCTCGCTGCTCCGCACGGTGAAGTCGAACGACACCCTCACCTCGCCGCCCACCCTGTACAAGCTGGCCCGGGCAGCGGCCTCGAACATGCAGCTGTCGCAGAGCCTCAACGACGCCGGCACGATGGTGGAGATGGGGCGGGCGCTCCAGGACCTCCCGCTCGCGCAGGTCAACTTCGTGCAGTACCCGGGGACGACCGGTGGCACGGGGGTGTACTCGGGGAAGGTGCAGCCGTCGGCGGAGCTCGCGGCGCAGTTGTTCGCGAAGATCCGGGCGGACCAGTCGTTCTCGCTCGGCGCGGACAGCACCGGGATCGGGGCGGAGCGCGCGGCGGGCGCGGGGTCTGCCGCGGGGGCGTCGACCGCGGGATCCGCTGCGGGGTCCGCTGCGGGAGCCTCTGCGGGCACGGCCGCGGGCGCGGGGTCGGCTTCGGGTGCCGGCGGCTCGGCTGCCCGCGCGGGGTCGGCTTCGGCTGCCGGCTCAGCTGCCGGCGCGGGCGCGGCCGCCGGCGCGGGATCGGGCGCGGGGACGGGTGCCGGTGCGAGCGGCGCGGGCGCGGCTGCCGGTTCGGGTGCGGACCTCGGTACGGATGGTGCGAGCGCAGGTGCAGCCGGTGCCGCTGCCGCTGCCGGCGGAGCCTCGGCGCCCGCGAGCAGCCCCGCGGCCACGGCTCCGGCCGAGACCCTCGACGGCTTGCAGGGGCAGTCCGCCGACGAGCAGACCTGCTCGAAGGCCTTCGGCTCCTGACCCCCGTCCCCGAGGTTTCGCGCCCACCGACACTCCACGCGCTCCCCGGCCCGTGAGATGTCGCCCAGCGCGAAGAACCGCCCGCGAATCCAGCGCACCCAGCGCACCCGAACCACCGAGAGCGGGGGCGCGGTGGTGGGCCGCGCCCCCTGGTCACTCCTCGGTCTGAGCCTCGCGCGATCGGGCGCGCGTCGGGCTCGCCGCCCAGGAGCGACATCGGTGCTGTGTCGCGGCGACGGGGTGAGACCCCGGAATGTGATGGCCGCGCCTCGACGATGCTATTGACCGGGGTACGGGTGGACAACCCTCGACTGTCCCCACTTCGGGGGACCCTGCCGTGCGCTCGACGCAGGGTCGGTGTCGAGACAGTGCTCGACCTCCTGTATGGTGGTGGGAGCGCTCGCGAGAGTGCTTGGAGACGTCGCATAGTCCGGCCGAGTGCACCACCCTGCTAAGGTGGAGTCCCCTTTGAGGGGACCGAGGGTTCAAATCCCTCCGTCTCCGCGGCACACGAAACCCCGGTCCTCCAGGACCGGGGTTTCGTCGTTCCCGAGGAACACCGGGAGCGCCGGGCGCATCGAGTGCGCGGCGCGACCACCGCCGGACGGGAGGCACGGTGCCAGCCCGCACCGCGCCTCCCGTCCGTGCGTACGCGCCGTGACTGCCGCGCATCTCGTGAGCAGAAATGGTCGGGTGCGCGCACATGACCCGACCATTTCTGCTCACGAAACCTCGCGGAGCGCCGCCCGCGCCCGCGCGTCAGACCGTCGCGACGCTGCCCGTCGGCACCGCGCCGCGCGAGCGCGCGCGCCGCGCCGTGGCCGCCGCGACGGACGTCAGCACCACGGCCGCCGCCGTGATCCCGGCCCCCGCCCAGATCGGCGAGGTGTAGCCGAGCCCCGCCGCGATCGTGAGCCCACCGATCCAGGCGCCGAGCGCGTTCCCGAGGTTGAACGCCGCGATGTTCGCCCCGCTCGCCAGGGTCGGCGCGTGGTCCGCGTACTGCATCACCCGCGTCTGCAGCGCCGGCACGGTGGCGAACCCGAACGCTCCCATGAGCACGAGCGCGATCACGGTGAGCACGGGCGAGGCTGCGACTGCCGCGAACACGGCGAGCACCACCGTGAGGACGACGAGCACCACGAGCAGTGTGCCGTCGATCGACCGGGACGCGAGCTTGCCGCCCGCGAAGTTGCCGACGAACAGCCCGATGCCGAACACGATGAGCAGCCACGGCACGGCGCCCGACGAGAACCCGGACACCGAGGTCAGCGTGTACGCGATGTAGGTGAAGGCACCGAACATCCCGCCGTAGCCGAGCACGGTGATGCCGAGCGAGAGCCACACCTGGCCGGAGCGGAAGGCGCCGAGCTCTCGGCGGAGCGAGGGGACCGCGGCGTCGGCCGAGCGGACGGTGGGGACGAGCAGAGCGACCCCGACGAGGGCGACGACACCGATCGCCGCGATGGTCCAGAACGTGGCGCGCCAGCCGAGCGCCTGGCCGAGGAAGGTGCCGAACGGGACGCCGAGCACGTTCGAGGCGGTGAGCCCGGTGAACATCAGGGCGACCGCGGACGCCCGCTTCTCCTTCGCGACCATGTTCGACGCGACCACCGAGCCGATGCCGAAGAACGCCCCGTGGCAGAGGGCCGCGATCACCCGGCCGAGCATCATCACGCCGTACGCCGGCGCGAGGGCGGACAGGGTGTTGCCGATCACGAACAGCACGAGCAACCCGATGAGTACCGGCTTGCGGGGGAGCCGGGTGGTCGCGGCGGTGAGTCCGAGCGCACCGACGATGACGGCGAGGGCGTACCCGGTCACGAGCCACCCGGCCGTGGTCTCGGTCACGCCGTAGTCGGCGGCGACCTCGGGCAGGAGCCCGGTGATGACGAACTCGGTCAGGCCGATGCCGAATCCGCCGAGTGCGAGGGCGATGAGTCCCGCGGGCATGGATGTCCTTCCGTTGTGCGGTGCAGCTGGGCCGCGTACGCTGGTTGTTGCAGACGCGGGATATCGATAGTTGCACACGCGGGGTATCCGCGCAAGCAACCAATCCTGCCCGGAAGCACACCAGGAGGCCCCTCATGTCCGTCGACGACTCCTCCGTCGCCGTCCGCGCCCACGGCTGGCGCACGCTCGCGGCCCTGCACGGCCTCATCGAGACGCGGCTCGAGCGGGCGCTGCGCGCCGTCGACCTGTCGGTCGTCGAGTTCACGGTGCTCGACGCCCTCCGCCGCCAGGACGGCTTCCACATGCGCATGCAGCAGCTCGCCCGGGCGGCAGCGCTCAGCCCGAGTGCGACGACCCGGCTCGTGAACCGCCTGGAGGAGCGCGCCCTCCTCACCCGCGTGCTCTGCGCCGACGACCGCCGCGGGCTCTACACGGAGCTCACGCACGCGGGCCAACGGCTGCTCGACGAGGCCACGCCCGTGCACGCCGCCGCGCTCGAGGAAGCGCTCGCCGAGGCGCGCGAGGTCCCCGAGCTCGAGGAGCTCGCCGTCGCGGTCGACCGGCTCGAGGGTGCCACCGTCTGAGGTCCAGGAGGCGCGGCCCGACCCCGCCCCGCACGCTACGGTGAGCGGGTGGTGCGGCGGACAGGACTCGTGGTCGGTTTCGCGGTCGTGGTCGCGCTGGCCCTCGGTGGCTGCGTCGGCACGCAGGGTGCCGACGCCGACCTCGCTGTCGAGGCGTACGTCGAACCAGGTGACGGATCGGCGGCGAACGTCTCGGACGCGTCCCGTCGTGCGACGACGATCGGGATCGACGGCGTCACGGTGGCGGACGACGGTGCCGGGCTGAACGACCTGCCCGGCGGCGTGGCGGCACTCGCCCGCACGGCGCGTACCGGTGGAGCCGCACCCGAACTGCTCGTCAGCAACTTCTCCGAGTCGATCGGGGACTTCTCGCCCGAGGTCGGCACCGCGCTGCTGTCGGACGCGGGGAACCGCTCACGGGTCGCCGAGCGCCTGGCCGAACTGGCGTCCGATGCGCACATGCGCGGCGTGCAGATCGACCTCGAGTCGCTCCGGAGCCGCGACCGTGCCGGGCTCGTGGCGTTCGCCGCGACGCTCGAGGACGCCGTGCACGAGCGGCTCGGGTCGGACGCCGAGGTGTCGATGGCGGTCATGGCCTCGACGGACGAGCGGGGCTACCGCGACCCCGGGTACGACCTCGGCGCGCTCGCGGACCACGTCGACCGGTTCGTCCTGATGACGTACGACCAGCACGGGCCCTGGAGCGGTGCCGGCACCATCGGGTCCCTGCCGTGGGCGGAGCGGGTGGTCGACGCGGCCGAGCGCTCGGGCGTCCCGGCCGACCGGATCGACCTCGGCATCGCGGGGTACGGGTACGTGTGGGGTGGCTCGGGTGACGCACAGGTGAGCCCGGCGCGGGCGCGGGAGCTCGCGGGCGACGATGCCCGGTGGTCGGCCCGGACCGGCGAGTGGTCGGCGACGCTGGACGACGGCCGCGAGCTGCACTGGTCCGACGCGCGCTCCTACCGGGCACGGGTCGCGCTCGCCGCGGACCTCGGACTGCACGGCGTGGCACTGTGGTCCCTGAACACGCTGGAACTGCCTGGATCGGAGGCGACGTGAAGCTCTTGCTGACCTCGGGAGGCGTCACCAACCCGACTATCCACGCCGCGCTCGTGTCGATGCTCGACAAGCCGGTCGAGGAGGCCAACGCCCTCGTCGTCCCCACGGCGCAGTGGGGGCATCCGATGTGCGGACCGGCCTCGGTCCGGGACCTCGTGGCCGGCGGTCCCGACTCCCGCGCCTTCACCGGCCTCGGCTGGGCGTCGATCGGCGTGCTGGAGCTCACGGCGCTGCCGACGATCGAGCCCGAGCGGTGGCGGCGGTGGGTCACGGGAGCCGACGTCCTGCTGGTCGACGGCGGGGATGCCACCTACCTCGCCCACTGGATGCGGACATCCGGGCTCGCGGACCTGCTGCCCTCGTTGCCCGACACGGTGTGGGTGGGCGTGAGCGCCGGCAGCATGGTCATGACGCCGCGCATCGGCGCGTCCTTCGTCGCGTGGCCGTCAGCGGTCGACGACGTGACGTTGGGAGTCGTCGACTTCTCGATCTTCCCGCACCTCGACGCGTTCCCGGAGAACACCCTCGAGAACGCCGAGCGGTGGGCGGCCGAGATCGGCGTTCCGACCGCCTACGCCATCGACGAGCAGACCGCCGTGGCGGTCGACGGTGGCTCGGTCCGGGTCGTCTCCGAGGGGCGCTGGGTGCAGCTCGCGCCGTGACGGGATCGGCACCGACCGGCGGACGCCGGTCAGCGGGCGCGCGGGGGAGCGGTCGTCGACCGGACGACGAGCGACGGCGGCACGAGGACCCGGGTCGGCTCCGGCCGCTCGGCCGCACCGATCAGCTCGACGAGCCGGTCCGCCGCGAGTCGCCCGACCTCGTCGTTGTGCGGGTCCACCGTCGTCAGGCGCAGCAGGGGTGACGCGGCGAGCGGGGTCTCGTCGTTGCCCATGACCGACACGTCCTGCGGTACCCGGAGCCCGGCCTCGTGCACGGCGGCGATCGCGCCCATCGCCATGACGTCGTTCGCCGCGAACACCGCGGTCAGGTCCGGGTGGTCCTCCAGTGCGCGGACGGTGCCGCGGTAGCCGGTCTGCTCCGAGGTCGGTCCGTCGCTGTACACCAGTGGCTCGATGCCGGAGGCGACCATCCGGGCGACGGTGGCCTCGCGGCGGACGGCAGCCGGGCCTCCTGAGCCGGTGACGTGGGCGATGCGGCGGTGACCCAGGCCGACCAAGTGATCCGCGGCCAGGCGTCCGCCGGCGGCTTCGTCGGAGGCGACGACGTCGAGTCCTCCCGGGACGTCGGCGCGTGCGCCGGCGATGACGACCGGGGTGTCCGCGGGGACCACGAGGTCGGGGAAGCCCTCGGCGGCGAGCACGACGCCGTCGACCCGGAGCGAGACGAGGTCGTCGAACGGGGAGGAGTCGAGGTGGGCGTTCGCGCGGGTGTCCGCGAGCGTGAGGCGCAGGCCGTGCGGGGAGAGCGCGTCACGGATGCCGTCGAGCATCGGGACGTACCAAGGGTTCCGGAAGTCGTCGACGACGACGCCGATCGTGCGCGTCCGCGTGCCGGCGAGGATCGCGGCGGCACGGTTGGGGCGGTAGCCGAGCTCGGCGGCCGCGGCGAGGACGGCTGCCCGGCGGGTGTCGGAGACGCCGGGGTCGTCGCGCATCACCATCGAGACGAGCGACTTCGAGACCCCGGCACGGGTCGCGACGTCGATGATCGTCGGTGGTCGGGACACGCGGCTCCTTGACAGGACATGGGTGGGTGCGTCTACAGTCTACCGACGCTCTCTGGAACGTTCCAGAGCCATCACCGACTTCTCGAGGGAGAGAACATGAGCGACAGCATCGGCGTCGCCGTCATCGGCGCAGGCATGGCCGGCAAGGCCCACATGGCCGCGTGGCGGAACGCACCGTCCCTGTTCGGTCACACGCTGCCGCCCGTCCGGCTCGTGTCGGTCGGCGACGTCTACGAACCGCTCGCGGCCGAGGCTGCGACGCGCTTCGGGTACGACCGGCACGACACCGACTGGCGAGCGATCGCCGAGGCCGACGACATCGACGTGGTGAGCGTCGTCGTCGCGAACACGCTGCACCGCGAGATCGTCGAGGGGCTCCTCGCCGCCGGCAAGCACGTGCTGTGCGAGAAGCCGCTCTCGGACTCGCTCGACGATGCCCGCGCGATGGCGTCCGCCGCATCGCTCGCGGCCGGTCGTGGTCTCACCGCCCGCGTCGGCTTCACCTACCGCCGCGCTCCCGGCCTCGCTGCCATCAAGCAGCTCGTCGAGGACGGCACCCTCGGTCGCGTCCTGCACGTCTCCGCGCGCTACTGGACCGACTACGGCTCCTCGCCCGACGTCCCGTTCTCGTGGCGCTTCGCGGGGGCCCCGGGGACCGGCGCCCTCGCCGACGTCGGGTCGCACCTCGCGTACGTCGCCGAGTTCCTGGCCGGCGAGGTGCAGAGCGTCAACGGCGGCATGTTCACCACGGCCGTCACGAAGCGGCCGATCGCCGCCGGGTTCGCCCTCCGTGGCCAGGCCGTACCGTTGACCGGGGAGTTCGCCGACGTCGAGAACGACGACTACGCCACGTTCACCGCGCGCTTCGGCGACGGCTCGGTGGTCGGTTCGCTCGAGGTCTCCCGGGTCGCGACCTCGCACCCGAACGGCCTCGTCGTCGAGGTGTTCTGCGAGCACGGCGCCGCACGCTGGGACCAGGAGCGCGCATCCGAGATCGGACTCGCGCTGCAGTCCGACGGCTCCCGTCTCGGCGGCTACCGTCAGGTCGTCCTCGGCCCGGACCACCCCTACGTCGCCGGCGGCATGGCGATGGACGCTCCCGGTGTCGGCTGGGGCCAGAACCAGATGTTCGAGTACCAGGCGCGTGCCTTCCTCGACGAGGTCGTGGGCAACACGGCCGACCCGCTGCCGGCGAACGCCACGTTCGACGACGGCGTCCACAACATGGAGATCCTCGACGCGGTGGCCCGGTCCGCCGCCGACGGAGGAGCAACCGTCGACCTCACCGCAGCGTCCGTCACCGGAGGAGCACACGCATGAAGCTCGGTCTCTACAACGCGATCTTCCACGACCGCCCGCTCGCCGCGGCGCTCGAGGCCATCGCGGGCAACGGCCTCACCGGCATCGAGCTGAACACCGGCGGGTTCCTGCCGCCGGTGCACGTGTCGAACGTCGACGAGATCCTCGACGACGACGCGGCGCGCGACGCCTTCCTCGCGCAGTTCGACGGGACCAACGTCTCGATCGCCGGCCTGAACTGCAACGGCAACCCGCTGCACCCGGACCCGGCGATCGGGCCGAAGCACGCGGAGGACGTCCGCCGCAGCATCCGGCTCGCGGCCCGTCTCGGCCAGGACCGGGTCGTGACGATGTCGGGCCTCCCCGCGGGGGAACCCGGCGGCACCCGGCCGAACTGGATCGTGAACGCCTGGAACTCCGCCGCGCTCGACGTGATCGAGTACCAGTGGAGCGTCGCGGTGCCGTTCTGGCAGGAGATCGACGCCCTCGCCCGCGAGCACGGGGTCAAGGTCGCGCTCGAGCTGCACCCGCAGAACGTCGTCTTCAACCCGGCGACGATCCGCGAGCTCGTCGAGCGCGGCGGGCTGACCAACGTCGGCGTCGAACTCGACGCGTCGCACCTGTTCTGGCAGCAGATGGACCCGGTGGCGGTCGTCCGCGACCTCGGTCCGCTCGTGTTCCACGCCGCCGCGAAGGACGTCCGGATCAACCCGCAGGCCGCGATCAACGGCGTGCTCGACAACTCGTTCCGTCGGCTCTCGCCGGACGAGCCGCGCACGAACCTCGGCGGGGACGAGTGGGCGAACGAGTGGCCGAAGCCGTCCGCGTGGGACTTCGTCGCGCTCGGCAAGGGGCACGACGAGGCGTACTGGTCGGCGTTCCTCGAGGCCTTGCGCGAGGTGGACCCGGACATGTGGGTGAACATCGAGCACGAGGACACCGAGCTCGGGCGCGAGGAGGGCGTCGCCGTGGCGGCGCAGGTCCTGCTGGCCGCCGACGCGTCGCTGGCGGCTCGCGTCTGAGTTGCTGCGGGATCCGGACTGGAGGCGCGGATCACGTGCGCTGATCGGCGCACGTGACCCGCGCCTCCAGTCCGTCGCCGTGTGTCCGGCGGCCCGGTCGGTGACGCATCCCCCGGTCCCTGTCACCGGGCCGTTGTAGCATGCACGACACCTGTCCTGAGCCGAGGAGGCCTGCGTGCCGGAACCGACCGACCCCGCCTTCCCGATCGAGCGCATCCGGGACGTCGGTGACGACATCACCGCCGCCGTCTCCACCGTCGTCGACGGCAAGACCGAGGCCATCCGCACCGCCCTGACGGTGATGCTGGCAGAGGGGCACCTGCTCGTCGAAGACGTCCCCGGCGTCGGCAAGACGGTGCTGGCCAAGGCGCTCGGCGCATCGGTCGGCGGGTCCGTGAACCGCATCCAGTTCACCTCGGACATGCTGCCGTCGGACGTCACCGGCGTGAACATCTTCGACCAGTCCTCCGGCACGTTCCGGTTCTCGCCGGGGCCGGTGTTCGCGAACGTCGTGATCGGCGACGAGATCAACCGCACGAGCCCGAAGACCCAGTCGGCGCTGCTCGAGGCGATGGCCGAGGCGCAGGTGACCGTGGACGGCGTGACGCGCAAGCTGGACAGCCCGTTCATGATCGTCGCGACGCAGAACCCGATCGACATGGAGGGCACGTACCCGCTGCCCGAGGCCCAGCGCGACCGCTTCATGGCCCGCCTGACGATGGGGTACCCGAGCGCCGACGCCGAACGGCAGATGCTGACCAACCGCGGTGGGGGCGACCCGCTGGCGCACCTCCGTCCGATCGTCGACGTGGACACCCTCCGCGACCTCATCCAGTCGGTGCGCACGGTCCACGTCGCCCCCGACGTCGAGGCGTACATCGTCGCGATCGTCCGGGCCACCCGTAGCCACCCCGACATCGTGCTCGGTGCCAGCCCGCGGGCCACGCTGCACCTCGCCTCGGCCGCCCGTGCCCACGCCGCGCTGCTCGGTCGTCCCTTCGTCACGCCGGACGACGTCGCCACGCTGGCGCCGGTCATCCTCGCGCACCGGCTCGTGCCGGTCGCCCGCGGCCTCGGTGGGACGGGCGACGACACCGTCCGCGACATCGTCGTGCGCATCGTGTCCGACACGGCCGTGCCGTTCACGGCGACCCCGGTCCGCTCCTGATGTCCGGGTCCCCGGCGCCGACGTCGCTCGCGCTGCGTGCCGGCGCCCTACGCTCCGGGGCGCTCCGGTACGGGCGGCGCGGCCTCGCGCTGCTGCGCCGTACGCCGTTCCCCCGACCGACCGTGCGCGGCTGGACCGTGATCGCGGTCGGCATCGGGCTGATCGGCGGCGGGCTGGTGGGGACGACGAGCGTCGCGGTGTCCGCGGGGCTGCTGCTCCTCGTGCTCGTGGTGCTCGGCATCGTCATGGCGTTCGTCGTCGCCGCACCGCTGCGCGGCAGCCGGAGCACGGCGCGCGCGATCGTCCAGGTCGGCGAGGTGTACCGCGAACGGATCACCCTCGGCGGGACGAGCCTGCCGATCGGCCCGCGGTCGATGCTCCTCGTGCGCGAACAGCTCGACGACGCCCTCGTCAGCATGTCCACCGCCGAGACCTACGCCACGGTCGGGCCGAACCTCCCGCCGGCGGTGCTCGACGTCGAGGCCCTGGCGATGCACCGTGGGCGCAGTGTGGTCGGCCCGGTGACGATCCGCGTCGAGGACCCGTTCGGCCTGCTCCGCATCGACCGACCGGTGGTCGCCGCGGAAGAGGTCGTCGTCGTCCCGGCATCGACCCCGCTCGCGTCGCTCGACGCGGGTGCGCTCGCCGGAGCCGTCTCCGCCGACGAAGGACGGGTGGGGCAGGGCGGGTCGGCCGATGACAGCGAGCTGCGTCCCTACCGCCCGGGTGACCCGATCCGCCGTGTGCACTGGGCCCAGAGCGCCCGCCGCGGGGAACTCCACGTCCGTCAGACCACGCAGGCGCAGCCGCCGGAGGCCGTCATCGCGCTCGACGTCCGACGCGAGTCGTACCAGCGCCTCGGCCGCGACGACCTGGCGGAGCTCTCGGACCTCGGCGGCGACGCCGCGTTCGAGCACGCGGTCGTCGTCGCCGCGAGCGTCGCACGGGCACTGGCCGCACGGACCGCGCGCGTCGTGCTCGTCAGCGACGGACCGTCCGGCAGCACCCGGCACGCGGGGGACGCCGGCGGACTGACCGACGTGCTCGTGGGGCTCGCCGACGTCCGGGTCCGCTCCGACGCCCGTGAGGTCACCGAGGTCCTCCCGGACGTCCGCGGCCGCGACGTGCACGGCATGACCGCCGTCGTCACCGGCAACTGCACGGCAGAGCAGGCCGCCGAGCTCGTCTCCGCGACGACCGGGTCGAGCCGGGGGATCCTGGCGACCATCGTCCCGCCGGACCCGGTGGTGCGCGGCATCCTCGACCGCGGCGGGTGGCGGACCCTGGTGGTCCCGGTCGCCGGTGCCCACGCGCCCGGGAGCATCCGGTGAGCGGCGTCGCCACCCGTCCGGCTCCGCCCCGGGGCGAGGCGCGGCGCGAACCCGACCGACGGGTCGACCGACCGGACTCGCCGAGCCCGTGGGTCGTCGCACTCGCACCGGTGCCCGTGCTCATCGCCGCGCTCGCCATGCGTCCCCTCGTGCAGGGCGTCGCGTGGTGGGTGTCCGGCGTCCTCGTCGCCGCCGTCCTCGTCGGCACGATGCTCGCGGTCCGTCGTCGGGCGCCCGGGGTGCGGTTCGTGGCACTCGTCGCGGCGCTCGTGGTCTGCTCGTGCGCCGCTGCGGTCGTGAACGACGTCCAGCCACTCGGGTGGCTCGACCGGAACGGCGCGCTCGGCGAGACGCTCGCGGCGATCCGACTGAACCCCGCACCGCTGCCGCAGTCCGACGCGATCCGGCTCATCGTCACGGTCGCGATCGGCTGGGTCGCCGGCGTCTCGCTGTTCCTCGCGGCCGTCGCCCCGACCGCCGCACTCGCCGCCGTCCCCGCGCTCGTGATCCTCATCGTGCCGGGCGTCGTGACCGGAGCCCCCGCGGCACCCGGGCTCGTGATCGCCACCGGCATCGCCTTCCTCGTCCTGCTCTGGCTCTCGGTGCGGCCGGTCCAACGGGCGTTCCCCGCCGCCGTCGTCGGGGCGATCGGACTCGTCGTCGCCGTGGGACTGCCCGCGATCGTGCCGCTCAACGCCAGCTGGTTGTCCGGCGTCACCGGGGCGATCCAGTCGCCCGTGCAGCCCGGACGCCCCGGCACGCTGCTCAACCTCGGGCAGGACCTCCGGCAGCCGAACGAGCTCGAGGTGTTCCGCTACCGCTCGTCCGACGGTCGGCCGGAGTACCTGAAGCTCGCGAACCTCGACGAGTTCGGCACCGGCGACTGGGTGCCGACCACCACCGACGCCGCGAAGTCCGAGACCGCCGACCAGCAGCAGTGGGCGGTCGGCATCAACCCGCGGCTCTCCAGCCGCGGCGACGTCACGATCCGGGTCACCGGGCTGTCGAGCAACTACCTGCCCGTCCCCGCCGGCGCGGTCTCGATCGAGTCCCGCTCGACGAACCTCGACCTGTCGCAGTGGCGCTGGATGGGGGAGTCGAGCACGGTGCGCTCCACCGGCCCGGCCACCCCGCGCGGTGCCACCTACGAGGTGTACGGCGCCTCGACGTGGGCCGGCGAGTACCTCGACGCGATCGCCAGCTCCGGCCTGCTCGGACGTGCCGACGGCCGGGGGTTCGCCACCCCCTCGGCGAACCAGCTCCGCACCGACCGCGAGCTCCCCGACAAGCTGCCGGTCAGCATCTCGCGGACGGCGCAGCGCGTCGCGGGGAGCGCGGCCACCGACTACGAGAAGGGCCGCGCGCTCGAGCAGTGGTTCCGCAGCGACCTGTTCACGTACTCCGAGACCGCGCCGGTCGAACAGGGCTACGACGGCGACAGCATGGACGTCGTCGCGAAGTTCCTGCAGGTCCGCGAGGGCTACTGCGTCCATTTCTCCTCGGCGATGGCGGTGATGGCCCGCACGCTCGGCATCCCGTCGCGCATCGCGGTCGGCTACCGGGCGGGCTCCACGCAGGCCGACGGCGAGTACACGGTGTCGAACCGGCAGCTGCACTCGTGGCCGGAGCTCTACATCAAGGGCGCCGGCTGGGTCGCGTTCGAGCCGACGCCCGACTCCGACGCCGCCGCGACGCCCTCGACCGAGGCCACCTCCACCCCCTCGGCCGCCGCCCCGGAGACGCCGCTGCCCGCCCCGGGCGAATCCGCTCCCGCCACGTCCGAGACGCCGACGCCGAGCGCGTCCGCCGCACCGGGTGCCGCCGGGTCGACCGGTGGTGGGGGCAACGGACCCCTCGGGCTCGCGGTGGGACTGGTGATCGCCGTGGCGCTCCTGGTGTCCCCGGCGCTCGTCCGGGCACTCCGCCGTCGGACACGGCTCGGCGCGGTGCGATCGGGCAGGTCGCCAGCGGTGAACGCCTGGCGTGAGGCGCTCGACGACGTCGCCGACCACGGCTACGCGCCTGGCCTCGCGCCGCCGGGTGACGCGGCCGCCGCAGCGCGGACGGCACGTGCGGTGCTCGGGCGGCTCCGGCCGTCGGTGCCGGCGACGGTGCTGCCGCACCTCGAGACGATCGTCGACGCGGTCGACCGGGAGCGGTTCGCCGCGGGCGGTGCGGCATCGGTGGACGCTGCGGCGTTGCTCGCGGCGGTCCAGGAGGTGCGGGTCGCCCTGGACGCCTCGGCCTCCGGTGCGCGGGTGCTCCGGTCGCGCCTGGTGCCGCCGAGCCTGCTGCCGTCGTCCGCGTGGTCGCACGAAGGGCGGCGCGCACGCCGCAGCGCGGCGTAGCGCCGCGCGCCGCGCGCTCGTAGTGTGCGAGGTTCCGCGCGTGGTGCGGGGCCCGCAGGGTCCCACCGCGCGCGGAACCTCGCACACTGCGTCACCCGCCGCGGCGCGTCAGCGCCGGCGGATGACCGCCTCGACGAGGGCCGCGACGACCTCGCCCGGGTTCACCCCGGGCAGCGCCGCCGCGTCGAACACGATCCCCACGTTCGCCCCGATGAGCACCCGGGAGAAGTCCTCGAGCGACATCCCCGCATCGATCTCCGGGTGCGCCCCGAACCACAGCTCCACGAGCTCGAACACGCCGTCCTGCAGCTCCCGCCGCTGCCGCACGAACTCGGGCAGGAACTCGGGATGGCGCGTGGCGTACCCCCGGAACTCCGACAGCAGGGCGAACTGGCCGCTCTGGTCGTGCCGCCCGAACGCTGCCCGGACGACGTCGCCGATGTCCACCGCGGCGATGTCGGCGCGGACGAGTTCCCGCAGCGACCCGAGCACCAGGTTCGTCGCGCGCTGCATGACCTGCGCGACGAGGTCTTCCTTCGACGAGAAGTTCGAGTAGACGGCGCCCTTGCTGAACCCGGCGCGTGCGGCGACCTCGTCGAGCCGAGCTTCGTGCACGCCCTGCTCGGCGAAGACCTGGGCCCCGGCGGTGAGGAGTCGTTCCCGCACCTCGGCCCGCGGGGTCCGGGGCGTGGGCGAGCCGGTGACGGAGGGGCTGGGGTCGGAGGCGTCGTCGCTCATGGTTCCTGATTCGACGGGCCCGCCGTGATCCGTCGGGTCCGGCTTCGTCGGGCTGGCGTGGTGGTGGGTCACGACCATTGTGCTGGAGGCAGGGTGCGTCGGGAGACCTGCCGCGCCGCGCGTCTGATCCCGCGCGGCATCAGCGAAGCCCCCAACCACAGGTCCGTACGGAACCGGCGCGTTCGGGTCGCGTCGGTGCGCCAGCGGACCATGGATGCCGGGTCGATACCCGGCGGTACTGATTGTACGACCGAGCACCGACAGATGACAGCCCCTTCGCGGATTCAGCCGTCCGACGCGTCCGCGGGCCCCGACTCGTTCTCGTGGTGCACGCTCCCCGCGCCGGACCGTCGCCCCGGCCGTCGCAGCAACCGGATCGCGTCCGGTCGGAGCTTCCGGCCGCGCTGGAGCAGGGATCCGAGCGTGGACTTCGGCTGCCACTCACGACCGTTCGGCAGCCCCCAGCCGCGCCGGACCGCGCCCCACCGCAGCCCGAGGGAGAGCACGATCGCGGCGACGATGCCGATCGAGGGCGACCCGAGGTGCGACGCGACGACCATCACGGCGGACGCGGCGACGGCGACCGTGGCGTAGAGCGCGTTGCCGCCGAACACCGCCGGGACCCGGCGGAGCAGCAGGTCCCGCATCGCACCACCGCCGACCGCCGTGATCGTGCCCATGATGATCGCGGCCGGCCAGTCGAGCCCGGCGTCGAACGTCCGCTGCACCCCGACCACCGACCAGAAGCCGATGACCGCGGCGTCGAGCACGGTGAACAACCGGTCCCAGGTCAGCTCGGAGAACGACACGAAGAAGGCGATGAGCGCACCGGCGATCGCGACCGGCACGTACAGCGGGTCGACGAGCGCGACGGGCGGCCCGTTCTGCAACAGGGTGTCGCGGAGCATGCCGCCGCCGAGGCCGGACACGAACCCGACGACGAGGAACCCGAAGAGATCGAAGTCCATCGTCCGTGCGAGCGATCCGCCGAGCAGCGCCGACGCGAACACCCCGGCCAGGTCGAGCACGTTCGTGACCGACGCCAGGCCATCGACGGACAGCAGGTTCATGAGAACCATCAAACATCACCGGCGGGAGGTGGCGGGTCGCGCGCTGGTTAGGTTAGCCTCACCTTTGCCATGCTCGCCACCCTCGTCATCGGCCTCCGTGAAGGCCTCGAAGCGACGCTCATCGTCGGCATCATCGCCGCGTTCCTCCGTCGCAACCGCGTCCCCCTCGCCCCCATGTGGTTCGGCGTCGGGGTCGCCGTGGTGCTCAGCATCGCCGTGGGCTTCGGGCTGCAGGTCGTCGAGCAGGCGCTCCCGCAGGCCCAGCAGGAGGGCATGGAGGCGGTCATCGGCATCGTCGCCGTCGTGTTCGTGACGGGCATGATCGTCTGGATGCGCACCCACGCGCGGACGCTCACGACCGAGCTCGAGGCGAGCGCGAGCGAGGCCCTCGGCCGCGGCACCGCCTGGGCACTCGCCGGCATGGCCTTCCTCGCCGTCCTCAAGGAGGGCTTCGAGACCGCGGTCTTCCTGCTCGCCACGTTCCAGGCGTCGTCGGACACCGGGCTCGCGGCGCTCGGTGCGGTCATCGGCATCGCGGGCGCCGTGGTCGTCGGGTACGGCATCTACACCGGCGGCGTCCGGCTGAACCTGTCGAAGTTCTTCACCGGCACGGGGATCTTCCTCGTGTTCGTCGCCGGCGGCCTCGTGCTGACCGTGCTCCGCCGCGCGCACGAGGCCGGCTGGATCGTGATCGGGCAGCAGCGCACGGTCGACCTCAGCTGGCTCGCGCCGAACGGATCCGTGCAGGGTGCCCTCGTCACCGGCGTCCTCGGCATCCCGCCGGACCCCCGGGTCATCGAGGTGCTCGGCTGGGTGCTCTACGTCGTCCCCGTCCTCGCGATCTCCCTCTGGCCGCGTGCCTGGCGTCCGTCCCGCGGACGGGTCCCCGCCGTGCGACTCGGCATCGCCGGTGTCCTCGCCGTCGCCGCTGCGACCCTGGCGATCGCGGTCCCGACCGGAGGCGTCGACCTCCCGCCCACGACCGCCGTGACCGGCGGCGGCTCCGTCACCGCGTCCGTCGACGGGACGACCGCGAGCATGCGCACCAGCGGCACGGGCCAGGAGGCGCGGTTCGCCTTCCCGGCGTCGACCCACCGGAGCGTCACCCGCGCGGGCGTGACCGCCGACCGCTGGCGGCGGACCGAGGACGGGTCGGCCGCGCAGCGGCCGTCGAGCCTGACGCTCGACGACCTCGTCGACCTGTTCGGTCGCGTCCCCGTCGGCATCTCACCGAGCACGAACCCCGGGCCGTTCTCGGCGCGCTGGGCCGTCCGCGACACCGTCAGCCTCTGGACCGTCCGGGGTGGCGTCCTGGACGCGAGCCGCACGGAACGCACCGTGCTCACGCTGAGCGGTGGGGGCCTCCCGTCCGCTCGCACCACGACCCTGGACCGCACCGTCTGGTCCGTGCCGGACGCCCGCGTCCAGCAGGCCGCCACCGCGGTGGCGGCCGCGGACACCCGCTCCGCCGAGCTGCTGCTCTGGAAGGCCTGGCTGCCGATCGCCCTGGGCGTCGCCGCCGCTGCCCAGGCGTTGCTCGCCCTCCGCGACCGCCGTCGGCGGCCGGAGCCCACGACCACCACCCCCGAAACCGACCCGTCACGCGGCCCACCCGCGGACGACCCCACGAGGAGCCCTGAGTATGCCGTTCGGTAGGACTGCCCGCCCCCTGACCATCCTCGGCGCCCTCGGCGTCGTCACCGCCCTCGCCCTGACCGGCTGCGCGAACTCGTCCACGTCGGCGGGTGACACCGCGAGCAGCTCCGGCAAGGTCTCCCGCGTCTCGGTCACACTGACGAACGACGGCTCCGACAAGTGCGCCGTGTCGACCACGAAGGTCCCCGCCGGTCCGGTCACGTTCACGGTGAAGAACGAGTCGTCGACCGCGATCACCGAGGTCGAGCTGCTGCAGGACCAGCGCATCCTCGGCGAGAAGGAGAACCTCGCGCCCGGGCTGGCCGCTGTCACGTTCACCGCCACGCTCACCGGCGGCAAGTACCAGGTGTACTGCCCCGGCGCCGACCAGGAGCTCACCGACTTCACCGTCACCGGCAAGGTGACCTCGACGGCGAACAGTAGCGCCGCGACCCTCCTCGACGAGGGCGCGAAGGGCTACGCCGAGTACGTTGACGGCCAGGTCACCGACATGGTCGCCGCGGTCGAGCAGCTGCAGAAGGACGTCGACGCGGGTGACCTCGCCGCCGCGAAGACCGACTACGCGAACGCCCGCCCGTTCTACGAGCACGTCGAGAGCGACGTCGACGGCTTCGTGAAGAAGGGCTTCAAGGCCACCGACAACGCCGGCAACCTCGACTACCTCATCGACATGCGCGCCTCGAACCTCGACCCGGCCGTCGGCTGGAGCGGGTTCCACGCGGTCGAGAAGGACCTGTTCGAGGCGGGGGCGATCACCGCGTCGACCGAGCAGACCGCCGCGGACCTGACCGAGAACGTGCAGCTGCTCGCGAAGCTCGTGCCGACCCTCGACTACAAGCCCGAGGACCTCGCCAACGGTGCCGCGGGCCTGCTCGAGGAGGTCCAGTCGAACAAGATCACCGGCGAGGAGGAGGCGTACAGCCACATCGACCTCGTCGACCTCGCCGCGAACGTGGAGGGCGCCCGCCAGGCCTTCGCGTACCTCAAGCCGGGCCTGACGAAGCTCGACCCGACGCTGACGAAGCAGATCGCGACGCAGTTCGACCGCACGAACACGCTCATGGACGGCTACCGCAACGCCGACGACCTCGGCGGCTTCGACACGTGGGACGCCGCGACCAAGGCCTCGGACGCGAACACGATCTCGCAGCAGGTCCAGGCGCTGCAGGACCCGCTGTCCCGCCTCGCCGAGAAGGTCGCCACCGCGTGACGACCCCGCACGACGAGCCGGCCCGCGACGGGACGGGCCCCGCGCCCCTCTCCCGCCGCGGGCTCCTCGGCGCCGGCGTGACCGCCGGTGTCGCTGCGGCCGGAGCCGGCCTCGGCGCCGCCGCCGGGGTCGCCGGTGCCACGGCCGCGACCGGGGTGAACCCGTTCACCGCGGCGACGAACGGCGACGAGTCGATCGACCTCTCGCGGAGCCACCCGTTCTACGCGACGGCCGCGCGGCAGCCGCAGGGCGGGGTGCAGACCGCTCCGCAGCGCTACTGCGTGTTCATGACGTTCGACATGTCCTCGACGGTCCGGACCGACCTGCAGGTGCTCCTCGCCCGCTGGTCGGCGTCGATCGCGCAGCTGCAGGCCGGGAAGACCGTCGGCAGCGTCGAACCCGCCCACGGCGACGGCGTCGGTGCGGACACGGGGGAGGCGCTCGACCTCGGTCCCGCGTCCCTGACGGTCACCGTCGGCCTCGGCCCGGGGCTCTTCGACGAACGCTTCGGTCTCGCGTCGAAGAAGCCGGCGCACCTCGCCGCGATCCCGACGCTGCCGAGCGACAACCTCGACCGTGCCCTCACCGGGGGAGACCTGTCCCTGCAAGCGTGTGCGGACGACCCGCAGGTGGCGTACCACGCGGTCCGCGACCTCGCCCGGATGGCCCGCGGCACCGCGACCGTGCGGTGGACGGTGCTCGGCTTCGGTCGCGCCTCGGCCGGGCCCGACCAGTCCACGCCCCGCAACCTCATGGGGTTCAAGGACGGCACCCGGAACATCACCACCGACGAGGACTACGACCGCTTCGTCTGGGTCGACGAACCGGGGTCCGGGGCCGGCTGGATGCGCGGCGGCACGTACCAGGTGGTGCGGAAGATCCGGATGAACATCGAGATCTGGGACGCGGACGTCGTCAGCGACCAGCAGCGGGTGTTCGGTCGCACGAAGATCGAGGGCGCACCGCTCTCCGGCGGCTCGGAGCACACCACGCCCGACTTCCACGCGACGGCGTCGGACGGCACGACGAAGATCGACCCGACGTCGCACATCGCGCTCGCGGCCCACGAGGCGAACGGTGGTGTGAAGATCCTGCGGCGCCCGTACAACTACACCGACGGGCTCAACCAGTACGGTCAGCTCGACGCGGGGCTGCTCTTCGCGGCGTACATGAACGACCCGGAGCACTTCACGACGCTCCAGCGGAAGCTCGGCGCCTCCGACCGGCTCAACGAGTACGTCTCGCACATCGGGAGCGGCGTGTTCGCCGTCCCGCCGGCGCCGCGCAAGGGCTCGTACATCGGCGAGCAGCTCTTCCGCTGAGGAAGTGAGATGGGTGCCCTCCGTCGTTTCCCTGGAGACGGAGAGCACCCGCGTCGCGGAGTCCCCCGGGCGGAACCACCGTCCGGGATGAGAGGCGACCCAGCGCGACGCGTCGCGATGCGACAGGGCTGAGCGTACCCCGCCGATCGCCGGTACAGCAGGGAAGTACCGTGATGGGACAAGCGTCGCGGCCCACCCGCGGACGGGCGCCGACGCTGCGGACCGGCACCGCGCCTCCTGGACCCACGAGAACGGGCCGTCCCACCTGGGTGGGACGGCCCGTTTCTCCTGCCTGGAGGCGCGGCGTCAGTCCGTCAGGTCCGTCGCCTCGCGCTCGGCGCGCTTCCGACGCGCGAGCACCAGCGCCACGAGGCCCGCGAGGAGCAGGAGGCCGGCTGCGACGGCCGGGGCCGCGATGTCGGCACCGGTGTACGCGAGCGCTCCGCCGGCGTTCGCCGGGACCGTGCCGTCGACGACGCCGTCACCGTCGGTGTCGACACCGACCGCACCGTCGTCACCGTCACCGCCGCCGGCGCCGGGGGTGCCAGGCGTGCCGGGGTCGGTCGGGTCCGTGGGGTCAGCGGGGTCGGTCGGGTCCACGGCCGCGGCGACGGGGATCGTCACCGCGAGCGTGATCGTCTGCCCGTTCGGCAGCGTGACGACCAGGGGCTCGTCGGTCGTGGCGGCCGGGGCCACGGCTGCCGCGAGGGTCGTCGTACCGGCTGCCCGGCCGAGTGCGGTCGCGGGGTCCGTGGACGCGCCGGGGACGAGGAACGACAGCGTCGCCTGACCCTGCTCGTCCGTCGTGTCGACGATCGTCGTGTCGATCGTCGCGCGGTCGAGTTCCTTCCCACCGGCGCTGACCGTGACCGCGCCGCCCTGGTCGGGTTCGTTGCTGAACGTCAGCGAGGAGAGCTCGATGGTGACCCGGTCACCGGGCTGGAAGCCGCCGTCCGGGGTCGCCGTCGTGCGGATGCCGGTGGAGCGCTGGTCGTGGGCGACCGTCACCGTGGGGTCCGCGCGGAAGTACTCGACCTGCGCCTCGAGGTCGACCTTCCCGCTGTCCTGCTTCGCCGCCGCCTGCTTGAACGCCGCGAAGTTGTCGCCGCCGCCCGCGAGGAACGAGTTGACGGTGACCTTGTAGATCGTGTCCGCGTCGATCGCCGTTCCGTCGAGGGTCATCGTGGTGATGCGCGAGCCGGCCGGGGCACCCGGGTCGTAGGTGTACCCGAAGCCGTCCGAGGCGCCGAGCTTGAGGAACGGCCGGCTCGAGCCGGAGGGCTGCCACTGCTGTTCGAGCGCCTGCCGGATCTGCGCGCCGGTCAGGTCGAGGACGACGAGCGTGTTGGCGAAGGGCTGGACGACCGCGGCCTCCTTGTAGGTGACCGTGCCCGACGCGATGTCGGCCCGGAGCCCGCCGGGGTTCATGAACGCGATCTGCGAGCCCTGGCGGGTCGTCGCGGCGCGCTGCACCTCGGCGACGAAGTTCCCCAGCGTGGACTCGCCGCCGCGGTTCTCGGAACCGTTGCGCTGCTTCGCACGGCCCAGGTCGCGGTCGACCGTGCCGAGCTCGACCGCACCGAGGACCTCAGCCTCGGCAACCGCGTCGTCGACGGTGGCCTGCACGTCGGCGTCGGGCGTGAATGTCCCGTCGACGAGCCGGATGTTCTCCGCGACGGTCGACGTGACGGTGCCGTCCGCCGCGACGGTGAGCTGCACGTGTCCGAGGTTGAAGCCGTACGAGCCGGTCTGGATCACCGGGCGGGTGGCCGGACCGTCGCCGACCTTCGCCTGGTGCACGTACGTCTGGTGGGTGTGCGCGGAGAGGATCGCCGAGACACGGGGGTCCACGTCGCGGACGGCACGGGCGAAGTCGGAGTCGCCGTCGAGGTCCGTCGCAGCAGCGGACTCGGCACCGTCGTGCACGAGCAGGACGAGGACGTCGGCCTCGCCGTTGCCCTCGACGCCGTCGGTGAGGTCCGCTGCGACCTTGTTCACCTCGGTCGTGATGTCGCCCATCTCGAGGCCCTCGATGCCGGCCGGGCTCACAAGGCCCTGTCCGACGAGGTCGACCGTGGCGCCGATGAACCCGACGCGCTTGCCGCTGATCTCCTCGATCGCGTACGGGTCGAACGCGGGCTCACCCGTCGCGGTGTCGAGGATGTTCGCCGAGACGTAGTCCCACTGCGCGTTCCGGTCGCCCTGGGGTCCGATGACGCGGTCGCGCAGGTCGTCCTGGCCCTTGTCGAGCTCGTGGTTCCCGATGGCACTGACGGAGAGGTCCATCTGGTTCAGGACGTCGATCGTCGGCTGGTCGTCCTGGATGAAGGACTCGAACGTCGATCCGCCGATGTTGTCGCCGGAGCTGACGAACGCGGACGTCGTCAGGTCCGGCCCGCGGAGCTGCTCGAGCGCACCCGCCAGGGTCGCGGCACCGGCGGCGTCGCCGTCGCGCGGGGTCGGCTTGCCGTCGGTCTGCGAGATCGACTGTGCGATGCGGCCGTGGAAGTCGTTGACGTCGTAGAGGTCGATCGTGGTGTCCCCGTCGGCGGCGATCGCAGCGGACGGGACGGACAGGGCGACGAGCACGCCGGCGGTGGCGAGTGCTGCGCCGCCGACGAGGCGCCGTCGTCGGCGCGGGGAGGTGTGAGCGTTCATCGCCCAAGAACCTATGAAGTCGTACAGCCGACGCGCCAGGGTGTGCCGCAACACGTCACGAGTTGTTCACACACGCAACACGGGCACGCACGCCTCACTCGACGGCGATGAGGGGCCGCAGCGTGCGGTGGGCGATCCGGAGCCCTTCGAGGACCTTCTCGTCGGTCCCGCCCCACAGCGGGTCCTCGTGCTCGACGCTCAGGGTGCCGTCGAAGCCGGCCTCGTACAGCCGGTCGACCACGTGCGGCCAGTCCACGACCCCGCGACCGGGGACCCGGAAGCGCCACCAGCCCATGTCCCACGGGTCGTCGCCCTTGTCGACCTTGCCGAAGAACCCGTACTCGTCGCGCTTGCGCGGGAAGAGCTCGACGTCCTTCGCCTGCGCGTGCACGATGTGCTCGGCGAACGGCAGGATCGTCTCGACGGGGTCGATGCCGATCCAGGTCAGGTGCGAGGGGTCCCAGTTCAAGCCGAAGCCGAGCCCGGTGACCCAGTCCCAGAGCTCGGGGGAGTAGGCGAGGTTGCCCGGGTACCCGTCCGGGTGCCAGCCCTCCATCACGCAGTTCTCGATGATCAGGCGCACGCCGCGTTCGCCGGCGTGGTCGACGAGCTCCGGCAGCACCTGGTCACCCAGGCGCATGTTCTCGCGCACCGACCTGCTGTTGTCGCGGCCGATGAACGTGCCGACGTACGGCACCCCGAGCACCTGGGCGGCGTCGATCGCGTGGAACAGGTGCTCCTTGACCTCGGCCCGGCGGTCGAGGTCCTGGTGCAGGTTGTTCTCGTAGTAGGCGAAGGCCGAGATCTCGAGCCCGGTGCGGTCCAGCAGCTCCCGCGTGGCCTGGGCGTCGTCGTCCGTGAAGGTGGCCACGGGCAGGTGCGCGGCCTCGAAGTCACGCCCGCCGGTGCCGGGCCAGACGCCGACCTCGAGGCGCTCGTACCCCTGCTGCTGGGCGAACGCGGCGATGCGGTCGAGCGACCACCCGGGCAGGCAGGCCGTCAGCATCCCGAGCTTCACCGGATCTCTCCCCACGTGCCGTCGGCTGCGCTGCCGACCACGGCGTCGATGATGTGGGCCGACCGGGCGCCGTCCGCGAACGTCGGCAGACCTTCGGGCCACCCGTCCTGGTCGGGTCCGCTCCGGACCGCGTCGTAGGTGTCGGCGACGAACGCGGCGAACGCGTCGAGGTAGCCCTGCGGGTGCCCCGACGGCACCACGGCCAGGCGCCGCTGGTCCGGCACGCCGAGCGACGGGTCGCGGACGACGATCTGCGCGCCGCGTTCGTTCCCGAACCACGCCGACTCGGGCTGCTCCTGGTCGAAGGCGGCGGACCCGCGGGTGCCGTCGACCTCGAACCACAGCCGGTTCTTCCGCCCGGAGGCCACCTGCGAGATGACCACGTTGCCGATGCGACCGGTGCCGGTCCGGAAGGTCGCGACCGCGGTGTCCTCGGTGGTGACCTCGGCGCGCTGCGAGGCGTCGGCCACCGGGTCGGGGTCGGGGGAGCCGGAGAACGACGGGCCGGACGCCGCCGGACGCGTCGGGTAGACGATGTCGGTCGCGGCCGAGACCGAGGCGAAGCGCTCGCCCGTGACGAACTCGACCAGGTCGCACCAGTGCGAGCCGATGTCGGCGAACGCCCGCGAGAGGCCGCCGGAGCCCGCGTCGACCCGCCACGACGAGGCGTCCTCGTCGAGCATCCAGTCCTGCAGGTAGTGGCCGTGGACGGCGAGCACGCGCCCCAGGTCGCCGTCGGCGATGCGTCCGCGGATCTCCCGGATGATCGGGTGGTACCGGTACACGAACGGCACGGTGGCCACGACGCCGGCCAGCCGTGCGGCCTCGACCAGCTCGTCGGCCTCGGTGGCGTCGATGGCGAGCGGCTTCTCGCACACGACGTTGATCCCGGCGCGGATGACCGCGAGGGCCTGCGGGTGGTGCTGGTCGTTCGGCGTGCAGACGTGCACGACGTCGGGAGCGTCCGCGATCACTTCGTCGAGCGAGGCGTACCCGCGGGGGAGGTCGAGCTGGGCGGCGACCTGCTCGGAACGGGACGGACTCCGGCCGAGCACCCCGAGGACCTCGGCCCCGGCCGCGCGGGCGGCCCGCGCGTGCACACCGGCGATCATGCCGGTCCCGACCACGGCGACGCGCAGGCGTCGCCCTCCGTACCCACTGCTCATGGTGCTCCCTCGCGCCGGACTGGACCCCACCGTACCGACGTCTCCCGGCCACACGCCGGAACGCATGAGTACGTTCTGGGGCATGTCGAGCCTCCAGACCTCCCTGCTCATCCTCGGTGCCAGCGGCGACCTGTCCAAGCGGCTCCTGCTGCCGGGCCTGGCCACCCTCCTCGAGGTGAAGGACGACTGGGACGTCCAGCTCGTCGGAGCCGGCGTGGAGGACATCTCGGACGCCGACTGGAAGGCGCAGGTCCGCGAGTCCTTCGAGAACGCGCAGGCGTCGAAGAACGAGGAGGACGAGGGGGCTGCCGACGGCGGTGAGCGCCTCAGCAAGCGGCTCCTGGGTGTCATCGACGCCTCGAGCTACCGCAAGGCCGACGTCACCGACGCCGACGACCTCCGGACCCTGCTCGGCGACTGCCGGTACGACCCCGCGATCTACTTCGCCCTGCCGCCCGCCGTCACCGAGAAGAGCTGCGAGGTGCTCAAGGACCTGGACCTGCCGTCCGGGACGCGCCTGGCGCTGGAGAAGCCGTTCGGCACCGACGCCGAGAGTGCCGAGCACCTCAACGACGTGCTGCACTCGTTCCTCCCCGAGGAGCGCATCCACCGGGTCGACCACTTCCTCGGCCGGTCCACCGTGCTGAACCTGCTCGGCCTCCGCTTCGCGAACCGCATCATCGAGCCGCTGCTGTCGTCCGCGCACGTCGCCCGCGTCGACATCGTCTACGACGAGACGCTCGGACTCGAGGGGCGTGCGCGCTACTACGACAAGGCGGGTGCGCTCGTCGACATGATCCAGAGCCACCTGCTCCAGGTGATGGCCGTGGTCGCGATGGAGGCGCCGGCGTCGATCGACGCGGACGACCTGCGCACCCAGAAGGAGCTCGTGCTCCGTGCCGTCCGGCCGTGGGGTGGCGACGTCGTCGCGGCGGGCAAGCGCGCCCGGTACACCGCGGGCACGATCGGCGACCGCTCGCTGCCGTCGTACGCCGACGAGGACGGCGTGGACCCGTCCCTCGGGACCGAGACGCTCGCGCAGCTCACCCTCGAGATCGCGAACTGGCGCTGGGCCGGGGTGCCCTTCACGCTGCGGTCCGGCAAGGCCCTCGCCGAACAGCGCCGCGAGATCGTGATCACCTTCAAGGACTCGCCGCACGTGCCGGTCGGCCTGCACGGTGCGGAACTGCCCGACCGGCTCCGGATCTGGATCGCACCGGACGAGATGCAGCTCGAGCTCAACGTCAACGGCGCCGGCGACCCGTACACGATCGACCACACGAGCCTCGACGTGACGTTCAACCCCGGACGCCTCAGTGCCTACGGCGAGGTGCTCGCCGGGGTGCTCGAGGGCGACGCCACCCTGTCCGTCCGCGGGGACAGCGCCGTGCAGGGCTGGAAGGTCGTCGAGCCGTTCCTGCAGGCCTGGCGCAGCGGGAAGGCCCCGCTCGACGAGTACCCGGCAGGCTCCGAGGGACCCGGTTCCTGGGACAACATCGACTGCTGACGGACCGCGCGGCGTAGGTTCCGACGCGTGACCACGATCGACGACGTCCTGCAGACCGTTCCCGAACCCGCCGGAGCCGACGTGCGCGTCGATCCCGTCCGCTACGACCACGAGGGCACCCCGCTGCTCGGCGTGCTGGCGAAGGACGCGGCGATCGCCGGTCGTCGCCCGGCCGTGCTCGTCGTCCACGACTGGCACGGCGTCAACGGGCACGTCGAGGCGCGCGTCACGATGCTCGCCCGCCTCGGGTACGTGGCCTTCGGCGCCGACGTCTACGGCGAGGGCGTCCGGCCGGGCGACGACACCGCCGCCCAGGTCGCCGGGTCGTTCTACCAGGACCTCCCGCTCATGCGGGCCCGCGTCCGCGCCGGCCTCGACCGCCTGCTCGGGGACCCCGACGTCGACCCCGCCCGGGTCGTCGTGATGGGCTACTGCTTCGGCGGATCCGCCGCGCTCGAACTCGCGCGCACCGGGGCCGACCTCGTCGGCGCGGTCTCGTTCCACGGCGGGCTGCTCACGCACGACCCCTCCGACGCGGCCGCGATCCGCGCGAAGCTGCTGGTGCTCACCGGCGCATCGGACCCGGTCGTCCCCGACGAGAGCGTCGTCGCGTGGGAGGACGAGATGCGGGCCGCGCCCGAGGTCGACTGGCAGCTCGTGAGCTACGCCGGTGCGATGCACGCCTTCGCAGTGCCCGGGACGGACGCACCGGACCACGGTGCGCAGTACCAGGCGCGTGCGGACCGTCGGTCGTGGCGGGCACTCGAGGTGTTCCTCGCCGAGGTCTTCGACGAGGAGCTCGCCGCGCTCTGAGGGCCGACACGCCGATGGCGGGCTCGGGGCGGCCTCGATTGGCGTTCGGGGCCGCAGCTGTTGTAGAGTCTTCCACGGCCGCAAGGCCACGCGCTCGTAGCTCAATGGATAGAGCATCTGACTACGGATCAGAAGGTTGGGGGTTCGAGTCCCTTCGAGCGCACTGCACCACCGAACCGATCGAAGGCCCCGTCGCACCGCGACGGGGCCTTCGTCGTTCCTGGCCTGGCCTGGCGTGGCCCGGGCCGGAGCCGCGTCAGCGCAGGCGCGCCGCCTGCTGCCGGTCCTTCTCGTGCTCCCGCACCACCGCGCTCACCGCGAGCCACAGGAGCAGCGACACGAACCACCAGAAGCTCACCACGGCAGCAGCGCCGGCGAGCGACGCCGCGAGCGGCACGAGCTCGACCGAGTCCGGTCCCTTGCCGAAGATGACGATCGCCGAGACCCAGAGCCCGATCGCCGCCAGCAGGGAGACGATCCACACGACCAAGAGACCGTCGCGCCACCCGTTGTCCACGGGACCACCGTACCGGAGCGTCTGCACAGGAACGCCGCGGACGCCGAGCAGCCCGGTCAGGACAGGTTGATCGCCACGATCAGCGCGACGAACCCGAGCGTCACCGTCCCGACGATGAGCACCGTCCCGGCACCCCAGGTCGTCCGGAGCCGCCGCCCGGGCTTCGCGACCTCCCGCACCCGCACGACCGGGCCGTCATCGGCGGAGACAGCTGCCTCGGAGCGCTCGTCCCGCCACCGCGCCCAGCGCTCGACCCGGTCGTCGAGGGCGTCGACCGCCGCCGCGAGGGCCTCCCACCGCTCGGGCCGGTCCGTGATCAGGTCACGGGCGCTGATCAGGTACATCCAGTCGTCCACGATCTCGACGTCGAGCCCCCGCAGGTGGTCGACGAGCCGCGCCATCACGTCCGGCGTGAACAGGTACAGCGCGTCGCGTTCGTACCCGGCGGGGCAGTACAGACGGAAGTACCGGTCGAAGTCGCCCTCCAACGACAGCACCTGCGAGCCACGAACGACCGACGAGGTGTGCAGCGGGCGTCGAGGGCCCTCCTCGGACCGCAGCAGGATGTTCGGCAACGCCACCGGCAGACGCATCGCGCAGTACCCGCCGAACGCCGGCGAGGTGTTCGTCATTGTCGACCGGACGAGCTCGTGGTTCGCGAACTCCAGGCCTCGGGGCTCGGGGGTCCGGAGCACCCGGTAGCAGTTCAGCGCGCCGCGTCGACGGAGCGGCGCGTCACGACGGGTGCCGGTCGGCCCCGGGCTGTACGTCATGCCGTTGGCTGCCGCGAACCGGGCGAGGCGGTGGTGCACCCGCTTCCGCGGGCGTCGGCGCCGCACCCGGATCCACGCCCAGGTGCAGAGGACCCCGGCCAGGCCGAGGAAGGCGCCGATCACGCTCTGCACGAGGACGGCGGTCGCCACGTCCTCGCCGCCCTCGGCGACGGTGGCGGTGATGACGAGGGTGAACGCGAGCAGGCCGATCGGCAGGCAGAGTGCTCCGGCGCCGAGCACGATCCGTCGGACGAGTCCGACCAGGTCGCGCGCCTCGGGGTGTTCGGCGACGAGGGCCTTCCAGGTCCGTCGCGCGTCGCGGCGTCGGACCGGCTCGGTGAGGGCGGTGGTGTCGATCGGTGTGCGCAGTGCCTGCACGGTTCCCCCCGGTTCGTGACCTCACGACCCTACCGGGTGGGCAGACTGACGGGAGGCGCGGTGCCAGCTGGCACCGCGCCTCCCGTCCGTGACCCGGTCGCGTCGACTACGCGACCTGCGCGCGCACCTCGGTCAGCGTCGGGTAGTCGGTGTAGCCCTCGGCGCCGTTGCCGTAGAACAGCTCCGGGCGCGGCTCGTTCAGCTCGGTGTCCTGCTCCCAGCGGTACGCGAGGTCCGGGTTCGCGATCGCCGCACGACCGACGCCCACGGCGTCCGCGTGGCCCTGCGTGACGAGGGCGATGGCCTCGTCACGGGTGGTCAGCGCGCTGAAGCCGGAGTTGGCGATGAACGGGGCACCCGCGGTCCGGCGGATGTGCTGCACGAGGTCGCCGGTCGGCTCGGCGTGCAGGATGTCGACGAAGGCGAGGCCCAGCGGCGCGAGGCCCTCGGCGACGGCGGTGTAGACCGCGTGGACGTCCGCCGGGTCGCTCTCGAGGACACCCTGGATGCCGTGCTCGGGGGAGAGACGGATGCCGGTGCGGTCGGCGCCGATGGCCTCGGCGACGGCCGTGGTGACCTCGATCGCGAAGCGGGCGCGGTTCTCGGGCGACCCGCCGTACTCGTCGGTGCGCGTGTTCGACGCTGCCGACATGAACTCGTGCACGAGGTAGCCGTTCGCGCCGTGCACCTCGACGCCGTCGAGTCCGGCGGCGATCGCGTTGCGGGCGGCGCGGACGAAGCCCTGGACGGCCTCTCGCACCTCGTCGGTGGTCAGCGCGTGGGGGACGGGCATGTCCGCCTTCGAGCCGTCGGGGAGGTGTGTCTGCCCGGGAGCAGCGATCGCGGACGGGGCGACGATGCGCGGCGTGCCGGAGATGGCGGTGTGGGACACCCGGCCACCGTGCATGAGCTGCATCACGATGCGACCGCCCTCGGCGTGCACGGCGTCGGCGACGCGGCGCCACCCGGCGATCTGCTCGTCGGTCTCGATGCCGGGCTGCCCGGGGTAGGAGCGGCCTTCCTGCACGGGCCAGGTGCCCTCGGTGACGATGAGCCCGAGGCCGGCGCGCTGGGCGTAGTGCTCGACGAGCAGGTCGTTCGGGATGCCGTGCTCACCGGCGCGCGTGCGGGTGAGGGGCGCCATCACGATGCGGTTCGACAGGGGGAGTGCGCCGAAGTCGGCGGGTTCGAAGAGCTTCACGTCCGGGTGGAACGACGTGTTGCCGGGTGCAATTCCCGGTCGGGGCGGATCGTCAGGCTCGGGGGCACACGAGCGTCGAGGAGCGCACCTGCCCCTCGGGGCGGATCACCTGGTGCTGGGAGAGGGGCTGGCCGCAGATCGGGCAGCCGCGGTCGATCGTGCGGTCGTCGATGCCCTCGGGGTGGCCGGCGCCGATCTGCGACGGGCCCATCTTGGCGATGAGCGTGCTGTTCCACCGTTCGTACCACTGTCCGAAGCGACCCACGGTCCGTCCTTTCGTTCGTACACGAACCATTGTGCCACGAACGGCTTCGCAGCACACGGCCGATCACACGGTGTCGACGCGTTCGAGCAGTTCGGTGAGCTCGTCCTTCAGTGCTTCGAGGCGTTCCAGTGGCCAGCCGAGGCGGTCGGCGACGGCGAGCGGGACCGCCCGGGCCTGTTCGCGCAGGGAGCGCCCGGCGACGGTGAGGGAGACCTCGAGCTGGCGTTCGTCCGTGGTGCTCCGGGTGCGGCGGACGTAGCCGGAGGCCTCGAGACGCTTGAGCAGCGGGCTGAGGGTGGCCGAGTCGAGCCGGAGTTCGCGGGCGATCTCGCGGACGGAGCGAGGGTCCTGCTCCCAGAGGGCCAGCATGACCAGGTACTGCGGGTGCGTCAGGCCCATGGGCTCGAGCAGGTCGCGGTAGAGCCCGATGACGCTCCGGCTCGTCGCCGCGAGCGCGAAGCAGAGCTGTCGGTCGAGGGCGAGCGGGTCGACGTCGGTCTCGGTCATCCGCCCACCCTACCGTTCGTGTACGAACGAGCGGGCGGGGTCTGCGCGCGCGGTGCTCGGTCGAGTGGTTGCGGGCGCGGGATTGCGACAACCCGCGAGTCGATCGACGGGCGGAGTGTCGGAACATGCGCACGCAGAGGATGCGCGGGCACAATGCGACAACACGCGTGTCGATCGACCGGCGGAGTGTCGAATCCACGGTGCGAGACGCACGCACGGGAGGCGCGGGCCGACCCGTGTGGGTCGACCCGCGCCTCCTGGGTGGTCGCGTCGTGCCTACGCGCGGTGCGCCGGCGGGTGCCCCGACTCGTGCGCGTTCGCGTCCGGCTCCACGGGGAGCGCGTGCGACCCGGTGTGGGTGCTCTCGTGCCCACCGGCCGGGTGCGACCGCTCGAGCTTGGCGCCCTCGACGTCGACGTCCGGCACGATCCGGTCGAGCCACTTCGGGAACCACCACGCGCTCTCGCCGAGCAGGTGCATCGCGGCCGGGATGAGCAGCATCCGGACGACGAACGCGTCGACCAGCACACCGAACGCCAGGCCGAAGCCGATCGGCTTGATGGTGGAGGAGTCCGAGAAGATGAAACCCGCGAACACCGAGATCATGATGATCGCGGCCGCCGTGACCACTGCGCGACCGGCGTGCAGGCCTCGCTGGACCGCGACCTTCGCCGAGGCTCCGTGGGCGTACGCCTCGCGCATGCCCGACACCAGGAAGAGCTGGTAGTCCATCGCGAGCCCGAACAAGATGCCGATCTCGATGATGGGCAGGAAGCTCAGGATCGGTGCGGGGTCGTGCACCCCGAAGACGCTGCCGAGCCAGCCCCACTGGTAGATCGCGGTCAGGCCACCGAACGACGCCAGGACGGACAGGATGAAGCCGGCCGTCGCGGTGATCGGCACGAGGAACGACCGGAACACGATGATGAGGATGATCAGCGACAGGCCGACGACCACCACGAGGTAGAGGGGCAGCACGTTCGAGAGCTTCTCGGACACGTCGATGTTGGCGGACGCGTTGCCGGCGACCCCGAGCGTGACCTTCCCGTCGTCGGTGGAGACGGTCTGCTCGCGGAGGTCCTTCACGAGGGTCTCGGTCGAGACGCTGTCCGGGCCACCGGCGGGCTTCACCTGGAACGCGATGATGTCGCGGTCCTTCGATGCGCCGATCGGCAGGACGGCCTTCACGTCGTCGTTCTTCGCGATCGCTTCACCGATGGTGACCTCGGTCGCGGTGACGTCGTCCTCGCTGACCGAGTCCGGCAGGGTGGCGACCACGAGGAGCGGCCCGTTCTGGCCGGCACCGAACTCGTCGTCGAGGGCCTTGTACGCCTTGTACTGGCTGGACTCCACGGACTCGGACGCACCCGTCGGCAGGCCGAGGCGCATCTGCGTGGCGGGCAGGGCGATGGTGCCGAGCACCGCGACGCCGGCGACGAGCGTGATGACCGCGCGCCAGGTCGACATCGGCTTGTTCGGGACGCGGGTCGAGTCGGTGTTGCCGATCTTCGCGCGCTCCTTCTTCCGGAGGATCCGCATGCCGATGAGCGACAGCAGCGCCGGGGTGAAGGACGTCGCGATGAGGATCGCGAAGAACACGGCGACGGCACCGACCGTGCCCATCAGACCGAGGAACGGGATGCCCGTGATGTTCAGGGCGAGCAGCGCGACGATGACGGTCGCGCCGGCGAAGACCACGGCGTTGCCGGAGGTCCCGTTCGCGAGCCCGATGGACTCGTGCACGCCCATGCCCTGCTTCAGCTGGGTCCGGTGTCGGTTGAGGATGAAGAGCGAGTAGTCGATGCCGACCGCCAGGCCCAGCATCACCCCCAGCACCGGCGTGACCGAGATGAACTCGACGAGGCTCGAGAACGACAGGGCCGCGAGGGACGCGACGCCGACGCCGAGCACGGCGGAGACGAGCGGGACGGCGGCGCCGATGATCGTGCGGAGCATGAGGAACAGCACGATCGCGGCGATGATCACGCCGCCGATCTCACCGGGGCCGAGGATCGACGGGACGCCCTGGGCGATGTCGTTCGAGACGTACACGTCGACGCCGCTGATGTCGGCCGCCTCGGCGTCGTCCGCGATCTGGGTCTTCGTGTCGGCCGGGACCTCGTAGGTCGACTTCGTGAACTGCACGGTGCCGATGACGGCGATGCCGTTCGACGACACGAAGCGGATGTCCTTCGACAGGTCCAGCAGCTTGGAGCCCTGCTCGAGCTCCTGCTCGCTGTCGTCGAGCTTCTTCGTGTTGTCGTCGATCTTCTGCTGTGCGGCCTCGATCTGCTGCTCGCCCGAGGTGATCTGCTGCTGCTGCGCGTCGATCTGTGCCTGTGCCTGGGCGAGCTGAGTCTGGGCGGCCGCCGCCGCGGCACCTCCCGCTGCCTCGGCCTGGGCCTTCTGTGCGTTCAGCTGGGCCTGCGCGCTGGCGATCTGCTCCTTGCCGGACGCCAGCTGCGACTTCTGCGCGTCGAGCTCCTTCTGGCCGCTCTCGATCTGCGCACGACCGTCGGTGATCTGCTCGCGGCCGTCGACGATCTTCTGCCGCTGGTCGTCGAGCTGCTGCTGGGTCTCGAACCCGCTCGTGGCGCCCTTGACGCCGTCGAGCTTCTCGACCTTCTGCAGGAAGTCGGCGACGTCGGACTTCTGGGCGTCGCTGAAGGCCTTGCCGTTCGTCGTCTCGAAGACGATCGTGCCGGTGCCGCCGTTCGCGGACGGGAACTTGTCGGCGAGCTCGTCCTGCACCTGGCTCGTCTTGGTGTTCGGGATCGTGATCGACGACGAGATGGTGCCGGCGAAGAGCGAGTACGTGACACCCGCGATGCCCATGATCACCACCCACGCGATGATCACGAGCCAGTGGCGTCGTGCGGAGAACCGTCCGAGACGGTAGAGGAGACCGGCCATGCGGTTGCCCCGATCCTTTCGTTGTCAGCTGCTGTGGAGCGGGGTGCGCCGGTGGACCCCTGGGAGGGAAGTGTCAGTCGTCGGCCATGTAGCCGCTGCGGACGCTGTGCACGAGTCGTGCGAGCAGGGCGTCCCAGTCGTCGAGCGCGTCCTGGTCGAGGCGGGGCCCGGTCGTCGTGAGCCAGTGCTCGGCGATCACGACGATCCCGCTCATCAGGGACTCGACGAGGAGTGCGGCGTCGAGGGCGTCGGCGGCCGGGTGGCGTCGGGCGACCTCGTCGCGGAGTCGTTCGGTGACCCGTGCGAAGGCGGTCTGGGTGAGCACCGCGGCCTTGGGGTCGTCCTTGCCGGGGTCGCCGAGGATCCGGTACATCCCGGCGATCGCGGGCGCCAGGTCGGCACCGCGGGCGGCGGACTCGAGCTCGTCGAACATCGACGACCGGCTACCGTCGCCGACCGGGGTCTTCGCCATGTCGGCGAGGAAGCGGTCGATGATGACCGAGAGCTCCTGCTCGCAGACGGCCAGCAGGACCTCGTCGAGGGACCCGAAGTGGTTGAACACGGTCCGGCGGGCGATGTCGGCCCGTGAGGCGAGGTCCTCGACGCTGAACCCACGGCCCCCGCGCTCCTCGACGAGGTCGCGGGCGGCCTGCAGGATCGCCGCACGGTGCTTCGCCTTGAGGGCAGCACGGCGGTCGATCGACAGGGTCACGGCCACGACACTAGGTGCATCGATGCACTCGGTGCAACGACGTGGAGAGCATCTTCAGGTACGTACCCCGGCAGGAACCGTGGTTCTGAACAGATGTGCACGTGGTTGACTGGGCGAGCACGTCCGCCGTACGAAGGAGTACCCGATGCCCGTCCGTCTGTCCCCGCAGCACCTCGACGAGATCGCCGCGAGCGGTGTCGCCGTCCCGAGCTACGACCGCGACGGGATCACCGCCGGCATCGTGCACTTCGGCGTCGGCGGCTTCCACCGGGCGCACCAGGCGATGGTGATCGACCGGCTGCTCCAGCAGGGCGAGGCCCGCGAGTACGGCATCTGCGGCGTCGGCGTGCTCGAGCAGGACCGTCGGATGGCCACGGCGATGGCCGAGCAGGGCGGGCTGTACACGCTCGTGCTCAAGCACCCCGACGGCACCCGCGAGTCCCGTGTCATCGGCAGCATCGTCGACTACCTGCTCGCCGTCGACGACCCCGACGCCGTCGTCGAGAAGATGGCGCACCCGGACACCCGGATCGTCAGCCTGACCATCACCGAGGGTGGCTACAACTTCGACCACGTCACCGGCGAGTTCGTCGCCGACGAGCCGGGCGTCGCGGCCGACCTGCGCGGCGACGGCCCGCCGCACACCGTGTTCGGACTCGTCGTCGAGGCCCTGCGGCGCCGGCGGGACCGTGGGCTGGAGCCCTTCACCGTGATGTCCTGCGACAACATCCAGGGGAACGGGCACGTCGCCCGCGAGATGTTCACCGCCTACGCCCGGCTGCAGGACCCGGCGTTCGCCGACTGGATGGACGAGCACGTCTCGTTCCCGAACTCGATGGTCGACCGCATCACCCCGGTCACCGCCGACGAGGACCGCGCCTGGGTCCGGGACGAGCTCGGCATCGAGGACGCCTGGCCGGTCGTCGCCGAACCGTTCTTCCAGTGGGTGCTCGAGGACGACCACCCCGCGGGCCGCCCGCCGTACGAGCAGGCCGACGTCCAGATCGTCGACGACGTCGAGCCGTACGAGCTCATGAAGTTGCGGCTGTTGAACGCGAGCCACCAGGGCCTGTGCTACTTCGGGTACCTGTCCGGGTACCGCTACGCGCACGAGGCCACGCAGGACCCGGCGATCGCGACCTTCCTGCGCCGGTACATGGACGAGGAGGGCACGCCGACCCTGCACCCGGTGCCCGGCATCGACCTCGAGGACTACAAGTCCACCCTCATCGAGCGCTTCCAGAACCCCGAGGTCCGCGACACCCTCGCCCGGCTCTGCGCCGAGTCGAGCGACCGCATCCCGAAGTGGCTGCTGGCGGTGGTGCGCGAGAACCTCGCCGCCGACCGACCCGTCACCCTGTCCGCGGGCATCGTGGCATCGTGGGCACGCTACGACGAGGGCACCGACGAGTCCGGCGAGCCGATCCAGATCGTCGACCGGCTGGCAGAGCCGTTGCACCGCATCGCGCTCACGCAGCGGGACGACCGGCTCGCCTTCATCCGGAACCGCCAGGTCTTCGGGGACCTCGTGGACGACGACCGGTTCGTCACGGCCTACCGCGACGCCCTCGACGGGCTGATCGCGGACGGTGCCCACGCGACGGTGACGCGCCTGTCGCGTTCCTGAGACGCGACCGGAGACGGTCCAGGAGGCGCGGTGCCAGTCCGCACCGCGCCTCCTGGCCCGTCCCGTGGTGCGTCCAGGGCGCTAGGGTCGCGTCGTGAACCGGACCGACCGCCTGTACGCGCTCGTCGAGGAGCTGCGCGCGGCGGCACCCGCCCTGCGGAGCGCTCGTCGCCTGGCCGAACACTTCGGGGTGAGCGTCCGCACCGTCGAACGGGACCTGCGCGCGCTGCAGGAGGCCGGCCTCCCGATCTGGTCCGAGCCCGGACGCACCGGCGGGTACACCATCGACGCCCGCGCGACGCTCCCGCCCCTCGGGCTCACGGTGGACGAGGCGCTCGCCGTGGCGATCGGCCTCGGGACCCTCGGTGCGAGCCCCTTCCGCGACGCCGCCAGGAGCGCAGCGCGCAAGGTCACCGCGGTCCTCGCCGAGGACGACGCCCGACGGACGGCCCGACTCGCGGCACGGGTGCTCCTGCTCGAGGCGGGGGACCGGACTCCGGGACCCGTCGCACTCGCGGGGGCGCTCACCGGCGGACGCGTGGTGCGGATGCGGTACCGGGACGCGACCGGCACCGAGACCGACCGCACGGTCGAGCCGCTCGGGTACGTCGGCAAGGGCGAGGACTGGTACCTCGTCGCCTGGTGCCGACTGCGCGACGGGGTCCGGGCGTTCCGCGGCGACCGGGTGCTTGCCGTCGAGGAGACGGACGAGGTCGCGCCGCCGCGGGTCGTCCGGACCGAGGAGCTCGACATCCCGCACGGGGTGCTCCGACCCGTCCTCGGGGACTGACGGACCGATCCGCGGAAACGCCGACAGGACGGTGTCGCGGACGGCGAGGATGCTCGACCCCGGGTGGCCACGGTGGTCACCCGGGAAGGCACACCGTGGAGTTCGCATCGATCCGCATCATCACCGACGACCTGGACGGGATGGTGGCGTTCTACGAGCGCGTCACCGACACCACCGCCCGACGTCCGGCTCCGGTCTTCGCGGAGATCGTGACCGGCGGCCTCGTGCTCGCGCTCGGGACGCCGGCGACGGTCGCGGTGCTCGGCGTCGACGCGCCCCGGGCGGGTGCGGCGGGCAGCGCGATCGTCGAGTTCCTCGTGGCGGACGTGGACGCGACGTTCGACCGCCTGCAGGTGGGTCCCGCCGACGTGGTGCTGCCGCCGACGACGATGCCGTGGGGCAACCGGTCCGCGATCCTCCGGGACCCGGACGGCACGCTGGTGAACCTGTTCAGCCGTCCTGCGTGACCGTTCCGGTTCGCCGATCCCGGGGATCGCGACCCGCCACGGTCAGCGCTCGTCGTCGTCCCACGGCACCGGCGTGGTCGTGCCCGTCTCCCAGTCGCGGCGGAGCACGCCGTAGCCGACCGAGGCGACGGGGCGTCCGCCCTCGACAGGCCAGCCCTCGCGGTAGTGCGCCTCCTTCACCCAGCCGGCGCGGACGAACACGCGCCGCATCGCGACGTTGTCCTCGCGCGTCTGCCCCTCGAAGCGCGTGACCTCGGGCAGGGTGCGGAACACGTGGTCGGTCGTCGCGCGGAGTGCCGGGACGCCGAGGCCCTGCCCGCGGAACCGGCCGGCGATCCGGAGGTCGAAGAGCGGGACGGGGTCGGCCAGGTCCTCGAGCCGGACGATCCCGACGCGGCCGAGCTCGGCGTGCTCCAACCAAGAGGTGTCGTGCTCGTCGTCGCGGTAGGCACCGGCGTCGACGGCGGCCTCGGCGTCGGCGCGGGGGATGGTGCGCCGGACGTGGAACGGGAACTCCTCGCCGGTGAGGAACGCGATCAGGTCGGCGCGGTCGGCGCCGGTCGGGTCGAGCCGGACGAGTGAGACGGAGGACATGGCGATCAGGGTAGCGGCGTCGTGCTCAGCGGCGTCGTGTTCAGCGGGGGAGCGAGGCGGCCCAGCGGCCGATCGCGTCGTAGGCGCGCTCGCGGACCTCGGGGGCGGAGAGCACGACGTCGTGCACCGCGCCGTGCAGGCGTCGGACCGTGACTTCGCTGCCGAGGGACAGGGCGCGGTGCGCGACGACGTCCACGTTGAGCGCGACGTCCGCCCGCGCCATCCCGTCGTCCCACCGGGGTTGCAGCATGCTCTTGTCGCTGAGGAGGACGAGCACGGGCACCTCGAGGTCGAGTCCCGCCTCGACCGTGGCCTGGCCGTCGAACACCGCGGCGAGCCAGTTCGGGTGCAGGGGGAAGCCCCGGTCGGGTCGCCACTGCTGGTCGTACGTCCACGAGCCCTCGCCCGCGGCGGACACCGTGCGGGTGTAGAAGCCCGGGTCGACGGCGGGCATCGGCGCGAGCGGGTTCCGACGGGCGCCGAGCTTGATGACCGGCGCCACGATCGCACGGCCGACCGCGCTCGCCTGGAACTCGAGCCACGGGCTGTTCAAGATGAGACCGTCGACCCGGTCGGCGTGCCGGGCCGCCCACAGCGACAGGGTCAGACCGCCGGTCGAGTGGCCCATCGGCACGAGCCGACGACCGGTCTCACCGTGGTGCTCCGCGGCGATGGCGTCGAGCGCGGCGGCGATGTCCTCGTCGTAGGTGGCGAGGTCGTCGACGTTCCCCGGGGTCTGCCGCGGTCGCAGGCTCCGCCCGTACTTGCGCAGGTCGAGGGCGTGGAACCGGGCACCGAGCCGCTCGACGCGCTCCGCGAGCTCGACCTGGAAGAAGTAGTCCGACCAGCCGTGCACGTACAGCACGTCGACGCCGTGCAGCGGACCGCGTGCGTGCAGCAGGAGGTCCGCAGCGGATCGGCGTCGTCGGACGAGCGTCGCCACCACCGGTCCCTCGTGGTCCTCGCCGAGCGGGAGCTCGAGGCGCTCGAACGGCGCTCCGAGGACGTCCTCGCGCCACCCGTGGTCCGCCATCCGTCGAGCGTATCCGGAGCCCCTCCGCGTGGTACCGGGGTACCACGCAGCGCGCCCGGAGATCGGTTCCGGTGCCGATGTGCGGGCGGGTGCGGTCTCCGTACCGTTGCCGCATGATCGAGATCCAGAACCTGACGAAGCGCTACGGCGAGAAGGTCGCCGTCGACGACGTGTCGTTCACCGTCCGCCCCGGGGTGGTCACCGGTTTCCTCGGCCCGAACGGAGCCGGCAAGTCCACGACCATGCGGGCCGTGATGGGCCTCGACAGCCCGACCTCGGGCAGCGCCGTGGTCGACGGGCGCCCGTACCGCGAGCTCCGCGACCCGCTCCGCCGCGTCGGGGCGCTGCTCGAGGCGAAGGCCGTGCACAAGGGCCGCAGCGCCTACGACCACCTGCGCGCCCTCGCCGCGACGCACCGGATCCCGAAGGCCCGGGTCGAGGAGGTCATCGGCATGACCGGTCTCGAGCGGGTCGCGAAGCAGCGAGTCGGTGGGTTCTCCCTCGGCATGGGGCAGCGGCTCGGCATCGCCGCGGCGCTCCTCGGCGACCCGCAGACGCTCATCCTCGACGAGCCGGTCAACGGCCTCGACCCCGAGGGCGTCGTGTGGGTGCGGCAGCTCGCCCGGAGCCTCGCCGCCGAGGGCCGTGCGGTCTTCATCTCGAGCCACCTGATGAGCGAGATGGCGCTGACCGCGGACCGCATCGTCGTGATGGGCCGCGGCCGGGTCCTCGCCGACACGGACCTCGCCGACCTCGTCGCGTCCTCGACCGAGCGCTCCGTCTCCGTCCGGACGCCGGAGCCCGACCGGCTCATGACCGCCATCGCCGGTCCGGACGTCACGGTGACGTACGAGGACGACGGCGCACTGCACGTGCGCGGACTCGGCGCGGAACAGATCGGCGAGGCGGCCGCTGCGTCCGGGATCGTCCTGCACCGGCTGGCCTCCACCGAGGCGAGCCTCGAGCAGGCGTACCTCGAGCTCACGCACGACGAGGTCGAGTACCGGTCGGAGGTCGCACGATGAGCGCCACGATGACGACGGACCGGCCCCGCACGCTGCACCAGCACGACGCCGCACGCGTCCGGTTCTCGGGCGTGCTGCACTCCGAGTGGATCAAGCTGCGGTCCCTCCGCTCCACGATCTGGAGCCTGCTCGTCCTCGTCCTCGTGCCGATCGGCATCGGCGTCCTGCTCGCCTCGCTGGCGGACGACGGGGGCCGCACCGTCACCGGGGACGCCGCCCGGAACGCGCTCGTGCAGTACAGCACCAGCGGTGCGACGATCGCCGTCCTGGTCGTGGCCGTCATCGGCGCCCTCGTCGTGACCGGCGAGTACGGCACCGGCATGATCCGGTCGACGTTCTCGGCGGTGCCCCGGCGGTGGGAGGCGCTCGCCGCGAAGGGCATCGTGCTCGCCGCGACCGTGTTCGTCACGAGCGCCGTCAGCGTGTGGGCGACGGCGTTCACGACGCTGCCGATCGCCGACGCGAACGGGGTCGAGGCCTCGCTCGACGCCAGCGTCGCGATGCCGCTGCTCGGTGCGTCGGTGTACCTGACCCTCATCGCGCTGCTCGCCTTCGCCGTGGGCGTCGTGCTGCGCTCCACCGCGGGGGCGATCGCCACCGTGCTCGGGCTCATGCTGGTGGCCCCGGTGGTGGTCCAGCTCGTGCAGGGGTTCACGAACGCGACCTGGCTCGGCACGCTGAACAACCTGCTCCCGCAGAACGCCGGGCAGCCGCTCATGCAGTTCGGCGCCGAGGACACCTCGGGCTGGCACGACGGCGTCCTAGCCTTGGGAGGGTGGAGCGGATTCGCGGTGCTGGCGGCCTGGGTGGTCGCGGCGTCGGTGACGGCACTCGTCCTGGCGCAGAAGCGGGACGCGTGACGATGACCGAACCCGTCCCCGGCGCCGTGCACGACGGCGCCGGGGACCTCACGCTGCCCGTCGCACCCGGGCGGATCCGGCGCTGGTGGGCCGGACACCCGCGTGCGGCGGACGTCCTGCTCATCCTGTTCTGGGGCGGCCCCGAGGTCGCCTTCGCGATCGGCGGTGTCTGGCGCGCGGACTCCTCGGTCACGAACACGGTCGTGGTGCTGGTCCTCGTCGGCATCGCGGTCGCCGGCATCCCGTTCCGTCGGACCCGGCCGCAGGTCACGGTCGTGGCCGGGCTCGTGTCCGTCGTCGCGATGGCGTGGACCGAGGCGGGGTACTCGCCGATGCTGTTCGCCGCATTCGCCGCGTGCGTGTGGTGGTCGCGGGCAGCGGGGTGGTGGAGCATCGCCGTCGCGTCCGTGCTCGGTGCGGCGGCCACCGCGGTCCGGGTGTGGGTCGTGGCCCCGGGATCGGGTGGACTCGGCGAGGTGTTCGCACCCGCGCTGCCGGCCTTCCTGGTCATCGCGGTGCTGATCGGCACGACGACCGGGGACCGCCGCCGCTACACCGAGGCGCTCATCGACCGGGCACGCCAGCTCGCCCGCGAGCGCGATCAGCAGGCCCGGCTCGCCGCGGCAGCCGAACGCGCACGGATCGCCCGCGAGATGCACGACATCGTGTCGCACTCGGTCACGGTCATGGTCCGACTGGCCGAGGGCGCCGCGGCGGGGCTGCCGGACGACGACCCGTCCGCGACGGCGATGCGCGGCGTCGCGGACGTCGGCCGGAGCGCGATGACCGACATGCGGCGCATGCTCGGTGTGCTGTCCGAGCCGGGCGCCGGCAGCGGCGGCGCCGACGCTGCGGACTCCCTCGCCCCGCAGCCGGCCGTCCGTGACCTCCCGCAACTCGTCGACGGCTTCCGCGCGCTCGGCACCCCCGTCACGCTCGAGGTCGCCGGTGGTCCGCCGGACGACGACGCCCTGCAGCTCGCGGTCTACCGCATCGTCCAGGAGGCCCTCACGAACGTCGTGCGGTACGCCCCTCGTGCCCGCGCGGTGACCGCCACCGTGACCACCTCGTCCGACGAGGTCGTCGTCACCGTGACGGACGACGCTCGACGGACCGCCCCCGCACCGCAGATCGGTACCGGGCGTGGGCTCGTGGGCATCCGCGAGCGCGTGCACGCCCTCGGCGGCAGCGTCCACGCCGGTCCGCGCCCCGCGGACGGCTGGGAGGTCCGGGCGACGATCCCGGTCCGGAAGGAGGCCTGAGTGATCCGCGTCGCGATCGTCGACGACCAGCAGCTCATCCGCACGGGGTTCCGGCTCCTGCTCGACGCCCAGCCCGACATCGAGGTGGTCGGCGAGGCCGAGGACGGCGCCGCCGGCGTCCAGCTGGCACGCGCCCACCACCCGGACGTCGTGCTCATGGACGTCCGCATGCCCCGCGTCGACGGGGTCACCGCGACCGCCGCGATCGTCGAGCAGCTCCCCGACACCCGCGTGCTCGTGCTCACGACGTTCGACCTCGACGAGTACGCGTTCGGCGGGTTGCGAGCGGGGGCGAGCGGGTTCCTCCTCAAGGACATCAGCTCCGCGCAGCTGCTCGACGCGATCCGTGCCGTGGCCTCGGGTGAGGCGGTCGTCTCACCCCGCGTCACGCAGCGGATGCTCGACCTGTTCGGCACCCGGCTGCCGGATCCGGGGGACGGCGGCCCGGACCCCGCGGCCGCGCTCACACCCCGGGAACGGGACGTGCTGCTCGCGATGGCGCGGGGACTGTCGAACCAGGAGATCGCGTCGTCGCTGCACACGAGCGAGTCGACGGTGAAGACGCACGTCGGCCGGGTCCTCGCGAAGCTCGGCCTGCGGGACCGCGTGCACGCGGTCATCTTCGCCTACGAGCACGGCCTCCTGTAACGATCCGTACCGCCTCGGGACCTTCCCAGCCGCCGTGACGGACTTCCCCGGGGAAGTCCCGGCTGTCGTCCGACCTCGGCTGGGACGCTCCGGGAACCGCAGCAGCGGTGATCCACACGAGGGGGAGGCCCAGGGGATGACGTTCAGACGTGCAGGAGGAGCCGCGCTCGGCTTCGTCGGCGGGAGTGTGCTCGCCGGGTTGCTGGTCGGGGTCGGCGTGACGCCGGTGCTGGCGGTGGCCGGGGTGGGGACGACCTCGGCGATCGGGGTCTTCGACTCGATGCCCGAGTACATCGAGATCGGTGAGCTGCCGCAGCGCAACGAGGTCTGGGCGTACCGCGGCGGGAAGCCGGTGCACCTGGCGAACGTCTGGGCGCAGAACCGGCAGGAGCTCAGCCTCGACCAGATCAGCGACACCCTCGAGCACGCCGCCGTCGACGGCGAGGACAAGCGCTTCTACGAGACCGGCGGCGTCGACGCGACGAGCATGGTCCGGTCCCTCGTGAGCGTGGTCGCCGCGGGCGGCAAGGGCGGCTCCGGCGGGTCGACCATCACGATGCAGCTGGTGCGGAACATCAAGATCCTGCAGGCGAGCGAGCTCCCGACGGCCGAGGAGCGGGACGCCGCGTACAAGGAGGCGACGAAGCGTTCCGCGCAGCGCAAGCTCGCCGAGATGAAGCTGGCGATCGGCCTCGCGAAGGAGTACTCGAAGCAGGAGATCCTGTCGGCGTACCTCAACATCGCGTACTTCGGCGACCAGACGTACGGGGTGCAGGCCGCCGCGCAGCGCTACTACGGCAAGGACGCCACCGACCTGTCCCCGGCCGAGGCCGCGTCGCTCGTCGCGATCGTGCAGTGGCCGGAGCGGCGGGACCTGTCGCGCCCGAGCCACTACGCCGACAACGTCGCCCGCCGCGACGTCATCCTCCGGTCGATGCACGACCAGGGGCACCTGAGCCGCGCCGAGCTCACCGAGGCACTGGCGTCGAAGCCGGCCGAGTACGTCCGCCTGACGCCCCCGCAGCAGGGGTGCGAGGCCGTCGCCCGCGGCGCGGAGTTCTTCTGCCAGTACGCGGTCGAGGCCGCTCGGGAACTGCCGCAGCTCGGCCCGACGCAGGACCGCCGCGACGACGCCTGGCGGAAGGGCGGCTACCGCGTGCAGACGACCCTCGACCTCGACCTGAACGGGCAGCAGAAGGCGCTGCTCGACCGCTACGACCCGGCCACCGAGTCCCGGTTCGCACTCGGCGCCACGCTGGACACGGTCGAGGCCGGCACCGGTCGGGTCCTGACGATGGCGCAGAACAAGGACTACGACCGCTCGTCGAACGCCCCCGCGAGCGCGACCTCGCTGAACTACGCGACCGACGAGGCGAACGGCGACTCGACCGGGTTCCAGGTCGGCTCGACCTACAAGATGTTCACGCTCCTGCAGTGGCTGGCCGCCGGCAAGAGCCCGGACGCGGTCGTCGACGGCACCCGGCACGGGCGGAGCTCGTGGACGCAGTGCGGGCAGACGATCGACTCGTACTGGAACCCGAAGAACGACTCGCCGGGGCAGACCGGCCGCTTCACGGTCCGCGCGGCGACGGCGCAGTCGGTGAACGCCGCCTACGCGTCGATGGCCGAGCAGCTCGACCTGTGCGACATCCGCGACACCGCGGCGGCGCTCGGCGTGCACCCGGCGACCGGGGGAGCCCTGCCGGCGAACCCCGCGGCCGTGCTCGGCACGACGAGCATCGCGCCGCTCACCATGGCGGCCGCGTACGCCGGCGTCGCGAACGGCGGCGTGTACTGCGCGCCGGTCGTCATCGACCAGGTGACCTCGCGGGACGGCGAGCAGCTCGGCGGCCAGCAGCGCTCGTGCCGGCAGGCGGTCCCCACCGCCGTCGCGACCACCGCGTTCGAGGTCATGCAGGGCGCGTTCCGCGGCGGTACCGCGAACGGCGGGCAGACCCCGGACGGTGCGACGGTGTTCGGCAAGACAGGCACGACCGACGACGCCGACCAGATCTGGCTCATCGGCGGGACGACCCGCGCGGTGACGGCCTACTGGCAGGGGAACACCGACGGTGGGAAGGCGAACCTGCGCCACTTCGACAACGTCGAGGGGACGTACGCGAGCACCCGTGCCGCCGTGTGGCGGCAGGCGCAGACGGCGGTCAACGCGGCGGTGCCCGTGGGGTGAGCTGCAGCGGACGAACGACGGGAGGCGCGGTGCCAGCCGGCACCGCGCCTCCCGTCCGTCGTCCGGTGGCGACTAGGACAGCTTCTTGCTGTCCTCGAGCCAGCCCGCGAGCTGCTGCATGTAGCCGGCCTGCGACGCGTAGTCGAGCGCCGGGAAGGTCCAGCTGTGCACCTGGCCGGCCTCGAGCGCCGCGTTGTCGGCGAACGTCGGCTGCTTCTCGAGGTCGGCGACCTGGTAGCCCTGCTGCGACAGCAGGATCACGTCACCGGAGATCTGCCCGGCGTTCTCCCACGAGTAGATGCCCCAGTAGAAGCCCTTGGGCTTCGGGTTCACGAAGTCGACGCCGAAGGACGTGTACATCTGCAGCGTCGGCTCGTCGCTCGGGCGGGTGACGTAGGCGCCGTCGCCGTCGGCGTACATCGAGACGACCGAGAGGTCGGACGCCTTCGCGGCCTTCTCGAGGTCGTCCGCTGCGGTCTCGAAGCGGTCCTCGGCCTCGTCGACCGTGGACTCCTTCGCACCGAGCGACTCGGCGAGGTCGGCGATCGTCTTGATGACGTCCTCGCCCTTGCCGCCCCACTTGACCTGGGCGACCGGAGCGATCGCCTGGACCTGCTTCTGCTGTTCCTTGTCCTTGAAGCCGTAGCCCGGCTGGGTGGTGTCGAGCGTGCCCTTCTCGTCCGTCGGGTAGACCGAGGTGACGACGAGGTCGGGCTTCAGCGCGGCGAGCTGCTCGAGGTCGATGTCGCCGTAGGCCTCGCCGAGCTGCGTGATGCCGTCGGTGTCGAGGTCGTCGAAGCGGGCGTCCTTCGCCATGGTGAGCTGCCCGAAGGTGCCGACCGGCTTGAGCCCGTACTCGATGAACGAGATCGCGATGTCGTTGAGCACGACGATGCGCTTCGGGGTGTGGTCGACCTTGACGGTCGTGCCGGTGGCGTCCTTGTACGACCAGGCGCCGTCGGCTGCGGCGCTGCTGCCGCTGCCGGCGCTGTCGTCGGAGCTGTTCGTGCTGGAGCAGCCGGCGAGGAGGAGGGCCGAGACGGCCACGGAGGTCACGAGGGCGGCGCGGAAGGAGCCGCGGCGGAAGGTCTTCACGTTAGGAGAGGCTAACCTAAGTTGAGCGCGCCCGCCAGTTCGTCGTGGCGGACCACATCGTGCTCGTCGGCCTCGGGGACGATCATCGGGGCCCCGGTCACCGGGTCGGCGACGACGCGGGCGTGCAACCCGAACGCGCGTTCCAGCAGCTCCGGCGTGAGGACGTCCGCCGGGGTGCCGTCCGCTGCGACACCGCCCTCGTGCAGGACCACGAGCCGGTCCGAGTACCGGGCCGCCAGCGTCAGGTCGTGCAGGACCATGACCACGGTCGATCCCTGTTCGCGGTTGAGGCGCCGGACCAGCCGGAGGACCTCGAGCTGGTGCGCCAGGTCGAGGTAGGTCGTCGGTTCGTCCAGCAGGAGCGTCTCGGCCTGCTGGGCGACCACGAGCGCGATCCAGGCGCGCTGCCGCTGCCCGCCCGACAGGCTCGCGACGTCCCGGTGCGCGACCTCGGTCAGACCGGTCGCCGCGATGGCCTGCTCGGCGACGTCGGCGTCGTCGGCGGTCCACGGCTTCGCCCACGACTGGTGCGGGTTCCGGCCGCGCATCACCAGGTCGAGGACGCTCGTGCCGGCCGGGGCCACGGGGGACTGCGGGAGGATCGCGAGCTTCTTCGCGACCGCTCGGTTCGACTCCCGGCGGATCGGGGTCCCGTCGAGGTGGACCTCGCCGGCCTGGGGCTTGAGCACCCGGCCGAAGGCCTTGAGGAGCGTGGACTTCCCGCAGCCGTTCGCGCCGAGGAACGTCGTGACGGTGCCCCGCTCGATCCGCAGGTCGAGGTCGGAGAGGACGGGGTGCCGGTCGTAGCCGACCGCGAGCCCGCGGGCCTCGAGCACGGGGACGGTGGCGTCGGTCGTGGTGTCCGGGGTGGGGGTCATCGGGACATCTCCTTGCGGTGACGGATGAGGAGCCAGATCAGGTACGGGGCGCCGATCACGGTCGTGATGATGCCGACCGGCACCTGCCACGGGAACGCCGACCGGGCGAGCAGGTCCGCGGCGAGGACGAGGGCGGCACCGAGCGCTCCGGCGAGCAGCAGGGGTGGACGGTTCGTGCCGGCGAGCCGGAGCCCGACCTGCGGGACGACGAACGCGACGAAGCCGACCGGGCCGGCCGCGGCGACGGCGGCGGCGGTCAGGACGACCGCGAGCGCGATCACGACGAGTCGGTGTCGCTGCACGGCCAGGCCGACCCCGGTCGCGACCTCGTCGCCGAGCTGCCCGATGCCGAGTGCGGCGCTCGTGGCCAGGGCCAGGGGGACGGCGATCGCGGCGACCACGAGCAGCGGCCAGACGCTCGACCACGAGGTGCTCGACAGGCTGCCGACGAGCCACTGCGAGGCCGCCGCTGCCGCCGTGATCTTCGCGCGGACGAGCAGGTAGCTCGTGACGGCGTCGAGCGTGGCGCTCACCCCGATGCCGACGAGGATCAGCCGGTAGCTCTGCACGCCGCCGCGCCACCCGAACCCGTACACCGCCGCGGCCGCGAGGAGCGCACCGATCGTCGCGGCCACCGGGATGCCCCCGCCGAGGACGATCGCCGAGACCGAGTACGACCCGCCGCCGAGCACGATCGCGGCCACCGCTCCGACGCTCGCGCCGGACGTCACCCCGATGATGTCGGGCGTCCCGAGGGGGTTCCGCGTGAAGGTCTGGGTGAGGGCGCCGGCGACGCCGAGGGTCAGGCCGACGAGTGCGCCGGTGAGGACGCGGGGGAGGCGCAGGGTGGAGACGATGAAGGCGTCCGGCCCCGTCTCGAGCCCGAACAGCGAGCGGAGGACCGTGACCGGGGCGATCCAGGTCGAGCCGATCGCGACACCGAGGACGACCAGGACGCCGACGGCACCGAGCGCTGCGACCGTGTACCAGAAGACGCGGGGGCGCCAGGCGAGCCCGACGGGACCGACCACGACGCCGCGACGGCGCGTGCGCGCCTGCTCCGCCGCGCTCACAGCGACACCAGCGATCGGCGACGTGCGACGGCGACGAAGACGGGCCCGCCGATGACGGCCAGGACGATGCCGACCTCCACCTCGGCGAAGCCGCCGATCAGGCGACCGACCACGTCCGCGAGCACGACGAGCGCCGCACCCACGAGCGCGGACACCGGCAGGGTCCAGCGGTGCCCCGTGCCGACGAGTGCCCGGGCGACGTGCGGCACCGTGAGGCCGACGAACCCGATCGGGCCCGCGGCGGCGGTCGCCCCGGCGGCGAGGAGCGTGATGCCGCCGAGTCCGACGAGCCGCGCGACGAGCACGTTCTCGCCGAGGCCCTTCGCCAGGTCCGTCCCGAGCCCGAGTGCGTCGAGCGCCCGCACGTTCAGCACGGCGAGCACGAGTCCGACGACGAGGAACGGCCAGACCGCTCCGAGCACGTCGAGCTGCCGTGCCGCGAGCGACCCGACGACCCACAGCCGGTACGCGTCGAGCGAGTCCTGGTCGGTGAGCACCACGAACGACGTCAGGGCACCGAGCAGCGCCGAGACCGCGGCGCCGGCGAGGGCGAGGGGCACCGGGCTCGCGGTCCCGCTGCCCGCGATCGTCACCGAGAACACGACCACGCTCGCCACGAGGGCCCCGACGAGCGCGAACCACACCGTGGCGCCCGTGCTCGTGATGCCGAACACGTAGACGCCGATCACGACCGCGAGGCCGGCACCGGACGAGACGCCGAACAGGCCCGGGTCGGCGAGGGGGTTCCGGGTGTGCCCCTGCATGAGCAGGCCCGCGATCCCGAGCGCCGCTCCGACCGCGGCACCGATGAGGGTCCGGGGGATGCGGGAGCCCCAGACGATCGCCTCGTCCGTGCTGCTGCCGGTGCGCATGAGCCCGTCGAGGACCCGGTCGGCGCCGATCCGGTTGCTGCCGAGGAGCAGGCTCGCGACCGCCACCAGGGCGAGCACCCCGACGAGCGCGACGATCACCAGGGCCCGACGTCGGACGGCGGTTCGGTGCACGCCGAGCGCGTCGGTCGGACGCGTGGCGGGGGCCTCCCGGACGGGAGCCAGGGTGGGGATGGGGGCTGGCACGGAGATCATCTTAGGTTAGCCTTGCCTCATGGCGAAGATCCCGCGGCTCCTGCCCGAGAACCCCCGGCTCTTCCGCGCGCGGGTCGTCCGCACCGACCGGGTCACCCCGTCGATGCACCGCGTCACGGTCACCGGCGACGACCTGCACGAGTTCCGGTACCTCGGGTTCGACCACTGGTTCCGCCTGTTCGTGCAGCGCCCGGACCAGGACGCCTTCCGGATGCCCGACCTCGACGGCACGAAGTGGTGGCCGACCTACCTCGCCATCCCCGAGGACGTCCGCCCGCACTGCGCGAACTACACCGTCGCGGCCTTCCGCCGGCTCGCCGACGGCACACCCGAACTCGACGTCGACTTCGTCGTGCACACCGACGCGGACGGCACCCCCGAGGGTCGCGCAGCCATCTGGGCCTGCGACGCCCGCCCCGGTGACGAGCTCGCGATGCTCGACCAGGGCTGCATCTTCGACTGCCCGCCCGACACGAGCGAGGTGCTGGTCGCCGCCGAGGAGACCGGGCTCCCCGGGGTCGTCGGCATCGCCGCCTCGCTCCCGCGCGACGCGGTCGGCCGCATCATCCAGGAGGTCCCGTCCAGAGGCGACGTCCGCCCTCTCGACGCACCCGCGGGTGTCACCGTCACGTGGATCGTCCGCGACGAGGTCGCCCCGCACACGGTCCCCGGTCGGGCGGCGCTCGCCGAGCTCCAGCGGCACGTCCCGGCCGACGACCGCGGGTACGCTTTCGTGGTGGGCGAGTCGACGCTCGCGACGGAGGGACGTCGACACCTGCACCGTGCCGGGCTGCCGAAGTCCCGGATCACGTTCTCCGGCTTCTGGAAGGACCAGGCCCGCGAGTCCGTCTCCGCCTGACCCGGCTCCTGTTCGGCACGCCCGATCCGGCTTGCGCGTCCCCACATGCGAGACGGGAGGCGCGGTGCCAGCCGGCACCGCGCCTCCCGTCCGTCCTGTGGTCGCGTCAGCCCTTGAGGCCGGAACCCGTCACGCCCTCGACGATCTGCCGCTGGAAGATCAGGTACAGGATGATCAGCGGCAGCGCCGCCAGGATCGCCCCGGCCTGGATGTCCGCGTAGCGCTGACCGAAGCTGCCCTGGACCGTGGCGAGCCCGACCGGGATCGTCATGAGGTCCGGGTTCGACAGCACGAACAGCGGCAGCAGCAGGTTGTTCCAGACCCCGACGAACGTCAGGATCGCCACCGCCGCGATGACCGGACGCGAGAGCGGCAGGATCACCGACCAGTAGATCTTCCACATGCCGGCGCCGTCGATGCGCGCCGCCTCCTCGAGCTCCCGGGGGATCCCGTCGAAGAACTGCTTGAAGATGAACACCGCGATCACCGCGGGCACCTGCGGGAAGATGACCGACCAGTAGGTGTTCAGCAGGCCGACCGAGTTGAGCTCCTGGAAGATCGGGATGATCAGGACCTGCGTCGGGATCATGATGCCCAGGATGATGAGCAGGAACGCGACGTTCCGCCCGCGGAAGGCGAGCCGGGACAGCGCGAACGCCGCCATCGACGCGAACAGCACCGTCAGCGCGGTCGTCACGAGGCTCGTGATGCCGCTCGCCAGGTACCAGTTCCAGATGTCGCCGGCCTGGAACAGTGCCGCGTAGGAGTGCAGCGTCGGGTTCCAGTTCGACAGGATCGAGTTGGCGCCGAGGGCCGCGACGCCGTTGTCGGACAGGGACGTCTTCAGGGCGAACAGGCTCGGGATGAGCCAGATCACCGCGAAGACGCCGAGGACGATGCCGGCGACGAGGTTGAAGCCCTTGCCGGAGACGCCGATCTTGGCGGCGTTCGCCGGTGCCGCGGCGGAGACCCCGGTGCGGAGCTTCGGGCGGTCGGTCGTGATGCTCTCGGTGGTGGTCACGTCAGGCACCCATCTCTCGCTTGGCGGCAGCGCGCTCGACGATCTGCCGGATGATCGCGATCGCGACGATCACGATGAACAGGAGCACCGATGCGGCCGATGCTGCGCCGAGTCGGTTGTCGGTGAAGCCGACGCCGGTGATGAGCTGCAGCGAGACCTGGGTCGAGATGCCCGGTCCGCCGTTCGTCATCAGGTACACCTGGTCGAAGATCTTCAGGCTGGCGATGATCTGCAGCAGGATGACCAGCGTCGTGGTGCGGCCGAGCAGCGGGAGGGTGATCGACTTGATCTGCTGCCAATTCGACGCGCCGTCGACGGCCGCCGCCTCGTACAGTTCGCGCGGGATCTCCTGCAGGCCGGCCAGGTAGAGCACGAAGTTGAAGCCGAGGGTCCACCAGACCGTGGCGATCGCGACACCGATCATCGCGGTGTTCGGGCTCGCCAGGACACCGGCGCCGGGGGTCAGCCCGAGCGCCGACTGGATCGACGCGAACAGACCGGTCGCGGGGGTGAAGATGAACACCCAGATCAGCGAGATCGTCGCCGACGGCAGGATGAACGGCAGGAAGAACGCCAGTCGGAAGAACCACTGCCCGCGGTTCATCCGGTTCGTCAGCACGGCGAAGAGGAACGCCAGGATGACGAGCGGCGGTGTCGTGTAGAGCGTGAACTGCAGGGTGTGCCAGAGCGACGACCAGAAGTCGTCACGGCCGAGCATCTCGGCGTAGTTCGCGAACCCGGCGAAACTGCCGAGACCGGTGCGGACCGTCGAGGTGTTGAAGAAGCTCGACACGATCATCCACACCGTGGGGCCGAGCAGGAAGGCCAGGTAGAACAGGCCGAAGGGGGCGAGGAAGAGCCACCCCGTGCGGCCCTGGCCGCGCGTGAGGCTGGTCCGGAAGGAGCCGGCCCGGCGTGCACGCGGCGCCGTGGTGGCGTCGGTGGGCCGGTCGAGGACAGGTGCTGTGGTCACGTCATCGTGCCTTTCGCGCGGTGTTCACGTCGTTCGGGTTCCGGGTCACAGCGGGCTCGGGGTGTTGAGGTAGGTGGACAGCTGGGACTTGATCGCGGACATGGCCTGCGCGGGGGAGCTGCTGCCCTGCTGGACGAGGGCGAGCTGGGCACCGACCGTGTTCTCGAAGGTCGACCCCGATCCGCCGTACCAGGCCGGGTCGTCGAACACGGCGCTCTCGGCGGCCGAGGCGTAGTTCGACTGCGGCGTGAGCTTCTTGTACGCGGTGCTGTCGTAGGTCGGCATGTAGGCGGGGACGTGACCGCCCTGCGCCCACGTGAGACTCTGCTCGAGCATCTGCTTGATGAAGAGCATGTGCGCCTTGCGCTGCTCGGGCGTGCGGTCCTTCCTCGGGAGGATGAACGTGTGCGAGTCGGCCTGCGTCGCCGGCTTGTCGAAGAGCTGCGGGATCGGCGCCATGCCGAACTTCAGGCCCTTGATGGACTGCGCCGTGCTGATCTCCCACTCGCCCTGCATGAAGAAGCCCGCCTTGCCGGTGAACATCAGCGTCTGCGCGGTGGCGTAGTCGAGGCCCTTGTTGAGCCAGCCGTTCTTCACCCACTTCTGGGTCATGTCGGTGACCTTCGTGTACGCGTCCTCGTTGACGGTGAGCTTCGCGCCACCGTCGCTGATGAACGGCGTCGCACCGTCGATCTGGTTGTACATCGTCCAGAAGAACCGCCACGGGGTCGCGATCTCGCTGACGTTCGCGACGTTGAGGGCCGTGCCGCCGGTGACCTTCGCGACCGCGGCGAGCGCGCTCTCGAAGGCGTCGATCCCGGTCAGGTCCTTGAGGTTGCCGTCGCTGTCGATGAGGCCGGCCTTCTGGCAGACATCAACGTTGTAGAAGAGCACGAACGGGTGGGTGTCGAGCGGGATGCAGATGTTCTTGCCGTCGGTCTTCTGCGCCGTCCACGCCTTCTGGTTGAAGTCGCTGGCACTCAGGCCGACGCTCGCCAGGTCGTCGTTCGTGATCGGGTCGAGCAGGTCGCCGTCCCAGAGCGGCTTCGCGCGGGTGAGGTGGGCGATCGCGACGTCCGGCGGCTTGTTCCCGACGGTGGCCAGTGTGACCTTGGAGTAGTACGGGTTGCCCCACGCGAACGTGGTCGCCTGCAGCGAGGACGAGCCGCCGTGCTGCTTGGCGTAGCCGGCCTCCATCTCCTGCATGCGGAGGCCGTCACCGCCACCGAACAGGTTCCAGAAGACGAGCGTCTCCGGGTTGAGCGGTGCACCGGCGATGCCGGCGGCGAGGGGGCTGGAGCAGGCGGCGAGCGGCAGGACCGTCGCGGCGGCTGCGCCCGCGGCGAGGAGGCTCCGCCGTGTGAAGGCGCCGCCTCGTGGGTGCGGGGTGGGTACGGGGATTCGGTTCGGCATGGCATCACTCCATCGGGACGGGCCGAGTCGGAGCAGGGTCGGTGCTCCGTGAGCGCTCACATTAGCGCGCGTCCCGGCGTGCCGCCACCCTTTCGGCGCGGGTGACGACCGATCCGTGATGTTCGTGGCCGCCCCCTTTCGTGTCGCGCGGAAAGCCGCTAGCGTTTCGGGAACGTGAGCGCTCACTTTCTCCGAGCGCAGGCAGCCCCACGATCGAAGGAGATCCATGCCCCGCACACACCTCGTCCTCGACGCCGCGTTCACCGTGGGGCCGGTGCGACGTCGCCTGTTCGGCGGGTTCGTCGAACACCTCGGACGCCACGTCTACGACGGCATCCACGAGCCGTCGCACGAGACCGCCGACGAGCACGGCTTCCGCAAGGACGTCGTCGAGCTCGTCAAGGAACTCAACGTGTCCGCGATCCGCTACCCCGGCGGCAACTTCGTCTCCGGCTACAAGTGGGAGGACGGCGTCGGCCCGGTCGAGCAGCGCCCCCGCCGACTCGACCTCGCCTGGCACTCGACCGAGACGAACGAGGTCGGCCTGCACGAGTTCCAGCACTGGCTCGACCAGGTCGGTTCGGAGCTCATGCTCGCCGTCAACCTCGGCACGCGCGGCACGCAGGAGGCCATCGAGCTCCTCGAGTACGCGAACATCGACGCTGGCACCGCCCTCAGCGAGTACCGCAAGTCGAACGGTCGCCAGGAGCCCTTCGCCATCAAGATGTGGTGCCTCGGCAACGAGATGGACGGCCCGTGGCAGCTCGGTCACAAGAACGCCGAGGACTACGGCAAGCTCGCCGCCATGACCGCCAAGGCCATGCGGCAGATCCAGCCCGACCTCGAGCTCGTGGCCTGCGGTTCCTCCGGGGCGTCGATGCCGACGTTCGGTGAGTGGGAGCGCACCGTCCTCGAGCACACCTACGACGACGTCGACTACATCTCCGCCCACGCCTACTACGAGGAGGGCGACGACCTCGCCTCCTTCCTCGCCTCCGGCGTGAACATGGACCACTTCATCAAGACGGTCACGACCGCCGCCGACCACGTGCAGGCGCAGAAGAAGTCCGACAAGCGGATCGACATCTCCTTCGACGAGTGGAACGTCTGGTCCATCTCGAAGTGGAACGAGCAGCAGAAGACCTTCGAGCTGCAGGACTGGCCGGTCGCCCCGCGCCTGCTCGAGGACGTCTACACGGTCGCCGACGCCGTCGTCGTCGGTGGCCTGCTCATCTCGCTGCTGCGGCACGCCGACCGCGTCGCCTCGGCCTCGCTCGCGCAGCTCGTCAACGTCATCGGCCCGATCATGACCGAGCCCGGTGGCCCGGCCTGGCGTCAGACGACGTTCTTCCCGTTCTCGCTGACGTCGAAGCTCGCCAACGGCACGTCGCTGCAGGTCAAGGCCTCGGGTGACACGGTCGACGGCGGCAAGTACGGCGAGGTCCCGGTCGTCGACTCGGCCGCCACGGTCTCGGACGACGGTGCCGCGGTGTTCCTCGTGAACCGGCACCCGTCGGAGTCGACCACGGTGACGATCGACCTCGCCGGCCTGTCCGTCGACGGTGACGTCCGTGCCGAGGGCGTCTGGGACGACGACCTGCACGCCGTGAACGACCTGGCGAACACCGAGCGCGTCGGGCTCCGCACGAACGAGTCCGTCCGCCGCGAGGGTGACACCATCACGATCGAGCTCCCGCCGGTCTCCTGGACCGCCGTGTCGATCGGCTGAGACGCCTCGGCGCACGCTGCGGCGGGCGTCGAGTGAGCACAGAGGGCGTCGGACCGCTTCGCGGTGCCGGCGCCTTCTGCCGTGCGGAGCGGCCGCGGCGTGCGCGGTCGCGACTTCACGGGCTGGCTGACGCGTGAGGTGTCGGTGGGCGCGTGAGGTGCGTGACGGCGGCCGGGAGGCGCGGTGCGGACTGGCACCGCGCCTCCCGTCCGGCGGCGGTGCGGCGCGGTCCGTGCTGCGGAAGCGACACCGTGCCGCGTGCGGCGCGGGTCCGTGTCGCCAGGGCGACAGATGTGCGCCGGAGGTTCGCTGTGACGTGTCGCTTTCGCGACGGTGGACGGGAGGCACGGTGCGGGCTCGCATCGCGCTTCCCGTCCGTCGGGCCGTCGCGTCTCACGCGCGCAGCGACAGTTCACGGAGTGCCGCGCGCGTGAGGTGTCGCCGCGCGCGTGGGCTCGTCAGGCGTGCGGCGGCGGCGTGCAGCGCACAGCGCGCGCCCGCCACGAGATCTCCTCGACGAAGGCGGCCGTGTCGGGGCCGAGCGGATCGTCGGCGGCGTCCTCGACGAGGAGCCCGAGCGCCGGGGCGAGCAGGAACGACGTCGTCGTGGTGCTCCCGAACGCGTCGACGGTGGGGACGGCGACGGTGTCCGCCAGTCCGGCGTGCGCGAGTGCTGCGGCGTAGTCCAGCACGGCGTCCGCGGCCTCGTCGGAGGTCAGGACGGCGGTCAGGCCGTACACGATGTTCTTCATGATCCGAACGCGCCGAGGTGGGGAGATGAGGACCGCAGCGGTGGCTCGTCCTCCGGACACACGAAAGTGGCGCACACCCGGGGCCGGGACAGCAGACCGGCTCCGTGTGCACGGTACGCGCCGCGCGCTGACCGTGTGACGGACGCCGTGGCCGCGGGGTCGGTCAGGCCGGCGGCGGCGCCGTGCTCGCCCGGACCACCAGGCGGACCGGCACGAGGTCGGCCTCGGCGCGGACCGGCTGCCCGTCGATCTGGGCGAGGAGGTTCCGGACCGCCCGGCGCCCGACCTCGTCGAAGGACTGGTGCACGGTGGTCAGCGGCGGCCAGAAGGAGTCGGACTCGGGGGAGTCGTCGAAGCCCACCACGCTGAGGGTCTCCGGCACGGGACGCCCGAGTTCGTGGGCGGCGCGGAGCACCCCGAGGGCCGTCTGGTCGTTCGCGGCGAACACGGCGGTGATCTCGGGGCGGCGGGCGATCTCCTGCCCGGCGCGGTACCCGGACTCGGCGCCCCAGCCGCCGCGGAACACCGGCGGGACGGTGCGCCCCGCGGCCTCGAGCGTGGCCTGCCAGGCGGCGAGACGTCGGGCGGCCGAGTACGACGACTCGGGGCCGGCGACGTGCCAGACGGTGTCGTGCCCGAGGTCGAGCAGGTGCAGGGTGGCCCGGCGGGCGCCGTCGGCCTGGTCGGTGTCGATCGCCGGGTGCTGCGTGGTGCCGGTCGAGTCGACGACGACCATCGGGACGCCGTCGGGCAGGACGACCTCGGCCGTGTCGATGATGTGCGACTCGATGATGATGACGACGCCGTCGACGGCCTGTTCGTGCAGGCGGGAGAAGGCCGAGCGGACGCCTTCCTCGGTGCGGGAGGCCATCGGCAGCAACGTGATCGTGAAGTCGGCGACACCGGCCGCGTCGGCGATCGCCTCGAGCGTCCGCATGTTGCCGTACGACGCGAGGGTGAACATGATCACGCCGATCGTCCGGAAGCGCCCGGAGCGGAGGGCCCGGGCAGCGCGGTTCGGGCGGTAGCCGAGGTCGTCCATCACACGCTGGACCCGGTCACGGGTGTCCGGCGAGACGTTGTCGAAGCCGCGGGCGACGCGGGACACGGTCTGCATCGAGACCCCGGCGGCCTCGGCCACGGCGGCCATCGAGGGGGACCGGCGCGTGGCGGACATGTCGGTCGTCACGGGGTCTCCCATCGGTGCGAGTGGACGTCGAGCGCGACGGCCTGCACCGGACGCTAGCGCATGTTGACGTTGCCATGCTATCGTCGCGCCGTTCGATGTTGACGTCAACATCGACGGACCCGAACACAGCACGACAAGGGAGTCACATGAGCACGCTGGAAGCGCGCGCAGCCGGAGCCACCGCCCCGGCCGTGCCACCGCGGCGCCGCGCCAGACCGCGCGGCCGGTACACGGGATGGCTCTTCGTCGGCCCGTTCGTCGTCGTCCTCGTCGCGATGCTCATCGTCCCGATCGGCTACGCGCTCTGGCTCAGCCTGTTCCGCGACCAGCTCATCGGCGGCAACCAGTTCGTCTGGTTCGCCAACTACGTGCAGCTCTTCCAGGACGCGAAGTTCTGGTCGGGTCTCGGCCGGGTCGCGGTGTTCCTCGTCGTGCAGGTCCCGATCATGCTCGGCCTCGCGCTCGTCGCCGCCCTCGCGCTCGACAGCGCGCGGCTCTGGGGAACGAGCTTCTTCCGCATCGCGGTGTTCCTGCCCTACGCGGTCCCCGGTGTCGTCGCCGCGCTGATCTGGGGCTTCATCTACGGCAACCAGTTCGGCCTCACCGGTACCGCGAACCACGCGCTCGGCATCGACCTGCTGCAGCCGTTCAGCCCGGACTGGGTCCTCACGTCGATCGGCAACGTGGTCACGTGGGAGTTCCTCGGCTACAACATGCTGATCTTCTACGCCGCGCTCCGCACCGTGCCCGGCGAGCTGTACGAGGCGGCCGAGCTCGACGGTGCCGGCCCGATGCGCACGGTCTTCTCGATCAAGCTCCCGGCCCTGCGCGGCCCGATGGTCATCGCCACGATCTTCTCGATCATCGGCAGCTTCCAGCTCTTCAACGAGCCGAACCTGCTCAAGACGCTCGCCCCGAACGTCATCGGCAGTGCCTTCACGCCGAACATGTACGCCTACTCGCTGTCCTTCAGCGGCCAGCAGTTCAACTACTCCGCCACCGTCGCGATCGTCATGGGCGTGATCACCGCGGTGATCGCCTACGTCGTCCAGGTCCGCGGCACCCGCGAGGAGAACCGATGAGCACCCTGCAGCACCCGGCGACCGGCGCGTCCGGCCCGGCCACCGTCACCGAGGCGACCACGACGCTGCGCGACCCGCAGGCCCGGTCGAGCCGCGCCTCCAGGCGTGCCGAGCGGAAGGCCGAGCAGCACGTCGACGGACGCAAGCCGAAGCGTTCCGGCCTCCTCACGGCCGTGATGATCGTCTTCGTCGTCTACTCGTTCGCGCCGCTGTTCTACCTGCTCGTGAACAGCACGAAGACGCAGGCCTCGCTCCTGTCGACCTTCGGCCTGTGGTTCGGCGGGAAGTTCAACCTCTGGCAGAACATCGTCGACACGCTGACGTACAACGACGGCATCTTCGTGCAGTGGCTCGGGAACACGCTGCTCTACGTGGTCGTCGGCGCCGGTGGCGCGACCCTCCTCGCCACGATCGCCGGCTACGGCATGGCGAAGTTCCAGTTCCCAGGCCGCCGTGCGGTCTTCGCCGTCGTCCTCGGAGCGATCGCCGTCCCCGGCACCGCCCTCGCCGTCCCGACCTTCCTGCTCTTCTCGCAGTTCGGTCTGACGAACACCCCGTGGGCGATCATCCTTCCGTCGTTGATCAGCCCCTTCGGCATGTACCTGATCTGGACCTACGCGGTGGACGCGATCCCCGCCGAACTCCTCGAGGCAGCCCGCATGGACGGCGCCGGCGAGTTCCGGATCTTCTTCACCATCGCGCTCCGCCTGCTCGCACCCGGTGTCGTCACGGTCCTGCTCTTCGCCGTCGTGGCCACCTGGAACAACTACTTCCTGCCGCTCATCATGCTGAGCGACCCGAAGTGGTACCCGCTGACGGTCGGCCTCAACCAGTGGAACGCGCAGGCCACCGGGTCCGGTGCCGAGCCGATCTACAACCTCGTCGTCACGGGATCGCTCCTCACGATCATCCCGATCGTGGTCGCGTTCCTCTTCCTCCAGCGCTTCTGGCAGTCCGGCCTCGCGGCCGGGTCCGTCAAGGCCTGATCCGTCGGACGGGAGGCACGCAGCGGCCCCGCCACGCGCCTCCTGCCCGACACACAGCAGCTCCACCCCCCTCTCCACGAAGAAGTGAAAGGCACCTCCATGAACAAGCGTCTCCGGCGCGGCCTCAGCGCCGTCGCCATCGGCGTCACCGCAGCCGTCGCCCTCGCCGCCTGCGCCTCCGGCGGCTCCTCGTCCGGCGGTTCGTCCGACGACATCTCGAAGGCCCTCAAGGACGGCGGCACGCTGACCTACTGGTCGTGGACCCCGTCCGCGAAGGACCAGGTCGCCGCGTTCGAGAAGGCCTACCCCAAGGTGAAGGTCAAGCTCGTCAACGCCGGCACCGGCGCCGACCAGTACACGAAGCTCCAGAACACGATCAAGGCCGGCTCGGGTGCCCCCGACGTCGCCCAGGTCGAGTACTACGCGCTCCCGCAGTTCGCGCTCTCCGACTCGCTGCTCGACCTGTCCTCGTACGGGTTCGGCGACCTCAAGGACAAGTTCGCGACGAGCACGTGGAACTCGGTCGACATGGACGGCAAGATCTACGGTCTGCCCCAGGACTCCGGCCCCATGGCGCTGTTCTACAACAAGAAGGTCTTCGACAAGTACGGCATCGCCGTGCCGAAGACGTGGGACGAGTACGTCGCAGCGGCCAAGAAGCTGCACGAGGCCGACCCGGACGCCTACATCGCAGCGGACTCCGGCGACGCGGGGTTCACCACGAGCATGATCGCCCAGGCCGGCGGCACGCCCTTCACCACGACGGGCGACAAGGTCACGATCAACCTCGAGGACGCCGGCACGAAGAAGTGGACCAAGACCTGGGACCAGCTCGTCGAGCAGGGTCTGCTGTCGAAGACCGTCGGCTGGAGCGACGACTGGTACAAGCAGCTCGGCAACGGTCAGATCGCCACGCTCATCACCGGCGCCTGGATGCCCGGCAACCTCGAGGCGAGCGTCGCCGACGCCAGCGGTGACTGGCGCGTCGCGCCGATGCCGACCTACGACGGCGGCACCGCGCAGACCGCGAACAACGGCGGCAGCGCCGAGGCGGTCATGAAGCAGTCGAAGAACCCTGCCCTCGCGGCGGGCTTCCTCAAGTGGCTGAACTCCTCGAAGGAGTCGACCGGCATCTTCATGAAGTCCGGTGGGTTCCCGTCGACGACCGCCGACCTCGAGTCCTCGGCGTTCCTCGACGAGAAGCCGGAGTACTTCGGCGGCCAGCAGATCAACAAGGTGCTCGTCGACGCGTCGAAGTCGTCCGACAACGACTTCACCTACCTGCCCTACCAGGTGTACGCGAACAGCGTGTACGCGGACACCGTCGGCCAGTCGTACGAGAACGGCACCTCGCTCGAGAGCGGTCTCGCCGCCTGGCAGAAGGCCCTCGCGAAGTACGGCAAGGACCAGGGCTTCACGGTCTCGTCCAAGTAGTCACCACACCAGTTCGACCCGGGGCCGTGCGGAACCTTCCGCACGGCCCCGTCTCCTGAAAGAGTTCCCCCATGCGCTTCGCCATCGGCGACACCGACTTCCTGCTCGACGGCGAGCCGCACCGGATCCTGTCCGGCGCGATCCACTACTTCCGTGTCCACCCCGACCTGTGGGCGGACCGGATCCGCAAGGCGAAGCTGATGGGGCTCAACACCATCGAGACGTACGTCGCCTGGAACGCGCACGCGCCGTCGCCTTCTTCGTTCAGTTTCGAGGACGGTCTCGACCTCGGCCGCTTCCTGGACCTCGTCGCCGCCGAGGGCATGCACGCCATCGTCCGTCCCGGCCCCTACATCTGCGCGGAGTGGACGAACGGCGGCCTGCCGTACTGGCTCTTCGCCGACGGCACCGTCGGGGTCCGCCGCGACGAGCCGGGGTTCCTCGCCGCCGTGCAGGGGTACTTGGAGCATCTCGCGCCGGTGCTGGTCCCGAGGCAGATCGACCACGGCGGGCCGATCGTGCTCGTGCAGGTCGAGAACGAGTACGGCGCCTACGGCTCCGACCCCGTCTACCTGTCGAAGCTCGAGCAGATGCACCGGGAGATCGGTCTCACCGTGCCGTTCACGAGCGTCGACCAGCCGATGGGCACGATGCTCGAGGACGGTTCGCTGCCCTCGCTGCACAAGACCGGTTCGTTCGGCTCGCGTTCCATCGAACGGCTCGCGCGACTCCGACAGGCCCAGCCGACCGGCCCCCTCATGTGCTCGGAGTTCTGGGACGGCTGGTTCGACAGCTGGGGCGAGCACCACCACACCACGCCGGCCGCTGCTTCGGCATCGGACCTCGACGACCTGCTGGCCGCGGGCGGCTCGGTCAACATCTACATGTTCCACGGGGGCACGAACTTCGGCTTCACGAACGGCGCGAACGACAAGGGTGTGTACCGCCCGATCGCGACGTCGTACGACTACGACGCCCCGCTCGACGAGGCCGGGCGTCCGACGGAGAAGTTCCACGCCTTCCGCTCGGTCATCGAGCGCTACGCGCCCGTGCCGCCGCTGCCCGCTGCGATGCAGCCCGGTGGGTCGGGTCGGCTCGGGTCCGTCGGTCCCGTCGGGTCGGCTCCGGGCCAGGAGGCGCGGCTCGCCCCCGCCTCGGACGTCGCCGTCCGCCTCGACCGCGTCACACCCCTGCGCGCGCTGCTGCCGTCCCTCACGTCGTGGTCCGCGCACGACACCCCGCCGACGTTCGACGCCCTCGGCGCTGCGAGCGGCTTCGTGCTGTACCGGACCGAGGTGGACCTGCCGTCCGGCGGCGTGCTCACCGTCGGCGAGGAGGTCCGCGACCGCGCCGGCGTCTCCGTGGACGGGATCGTCGTCGGCGTGCTCGAACGGGAGCACCACGACCGCGCCATCGTCCTGCCCCCGGTCACCGGCACGCTCGAGCTCCTCGTCGAGGACCAGGGTCGCGTCGACTACGGCCCACGCATCGGCGAGCCGAAGGGCCTGATCGGCGGGATCGCCGTCGACGGAGTCCCGCTCGCCCGGTGGACCGCGTCGCCCCTGGCCCTCGACCCGATGCCCGAGGCCGCGCTGACGATCCTCGCCGACGCACTGCCCACCGACGGCGACGTGCTGGCCGGACCGGTCTTCGCCACGGGGTCGTTCGACCTCGCCGAGGCAGGGGACCGCTACCTCGCCCTCGACGGGTTCCGGAAGGGCGTCGCCTGGGTGAACGGGTTCTGCCTCGGCCGGTACTGGTCCCGCGGACCGCAGCGCACCCTGGCCGTCCCCGGACCGGTGCTCCGCGCCGGGAGGAACGACGTCGTCGTCCTCGAACTGCACGCCGCGGCCTCCCGGTCGGTGTGCCTGCGGGTCGAGCCGGACCTCGGGCACACGGAGGGCTGACGGGGTTAGGCTTCGCTGGAGTCCGAGCAGCCGAGGGGGATGCGATGGTGCGGGTGTTGCAGTGGGTGTGGCGCGTGGTCGGCTCCGTGCTCCACGTCCTGGCGGGGGTGCTCACCTCGTTCGGTTCCGGCGGGATCGTCGGTGCGGGAGCGCCGCCGACCCCGACCCCGAACAAGCCCGACGACTACCGCCCCTGACCGTTCCGGGAGTCAGACTGCTCGAGCTCCGGCCCACGCCCGCACCTCGAGCAGCGCCGCACGTCGCCACCGCCACAGTGGGGCGAACTTGGTGCCGTCGTCCTCCCACGCCTGCGTGAGCATCCAGATCTGCCGCCGGTGTTCCGTGCCGCCGTCATCACGCCATTCGACGAACGCATCGTCGAGCACCGCGGTGATCGCCTCACGGGGCACGGTCCACCAGACGACCCAGCCTCGGTAGCGAAGACGATCCGCGTCGAGTCGGATGCCCGCGCGGGGTGCTCGGAAAGCAGCCCAGGTGCTGGGGACAGCGCCGATGGAGCCGATGACGGTGATCAGCACGGTGCCCTCGACGATGCCGGCGAGCGCCATCCCTGTGCAGGTCGCTGCGAGCAACCAGAGCGAGCACGTCGTCGGGACGGCTTCCCACCGCGGCGGACGAATGGTGGTCATCCGGCGTGCTCGTCGAGGGCGTCGAGGTCGTGGAGCGCTCGGCGGGCGTCGGCGATCCGGTCGGCTTCGGGGCGGGTCCACCACTCGGGCCCGCGTTCGCCGAGCCCGTGCTTCGCCAGGCCGTTGCGGTGCCGTGCTGCGGCGAGGGCCTCCTCGTCTCCGGAGCGCTTGGCCTGCTTGACGGCGTTGCGGCCCCGACCGAGGTGCGACCGGAGTGCTGCGGCGACGTCCTCGGGGAGCGCCGGGTCGGTCCGTCGCCACCGCCGACCGTCGACCACGAAGAAGTGGTCGTCGGGCGTCGCGGTCATGCACCCGAGTCTTGCAGCGGACGCCGGGTTCGTCCGGAGGGATGACCGTTCTGGTTCGTGGAGTCCGGGGATCGCGAACCAGAACGGTCACCGCGCGGATCCGGTGCACGGTGTCAGCGGTGGGCGGTAGAACGGCGGTGATGCCCGAACCCCGCACCCGCGCCCTGCTCGACGTCCGCCGGATCTACGCCGAGCCGGCAGCCCTCGAGCTCCAGCGCGGGCAGGAGGTCGTCGGGCAGTGGCCCGACGCCGAGATCGTCCCCGTCGAGTCGCACTGGAACATCCCCGAGGTGCACGGCGACGAACGGAACGTCCAGCGGTGGGTGCGCATCAAGACCGAGGCGCTCGTCCTCGGCGTGAAGAAGTCGCTCGTGACCCGGCCGAACGGGCGCTCCGCGGACTTCATCGCCCCGTCGACGGCGAACGGCTGCGCCATGGCGTGCGCCTACTGCTACGTCCCACGGCGCAAGGGCTACAGCAACCCCGTGACGGTCTTCGCGAACATCGACCAGATCACGAAGCACGTCGCCCGCAACATCGCGAAGCAGGGACCGAAGACCGAGCCGAACCAGTGCGACCCGCACGCGTGGGTCTACGACATCGGCGAGAACAGCGACTGCTCGGTGGACGCGATGCTCAGCGACAACGTGCGGGACCTCTGCGACCTGTTCCGGATGTCACCGACCGCCAAGGCCTCCTTCGCGACGAAGTACGTCAACCGCGACCTGCTCGACTGGGACCCGATGGGCCGCACGCGCATCCGGTTCTCGCTCATGCCGCACGAGACCGCGAAGGTCACCGACATCCGCACCAGCCCGATCGCCGAGAGGATCGCCGCGGTGAACGACTTCGTCGACGCCGGGTACGAGGTCCACCTCAACTTCTCGCCCGTCATCCTGACCCCGATGTGGGAGTCCGACTGGGCCGACCTCCTGCGTCAGGTGGACGACGTCCTGTCCCCGGCCGCGAAGGCGCAGCTCGCGGCCGAGGTCATCTTCCTCACCCACAACGAGCCCCTGCACGAGGTCAACCTCGGCTGGCACCCGAAGGCCGAGGACCTGCTGTGGCGCCCGGACCTGCAGGAGCAGAAGGTGTCGCAGAACGGCGCGGTCAACGTCCGCTACCGCTCCGGGATGAAGGGGCAGCTGGTCGAGCGGTTCCGGGAACTCGTCGCGGAGCACCTGCCGAGCTGCCGCATCCGCTACGCCTTCTGAGACGACGAACGCCCGCGCCGTCGGGCGCGGGCGTTGCGTGGTGCGACGGGCTCAGTGACCGTCGAGGTGGTCCTTCGCCTTCTCGGTCTCGAGACGGCCCTCGCCCATGACCTGGTCCTTCTGGCCCTGGTGCTTGAGCTCGTCGTCGTCCGTGTGCTTGCCGACCGCTTCCTCGACCTTGCCGACGACCTTCTGGGTGACGTCCTTCGCCTTGTCTCCGAGCGACATGCTGTCTTCCTTCCTCCGGGGACCGCCGAGGGTCCTCGGGGCCTGTGCCACGAAGACAACCAGGGGCAGCAGCGCGGCTCGCGGCCGGGCCGCAGGTTCGTGTCCCCCGATTGCTTCCACCGGGGTACGGATCAGGGGATCAGTCGGTCGGCGCGGTAGCGGTCGAAGAGCTCGGCGAAGGCACGTTCGGTGCGACGGAAGGCGGTGAAACCGGCGTCGCGGCTCTTGCCCATGTCGGTGACGACCTCCATCGCGCGACCGAGGTCGGCGTCGGTGTGCCACCACGAGGCGAGCCGGGTGATGTCGGGTTCGACGAGGCCGTGGCGCTCCGCGATGTCGGCCCATGCAGCCTCGTGCGGCGCCATCTGCTCCTCGAGCGGACGCGGCGCATCCTCGTACCCCACGACCCGCGCTGGGTCGACACCGAGGTGGGCGGCGAGCCGGGGCCACATCCAGCGCCAGCGGAACACGTCGCCGTTCACGATGTTGAACGCCTCGTCGGCACCCTCGGGCGTGGTCGACGCCCAGACCATGTGCTCGGCCAGGATGCCGGCGTCGGTCATGTCGGTGAGGCCGTTCCACTGCGCCTCGCTGCCCGGGAACACGAAGTCCAGACCGAGCTCCTTCGCCAGGGTCGCCTGCACCGCGATCGTCAGCCCCATGTTCATCGCGTTGCCGACCGCGTGGCCGATCACCGTGTGCGAGCGGTGCACCGACCACGTGAAGCCCTGGCGGTCGGCGGCGGCGAAGAGCTCATCCTCCTGGGCGTAGTAGAAGTTCGGGGTGTCGAGGCGCGGTTCCTCCTCGTGGAACGGGGTGTCGGGCATCTCGCCGGCGGCGTACGCCTCGAACGGGCCGAGGTAGTGCTTCAGCCCGGTGACGAGGGCGACGTGCTCGAGCGGCGCGGGGGCGAGGGCTGCGAGGAGGTCGCGCACCATGCCGCCGTTCACGCGGATGTTCTCGGCCTCGGTGTCCTGCCGCTGCCACGCGGTGAAGAAGACGTGGGTCGGGCGCTCGTCGGCGAGGGCGGTGCCTAGCGAGTCCGGGTCCCGCAGGTCCGCGGCCACGGTGCGGACACCGTCGCGGGCGAGGGGCCGGCGGGAGAGCGCGGTCACCTCCCACCCGAGGTCGAGCAGGTGCGAGACGAGCGCCGATCCAGTGATGCCGCTGGCACCCACCACGAGGGCTCGGAGACGGTCGGGGGACTGTGCGGCGGTGTCGTCGAGGGTCATCCCGGTGCTCAACACGTGTCGTGCTGTGCTTGTTCCCGGACGAGCAGTTGACGCCGCGATTCGAGGCGACTGACCACGGTGATGAACACGGCGACGGCGAAGAGGCCGACCATCAAGGACCATCCAGCCGTCCCGTTGGTCATCGCGACCGAACCGGAGAGCCCGACCAGACTGAGGAACACCCCGACGAGCACCGGGACGGCGGCACGCGACGAGCGGCGCTGCCAGTCGATCATGCTCCGGACGAGTCCCGCGTACGGTTCCGTGACGGTGCCCGGTCGCCGCAACTGCCGTCGGAGTTCGCGACGTTGCGCCGGGGTGAGGACCGCGAGCGGCCGCTCGGGAGCGGAGAGGAAGAACGGCAGCAAGGCCCCCGTCCGGCGGGCACGAATCCACACGGTGACGGTGAGCACTGCACCGATCGCTGCGATGATCGTCCAGACGAGTTCCGCGGGCCGGGTGATCCCGACGGCGCCGAGTGCGGTCCACAACACGGAGAGTCCGGCGAGGGCGGCCTGTTGCGAGATGCCGATGACGGTGCCCCCGATGGCAGCGAGGTGATCGGCGCGGCGGGTGGCCGTGATGAGGCGGTCGTCCATGTCAGCGCGGTCTGCGGATACGGATCGGACCCTTGGCGGTGGACGGGTCGACGACGCTGCCGTGCTGGGTGATCTCGACCTCGCCTCTGGACATCATCCGCCGCGCCGCACGCCGGGCGGGTTCCATCAGGTCACGCCAGCCGTCGGGGTCGAGGGCCCGGGCGGCGTCGGACGGGCAGATGCTGGACGTGCGGGCCCGTGCGGCGAGGAGTTCGTCGATGCGCTGTTCGAGCGCGAGGTCGGTCTCGTCCACGCCGTGCTTCCGGCACGCGGCCGAGCAGTACTTCGCATCCGGGGCGGCGGAACCGGGCATCCGGCGGCCGCACGAGGCACACGTCCGATCGGCGTGCTCCGCCTCGTTCGCGGCGGCGTCCGCCTCGGTCCTGATCGCTCGTCCCATGCGACCATCCTGTCCCCGCTGTCCGGTCTCGCGCCCAGCCCAGGCACGGCTGGCAGCATCGGGTCGGTGAACACCGACACCGCACCCGAGCGTCCCGCTGAGCCCGCCTGGGTCGAGCACGTCATGTGGTGGCACGTCTACCCGCTCGGGTTCGTCGGTGCCGACGTCCGGCCGGACACCCCCGTGGACGGACGCCCCGTCGACCACCGGCTCGGCCGCATCGAGCCCTGGCTCGACCACGTCGTGGACCTCGGGCTGAACGGGCTGCTGCTGGGCCCCGTCTTCACGAGCTCGACGCACGGCTACGACACGGTCGACCACTTCCGGATCGACCCGCGGCTCGGTGACGACGACGACTTCGACCGGCTCGTCACGGCCGCGCACGACCGGGGGATCCGGGTCCTGCTCGACGGGGTGTTCAACCACGTCGGACGGGAGCACCCGGCCTTCCGCGCCGTCGAGGAGCAGGGCCCGGACGCGCCGACGGCGGATCTGTTCGCGATCGACTGGGCAGGCTGGTCGCCCGGCGACGACGTGCCGGTGGGACTGTTCGAGGGGCACGACATCCTGGTCGCGCTCGACCACGGCAGCCGGGCCACCGAGGACCTCGTCGTCGAGGTGATGACGCACTGGCTCGCACGAGGCGTCGACGGCTGGCGACTCGACGCGGCCTACGCGGTACCGACGGCGTTCTGGGCAGGGGTGCTGCCGCGCGTCCGGGAGCGCTTCCCGGACGCCTGGTTCACGGGCGAGGTCATCCACGGGGACACGGCTGCGTTCGTCCGCGCCTCGACGGTCGACTCCACCACGCAGTACGAGCTCTGGCAGGGCATCTGGCACGGCATCGCCGACCGGAACTGCTTCGAGCTCGCCCACGCCGTCGAACGGCACGACGAACTGCTGGCCGCACAGGCACCGAGCACGTTCGTCGGCAACCACGACGTGACGCGCATCGCGAGTTCCGTGGGGGAGCGGTTCGCCGGGCACGCCGCCGCCGTCCTCTTCACGGTCGCCGGGACCCCGAGCGTCTGGGCCGGTGACGAGTACGGCTGGACGGGGGTGAAGGAGGAGCGCGTCGGCGGGGACGATGCCGTCCGCCCGGAGTTCCCGGCCGCTCCGCCCGAGTCCGTGGAGCTCACGCACGCGTACGAGGCGCTCATCGCCCTCCGTCGCCGCGAGCCCTGGCTGCACCGCGCCCACACCGACGTCGTCCACCTGACGAACACCGCGATCGTGCTGCGGACCGCGACCGCGGAGCGGGCGGTGGTGACCGCCCTGAACCTGTCGCCCGATCCCGTAGACCTGCCCACAGCGGGTGCGACGCGCGTCGAGGCGGGCGGAGCCGACGTCGGGGACGGGACCCTGCGCCTCCAGGCCGCCGCCTGGGCCGTGCTCTCCGGATCGTGAGCAGAAATGGTCGGGTCCCCGGACAGGACCCGACCATTTCTGCACACGAAACGAACGCCCGCGCGCCCGAACGCCCGCGCTACTTGCGCGCGGACGCCGCCCGGCGCTTGTTGAACACGTCGAACGCGACGGCGGCGAGCAGCACCAGGCCCTTGATGAGCGACTGGTACTCGGTCCCGATGCCGAGGATCGACATGCCGTTGTTCAGGATGCCGATGATGAGACCACCGACGATCGCTCCCGGCACCGTCCCGATGCCACCGGTGACGGCCGCGCCGCCGATGAACACCGCGGCGATGGCGTCGAGCTCGAAGCCGTTGCCGGCACCCGGAGCCGCGAGGTTGAGCTGGCCGGTGAACACCACGCCGGCCAGGGCCGAGATGACGCCCATGTTGACGAAGAGCAGGAACGTGACCCGCTTCGTCTTCACACCGGAGAGCTGGGCGGCGAGGGCGTTCCCGCCGATCGCGTAGATGTGGCGGCCGAACACCGCGCTCCGCATGACGACCGAGTAGATCACCACGAGCGCACCGAGCACGACGAGCACGATCGGGGTGCCGTTGTAGCTCGCGAGCAGGAGCGCCACGTAGATGACGAGCGCGACCGTGAAGGCGAGCTTCGTGATGAACCAGGCGAACGGCTCGCCCTCGAGCTGGTACTTGCGCCGGGTGGCACGACCGCGGAACGCCGTGACCACGAGGACGATCGCGGCCGCGAAGCCGAGGATCATCGTGAGGGGCTCGTACCCGGTGGTGCCGAACGACGGCAGGAAGCCGGAGCCGAGGGAGCGGAAGCCCTCCGGGAACGGCGAGATCTGCTGGTTGTGCAGGACGATCTGCGCGGCGCCACGGAACGCGAGCATGCCCGCGAGCGTGACGATGAACGCGGGGATCCCGAAGTAGGCGATCCAGAACCCCTGCCAGGCACCGACGAGGGCGCCGACCACCAGGCAGAGCACGACCGCGATCGGCCAGGGCAGGCCCCACTGCGTGATCATGACACCGGCCATGGCGCCGGTGAAGGCCACGACCGAGCCGACCGAGAGGTCGATGTGCCCGGCGATGATGACCATCACCATGCCGATGGCGAGGATGAGGATGTAGCTGTTCTGGACGATCAGGTTCGAGACGTTGATCGGGGCGAGGGTGATGCCGTTCGTCGTCACCTGGAAGAAGATGACGATGACGATCAGCGCGATGAACAGGCCGATCTGTCGGAGCTGCCCGGTGAGGTAGCCGGCGGCGGACTTAAGCGCGTTCATTGACAGGGGTCTCCCGTTCCTGGGTCATGTACTGCATGAGGGCCTCGGGCGTGGCCTCGGAGCGGGGCACGTCGGCGGTGATCGTGCCCTCGGAGAGCGTGTAGATGCGGTCGCAGATGCCGAGGAGCTCGGGGAGTTCGGAGGAGATCACGATGATCCCCTTCCCCTGGTCCGCGAGCTGGTTGATGATCGTGTAGATCTCGTACTTCGCGCCGACGTCGATGCCCCGCGTGGGCTCGTCGAGGATGAGCACGTCGGGGTCGGCGTACATCCACTTCGACAGGACGACCTTCTGCTGGTTGCCGCCGGAGAGCTTCCCGGTGACGACGTCGACGTTCGGTGCCTTGATGTTGAGGCTCCGGAGGAACTGCCCGGCGACGGTGGTCTCCTCGGACGCGTTGACGAAGCCCCAGTTCGCGAGCTTCCCGAGCGCCGACCCGGAGATGTTCCGCTTGATGTCGTCGATGAGGTTGAGCCCGTAGCGCTTCCGGTCCTCGGTGACGTACGCGATGCCGTTGTCGATCGCTTGCGACACCGTGTGGGTCTTGATCGGGACGCCGCGCTTGTACACGGTGCCGCTGATCCCGGTGCCGTAGGACTGGCCGAACACGCTCATCGCGAGCTCGGTCCGTCCGGCGCCCATGAGCCCGGCGATGCCGACGACCTCGCCCGCCCGGACGGAGAGGTTCGCCTGGTGGATGATCTCGCGCGAGGCGTCGAGCTGGTGGTGGACGGTCCAGTCCTCGATGCGGAGGAGTTCCTCGCCGATCTGCGGGTCCTCGCGCTCGGGGTACCGGTTCGACAGGTCGCGACCGACCATGCCGCGGATGATCCGGTCCTCGGAGACGTCGTCGGCGTGCATGTCGAGCGTCTCGATGGTCTTGCCGTCGCGGATGATCGTGACCTTGTCCGCGATCGCCTTGATCTCGTTGAGCTTGTGGCTGATGATGATCGCCGTCATCCCCTCGGCCTGCAGCGACCGGATGAGGTCGAGCAGGTGCGCCGAGTCGTCGTCGTTCAGCGCCGCCGTCGGCTCGTCGAGGATGAGGAGCTTCACCCGCTTCGACAGGGCCTTCGCGATCTCGACGAGCTGCTGCTTGCCGACGCCGATGTCGACGATCTTCGTGACCGGGTTGTCCTTGAGGCCGACGCGCTGCAGGAGCTCGGCGGCCGCGAGGTTCGTCTTGTTCCAGTCGATGAACCCGGCCTTCGACTGTTCGTTGCCGAGGAAGATGTTCTCGGCGATCGACAGGAACGGGCTGAGCGCGAGCTCCTGGTGGATGATCACGACCCCGGCCGCTTCCGAGCCGTTGATGTCGCCGAACTCGACGGGGGATCCGTCGATGAGGATCTCGCCGTCGAAGGAGCCGTGCGGGTAGACCCCGGACAGCACCTTCATCAGGGTGGACTTGCCGGCGCCGTTCTCGCCGCAGATCGCGTGGACCTGGCCGCGCTCGACCTCGATCGAGACCCCCTGCAGCGCCTTGACCCCGGGGAACGTCTTGGTGATGTCACGCATCTCGAGGATGGTGTCCGCCATGTGGGACCGCCTTTTCGTCGTCCGCGCGTGGGCGCGCGGGTGGTGACGGACTGGAGGCGCGGGGCGGGGTCGACCCGCGCCTCCAGTCCGACAGATGGGTTGCGTCCTACTTGAGGTCGGCCTCGGTGTAGTAGCCCGAGTCGACGAGGACTTCCTTGTAGTTGTCCTTCGTCACGACGGTCGGCTGGAACAGGTAGGTCGGGACGACCTTGACCTTGTTGTCGTAGCTCTTCGTGTCGTTGACCTCGGGCTTCTTGCCGGTGAGCAGGTCCTCGGCCATGGTGACCGACTGCTTGGCGAGCTTGCGCGTGTCCTTGTAGATGGTCGAGTACTGCTGACCGGCGATGATCGACTTCACGCTGGCCTGCTCGGCGTCCTGTCCCGTGATGGTCGGGAGCGGGCGGTCGCTCGAGCCGTACCCGGCGCCCTGCAGCGCCGAGATGATGCCGATCGACATGCCGTCGTAGGGCGAGAGCACGCCGTTCAGCGTGGTGCCGCCGGAGTACGACTTCGCGATGAGGTTCTGCATGCGGGCCTTGGCGGTCGCCGGGTCCCACTGCTGCGTCGCGGCCTGGGAGAGCTGGTCCTGGCCGGACTGGATCTTCAGGGTGCCGTCCTCGAGGTACGGCTTGAGGGTCTTCATCGCACCGTCGAAGAAGAAGCCCGCGTTGTTGTCGTCGAGCGAGCCGGCGAAGACCTCGATGTTGAAGGGGCCCTTCTCGCCGGTCTTCTTGCCGTCCGCGTCGAGCACGCCGAGGCCGGTGAGCAGGCTCGTCGCCTGGTCGACGCCGACCTTCTCGTTGTCGAACGACACGTAGTAGTCGACGTTCTTGTTGCCCGTGAGCAGGCGGTCGTAGGAGATCACCTTGATGCCGGCCTTGGCGGCGGCGTCGAGCTGGTCGGAGAGCGCTCCGCCGTCGATCGACGCGATGATGAGGACCTTCGCGCCCTTCGTGATCATGTTGCTGACCTGCTGCGCCTGCTGCTGGACCTTGTTGTCGCCGTACTCGAGGTCGACCTTGTAGCCGGCCTTCTCGAGGTCGCTCTTGACGGCGTTGCCGTCCTTGATCCAGCGTTCCGAGACCTTGGTCGGCATCGCGACGCCCACCAGGGCGCCCTTGTTGTCGCCGCTGCTGCTCCCACCGTCGGTGGACGCGCGTCCGCCGGCGGAGCAGCCGGCGAGTGCGATGGCGATGCCGAGGGCGGCGACGCCCGCGACGATCTTGCGCTTCATCATCGAAGTACCTCTGTTCCTGCGCGTCCACGTCGACGCGCTCGGTGCCGGGGCTGCTGTGCCCCGAGGGATTTGCTCGTGTGAGCGCTCACATACTGGGGGTTCCGTGACGGGGTGTCAACTCACCGTGACCGTTTCGCGATCTTGTCGCGTCGGCCGGACTGCGCGGTACGGTTGGCGACGTGACGACCACGACCGCGCTCGGGGACGCCGGCGGCAAACGTCGCAAGGCACCCACGATCTTCGACGTCGCCGAGCGCGCGGGCGTCTCCCACCAGACCGTCTCGCGAGTGATCAACGGCGACCCGACGGTCCGCGAGCAGTTCCGCGCCCAGGTGTCCGACGCGGTCACCGAGCTCGGGTACCGGCCCCGTGCCGCTGCCCGGGCGCTCGCCGGGGGGCGCAGTCGGGCGCTCGGCATCATCACCGCCGGGGACGCGCTGTACGGACCGTCGAGCACCGCCATCGGGTTCGAGCGGGCAGCCCGGTCCGCCGGCTACCACGTCCTGCTCTCCACCCTGCCCGACGACCCGCGGCCCGTCGACCTGTCGAACGCCCTCGTGACGCTGCTCGCCCAGGACGTCGCCGCCATCGTGCTCGTCGCCGCCGACAACCGGGTGCTCGACGCCCTCGCCTCGCTGACCGTCCCGGTCTCGGTGCCCGTCGTCGTCGCGAACGCCGTGCAGCGGGACGCGGCCAGGGCCCCGGTGGCACCGAGCGTCGCGGCGGTCGCGATCGACCAGGCGGCGGGGACCTCGCTCGTGATGGAGCACCTGTTCGCCCGCGGGCACCGCCGGATCGTGCACATCGCCGGCCCCGCGGTCTCGCAGGAGTCCGAGGTCCGCCGGGTGACCTACGAGCGGATCATGCGCGACGCCGGACTCGAACCCGTGGTACTCGACGGCGACTGGACCCCGGCGAGCGGGTTCGCGGCGGCCCGGACGATCGACGTGCACACGGTCGACGCGGTCTTCGCCGGGAACGACCAGATGGCGCTCGGGGTCCTGCACGCCTTCGCCGACGAGGGACTGCGGGTGCCGGACGACATCGCCGTGGTGGGCTTCGACGACGTTCCCGAGGCGGCGCACTTCACGCCGCCGCTCACCACCGTGCGGCAGGACTTCCGGGCGATGGGGGAGCGGGTGCTCGACACCGTGCGGGCCCTCGTCGAGGGGGAGCCGCGGGACGAGACGTTGCTCGTGCCCGAGCTCGTGGTGCGCCGGAGCGCGTAGGGCACGCGGCGCGCGGCGCGGGCGCGGGGCGCGGGCGCGGGGGCACGGCGGCGCGGGCGCAGCTTCGCGGGTTCGCCGAGCGGGCACGACTCGCCGCGGGTTCGTCGTCGAGCGGGCAGAACAGGCCGGGTGTGCGGGCCGAATGTGACGTTTTTCGCCCGCTCGGGGCCCCCGGCCCGCGGCAACGCCGCCCCGGCCCGCGGCAACGCCGCCCCGCACGCGGCAGCGCCGCCCCCGCACGGTGCGAGGACGGCGCCGCCCGGCTGACCCGACCGTCAGCCCTTCAGCGCGCCGGACGACAGCCCGGCGACGTAGAACCGCTGCAGCCCGACGTACAGCGCGATGCACGGGATCATCGCCACGACCGACCCGGCCACGAGGTTCCCGTACGACACCTGCCCGTACGCCCCGGTCTGCAGGTTGAGCAGCGCGACGGGCAAGGTGTAGAGCGAGTCCTTCGTGAGGAAGGTCAGCGCCCCGAGGAACTCCGTCCACGACGCCAGGAACGCGTACAGCGCGGCCGTCGCGGCACCCGGCAGCAGCAGCGGCCGCAGCACCGACACGACGACCCGGAAGCGGGAGGCGCCGTCGACGAACGCCGAGTCCTCGAGCTCCGTCGGGATCGACTCGAACGCGTTCCGCATCACGAACACCCCGAACGGCAGGTTCACCGTCGTGTAGAAGAGCACGAGCCCGAGCAGCGAGTTCGTGAGCTTCATCGCGTTCATCTCGAGGTACAGCGGCGTGAGGATCGCCTGGAACGGCACCATCATCGTCAGCAGCACCAGCCCGAAGACGACGCCGGAACCGCGGAACCGGAACCGGGCGAACCCGTACCCGGCCATCGTCGCGATCACGGCGGTCAGGACGGCCGTGGCGATCGACACGACGAGCGAGTTCACGACGCCGGTGAGCAGGTGCGACGAGGGGCTGAAGACCGCGCCGAAGTTCTGCCAGCCGAGCTGGAAGAACGTCGCCGGGTCGGCCGCCTGCGTGATGACGGCCTCGGACTGGAAGGCCCGCAGGATCGACCAGATGAGCGGGACGCCGAACACCAGCGTCGCGCCGACCCCGGCGATGACGTACAGCGTGCGCTTCACCGCGGTGTCACGCGGGTGGCGCACGCTGCCCTGGTGGCGGCGACGGCGGCCTCCGTCGCCGGAGGTGGTGAGCGTGCGGGTGGACAGGTCCGGGGCCGCGAGGCCCGCACGGGAAGCGGTGGTGCTCATGGCTCAGTCCTTCTCTCGCAGTGCCCAGAACTGGAACACGGTGACGGCGGCGATGACGACGACGAGGGCGATCGACTCGGCGGTCGCCGCGCCGAGCTGCAGGTTCACGAAGCCGCGGTTGTAGATCGCGTTGACGATCGTCGTGGTCTCCGTGCCCGGCCCGCCCTGGGTCAGGATGTAGAACTGGTTGAACGCGAGCAGTGACCCGATGACCGAGATGATCGCGCTGAGGGCGAGCGTCGAGCGGATCATCGGCATCGTGATGAGGCGTTCGGTCTGCCACCACGAGGCCCCTTCGAGCTGGGCGGACTCGTACACCTCGTCGGGGATGCCCTGCATGGCGGACATCACGAGCACCATCGTCAGCCCGGACACCGCCCAGACGACGAGCACGCAGATGAGCAGCGTCGCGAGCGGGCCGTTCACGAGCCACGCCGTGCTGCCGTCGGTGATCCCGAGCCAGCGCAGCACCATGTTCACCGCGCCGGAGTTCGGCTGCGCCTCGAGCACGAGCATGAACGACAGCGTGGTCAGCCCGACGACGTACGGCAGGAAGAACACCGTGCGCAGGAACGTCGACCCGCGCCGTCGGGCCCGGATGAGCACGGCGAGGAAGTACCCGAGCGCCAGGATCGGCACCGTCACGATCGCCGTGTAGAGCAGCGTGTACCCGATGGCGTGCACGAACGTCGGGTCCTGGAACAGCGTCAGGTAGTTCTGCAGTCCGATGAACCGGTACGGGCCGATCAGGGGCCAGTTCGTGAACGAGATGTAGAGCGCGAACACCAGCGGCGCGAGGACGAACACCGCGACGAACACGATCGCCGGGGTGACGAGCACGGCGCCGGTGCGCGGCGGGTGCGTGAGCGAGTTCCGGGACGGACCCGGGCGGCTGACGCCACGGCCGACGGTCGGACGGCCGGCGCCGGTCCGTCGGTTGGAGACAGTGGTCATGTCTGCACCTCTCTGTGCAACGAGCGAACGAGCGAACGAGCGAGCGAGCGAACGAACGGTCGCTCAGGCCTGGACCTGGTCGAGGATGCGGGTGTAGTCCGACTGCGCCGTCTTCATGGCCGCAGCGGCCCCCGAGCCGAACACCGCCTCGCGGAACATCGCGAAGTACGGCGACGAGGGCTGGTTGACGAGCAGGTTGTACGCGAGCGTCTGCGGCGCGTACCCCTTCTCGATCGCGTCGAGCGGGCCGAACGCGAGCGGGTACTTCTTCCGGTACGCGGGCGTCGCGGCGTCGGACCGGGTCGGGAAGTACCCGCCGTCCGGCAGCGCCTGCTGTTGCTGCAGCCCGTTCGCGTACTGCATGAACGCCCAGCCCCCGGACGGGTTCGCCGCCCCGTTCGGGATGCACATGTTGTCGCCCCCGTCGAAGAACGAGCGCTTGCCGTCCCACGACGGGATCAGCACCGTCTGCATCTTCGCGCGCATCGCCTTCGTCGCGGCGGGCACGGTCGCACCGTACGAGGTCGGGAAGATACCGACCTTGCCGGCCCGGAAGTCGGCGCCCCACGTGGTCCCGGCGTCCGCGTAGGTCGCCTTCGACAGCACGCCGTCCTTCCACAGCTGCCGGTAGAACTCGAGCATGCGTTCGAGCGCCTCGTTGCCGGTGATGTTCGCCGTCTGCTTGCCGACCTCGCCGGACATCATGTCGACGCCGGTGGCCCAGACGTGCGGCTGCGTGACGAACCCGATGATGCCGGCGGCGTTGCCCGAGATCGACCACCCGTACACGTCGTCGCCGGTCTTCCGGATCGCCTTCGCGGCGGCGAGCAGCGAGTCGAGGTCCTTCGTCGCGTCCTCGACGTCGAGGCCGGCCCGGTCGAACAGCTCGGTGTTGACGAACAACTGCGAGTTGTCCGCCAGGTACGGCAGCCCGTAGTACCGGTCGCGGTACTCGAGCAGCCGGAGGTGGCCGGGCGAGATCGCGTCGAAGTAGTCGAGCCCCTTGACAACGTCGGTGAGGTCGGCGAACGCCTCGCGGAAGATGAACAGCTGCGAGTTGATGTCGTCGATGTCCACGACGTCCGGCGGCTCACCACCACGGATCGCGGTCGCGAGCTTCGTCACGTACTGTCCGTCCGGCACGGGCGTCAGCTCGACCTGCAGCTTCGGGTTCGCCTTGTTGAACCCGGCGACGGCCGCCGTCAGTCCGGCCTGCGTCGCGGAGCGGCACCAGACGTGCACGGTGCCGGTCGCGTTCCGGCCGAAGCTCGCGACGCGCGCGTCGACCTTCGGCAGGGTGCCGGAGCACCCCGCCAGGGCGAGGGCCGCCCCGCCGGCGAGACCGCCGGCGAGGAACGCTCTGCGGTCCATCGTGTCACCGCGCCAACGGGAGCCAGACGCGCATCGGCGCGGCTCCGCGGTTCGCCCAGGCGTAGTACGGGACCGCGGTGGCGGTGACGTCCTGGAGGCGCGTGGCGGCCGCCGTGGACCCGGCCGCGTCGTCGATGCTGGTCGCCGCACCTGCGTGATCCGTTCCTCCTGGACCGTCCAGTCGGCGGTACGGCCACGCTGCCTGCGCGTGCTCGGCCGGGGCATGTCCGGCGACGCGCAGCGTGACGACGCCGTCGAGGAGCCCGTCCTGGCGCTCCTCGGTGATCGGCGCGTCGGCGTCGACCGTCAGGTCGTCGACCGTGAAGCCCTGCTGGTCCGCCTGTTCGACCGCGTACACGAGCGGTCCGCGCTCGATGGCGACCTGCCCGCGTGCGGCGTCGATCCGGGCGTCGGCGACGTACCGGTGCGGCGTCGTGTCGAAGACGAGCTCGACGGTGTCGCCGGCCGTCCACTCGCGGTCGATGACGTGCAGCGTGCCCGCGGCGGGGCTGACCGTGCCGTCCGGACCCAGCACCGTCGTGGTGTCCGACCACGACGGGATCCGCAGGCCGAGGGCGAGCGGGCCGTCCGCGGTGACGGTGACGACCACGCGGCCGTCGTGCGGGTACCCGGTCTCGACGTCGACCGGGCCGAGCGAGGCCGTGGCGTACTGGTGCAGCTGGAGGCCGCCGTCGGTCGCGGTGGCGAGGTAGCCGTCGAGGCTCGCGAACGTCCGCATGATGTTCGGCGGGCAGCAGGCGCAGTCGAACCAGCCGCGGCGGCCGTGCGCGGGGGAGCGGTTCTCGTCCTGGTGCGCGTGGTCACGCTGCTGCAGCGGGTTGACGTAGAAGTACTCGGTGCCGGCGAGGCTCACGCCCGCGAGGAACGCGTTGTACAGCAGGCGCTCGATCGCGTCGGCGTACACGGGCTTCCCGGTCGCGAGGAGCAGGCGCCAGGCCCACTGGATCCCGCCGATGGCCGCACAGGTCTCGGCGTACCCGCGGTCGGTCGGGAGTTCGTACGGGTCGCCGAACGCCTCCCAGTCCCAGCGCGCGCCGAGACCGCCGGTGATGAACGCCTTCGTGGCCATCATGTCCGCGAACTGCGTCTCGCTCGCGGTGAGGAGCTCGGTGTCGCCGGTCTCGATCGCGACGTCCACGGCGCCGGCCGCGAGGTACACGGCGCGGACCGCGTGGCCCTCGACGGTCGTGGCCTGGCGGCTCGGCACCCGGTCGGAGAAGTACGTCGGCTCGCCGCCGGCGCGCTCGATGATGCCGGTGCCCCGGGCGTCGACGAACCAGTGCGCGAGGTCGAGGTAGTCGCGGGTGCCGGTCTCGCGGTAGAGCTCGACGAGGCCCATCTCGACCACCGGGTGGCCGTCGACGTCGCGGACCTTGCCGGGGCCGTCCCCGAACGTGCGGACGAGGTGGTCGGCGTTCTTGATCGCGACGTCGAGCAGCCCGGTGTCGCCCGTCGCCCGGTGCTGCGCCACGGCCGCCTGGTACAGGTGTCCGGCGCAGTACATCTCGTGGCTCCACTTGAGGTCCGTGTACCGCTCGCCCTTCCCGCGGATCTGCTGCACGGAGTCGAGGTAGCCGTCGTCGGCCTGCGCCTGGGCGTACAGGGCGGTGACCTCGCGCTGGAGTTCCAGCAGGTCCTCGGCGGGGGCTCGGCCGTACTCCCACGCCACCGCCTCGAGCCACTTCGTGACGTCGGAGTCCATGAAGATCGGGCCGGTCGCGTCGCCCTCCTCGAGACCGGCGGCGATGCGGAGGTTCCGGAAGTTCCCGGCAGCCTCGAGCAGGGCGTACCCGCCGCGGACCGCGTCGCGGCCGTTCCGCTCCTGTCGGAGGGCCCAGAAGCCGCCGGTGATCCGGGCGTCGCCCGTGGGCAGCGGACGGAGCGTCAGGTGCGCGTCCAGGGTCGGGAGGACCGGGGTCGCGGTGTGCGCGCGGCTGTCGGTCGCGAGCGTGGTGGTCATGTCGCCTCCTTGCGATGTGACTCAGGCCGGGTCCGGTTCCGAGCTGGTTCCGGAAAACGGTTTCTGCGGAGGACGTTACGACACGACCTGGAGGCGCGCAAGGGCGTCTTCTCACATCGTGCGTATAGTCGTGGTCAGTTTCCCGCATCCGGAAAGGGGTTTGCCGTGACACTGGAGCGCGCTGGGCGGACCGTCCGGATCACCGACGTCGCGGCGCTCGCCGGCGTGTCGATCGGCACCGCCTCGAAGGCCCTGAACGGCACCGGGCAGCTCCGGGAGTCGACGCGCGCCCGGGTGAAGGACGCCGCCGAGAAGCTCGGGTTCGTCGGCGACGCCCGGGCCCGCGCGCTCTCCTCGGGACGGACCTACACGGTGGGCATGATCACGACGGACTCGTTCGGCCGGTTCTCGATCCCGGTGCTCCTCGGTGCCGAGGACGCCCTCTCCGCCGGGCAGATGGCCGTGCTGCTGTGCGACACCCGCGACGACCACGTCCGCGAGGCCCACTACCTCCGCTCGCTCGCCGCCCGCGGGGTCGACGGCATCATCGTGACCGGCCGTTCCGCCGACGCTCGGCCGCCGATCGACGTGCCGATCCCGGTCGTGTACGCGTTCACGCCCTCGACCGACCCGGACGACGTGTCGGTCACGCTCGACGACGCCGCCGGGTCGGCGGCCGTCGCCGCGCACGTGCTGTCGACCGGGCGTCGGCGGGTGGCGATCGTGACGGGGCCCGAGCGGCACCGGTCGGCGGTCCGGCGTGTGTCCGGCGCCACCGAGGTGCTCGGCGCGAGCCTCGTGGCCGAACCGCTGTACGGCGAGTGGTCGGAGCGGTGGGGGCGGCAGGCGGTGGACGTGCTGGCGCGGGGCGTGGGGCTCGCGTCGGCGGGGACCGGGGCCGGGGCGGCGTCCGGGTCGGGTGCGCTCGGCGTGGACGCGATCGTCTGCGGGAGCGACCAGATCGCGCGGGGCGTGTGCGATCGGCTGCGGGAGCTCGGGCTGTCCGTGCCGGACGACGTCGCGGTCGCCGGGTTCGACGACTGGGACGTGATGGCGCTCGCGAGCCGGCCGCCGCTGACCACGGTGGACCTGCGCCTCGAGGAGCTCGGGCGCGTTGCGGGTCGGGCGCTGCTCGACCTCATCGACGGGGGCGCTGCGGCGTCCGCGACCGTGACCCCGTCCCTGGTCGTCCGCGAGAGCACCGTCGGCGCGTAGGGCCCGCGCGGGGCGCCAGCCGGCGGGCGGGCCGAGGTCGCACGACTCGCCGCGGCCTGGTCGGTCAGGTCGCACGACGTGCCGTTCGGGGCGGCGGCGAGCGGCAGTTCGTGCGACCTCGCCGAGCGCGGGCGGGCGGCGGCGTGCGGCGGCGAGCGGCGGTTCGTGCGACCTGGGCGGGCGCGGGCGTGGCGGCGTTGCGGGAGTGAGCGCTCACGTGCCAGGATGTGAGCGCTCACGGAGGACGACGAGGTTCTGGAGGAACGCATGGGCGACGACCGCAGGCAGCAGGTCGTGGACGGCCGCACCACGCTCGGGATCGAGCTCGGCTCCACCCGCATCAAGGCGTGCCTCGTGGACGAGGACCTCGTCCCCATCGCGGCGGGCGCCCACGAGTGGGAGAACGAGTTCGTCGACGGGCGCTGGACGTACTCGCTCGAGGCCGTCGAGACCGGACTCCGCGCCGCCTACTCCGCCCTCGTGGCCGACGTCGAGGCCCGGTACGGCGTCACCCCGACGACCTACCGCGCCGCGGGCGTGAGCGCGATGATGCACGGCTACCTCGCGTTCGACGCCGCGGGCGAGCTGCTCGTGCCGTTCCGCACCTGGCGCAACACCTCGACCGGCCCCGCCGCCGAACGACTCAGCGATGCCCTCGGGTTCAACATCCCGCTGCGCTGGTCCATCGCGCACCTGTACCAGGCCGTCCTCGACGACGAGCCGCACGTCGCCGACCTCGCGAGCGTCACGACGCTCGCCGGGTACGTGCACCGACGGCTCACGGGGCGGGACGTCCTCGGCGTCGGCGATGCGAGCGGTGTCTTCCCGATCGACAGCACCCCGGCGGACAGCGGTCCGGGCGACCCCGGCACGCGCGACTACGACGGCGCGATGCTCCGGACGGCCGAGGACCTGATCGGGGTCGGGGACCTCCGGGCGCTCCTGCCCGAGGTGCTCGTCGCCGGGGACGACGCGGGAGCCCTCACCCCCGAGGGCGCCGCGTGGCTCGACCCGTCCGGCACCCTGCTCCCTGGTGTTCCCCTCTGCCCGCCCGAGGGCGACGCCGGCACGGGCATGGTCGCGACGAACGCCGTCGCACCGCGCACGGGCAACGTCAGCGTCGGCACGAGCATCTTCGCGATGGTCGTGCTGGAGCACCCGCTCGCGACCCCGCACGAGGAACTCGACGTCGTGACCACGCCCTCCGGGGACGCCGTCGCGATGGTGCACTGCAACAACGGTGCGAGCGAGATCGCGAGTTGGGCGCGCGTGTTCGGCCGGTTCGCCGAGGCCGCGAGCGAGCGCACCGGCAGCACGGCACCGGACATCGACACCGTCTACGCGACGCTGTTGGCCGAAGCCGAGCACGCGGACCCCGACGCCGGCGGCCTGCTCTCCTTCAACTACCTCGCCGGGGAGCCCGTCACGCACGTCGAGGACGGCCGACCCCTGCTGCTCCGGACCCCGGACGCACGCTTCACGCTCGGCAACCTCGTGCGCTCCGAGGTGCACGGCGCCTTCGCCACCCTCGCGATCGGCATGGACGTCCTGCACGGCGAGGAGGTCCAGGTCGACCGGATGACGGCCCACGGCGGGCTCTTCCGGACGCCCGGTGCACCGCAACGCCTGCTCGCAGCCGCCCTCCGCGTGCCCGTCGCGCTCGAGGAGACCGCGGGCGAGGGCGGTGCGTGGGGGATCGCGGTGCTCGCCGCCTACCTCGAGCACACCGACCAGCACCTGGCGGACTTCCTCGCCGACACGGTGTTCGCCGGTGACGCCGTGCACGTGGCCGAGCCCGAGCCGGCCGACGTCGACGGGTTCCAGACGTACCTCGAGCGCTACAGGCGGGCACTGCCCGTCCAGGACGTCGCCGCCGCAGCGACCCGCCCCGAGGCGACCTCCACAAACACCGACACCAGCGCCAGCGCGACCACCAGCGCGACCACCCCCGGAGCCGAGCCGACGACGGCAGGCGAGCCGCGCCTCCAGGCCGAGAAGGAGCCGACCCGATGACCACCGACACCCAGCAGGCCGTCGCCGCCACCCGCGATCGCGTCGCCCGCCTGCACGGCGAACTCGTCCGCTACGGCCTCGTGATCTGGACCGGTGGCAACGTCTCCGAGCGGGTGCCGGGCACGGACCTCTTCGTCATCAAGCCGAGCGGCGTGTCCAGCGACGACCTGACCCCCGGGAACCAGGTCGTCTGCACGCTCGACGGGGTGCCGGCCGACGGCTGGGACAACAGCCACGGGCCGAGCTCCGACACCGCCGCGCACGCCTACGTCTACCGGAACATGCCGGAGGTCGGCGGCGTCGTGCACACCCACTCGACGTACGCGACGGCGTGGGCGGCACGGGCGGAACCGATCCCGTGCGTGATCACCGCGATGGCGGACGAGTTCGGCGGACCGATCCCGGTCGGGCCGTTCGCGATCATCGGCGACGACTCGATCGGACACGGCATCGTCGAGACCCTCGCGGGCCACCGCTCTCGTGCCGTCCTCATGCAGAACCACGGCGTCTTCACGATCGGCCGCGACGCGAAGGACGCCGTCAAGGCCGCCGTGATGTGCGAGGACGTCGCCCGGACCGTGCACATCGCGAAGCAGGGCGGGGACGTCGTCCCGATCGCCGAAGCAGACATCGACCGACTCTTCGATCGCTACCAGAACGTCTACGGACAGACCCCCGAAGGAGCACTCCAGTGACCCACGACACCGTGACGCACGTCGTCGACCCCGCCGAGACGCTGGCGGGCTACGAGGTCTGGTTCCTCACCGGGTCCCAGGGGCTGTACGGCGAGGAGACCCTGCGCCAGGTGGAGTCGCAGAGCAAGCACGTGCACGAGACGCTGGCACCGCACGTGCCGGTGAAGCTCGTCTGGAAGCCCGTGCTGAAGGACGCCGACGGCATCCGGCGCGCCCTCATCGAGGCCAGCGCGGACGACAAGGTCATCGGTGTGACGACGTGGATGCACACGTTCAGCCCCGCGAAGATGTGGATCGGCGGCCTGCAGGCGCTCACGAAGCCGCTGCTGCACCTGCACACCCAGGCGAACGTCACGCTGCCGTGGTCGGACATCGACTTCGACTTCATGAACCTCAACCAGGCGGCGCACGGTGACCGCGAGTTCGGGTACGCCCTGGCGCGCCTCGGCGTCCGGCACGCCACCGCCGTCGGGCACGTCTCGGACCCCCGCGTCCAGCAGCGGGTCGCGAACTGGACCCGCGCCGCCGCCGGTGCCGCGGCCGTGCGGGAGCTCAAGCTCACCCGGTTCGGCGACAACATGCGGTACGTCGCGGTCACCGAGGGCGACAAGACCGAGGCGGAGATCGAGCTCGGCGTGCAGGTGAACACGTGGGCGGTGAACGAGCTGGCCGAGGCGGTCGCCTCGGCGGAAGCCGACACGGCAGCGGTCGATGCGCTCGTCGCGACCTACCAGCAGGACTACGACGTCGACCCGTCGCTCCGTGACGGCGGTGACCGCCACCAGTCCCTCCGCGACGGTGCCGCGATCGAGATCGGCCTCCGTACCCTGCTCGCGCAGAACGGGTCCGCCGCCTTCACCACCAACTTCGAGGACCTCGGCGCGCTCAAGCAGCTGCCCGGCCTCGCCGTGCAGCGACTGATGGCCGACGGGTACGGCTTCGGTGCCGAGGGCGACTGGAAGACCGCCGTCCTCGTCCGTGCGATGAACGTCGCCGGCGCCGGCCTCCCCGGTGGCGCGTCGCTCATGGAGGACTACACGTACGACCTCACGCCGGGTGCCGAGAAGATCCTCGGCGCGCACATGCTCGAGGTCTCGCCGACCCTCACCACCACGAAGCCGACGCTCGAGATCCACCCGCTCGGCATCGGCGGCAAGGACGACCCGGTGCGCCTGGTCTTCACCGCGGACGCCGGCGAGGCCGTCGTGGTCGCGCTCTCCGACACCCGCGACGGCTTCCGTCTCACGGCGAACGTCGTGGACGTCGTCCCGCCGACCGCGGCGTTGCCGAAGCTGCCCGTCGGTCGCGCCGTCTGGGAGCCGCGCCCGTCGTTCCCCGTCGCGGCGGAGGCCTGGCTCACCGCCGGCGCCGCCCACCACACCGTCATGACGACGGCCGTCGGCCTGCAGGTGGTCGAGGACTTCGCGACCATGGTCGGCACGGAGTTCCTCGTCATCGACGAGCACACCACCGAGCGCGGGTTCCGCGACGAGCTGCGCCTCCAGCAGACGTGGCACCGTCTCGACCGGGGGTTCTAGGCTCGTGACCGTGAGCGCGACGACGCGGACGAACTGGGCGGGCAACGTCACCTACCGGGCGTCCGGCCTGACGCGCCCGACGTCGGTCGACGAGCTGCAGCAGCTCGTCGCGTCGACGCCGCGCCTGACGGCGCTCGGGTCACGGCACTCGTTCAACACGATCGCCGACACGGACGCGCTCCAGGTGTCGCTGGCGGACCTGCCGCCGGTGCTCGACATCGACGAGGACCGGCGGGTCGTGCGCGTCGCCGCCGGCATGATCCACAGCCAGGTGGCCGCGGGCCTGGAGGCGCGGGGCTGGGCACTCGCGAACCTCGCCTCCCTGCCGCACATCTCCACCGCCGGAGCGGTCGCCACCGGCACGCACGGCTCCGGCGTCCGCAACCCGTCGCTCGCGCAGGCGGTCGTCGGTCTCGAGATCGTCCGCGCTTCCGGAGACCTGGCGTTCGTCGATGCGTCGACACCGGACGGTTCCCTCGACGCACACCGGGTGGCGCTCGGCGCGCTCGGTGTCGTCACCGCGGTGGAGCTCGCGATCGAGCCCACCTTCCAGGTCGCCACGACCGTGCACCTCGACCTGCCGTGGGACGCCGTCGCCGCGCACTTCGACGAGGTCATGTCGGACGCGTACTCGGTGTCGCTGTTCACCTCGTTCGACGACCGCGGGGCCCGGCAGGTCTGGGTCAAGCACCGCGTGGGCGAACCGGCACCGGCCGTCGACCTCGTCGCGCTCGGCGCCCGTCCCGCCGACGGCCCGGTGCACCCGGGGGAGAACGACCCCGCCGGCGTCACCGAGCAGGGCGGCGTGCCGGGGCCGTGGTCCGAGCGGCTCCCGCACTTCCGGTCCTCGTTCACGCCGTCGACCGGGGCGGAGATCCAGGCGGAGTACCTGCTGCCGGCCGGTTCCGCGGTCGACGCACTGCAAGCACTCCGACCCCTGGAGTCGCTGTTCGCGCCGATCCTCATCGCGGCCGAGGTCCGGACGATCGCCGCCGACACCGCGTGGCTCGCACCGTCCTCGGAGCGGCAGTCGGTCGGCATCCACTTCACGTTCCGGCGGGACGTGAGCGCGGTGGCAGCCGCGGTGGAGCGGATCGAGGACGTCCTCGCGCCGTTCGACGCCCGCCCGCACTGGGGGAAGGTGTCGGCGGCGAGTGCCGAACGGCTACACGAGGTGTACCCGCGGCTGTCCGACTTCGCCGCGCTCGCCCGTGACCTCGACCCGACCGGACGGTTCCGAAACGCGTTCCTCGCGCGCATCCTGACCTGACCGGGGGTCGGCGCTCCCAGGGGCTTCGGATGACATCTCCGGCCGATCCACCGGGGCGTTCCTGAGTGCTCACATGTGCGATCACAAAGGTTGGGGCATGGCGAACCTCAACCGCATCATCGGCATGGCCGGCAAGGTCATCGACAAGCAGCTCCAGAAGCGCGGGCAGGCGGGACCCGCGGCCGGCGCCGGGCAGCAGCAGGGCGGGACGGACTGGCGCGGCATCGTCCGGAGCGCGGCGGACAAGCTGACCGGGGACGACCGGAACCAGCAGGCGCAGCACGGGCAGCAGGCGCAGCACGGGCAGCAGGCGCAGTACGGCCAGCAGCATCCGTACGGCCAGGCGCCCGGCCAGCAGCAGCACGGCCAGCGGCAGCACGGGTCGGCCGACTCCGACCAGGTCGCGATCGCCAAGTACGACTACCTGCTGCGGACCGCCCCGCCGGAGCAGCTCGAGCAGGTCCACCACGACGCCTTCGCCCGGCTCACCCCCGCGCAGCGCCAGCAGATCCGCAACCGCCTGAACTCCGAGCTGCCGCCGCACGAGCACCTCCGCGACGACTCCGCCGGTGGGATGGCCCGCGCGATGACCCGCGGCGAGGTCGCTCGGCCCGGACTCGTCCGGCGCGTCCTGGGCGGCGGATCGGCGGGGCGCGGCCGCGGTGGAGCGTTCGCCGGCGGGGCAGCGGTCGGCGCCGGTGCGATGGCGCTCGGCGGTCTGGGTGCAGCGGTCGCTGGTGGCGCGGTGCTCAGCGCGGCCGCGGGGCCGGTGCTGGCCGAGGCCGCGAACCTCGGCGTCGACTTCGAGGGCATCGCCGCCGGGATCGGCGACCTCGGACTCGGGGACCTCGGCGGTGGTGTCGAGGGACTCGCGGGCGAGGGCGAGCAGCTCCTCGGTGGGCTCGGTGAGCAGGCGTCGAACCTCGGCAACGACTTCCTCGGCGGGCTGTTCGACCGCTGACCCGGTGCCGCCGGTCAGGTCCGGGTCAGGGCATCTCCCACGGCACTCCGGTAGTACAGCACGGCCCGCCCGTACCGCGACCGGTTCAGCAACCCGCCCCGCTCCATCACGCGCAGGTGCTGGTTGACCGCCGAGGTCGACACCCCGAACCGCAGCGCGAGGTCGGTCGACGACGCCGGTTCGCCGAGCGCGTCGAGGAGCGCCGCGCGGGTCGCCCCCAGGAGGTCCCGCACCGAACCCGCGTCCGGGTGGTCCGACGTCGACCACATCGCGCCCTGCCCGCGGGCCGGGTACATCACCGTCGGCAGCAGGTCGTCGTCGATCGGGACGGAGGCCCGGACGACGAACATCGACGGCACCAGGGTCAGCCCGTCGCCGTCCACCGGTCGATCGCGCGCGACCGGGCTCGTCAGCCGCACGTCGAGGTCCGTGCCGTCGTACCGCACCGCGTCCGACAGGCCACCGAGGACCGCGCCGATCCCCTCGTGCGACGCGATCCGCGCCCGGTGGCTGACGTCCGCCTGCAGCACGGCACGCATCCGTGCCCAGTGCGGCGCGAAGCAGAGCTCCCACGCGGTCGAGAGGGCGTGCTGGAGCCGCTCGACGACGGCGTCGTGTCGTTCCGTGAACACCCGGGGGACCGTGCCGTGCACCCGTTCCAGGTCGGCGAGCATCCGCGCCCGGGGGAGCCGGCCGAGGGCGCGGAGCTCCTCGTCGATGGACGTGAGCGGCGATGCGGGCCGCGGGTTGACGAAGTCGGCCACCCACCGGCGCTCGTCCACGAGTCCGAGCAGCACCTCGTCGTCGAGCAGGGGCCGGACGGCGGCGATCCGGTCGAGCCACGGTCGTTGCAGCGGGTAGCGGTCGGGCGCCCGGAACGCACGGAGGCCGAGACCGAGCTCGGAGAGGGGCGAGATCCCGAAACGGATCGCCGAGACGTCGCTCGGCTCGAGTCGGTACCGGATCATGAAGCCCCACGCTACATCCGTTGTCCCGGCTCCCGCCCGGGTGCGAGAACTGGACCATGCGCAGCACCACTGCACCCCGGGTCCCGATCGGCACGCTCGTCCGGGACGACCGTGCCCTCCGACGGCTGCTCGTCGTCACGTTCGTGGACACCCTCGGTCGCGGTGCGTTCTTCACCCTCACCACGCTGTACCTCACCACGATCGTCGGCATCGCCCCGGTCGTCGTCGGACTCGGGCTGACCGTCGCCGGAGCCGTCGGCGTCGCCAGCTCCCTGGTGTTCGGGCACCTCGCGGACCGGTTCAGCTCGCGCCGGATGCTCGCGTGGCTGCACGTCGTGCAGGGACTCGCCCTAGTCGGGTACGTGCTCGTCCACGACCTCCCGACGCTCGTCCTGACGGCGTCCGTGGTGACGCTGGCACAGCAGGGCGGCAGCTCGGTCCGCTCGGCCGCGGTCGGTCGGGCGTTCCCGGGGGAGGAGCGGGTCCGGGTCCGGGCGACGATGCGGACCGTCACGAACGTCGGCATCGGGCTCGGCACGGCGGTCGCGGCGATCCCGCTGGCCGTCGGGACGGGTGCGGCCTACCGGGTGACGATGGTCGCCGCGGGCATCCTCTTCCTGGCGTCGGCGGTCCTCGTGCTCGGCCTGCCCGCCGCGCGGATCGACGCCGCGCCCGCCGAACGGACCGACACGGGCACCATCGTCGTCCGGACGCCGGACGGTCGCAGTCCCTACCGTGACGCGAGGTTCCTGACGATCACCGCCCTCACCGGGATCTTCGGCATCCAGTTCGGGTTGTTCGAGGTCGCCGTGCCGCTGTGGGTCGTGCAGCACACCGTGGCACCGGACGTCCTCGTGTCACCCCTGCTCCTCGTGAACACGCTCGCGGTCGTGCTCCTGCAGGTCCGGATGAGTCGGGGGACGGACACGGTCGGAGGCGCTGCGCGGGTGATGCGGCACGCGGGGTGGCTGATGGCGCTCGCGTGCGGGCTGTGGGCGGCGGCCGGGTGGGTGCGCGGTGACGACTGGGTGCCGATCGCGCTCGCCGCCGGGATCCTCGTCGTCGCAGCGATCGCGCACTCGTTGGCCGAGATCACCTCGAGCGCCGCGGGTTGGGCGCTGAGCTTCGAGCTGGCGCCGGCCGACCGGGTCGGGGCGTACCAGGGCGTGTACGGCACCGGGTTCGCGATCGGCGCGATGGTCGCCCCGACGGTGGTCACCGTCACCGCCATCGACCTCGGCACCCCGGGGTGGGCGGTCCTCGCGGTCGTGTTCCTCGGCGCGGCGCTCGGCACCGCACACGTCGCCCGACGGGCCGCGACGCCCGTCGTCCGGGCGCATCGGGAATAGACCGGGGGCACACGGCGATTGGACCGTTACGCCGTGCGACGTCGGCCGTGCCCGGGATTCGGACACCGTCCGATCGCGGTGTCAGGATGGACGACGCCCCGACAGCCCGACGCCCCGACACACGGAGCCTGCACCGGCTCCGGAGCGCGGCGACACGTCACGGCCACCCCACGGCTGCGCACCACCACTTCCCCACGAGGAGCACCACCGTCATGAGACGCCCGAACCGCCTGACCATCACCGCTGCGGTCGCCGCAGCTGCAGCCCTGGTCCTCACCGGCTGCTCGGGCGGGGGCGCCTCGGACGACGCCTCGGGCGGAACCTCCAAGGGCGGCACGCTCAACATCCTGACGACGGCCACCGCGGTGCACCTCGACCCGGCGACCAGCCAGAACCTCAACATCACGACGCTCGGCCTCGTGCTCCGTCGTCTCACCGCGTGGGACGTCGAGCCCGGCAAGACGGCCAAGGTCGTCCCCGACCTCGCGACGAACACCGGCGACTCGAGCGACGGCGGCAAGACCTGGACCTACCACCTCAAGAAGGGGCTGAAGTTCCAGGACGGCACCGAGATCACCACGAAGGACATCAAGTGGGGCATCGAGCGCTCGTTCGCGCCGACGCTCACCGGTGGCCTGAGCTACCACAAGTCGCTCCTCGTCGGCGGTGACAGCTACAAGGGTCCGTTCGACGGCAAGACCCTCGACAGCATCGAGACCCCGGACGACTCGACGATCGTCTTCAAGCTCAACGCGGCATACGGCGACTGGCCGTGGATCGTGTCGATGCCCGCGTTCGCCCCGGTCCCCGAGGGCGACGGCACCGACACCGGTGCGTACGACGCCAAGCCCGTCGCCTCCGGCCCCTACGAGGTGCAGTCCAACACGCAGGGCTCGCAGATCACCCTCGTGCGGAACGAGGAGTGGAGCGCGAAGACCGACGACGTCCGCACCGCCGGCCCGTCGAAGGTCGTGTTCAAGGAGAGCCAGGACCCGTCGACCGTCACCCAGACGCTGATCGCCGACAACGGTGACGCGAAGGACTCGTTCGGCGCGACGTACCTCGGTGCTGCCGAGCTGAACCAGGTCCGCTCGAACCCGGCCGCCCAGGACCGCCTCGCCACCTCGAAGGCCGGCCCGATCAACTACCTCGCGATCAACACGCAGAAGGGCTCGCTCAAGGAGCTCAAGGTCCGGCAGGCGCTGCAGTACGCCGTCGACAAGAAGTCGTACCGGATCGCCGCCGGTGGTGCCCTCGCCGGCTCCTACGCGACGACGCTCATCACGCCCGGCATCGCGGGGCGCCAGCAGTACGACCTGTACGAGCCCGGCGCCACCGGTGACGTGGCCAAGGCGAAGAAGCTCCTGCAGGAAGCCGGCGTCTCGGACCTCAAGCTGACCCTGGTCACGCAGAACGACTCGGCGAACCTGGCCGAGGCGCAGGCGATCCAGGCCGGCCTCAAGCGCGCGGGCATCACCGTGACGCTCAAGCCGCTCGACATCGACTCGTTCTACACGGCGACGACGGACGGCGACGACTTCGACCTCGCGATGTTCAGCTGGCAGCCGGACTTCCCGAGCGCGAACGCCAACATCCAGCCGCTGTACGACTCGTCGCAGATCGGTGGGGGCGGCTACAACGTCTCGAAGTACAGCAACCCCGAGGTCGACGCCCTGATCAAGCAGGCGACGGGCACCATCGACCAGCAGGACGCGCAGAAGCTCTGGGCCGAGGCGGACAAGAAGATCATGGCCGACGCCCCGATCGTCCCGCTCACCTACGCGAAGCAGTCCTTCCTCGCCGGTTCGAACGTGCAGAACTTCCAGATCGCGGACTTCCCGGCGTACCCGAACTACCTCAAGGTCTCGCTCGCCAAGTGAGTGCACCGCTGCTCGAGGTCGAGGGGCTCCACGTCGCGTTCGGCGACGCGGAGCCCGTCGTCCGTGACGTCTCCTTCACCCTGACGCCCGGCCGCGTGCTCGCCCTCGTCGGCGAGTCCGGCTCGGGCAAGTCCGTCAGCGCGATGAGCGTGCTCGGCCTGCTCCCGCCGGAGGCCCGCGTCACCGGCAGCATCCGCTTCCGCGGCACCGAGCTCGTCGGGGCGTCGGACGACGAGCTCCGAGCGGTCCGCGGGGCCGGCATCGGCGTCGTGTTCCAGGAGCCGATGAACTCCTTCACCCCCGTGCTCTCGATCGGCACCCAGATCGCCGAGGCGATCACGGCCCACCCGACGGACCTCGACCGACGCGGTGTGTCCGCGCGGACCGACGAACTCCTCCGCGCGGCCGGGCTCCCGGACCCGCAGCGGATCCGGAAGGCCTACCCGCACGAGCTCTCCGGCGGCCAGCTCCAGCGCGCGATGATCGCGATGGCCCTCGCCGGTGACCCGGTCGCCCTCATCGCCGACGAGCCGACCACCGCGCTCGACGTCACGGTGCAGGCGGGCATCCTCGACCTGCTCCGCACGCTCGGTCGCGAGCGCGACCTCGCCGTGCTGCTCATCACGCACGACATGGGCGTGGTGGCGGACGTCGCCGACGAGGTGCTCGTGATGCGGCGCGGCGACCCGGTCGAGCACGGGACCGTCGCCGAGGTGTTCGCGCACCCGGACGCCGACTACACGCGGGCACTCCTCGCGGCGGTACCGGCCCTGGAGGCGCGACCCACCTCCGCACCGCACGCTGCGGACGGTGGGACGGTCGCGTCCACCGCGCCGGCCGACGAGACGGAGACGAGCCGCGCCTCCCGGCCCCTCGTCGCGCAGCTGCGCGACGTCGCCGTGCGCTACGCGCGCCGCGGTGACCCGACCGTCTCCGGCATCGACCTGACGCTCCGCGCGGGCGAGACGCTCGGACTCGTGGGGGAGTCGGGGTCCGGGAAGTCCACCATCGGGCGTGCGCTCGCCGGTCTCGTGCCGGTCGTCGCGGGGTCCGTCGAGGTGGACGGCAGCGACCTCCGCACCGCTCGTGGTGCACGCCTGCGCGAGCTCCGCAGCCGGGTGGGCATCGTCTTCCAGGACCCCGCGTCCTCGCTCAACCCGCGACAGACCATCGGGTGGAGCATCGCCGAGCCCCTCCTCGTGCACGGCACGGCCTCGGCGGCGGACCGTGCCGAACGGGTCCGCGAGCTGCTCGTGGCGGTCCAGCTCGACCCGTCGTGGGCCGAGCGCTTCCCGCACCAGCTCTCCGGCGGGCAGCGGCAGCGCGTGGCGGTCGCCCGGGCCCTCGCGCTCCGGCCCGCGCTCGTGATCGCCGACGAACCGACCTCGGCGCTGGACGTCACCGTGCAGGCCGCCGTGCTCGACCTCCTCGCGGCACTGCAGCAGGACTTCGGCTTCGGCATGCTCCTCATCAGCCACGACCTCGCCGTGGTGCGGCAGCTCGCCGACGAGGTGGTCGTGCTGCACGACGGCCGCGTGGTCGAGCGCGGCACGACCGACGCCGTGCTCGACGATCCGCAGCAGGACTACACGCGCATGCTCCTCGCGGCAGCGCCCGTCGCCGACCCGGCGCGACAGGCCGCCCGCCGCGAGGCCTGGCGCGCGTGGGAAGGGGTGGCCTCGTGACCGCCAACGTCGTCGACCGTCCGGTCGCGGCAGCCGCGAACCGGAGCACCGGCTTCCGCGCCGTCGTCCGCCGCGTGCGTCAGGACCGCTGGGCGGTCGCGTCCGCGGTCGTCATCGTGGTGTTCGTCGTCGTGGCGCTCGCGGCGCCGCTCATCGCCGCCGTCACCGGCCAGGACCCGTACGGGTACCACATCGACGCGCTCAACTCGTTCGGCGCCCCGCGCGGGGTCGGCGGCGGGATCAGCGGCGAGCACTGGTTCGGGGTCGAGCCCCTGACCGGGCGCGACCTGTTCGCGATCGTCACCTACGGTGCCCGCACCTCGCTCGGCATCGGGATCGCCGCGACGATCGTGTCGATCGTCATCGGCGTGCTCGTCGGCGTGACGACCGGGTTCTTCGGCGGCTGGTACGACCGCGTCCTCTCCCGTGTCGTCGACGTCATCTTCGGCTTCCCGTCGCTCGTCTTCATGATCGCCCTGACCGCGATCGTCCCGACGTCGTTCCCGAAGCCCGTGCTCGTCGTCCTCGTCATCGGGTTCTTCGGGTGGCCCTCGGTCGCCCGTGTCGTGCGCGGGCAGACGCTGTCGCTCGTCACCCGGAACTACGTCGTCGCCTCCACCGCGATGGGCGCCGGGCGCTGGCACGTCATCCGGACGCAGCTGCTGCCGAACCTCGCCGCGACGATCACCGTCTACGCGACGATCTCGATCCCGTCGATGATCGGCGCCGAGGCCGCGCTGTCGTTCCTCGCCGTCGGCGTCACCCCGCCGACGCCGTCGTGGGGCCGCAGCATCGGCGACGCGATCGGTTGGGTGCAGACCGACCCGATGTACCTCGTGTTCCCGGGCCTTGCGCTGTTCCTCATCACCCTGGCGTTCAACGTGCTCGGCGACGCCCTGCGCGACGCCCTCGACCCGCGGAGGAGCAACCGGTGACCACCTTCCGCTTCATCGCGATCCGTGTGCTCGGCGCAGCAGTCGTCCTGCTCGTCGTGGCCGCGATCACCTACGCCCTGTTCATGCTGCTGCCGACGAACCCGGCGCGCGCGATCTGCGACAAGCCCTGCACGCCGGACCGGCTGCGCGAGGTGCAGGCGTTCCTCGGGACGGACAAGCCGTGGATCGCCCAGTTCGGGGCCTACCTCGCGGGCATCTTCACCGGGCGGGCGTTCGGGTCCGGCGCCTCCGTCATACACTGCGCGGCGCCCTGCTTCGGGTACTCGTTCCAGCTCCACGACAGCGTCACGAACCTCATCCTCACGCGCCTGCCCGTCACCGCCTCGATCGCCGTCGGGGCAGCCGTGCTCTGGCTCGTCGCCGGGGTGGCCGGCGGCGCGCTGTCGGCACTGCGCCGAGGGACGTACGTCGACCGCACGGTCATGACGATCGCCGTCGCCGGGGTGTCCGCGCCGTCGTACCTCGTCGGGCTGCTGGCGATCCTGCTGTTCGGGTTCGTGCTCGGCGTCCTGCCCACCAGCGGCTACGTCGCGTTCGGGGACGATCCCGTCGGGTGGTTCACGCACCTCGTCCTGCCGTGGTGCGTGCTCGCGTTCATCAGTGCGGCGATCTACGCCCGGCTGACCCGGGGCGAGATGCTCGAGTCGATGTCGCAGGACTTCGTCCGGACCGCCCGCGCGAAGGGCCTCCGCGAACGCCAGGTCGTCGTGCGCCACGGGCTGCGGACGGCGATCCTCCCCGTGGTGACGCTGTTCGGACTGGACCTCGGGTCGCTGCTCGGCGGTGCCGTCATCACCGAGAAGGTGTTCTCGATGCAGGGGCTCGGTGCGCTGCTCATCGACGCGGTGCACACGCTCGACCTGCAGGTCGTCGTGGGGTTCACGCTGTTCTCTGCGCTGCTCATCGTCACGGCGAACGTGATCGTCGACGTCGTGTACGCGTTCGTCGACCCGCGGGTGCGCCGCCGGGCCTAGGGGGGGGCGCGGCGCGGCCGGGCCGCAGCGTGCGAGGTTCCGCGCAGCACCGGTGGCGCAGTGGGTCGAGCGGACTCAGCCGTCGACCGGCTCCGCGGACCGTGCAGCCCGGACGACCTGCCAGACCGCGAGGGCGACGACGGTGGCCCCAGCGGCCCCGGCGATCCACGATCCGGCGACCCCGAGCACGGGTTCGGTCTCGCAGGTGCTCGTGCCCTGGCCGGGAGCGGCATCGGAGCAGCTGGTCACCTGGACCAGGACCAACCACAGCACCGTCACGGCCACGATGACGGCGACCGTGCTCCACCCCACCACTCGCTCCACGACCCGCTCCGTCCCCGACGTCATCAGTGACGACCAGGCTCGCACGGTCCGGGCGGCCCGTCGGTCTCGATCGTGCAACAGGACGCGGCCGTCGAGGGCTCAGACGCCGTCCCACCACCGCAGCACTCGCGTGCCCACGAGCGTGAGCCAGCGGGACGGCTCGCCGGCGGGCACGTCCACCTCGAACCACTGCCGGCCCGGCGGGCGGACGCCCTGGAGCCACCGTCGGTCAGCACCACGGGCAGCGCGGACCACCTCGATCGCCTCGGCGGCGCGGGGGTCCGGCGCCGCCTCGTCCCGGAGCGCCGCGGCCCGGAGGTGGTCGGTCGCGCGGAGCACGCTGTACCTCCAGCGGAACGGGTACGCGAACTCCGTGGCCCAGGGGCCGACGAGCGCGCCGTCGGACTTCCGGTGGAGCAGTCGTCGGTCGAGGAGGTAGTCGGCGCCTCGGTGGCGGGCGTCCCGGAGCTCGGCCGCGCGGGGATGCCGTCCGTCGGTCAGGACCTCGTGTTGCAGGAGCCCCTCGAGCACGTTGAGGGTCGAGTGGAACGACGAGACCGTCGAGCCCTCGACCCACTCGCAGTTCCACCCGCCGTCGGGCTGCTGGTGTTCGAGCACCCAGTCGGCGATGCCGTCGACGTCGGCGCCCAGCCATGCGCCGTTCGCGAGGGTGAAGGCGTTGATGCAGCAGTCGACCTCGCCGCCCCAGTACGGCAGGTCGTCGTACTCCCACCGGCTGTTCGCGTCGAGTCGTGCGGCGGTGTCGCCGAGGACCGCGGCGTCCAACCCCCACTCGCGCAGGGCGTTGAGCGACCAGGTCGTCGCGGTGTACGGCTGCCCGGGTCCCTCGGGCTCGGGTTCGGCGGGGAAGTACGCGCCGCCGGCCCACTGTCCGTCGGGGTCCTGGTGGGCGAGGAGTGCGGCGCCGAGGCCCTCGGTCGCGACCCGGGCGCGCGTGGCCTGCCAGGTCGGTGCCGGCGCGCCGACGATGTCCCGTTCCACCTGCCACCGCAGGGCCGGGTCCGAGTCGAGGAGCCAGTCGACCACCGTGTCGTCCATGGCGCGGACACTACGCCGGCCATGGCGCGCGGGCGCCTGCGCGCGGCCGGGTCCGCACAACGGGAGTCGATCGGAGCCGTGTGTTCCCGTGGTTCGCGCGCACTTCGGTTGTGCGCCACCGCGCCGAACCGCGCCAGCACCGCGCCGGGCGCCAGGCCCGCCGCGCCCGCGTCAGCCGACGTAGCGGTACGACGCCCCGTCGTCCGTCCGCACGAGCACGCCGAGGTCCACCGCGTCCCGCCGCACGATCGCGACGTCCTCGGCGAACATGGCGATCGCGGCGTTGAGCACCGGCTCGGGGACCGGCCTGCCCGTGCCGAGCCGCTCGAACACGAGCTCCACGATGCGCACGGACAGCGGGTGGCGCTGGTCGTCCGGCACCGGCATCCGGGCGATCCGGTCGAACTCGAGCAGCGCCGCCGGCCCCTGCAGCCGCTGGAGGTCCTGCGCCGTCCGCCCGAGCAGCGGCGTGTCCGGCCCCGCGTCGCCGAGCCAGTCGAACGCCGCGACCGCGAGCCTCGTGCGCTCGTCGAGGACTGCGCCGCCGACGATCGCGGACCGGAGCGACGGGCTCGCCAGCACCGCGACGGCCTGGCGAGCCCGTGCGACCGACTCGCGAAGGTGCATCAGAAGTACGTGATGCCGTGCGGCTCCCGCGGCGGGGTCAGCATCGCCCGCAGGAGTGCCGGCGCCGCCGGGTCCGCCGCGCGGAGGAGCCCGGCCGCCGCGAGCGTCGTCGGCGACACCGACCCGATGAGCAACGCACCGAGGTCCGCGACGTCGAGCTGGAGGTCGGACCCGGCCGCGTCGGCGGTCTTCGTCACGGTGCCCCGCGCCTCCTGGACGTCCAGCCGGTACGTGCCGGAGGCGAACCCGAGCGCATCCGTCACGGCGAGCGTCAGCGAACCGTCGACGGCGTACGGACGCGACGCGAGCACCCGCTCGACGTCGAGGACGCGCAGCCAGACGTGGTCCTCCTCGTGGTCGACGTCGTACGCGCGGTTGTCGCCGAGCGCGGCGACGATCGGGTCGTCGAGCCGCGACCGGTTGTACGTGACGACGTCGTTGAGGTCGATCGAGAGCAGGAACTCCCAGAGCGACAGGTAGGCGTCGTCGGTGGCGTAGACCAGGTCGACGACCTCGAGCGTGGTGTCGCCGTCGCGGCTCTCCTTGACGCGCCAGGTCACGTAGCCGTCGAGCTCGTCGGAGCCGTCCGGGCGGTGCACGGCTGCGCGGACGTCCTTCGCCTTCTCGCCGTCGCCGTTGCGCAGCCCGAACACGACGGGCCAGGTGCCGGCGTTGCGCACCATGGAGCCCGGCGTCCGCGCGTTGAACCGGTCGAAGACGGCACGGCCGGGGCCGCCGGCGAGCCACTCGGGCGTGACGACGCTGACGACGCCGGTGGTCGGTGCGAGGAGCGGGAGCGCACGCTCGCGGCGGACCCGGACGGCCCGCTCGCGGATCGCGCTGCCGAAGCCGAAGCGGCGGTAGATGGTGCCCTCGGACGCGGTCAGCGAGGCGACGGCGTAGCCCTCGGCGACACCGCGCGCGAGGGCGTGCGTCATCATCGCGCGGAGGATCCCGCGGCGGCGCTCGGTCGGTCGGACGGTCACGGCGGAGATCGCCTGGGTGTCGATCGACGAACCGTCGCCCCAGCTCAGCTCCTTGCCGAACCAGGCGAAGGTACCGGCCGGCCAGGTCTCGTCGACGGAGCCCGGTGCGGGTCGGCGGACGTACGCGCCGAGCCAGGTCTGGTCGTCCTCGATGAACTGCGCGACCATGCGCGCGGCCGCCTCGTCGCCGGGGTGCGGTTCGTGGAACCCGAGTCCGACGGCCTGCATCCAGGCCTCGGTCTCGGCGTTCGGTGCCCCCTGCTCGTCCGTCCCGGGCGCGAAGGCGCGCAGCTCGTAGCGGTCGTCGAATGCCTCGTTGCTCACGTTCCCGACCCTATCGGGGTCCGGTGACGGAACGACAGGCGCGACGAGCGGGCCAGGAGGCGCGGGTCGGCCCCGCCACGCGCCGCACGCGGGCTCGGGTCACGCCGTCGCGCGTCGGCTCACCTCGCGGCGCGGCGGGACGCCGATCGGGGCGGGTTCTTCCGGAGGTGCTCGCTGATCCGCCCGAGGATCCGGTCGAGCTCCGCGGCGTCCTCGTCCGTGATCGGTGCGAACAGCAGCCCGTGCACCGTGCCGATGTGCCCCGGGAACACCGCCGCGAGGACGGCTCTCCCGTCGTCGGTCAGCGACACCACGGTGCTGCGCTCGTCGTCCGGAGAGGGGCCGCGCGTGACGAGTCCGCGCTGCTCGAGCAACTGCGCCTGGTAGGTCAGCCCACTGCGGCTGTAGACCACCCCGTCGGCGAGGTCCGTCATCCGCAGGTGCCCGTCGGGGGAGTCCCCGAGTCGTGCCAGCAGCTGGAACTGCACGTACGACAGCCCGCCCACGTCCTTGAGCTGCTGCTCGACCGAGGGGCGCAGGAGCGCACTGACCTCGGTGAACGACAGGTAGGCGCGCAGTTGCGTCGGCGTCAGGGAGGAGGGGATTTCGGACATGATCCGATCCTACCTGTTGCTTCGAGTTCGAAGCAGTGTTACGGTTCCATCAATCGCTTCGAATTCGAAGCAAATGACGGAGGAGTCATCATGAAGGCAGTGCAGTTCCACGAGGTCGGCGGTCCCGAGGTCCTCACCTACGGCGACGTCGACCAGCCCACCCCCGGCCCGGGCGAGGTCCTCGTCCGGGTCTCGGCATCGGCGTACAACGCGGCGGACAACGGCATGCGCGCCGGCTTCCTGCCCATCCCGGTCGCCCTGCCCCACGTCCCCGGGTACGACGTCTCCGGAACGGTCGCGTCCCTCGGGGACGACGTCACGGACCTGGCGGTCGGTGACGCGGTGATCGGCTTCCTGCCGATGGAACGCGACGGCGGAGCGGCCGAGTACGTCGTCGCTCCGGCGGACGCGCTCGTCGCCGCCCCGGCGAGCATCCCGCTGGCGGACGCAGCTGCGCTGCCGTCGGTGGCGCTCACGGCGTGGCAGGCGCTCTTCGACGACGGTCGGCTCGAGGCCGGGCAGCGCGTGCTCGTCGTCGGCGCGGGCGGTGTGGTCGGGAAGTACGCGATCCAGCTCGCGAAGCGCGCCGGTGTCGAGGTCATCGCCACGGCCAGCCCGCGCAGCGCCGACGCCGTCCGCGCCGCCGGTGCCGACCAGGTCGTCGACCACACCACGACCGACGTGCTGCAGGCGGTCGACGGGCAGGTCGACGTCCTGCTCAACCTCGCCCCGATCGAGCCCGAGCAGTTCGCCTCGTTCGTGGCCGCGGTCCGCGACGGGGGTGCGGTCGTGAGCACGACGGCGTTCATGGCGACCCCGGGGGACGAGTCCCGCGGGGTCCGTGCTGCGACGGTGTTCGTGCTGCGGAACCGCGAACGGCTGGCCGAGCTCGTCCGGCTCGTCGACGCCGGGGAGCTCACGGTCGAGGTGACGCGGCGCATCCCGCTGACCGAGCTGCAGGCGCTGCACACCGAGGGCGCCGCCGGACGGATCGCCGGCAAGGTCGTCGTCCTCGTCTGAGCGACCAGCGACCCGGTGGGGGGGGGGGGGGGGGGGATCGTGACCCACCACCGGGCCGGGCGGGTCAGGGGGAGCCGCGCCGCGCCTCCTGGGCCACCACCTCGTCGAGGTCCGCCAGCTTCCGCATCTGCTGGAGCGGACGGGCCATCCGGTTGTTGTCCCGCAGGGCGGGCTCCGTCCGCGCGAGGAAGGCCCAGTAGCCGGCGGTGAACGGGCAGGCGTCCTCGCCGAGCCGCTTCGTCGGGTCGTAGCGGCACCCGCCGCAGTGGTCCGACATCCGGTCGATGTACCGACCACCGGACGCGTACGGCTTCGTCGCGACCATCCCGCCGTCGGCGTGCTGGGACATCCCGATGATGTTCGTGGGCATCACCCAGTCGGTCCCGTCGACGAACACGTCCGTGAACCACTCGGTGAGGTGCACGGGGTCGTACCCGCGCTGCAGCGCCCAGTTGCCCAGCACCATGAGCCGCTGGATGTGGTGCAGCCAGCCGTGGTCGTGCAGGCCCTCGATCGCGGTGCCGAGGCAGGCGGCCTCGACCCGGGACGCGTCGAGCTCCCGCCACCATCGGGGGAGCCGCTCGTGCGCTCCGAGGGCGTTCTCCGACGCCCCGTAGTCGTCGCCGAACCACCAGTAGAGGTGCCAGACGTAGTCGCGCCACCCGGCGACCTGCCGGACGAACCCCTCGACGCTCGCGAGCGGGGCGTCGTCGTCGCGGTGGGCCACGAGTGCCGCCTCGATCGCATCGCGCGGGTCGAGGACACCGAGGTTCATCGGGACGCTGAGCAACGAGTGCGCCATCGTCCAGTCGTTCGTGAGCGTGGCGTCCTCGAACGGGCCGAAGTCGTTCAGCCGGGTGCGCACGAAATCGTCGAGTGCGTGACGGGCCTCGTCGGGCGTGACCGCGAAGCGCCGACGGTCGTCCGCACCGACGAAGCGGGCGATGCCGTCCCGCTCCCAGCGGTCCAGGTCACGTCGGACCTCCTCGTCGACCTCGTCCTCCTCGGGCCACCACGGCTCCGGGAGTCCGAGCGTGGTCGCACCCTTCGGCGGCGACTCCCGGTTCTGCTCGTCGAGGCTGAACTTCCCGCCCACGGGCGCGTCCGAGCGCATCAGCCAGCCCTCGCGACGGCGGACCCGCTCGTAGAACGTCTCCATCCGGAAGCGACCGGTGCCCTGCGCGGCCCACTCGGCGAACTCGTCCTCGTCGGTCACGAAGCCGCGGCTCGGCAGCACCTCGGTGCCCCTGCCCCAGTGCCGCACCTGCGCGCGGAGCGTCCGCGACGGCGGGTCGACGACCTCGAGGTCGTCCCGGCCGACCAGCGCCTGCCGGAGCGTGTCGACCTGCACGTGCTCGACGCGGTCGCCCTCGCCCCGGTCGCGGAGGTCGCGGACCAGGTGCCGGAGCGCACTCAGCCACAGATGCGCCTTCGCACGGTGCACGGGACGCGCGGTGAAGAACTCGCGGGCCTCGACCACGAGGAGCGGGCCGCCGTCGTCGAAGTCCGGGCCGTACTGTCCCGGCAGGATGAGACGCCGGCGCCGCTCGGAGCGTCGGTCGGCCGGGGCGGTGCGCGCGTCCGTCATGCGGCGGACGGTACGCGAGCACGCGGGTGCGGGCCCGGGACGTCCCCCGACTCCACGGCGGTTCCGCGGGCGCGCCGTCCTGTGTAGGGTGGCGGACATGCAGTGCCGCTGAACCCGCTTCCGACTCCCTCCAGTGCCCCGTCGGGGCCGTCGAAAGGTTCAGCATGCCCGCATCCACTCTACCCCTCGCCGGCAAGACCGCCCTCGTCACCGGTGTCTCACGACGCCGTGGCATCGGGTTCGCCGTCGCGTCGAAGCTCGCCGACCTCGGCGCGAGCATCGTCGTGCACCACCACCGCCCGCACGACCTCGACCTGCCGTGGGGCGGCGACGACCTCGACGCCGTCCGCGACGGACTGCGCGCACACCTCACCGAGGGCGCCCGGTTCGCGGACGTCCCCGGCGACCTGTCCGATCCCTCCGTGATCCCGGAGCTGATCGACACCGCGACGGCACTCACCGGCCGCCTCGACGTCCTCGTGTGCAACCACGCCAAGAGCGGGGACGACGGCAGCATCCTCGACATGACCCCGGAGCGGCTCACCGCCTTCTGGGAGGTCAACACCCGGGCGACGATGCTGCTGACCGCCGAGTTCGCCCGGCGCCGCGCACCACGGACGGACGAGCCACGACGGCCGGGGGACCGGATCGTGGGCACCGGCCCGTACGCCGAGGCAGAGGGGCACGTGTTCTGGATGACCTCGGGGCAGATCCACGGGGCGATGATCGGCGAGGTCGCGTACGCCGCGAGCAAGGCCGCGCTCGCCGGGGTGACCGCCACGGTCGCGAAGGAGCTGCTCGAACTCGGCATCGTGCTGAACACCGTCAACCCGGGGCCGGTGAACACGGGCTACATGGACCCGGAGACCACGGACCGGTCGCTCGACGGCCTCGACGAGTACCTGGCGAGCACGCCGTTCGGTCGCGTCGGGACGCCGCAGGACCCGGCCGAACTCATCGGGTGGCTCGCGTCGTCCGCGGGCAGTTGGGTCGTCGGGCAGGTCCTCACGTCGGACGGCGGCTTCAGTCTGTGACGTGGCCACGGTCCTGACGTGGCCACGGTCGGACGGGAGGCGCGGTGCGGGCAGGCACCGCGCCTCCCGTCCGTCGGCGGGTCCTGTCCACCGCGACGGGTCGCGTCCACCGCGACGGCGCGCGCGGACGCGTGGTGACGCCGCGTGGTCGCGCCGTGGTCAGTCGGTCGCGCCGCGCGGGGGATCGACCAGCAGCCCGACGCGGTCCGCCAGGTACGCCTCGAGCGGGACGGCGGCGCCCGCGGTGGGGGACCACCGGACGAACGGACCCCCGTCCGCGACGAAGAGCACGCCCTCCGAGTCGACGAGCGACCCGTCGACCGGGATCGGCGTCGCGCCGTGGTTCACGGTGTCCCCGGGCTCGAAGTGCCCTTTCTGCGCCGCTGCCCGGTAGGCCCGACGGACCTCGGCGGAGACGGACACGAACTGCGACCGCCCGGGTTCGGTGACGCGCGTGATCCGTCCGGTCGCCCAGACCCGGCCGTCGGTCTCGGGGGAGGACCCGAGCAGCAGCGCGCCGACCCGCCACACCCGGCCGAGCGATCGGATGGTGGGCTCGCGCCGGATGCCGAGCACGGCCTTCGGCTCGACGTACTCGCCGAGGGCCTCGTCCGGGACGTCGGCGTCGCGGAGCCGTCGCGCCGCGTCGTCGAGCAGCGCCCTCGCCCGTTCCACGCCGTCCGTCACGTCACCCGAGCGTAGCCCGGTGGGCGCCGCGACCGCGTGGTACCCGCCCGTCGGCGTCGCCCGCGGCGCGTCGGCGACGCACGGCCGACACGGTGCCGATCGTGACCATCACCGCGCCGTACGCCAGCAGGACCCCGGCGATCGCGGGCACGAGCCACGAGCGCGACCCGTTGACGAGCTGGTTCACCAGGCCGATGTCCGGCAGGCTGTACCAGACGACACCGCGCACCTGGGCGGCCATCACCGGCTCGGGATCGGCGAGCGCGTTGTTGTCGCCCTTGAGCGTGAACGTCCGGGACCCGTCCGACGACGACGCGACCGAGACCACCCGGTGGCTGATGACCGCCGGCTGCCCGGACGTGATCTGGTAGGTCACGACGTCGCCGATGCGGATGTCCTCGACGGGCGTGGGCCGGACGACGAGGAGCGTGCCGGGCGGCAGCGTCGGGTCCATCGACTGCGTGAGCACGGTGAGTGGCGTGGACCCGGTCGCCTTCGGCACGACGATGAGCACGACGGCGAGCCCGGCAACGATGACGAGCAGCCCCGTGCTCAGTCCGAGCGCGAGGGCGTGAACGACCGCACGCCAGCCGGTGCGCGGCGGGCGCCGGCCGCGCCGGGAAGCGCCGTCGGTGGCCGCGCTCATGCGCCGCACCGGACGGCCGCCCCGTCGTTCTGGGTGAAGAGGGTGATCTGCCCGGTCCCGACCACGGTGCTCGTGGGGTTGCCCGCGCTGTCGAGGATCTTCACGGTGATCAGCACCGGGCCGCTCGTGGCGACGCTCGCGGGGATCTGGCTCGGCGCGATGGTGAAGCGGCCGTAGTAGTCCTGCTGCTTCGGGGCGACCATCGTGGACGCGTCGCGCCCGGCGTAGGCGCCGTACCAGGTGTCCTTCGGACGGGACGAGGTGGCCCAGGCGACCTCGACGTAGTTGCCGCTGTGGTCCGTGCACGTGAGGGCGGGCGCGGCGGCGGAGGTATTGAGGGAGAAGCCGCCGGACACGACGCCCGAGCTCCACGTGCCGGCCGTCACCGTGAGGTTCACGTTCACGTTCGCGGTGCTCGAAGCCGGCGCGGACGAGGACGGCGTGCTCCGCGTGCACCAGACGGCACTCGCCCGGGCGGCGAGCTTCGTGGTCATGCTCGGCAGCGACGCCCAGGTGCCGGAGACGGAGCCGGTGCCGACCGAGGTCGACGCCGTGCAGGCCGCGGTCCCGGTCACGGGCCACGCGACGACGCTCACGGCCTGTGCGAGGGCGGTCGAGCTGCCGGACACGACGGAGACGGTGGTGGTGGCGGTGCCGGCGAGCGACCCCGCGTTGGTCAGGGTGAGCGGCTTCGTCGTGCTCGTCACGCTCGAGGAGAACGTGGTCGTCATGTCGCTCGTGCCGGTGAGGGACGCCCCGGTCTTCCCGATGGTCACGCTCGAGGCGGTCGTCCCGGTCGCGCTCCAGAGCGCCCACGCGGCGGACGACCCGCCGACGACGAACGCCAGCGCGAGCAGCCCGGCGAGCACGGTGCGGAGTCGGCGGCTCATGCGCTGACCTGCGTCCCGGTCACGGTCAGGGTGAAGTCGGTGACGGCCCCGGCGACGGTCTGCGGTGCGTCGGCGTCGAGGTCCATCTCGACGCACCCGACGGCGCTCGCGCCGGCCGCGAGGGTGAACGAGCCGCTGCCGGTGTCGAAGGCGGCGAGCCGTCCGCTCGCGCCGGACAGGCCGGTGCGGCAGTCGGCGGTGCTGCCGACCACCGCGAGGCGCAGGCTCAGCTCACCGAGCACCGCAGCCGGGGTCGCGTTCGTGGCGGAGGCGACGTTCGTCGAGGTGGTGGCGACCCGCATGGTGAGCGGGATCGAGCCGGTGTTGCGGACCGTGAACGTGCCGGTGACGCCGCCACCAGGACCGAGGACGGACGTGTTCATCGCGGAGAGCGGGCCGGTGGTGATGGTGGCGGTCGCGGACCGCACCGTCGAGGCCGAGGTGCTGGCGGTGCCGTTCCAGAGCGCGTAGGTGCCGCCCGTGCCGAGCAGCGCCGTCACGACCGCGACGACCAGGGCGAGGGCAGTGGGCCAGATCCACCGGTGACGACGCGGCGCCGCGTGGCGTCCGCTCGTCCTCGGTGTGCTGGTCATGTCCGTCCCCTGGTCGTCGTGGTGGTGTGCGCCGCCGTCCGGCGGTGCGGGTGGGCCAGGAGGCGCGTGGTCGCGATCGGCGGATCAGGGACCCATCGAGACCACGGGCTCCACAGCCCGGGTTGCTTCCGCGGGTCAGGAACCGATCGCGGTCTGGGTCAGCGTGAACGCGAGCGCGCCGACGTTGAGCGTGCCGCCCTGGCCCGTGGTGGCCGACGACGGCAGGGTGATCGTGAAGACGACCTTGACGGTCGAGGTCGCGGCCGAGGGGGAGACCACGAAGGTGTTCGCGTTCGCGGTCGACTGCACGACCGAGGCGCTCGACGAGGTCACCGCGAGGGTCTTCGTCGTCGCGGCGAGCAGGGCGCTGTCACCGGTGATGCTCTGGCTGGCGTAGGTGAGGTTCGCCTTGAGGTCCTGGCCGGTCGCACCGATCGTCAGGGTCTGCGTGAACTGGTACGAGTTGCCCGGCACCATGAGGGCGCTCGCCGGGTTGATCGTCGCCGAGCGGCCGTTGGTGATGTCCGTCCAGACGCCGTCGTTGTTCGCGCTGAGGGTCAGCGATCCCGAGCTCACCGAGGAGGCCGCCGTGCTGGCGCTGGCGTTCCACAGGGCGAAGGTGCCCGCGCCGCCGAGGAGGAGGGCGACACCGGCGGCGCCGGCGATGGCACCGGTCACGATCTTGTGCATGAGGGGTCCGTTCTGCGCGTTCGGGCGCGCTGCGACCATCGGCAGTGCCGACGGGACGATGTCATCGACCCGTGGTTCGTGCGGGTCGCGGCTGACCTGTGCCGGAGAGCTGTCGCCGGGCTCCGCGACGTGACACGTCTCGGGCGGGCTGGACTCGCTCTGGTGTCGACGCTACCGGTCCCCCAAAGTGCGGACAAGTGGGAACATGCGTCTGAATGGACCCAGTACAGGGGTCATTTTCGTCCCCGAGAGTGCCGACACTGTTTGTACCCCGATCGGTCTCGGTCGTGCAAGGAATGCCGACCGCCCCCGTACCGTTGCACCGTCCGGAAACGAGGAGGGCCCATGGGCATCGTGCGGTGGCTGTTCGACGCGCAGCTCGTCATCGGCGACCAGACCGTGCTCTGGCGCGAGGTGATCGGCAACGTGTTCGGCCTGCTCAGCGCCCTCGGTGGGATGCGCCGCAAGGTGTGGGCCTGGCCGGTCGGCATCGTCGGCAACGCCCTGCTCTTCACGGTCTTCATGGGAGCGCTCTTCGACACCCCCAATCCGGTGAACCTGCTCGGTCAGGCCGGTCGCCAGGTGATGTTCATCATCGTGAGCGTCTACGGCTGGTACCGCTGGACGCACCGTCCCGACGACGCGACGACCGTGATCGAGCCGCGCTGGGCCTCCTGGAAGGCCCGTGGACTGATGGTCCTCGTCATGGTGGGCGGCACCGCCGTCCTGACCCCGGTGTTCCGCGCCCTCGGCTCGTACGAGCCGGTGTGGAGCGACGCCTGGATCTTCGTCGGCTCGCTGCTCGCGACCTACGGCATGGCCAAGGGTTGGGTGGAGTTCTGGCTGATCTGGGTCGCGGTCGACCTGGTCGGGGTGCCGCTGCTGTTCTCGGCCGGGTACTACGCCTCCGGGCTCATGTACGTGTTCTACGGCGTCTTCACCCTGACCGGGTTCTTCGTCTGGATGCGCCAGCGCACGAAGCCCTCGGCGGCCCCGGTCACGGTCGGCTGACCGAGGCCCCCGCTCTGGGACGAGACAAACCCTCGGGAACAGTGTGTGATGGTCGGATGGCACACCACCACGACGCGGCCTTCGAGGACGAACAGTCCCTGGCCGAACGGATCGTCCGCGCCGCGATCCGCGCCTACCGACTGCACCCGTTCGACAGCGTCGACGCCGAGGTGGTCGCCGAGGTCGCCGGCATCGAGGTGACCACGGTGGAGCGGCTCTTCCCGACGTGGGACGCGCTGCTGCTCGTGACCTACGACCGGTGGACGCAGCTGCGCGGGACGCGTCGGAGGAACCCGCCGACGTGCACGATCGAGCACGTCCGGATGACCCTCGCCGAGGACGTCGCCGACCCCGGCCTGGTGCGGGTGCTCGCCGGTGCCATCACGATCGCGGCGGCCGACACCGGCTTCGCCGAGCTTTTCCGCAAGCGCTTCGAGGAGTACGCCGAGCAGCTCTCGTCCGGGCTCGAGCGCGACGTCGAGTCCGGGTCCGAGCGCCTGGCGATCCCCGCGTACCAGGCCGCGACGCAGCTGCTCGCGGTGTACGAGGGGCTGCAGATCCAGATGCTCGTGCGCCCGCACATCGACGTGCTCGTGGAGTTCGACCGTGCCGTCCGCACCCTCCGTCAGGGGTGGCGCGAGCGCGAGGTGCGGGCGTGGGACCTCGACGAGGTCGTCCTCACCAGCTAGCCCGTCGGGCCGGGCAGGCCGGTCAGGCCCGCGACCGACGCCGCCACGACACGATCTGCCGGAGCGTCACCTTCGAGCCGTACTGCGCGACGGAGTGCCGGAACAGGTACTCGGCGAACCACAGCAGCACGGCCGCGACCACGAACACCTCGACGATGCAGACCACCGACTCGGTGACGGTGAGCGACCCGACCGCGTTCCGGACCATCGCGGTGATCGGTGTGAACGTCGGGAAGTACGTGAAGAACGACGCCACCGGCGAGGTCGGCGTCGTCATCACGAAGAACGCCGCGTAGAGCGGGATGATGAGCGAGAAGATCGCCACCGACTGCAGCGCCGAGGCGTCCTTGATCGACGGCACGGCGGCCCCGACCGCGACGAACAGCGCCGACGCCAGCAGGACCCCGCCGACGAGGAGCAGCGCACCGACCACCATCCGCCAGGGGTCGATGGTCAGCCCGCCCAGTCGTGACGCGACGAGGGGGAGCGCGGCGAGCAGCCCGATCAGCCCCGGGACGACGAACACCCCGACCTGGACGAACCCGACGAGCAGCATCGCGATGACCTTGCCGCGGATGAGGTCGCCGGCCGTGACGGTCGTGAGGATCATCTCGGAGATGCGGTTCTCCTTCTCCTCGACCACCACCGTGACCATGCGGGTGGCGAGCAGGATGACGAGCCCGAAGAACGCGGCGACGTAGAGGAACGGCGGCACGATCGACAACCAGCCCGGCGCCACCCGGCCGTCCGCGTAGGTCGTCAGGTCGGTGTCCGGCGGGTTCCGGAGGAGTTCGACGGACTCCGGGTCGTCGACGGTCGCGGCGACGCTCTGCTCGAGGACCCGCTCCGCCAGCGAGGAGTACCCGCCGTTCCCGAAGAGCCCGCGGTCGGCCGCCTCGACCCGGATCGGCGACGTCGACGGCGACTCGGGGAAGGTGATGAACGCGTCGAGGGTCCCGGAGCGCACCGCGGCCCGGTCGGCCGCGGGGTCGGTCGACGGCGACCCGCCCCACTTCGCGGCGACGCTCTCGGACACCAGACCGGAGTCGTCCACGTACCGGAAGGGCGTCTTCGTCGCGGACGAGCTGGACACCACCGAGTCGGTCCCGGCGGACTGCCCGACCCCGACGAGGAGCGACACCACCACGATGACGACCGGCAGCGCCAGCGTGCCGATCCAGAACGCGGGCTTCTTCACCGCACGCACGAACTCGAACCGGATGACGGTCCCGAGGCGGCTCACGCGGCGGCTCCGGCCCGTGCGGTGTCGGCGGCCGCGTCGGCTCCGGCGTCGTGCCCGTACACCTGGACGAAGATCTCGTCGAGCGGGATGCGCCGCATCTCGAACCCGGTGACGTGCACGCCGGCCGAGACGAGCGACGCGAGGATGTCCGACCCGTCGGCCGCGGCCGCGGGCATCGGCACGAGGTAGGCGACGTGCCCTTCGTGCCGGGCGAGGCGGTACAGCGGCGACGGCGGCACCGGCCCGTCGAGGCCGACCCGGGCGACCGCGCCCCCGAAGGCGTCCTGCACGTCCGGGATGGTGCCGTACGCCGCCGCGGTGCCGTCCTTCAGGAGCAGGATGCGGTCGCAGAGCCGCTCGACCTCGTCCATGTGGTGGGTGACGAGGACGACCGTGGCACCGTCGGCCTTCCGCTCGTCGACGAGGTCCAGCAGCAGCCGACGATTGACCGGGTCGAGGCCCTTCGTCGGCTCGTCGAGGATGAGCAGCCGGGGCCGGTCCATGATCGTGATGCCGAGCTGGACCTTCTGCTGCTGACCGCCGGAGAGCTTGTCCACCCGGAGCTTCGCCCGGTCCGCCAGGCCGACGCGGGCGAGGTAGTCCATGCTCCACGCCGTCGCCTCGGGCCCGCGCAGGCCGCGGAGCCGCCCGAAGTACGTCATCACGTCGATGACCGACTCCTTGCGGTACAGGCCGCGTTCCTCGGGCAGGTAGCCGATCCCGCCGGTGGCCGGTCGGTAGGGCTGCCCGTCGATCGTGAGGGTGCCGGCGGTCGGGGTGGTGATGCCGAGCAGCGCACGGATGGTCGTGGTCTTGCCCGAGCCGTTGCTGCCGAGCAGGCCGAAGGTCTCGCCGGGGGCGATGTCGAACGACAGCCCGTCGACCACGTTCCGGTCCCCGAACCGCATCACGAAGTCCTGCACGCTGATGGTCGCCCCGCTCATGCCGCGACCCTACCGGCAGCGCCTGACGGCGCTCGGGCGTGACCGCCTGACGAACTGGAGGCGCGGTGCCTGCCCGCACCGCGCCTCCCGTCCGTCACCTGGTCGCGTCCACGACGCGCACCTTCCGTCAGGAACGCAACCAGGCCGTCCCCACACCCGACAGTGCGCCGTCTGCCACCGGCGCGGAGGCGAGCAGCAGCTCGCCTGCGGGGAGGTCGTACGGCTCGTCGCCGAACACCGTCACGCTCGTCCAGCCGTTCGGCCGGCGGAACGCGAGCACGTCGTCGCGGCCGGTCTCGAGCCACTCGAGGTGTTCCTCGGACTGCAGCTGGCCGCGCAGGCCGAGCGCCTTCCGGTACAGGTTCAGCGTCGAGTCGGGGTCGGCGTCCTCGGCCTCGACCGACACATCGGCGAACCACGCCGGCTGCGGCAGGTGCGCACCGCCGTCGCCGAACCCGAAGCTCCTGCCGCTCCGGGTCCAGGGGAGCGGCACGCGGCAGCCGTCACGGCCGACGTCGACGCCCGGGTTCCGGAAGAACGCCGGGTCCTGGCGGTCGGCGTCGGGGATGTCGCCGACCTCCTGCAGGCCGAGCTCCTCGCCCTGGTAGAGGTAGGCCGAGCCGGGCAGCGCGAGTTCGAGCAGCGTCGCCGCGGTGGCACGGCGGAGCCCGAGCGAGCGGTCGAGCGCGTCCTGCGAGCCGCCGGCGAGCAGCCAGGCGCTGCCCTGCTTCTCCTCGGCGCCGTTGCGTGCCGGCAGGGCGTAGCGGGTGGCGTGCCGGACGACGTCGTGGTTCGAGAAGACCCACGTGGTCGACGACCCGGACTCCTCGGCGAGCCCGAGGTTGAACTCGATGATGCTCCGGAACTGCCCGGCGTCGAAGTCGGCCTCGAGCAGGTCGAAGTTGAACGCCTGCCCGAGCCCCTCGGCGCTGGCGTACCGGGCGCGGCGGTCGGCGGCGACCCACGCCTCGGCGACGGCCGTGCGTGCGGGCGTGTACTCGTCGAAGACCTTCCGCCACTCGGCGTAGATCTCGTGGACGTCGTCGCGGTCCCAGAGGATGTGCGAGCCGTCCTTCGGCGACGCGAGGACCTCGGCCCACGTCGGGAGCGGGCCCGACGGCAGGTCCTTCGCCAGGCCGTGCGCGACGTCGATGCGGAACCCGTCCACACCGCGGTCGGACCAGAAGCGGAGGGTGTGCAGGAAGTCGTCGCGGACCTCGCGGTTCGCCCAGTTGAGGTCGGGCTGTTCCTTGGCGAAGTTGTGCAGGTACCACTGGCCGTCGCCGACCGCGGTCCAGGCCGGGCCGCCGAAGATCGACACCCAGTCGGCAGGGGCGCCCTCGCCGGACGGCCCGGTGCCGTCGCGGAACACGTAGCGGTCGCGTGCCGGGCTGCCCTTCGGGGACGCCAGGGCCTCGCGGAACCACTCGTGCCGGTCGCTCGTGTGGTTCGGGACGACGTCGACGATCACGCGGATCCCGGCACCGTGCAGCGCCGCGACCATCTCGTCGAAGTCTTCGAGCGTGCCGAGGCGCGGGTCGACGTCCCGGTAGTCGTCCACGTCGTAGCCGCCGTCGGCGAGGGCGGACGGGTAGAACGGGCTGAGCCAGACGGCCTCGATCCCGAGGGACGCCAGGTACGGCACCTTCGCGGTGACACCGGGCAGGTCGCCGATGCCGTCGCCGTTCGCGTCGGCGAAGGACCGCGGGTAGATCTGGTAGACGCTGGCCTGGCGCCACCAGGTGCTGCTCCCGTCCTCGGTCGCGGGTGCGGCGGCGGTCTCGACGACGTCGGTCATGGTGGGGGTCCTCTCGGTTGCGGAGTCGGTGGTCGTCACTTGATCGCGCCCTGCGTGACCCCGGCCATCACCCAGCGCTGCGTGAACAGGTAGACGATGATCGCCGGCGCCATCGCCATCAGGTACGAGGCGAACGACACGTTGTAGTTGTTGCTGAACTGCGTCTGGAACATCTGCTGCAGCACCGGCAGGGTCTGCAGCGCCGGGTTCGAGGTGATCAGCGAAGGCATCACGAAGTCGTTCCAGGACGCGAGGAACGCGAAGATGCCGACGGTGGCGCTCATGGGTGCCAGCAGCGGGAACACGAGTCGCCAGAACACCTGCCCCGTGCTCGCACCGTCGATGCGGGCACTCTCCTCCAGTTCGGCCGGGATCGACCGCAGGAACGCGGTGAAGAGCAGCACGCTGAACGACAGCTGGAACATGACGTGCAGGATCGCGACGCCGAACGGGTTGTCGAGGTGCGCCAGGCCGGTGAGCTTCACCTGCGACAGGGCGAGCACCGGGAACGGCAGGAACATCGCGGCGAGCAGGTAGAAGAACGACCAGCGGAAGAGCCTGCGGTCCCAGTTCCGGGCGATCGCGTACGCCGTGAACGAGGCGAGCAGGATCGTGCCGACGACGGTGATCGCGGCGACGAGCACCGAGACGCCGAACGCGCGCGGGAAGTCCGTCAGCTGCCAGGCCTGCACGAAGCCGTCGACGCTGAACGGCGCCGGGAGGGAGAACGCGTTGCCGTCGACCGCCTGGCTCGTCGTCTTGAACGCCATCGTGATCGTCACGTACAGCGGGACGAGGACGGACAGGGTGCAGAGGACGAGGACGACCGTGACCGGCCAGTTGAAGCGCTCGCCACGACGGCCGGCGTTCCGATCGGCGTCGACGGAGCGGATGGTGCCGGTCGCGGTGGTCCCCGGCTGGAGGGGTGCCTGGATGGTCATCAGAGCGCTGCCTTCCCGCGGGTCGCCCGCAGCTGGATCACGGCGATGACGACCGCGATGACGAAGAAGATCGTGGCGTTCGCCATCTGGTAGGCGTAGTCGCCGCCGTTGAAGCCCTTGAAGATCGACATCGCCACGCTGGTGGTCGAGGTGCCGGGGCCGCCGTCGGTGAGGCCGACGATGATGTCGTACGAGTTCAGGAAGTTCTTGAACCCGATCACGAGGTTGATGAGGATGTAGCCCGCCGTGAGCGGTGCCGTGATCGACACGAGCTGCCGCCAGGCGCTCGCGCCGTCGAGCGCCGACGCCTCGTACACCTCGGCCGGGATCGAGAGCACGCCGGCGATGTAGATGAGCAGTGTCGACGGGATCGCCTGCCACGCGGTCACGACCACGATCGCGATCCACGCCAGGTCCGGGTTCGCGAGGATGCTCTGCTCGAGCGGCGCGAAGCCGAGCGTGGTCGCGAGCGCCGGCAGGCTGTTCGCGAACAGGAACGAGAACACGTAGGCGATGACGATGCCGGAGATCACCATGGGCAGCACGAACACGGCGCGGAGGGTGATCTTGCCGCGGACCTTCGAGGTCAGGGCGATCGCGAGCAGGAACGCGACCGCGTTCACGACGAGGACCGTGACGAGCGAGAACCCGATCGTGAACAGGTACGCCTGCAGGATCGCCGGGTCGCTGAACACGGCGACGTAGTTCGTCAGGCCGATGAACCGGAAGTCACCGAAGCCGACGGAGTCGGTGAAGCTCAGCACGATGCCCATCACGGCGGGGAGCGTGATCGCCAGGGTGAAGAGCAGGAGGGTGGGGATCAGGAAGACCAGGAAGAGCGGGTCGGTCCGGCTGCGCTTCGTGCGCAGTCCGGCTCCGCCCCGTCGTCCGGACTGGAGGCGCGATGCGGCTCCGCCCCGTCGGCGGCTGCCCGCCGTCGTGACGGATTCTGTGGTCGTGGTGGCCAAGGTCGTCTCCTTACGCGGCCGTACGGAGCGCGAGACGCGCCCAGTCGCCGTCGAGGGTGCGGAGTTGGGGAGCGGGGGCACCGCCGAAGGCGATGGACTGCAGGTAGTTCGCCACCGGGATCTCGGCGGGGATGAGCTGCGAGGCGCCCAGGGAGAACTTCGCCTGGTCGTAGGAGTCCTGCATGCCGCGGAGCGCGGGGTTCGATGCGGGTGGCGAGTCCTTCCGGACGCCGAAACCGTTGTTGTCGGCGTTGTACTTGTCGTTCACGGCGGGGCTCATCAGGAACGACAGGAATTCGCGCGCCGCCTCCTTCTTGCGGGACGCCTCCGGGATCCAGAGGCCGAGGTCGACGTTCACGCGCACCTTGTTGTCGGCGGCGTCGTCGGTCGCCGGGAACGGGAACGTGCCGAGGTCGATGTCCTTGTTCGACTTCGCGATCTCACCGAGCGCCCACGGCCCCTGCAGGTACATCGCGGCCTTCCCCTGCGCGAACGCGAGGTTGCCGTCGCCGTACCCGCGGCTCGCCGCGCCCTTCTGGTGCCACTGCAGGAGGTCCACCATGCGGTCGACGGGGGCGGCGAAGTCCTTCTCGAACGAGACGCTCGAGCTCGTGCCCACCTTCGTGCCCTCGCGGTCGAGTGCCGCGAAGGTCTGCTGCAGGTCGAGCATCCCGCCCACCGAGTAGTCGAACATGCCCTGGGCGATCGTCCAGTTGTCCTTGTAGGTGCCGTACATGGGGGTGATGCCGGCCTTGGTGAGTCGTTCGCAGACGTCTCTGAACTCGCTCCACGTGGTGGGCACGTCGATGCCCTGGTCGGCGAAGATCTGCTTGTTGTAGATCACCGACGCTGCGGTCACCGAGTACGGCAGCACGCTCGTCCGACCCGGGTAGTCCGCGGTCTGCTTCATGAGCGGCCACAGGTCGGGGTTGATCGTGTCCCTCTCCGGCAGGTCCGACAGGTCGGAGAGGGCACCGTGCTCGACGAACGAGACCATCGCGTAGTTGTAGTTCAGGCAGCCGAGGTCCGGCGGTCGGTTCCGGACGAAGTTGGCGGACATGTTCGACGTCGAGTCGCGGATGACGCGGATCCTCGACTGGCTGTCGTGGAACTTCGCGATGACCTCGTCGAAGTAGCCGATGACCTCGGGCTTCGACACGTAGAACGTGATCGTCTCGGGGCGGCTGCTCGAGGAACCGAGCGGGGCACACCCGGCGAGGGCCAGGCCCGCTCCGATGCCGCCCGCCCCGAGCAGGAACCCGCGGCGGCTGAGCGCGGCGGCGTTCCTGGTGGTGGCGTGTGTCTGCACGTCGTCTCCGTCCGTCCGGACCCGGCGTCCCTGCCGTTCCGGTTCGCGGTCCGGCTCCACTGCCGCCCGCAGAACTAAATCTAGCGACAAAATCTAATTCTGCAAGGAACTGTTTCCGCGGTAGTGTGCGGGCATGCCGCCGCCCCGTGGAACGAGCGCAGAGACGCTGCTCGCGTACGCCTTCTCCGTGCGCGCGTTCACCGCGACCGAGGCGATCGACACGACCGGCCTGACCCGTTCGACCGTCCTCGCCGCGTGCGAGGAGCTCGTCCGCCTCGGTTGGGTCCGCGAACTCGACGACGCCCGGGCCGCGGGGGAGTACCGCATCGGCCGACCGGCGCGCCGGTACGAGCTCGACACCGCCGGCGGCGTGGTCGTCGGCATCGACGCCGGGCAGCACCGGGTGACCGTGCTCGTCGCCGATCTGCGCGGCACCGTGCTCGGCCGTGCCGAAGGGGCACTCGGCGACTCCGGTCTCGACGTCCCGGTCCGGCTCGGGGTCGTCGGCGAGACCGTCGCCGCCGCACTCCTCGACGCCGGGGTCGACCCGCTGCGGGTGCTCGTGTCCGTCGTCGGCATCCCCGCCCCCGTGGACGCCGGCGGCGCGTCACCCGGCGACGGCGGGTTCTGGGACCGGATGAACCCGGGCTTCGCCGACGCCGTCCCGGGGCACCGGGTCGTGGTCGAGAACGACGCCAACCTCGCCGCGCTCGCCGAACGGCCCTCCTCGGGCGACGCCTCGTTCGCAGCGCTGCTGTCCGGCGAGCGGTTCGGCAGCGGACTCGTCGTCGACGGGGTCCTGCTCCGGGGTGCCCACGGCGGCGCGGGGGAGATGCGCGTGCTCGACCTCGTCGAGGGTGTCGGGTCGTCCGACGGCATCGGTGCCACCGCCCGCCGGCTCGTCGCCGAAGCGCTCGCCGCGGGCGACGTCCCGCCGGACAGCCCCCTCGCCGCGGACGCCGACGCCTCCGTCCTGTTCCGCGCGGCGCACGACGGGGACCCGGTCGCCCTCGGCATCGTCGACCGCCTGGGGGACCGGTTGGCCCGCGTCTGCGTCCTGCTCGTCAGCCTGCTCGACATCGATCGCGTGGTCGTCGCGGGGGCCATCGCCGAGCCCGCCGGTGCCGTGATCGACCGGGCGCGGGCCTGGCTCGACGGCGCGGGGTTCGACCCGGTCCCCGAGATCGTCGCGTCGACGCTGGGTGCCGACGTCGTGGTGCTCGGTGCGGTCGCGCACGCGGTCGACGCGGTCCGGGCGGCGCCGCTGTCCTTCGCCCTGACGACACGCCCGGCTGTCCCCGCGCTGTGACGATCGGACCGGTCCGGACACTGCTGGGGTGAAGGGGGTGGTCATGGACCGATCACGAGAACCGGACACAGCACTGGTCCGGGCGGCGGGGAACGGCGACCGGGCAGCGGGCGTCGCGCTCTTCGACCGCTACGTGGCGACGGTGACCCGGTACGCCTGGGCGCTCGTCCCGTCGCGCCAGGACGTCGAGGAGGTCGTCCAGGACACGTTCGTGACGCTCTGGCGACGGGCGGCTTCCATCGAGCTCCCCGACGAATCGATCCTGCCGTGGCTGCTGGTGGTCAGCCGCAACCACGCGGCGAACCTCCGGCGCACGCACCAGCGGCACCAGGGCGACGAACTGCCGGACGACCTGCCGGCACCGGTCGAGGACGACGACGCCCGAGACCGGCTGCGCTGGGTCAGAGCCGAGATCGACGCGCTCTCGCCGATCGACCGGCAGGTGTGCGAGCTGTGCCTCATCGACGGCCGTTCGTACGCCGAAGCCGCGACTGCGCTCGGATTGAGCGTCGGAGCGGTCAGACAGCGGGTCGCGCGATCGCGGGCCCGGATCAAGAAGGCGGTGACGCACGATGAGCTCTGAACCTCCCGTCGGAGACGACCTGCAGCAGATGATCGTCGGCATGCGCCAGCGCTTCGTCGCACACCTCGACGCCGAACCCCGTCGGGTCTCCGTCCGCAAGCGTGTCGGGATCGCCGTCGCGATCGTGGCGCTGCTCGGTGTCGGCACCGCGAGTGGAGCGGTCGCGCTCGGGATGATCCCGAGTCCGATCGCCGCGCCGCCGGCTCCGAGCGCCTCGAGTCCCGCAGCGGTGCCCCGGCCGGACCGGACGGCTTCGTCTGCTCCCATCCGCCCGACCACCCGGCCGTCCTCGCCGACGTCCGGTGGTGTCGCGGCATCGATCCCGGACTCGTGCGCCGCGGCGGTGCCGTCAGCCGATTCCGCGCGGCTGTTCGGCCAGCGGAAGGTCGAGCAGATCCGACCCGTCGCACCCGGCGGAGTCGGATCGAGCTACTGGGTCGACCCGGACGAACCGTTCGTCGCCGACGCGGCCCTCGTCTGCCGGTGGTCCCAGACCGGGAGCCCGGAAGAATCGGACAACCTCTTCCTCGCGATGGGGTCGACCGCGGAAGGGACCCTCGACGAGCGACTCAGCGCACACGAGCAGGCGGGTTGGTCGTGCACCGATCGGCTCGGTGGGCGGGCCTGTCAGCACAGCGAGTCGTCGGACTACTACGGCGACCCGCTGGAGACCACCCACACGTTCTTCGTCCGGGGGGACACGTGGATCTCGGTGACGCAGACCAACACGCCCACGGACGGGCTGCTCGAGGTGCTGGTCCGGCAGACGTGGCGGTGAGACGGAGGTGACGGGGCACTGGAACCACGACACGCACGTCCACCGGCGCTCCTCGGTCACCTGGCGCCGTCCGCGCTGATCGTCACCGGCAGGCTCGCGCCGGACCCGTCGCCGTCGTGGCTGCTCACGTCGAGGACGGCGTCGCCCACCGGCAGGGCGTCGGGCAGGTCGAAGCGCCCGGCGACCGTGAACTGCTCGCCCTGCGGGGTCGGCCGCCCGAGCAGCACCGGGTCACCGGTCGACTCGGGCGTGATGGTCACCGTGACGTCGTCGGACGCACGGAACGCGCCGCCGCCGTCCTCGCAGTCGCGGGAGAGCCAGTCGACGTGCAGGTCGACCGTGCCGGGGTGCAGGTCCGAGTCGCCGAGGTCGGTCGAGGTTCCGGCGCAGGACGCGGCCGCTCCGCTCTGCACGCCACAACCCTCCACCTCCGAGCGGTCCATCGGGTCATGATCTCGGTACGTTCGGGGTGTGGGGAACGAACGATCAGCTGAACAGACCGAGCCGGAGCACGACCCGTACGCCCGGCGCCCGGGCTACGTCACCGCCATCGACGGCCGGACCGACCGGGTCACGACTGCGGCGGCGGTCGGCGCGGGCGTCGGCCTCGTCACGTCCTGGGCGCTCGGCTTCTCCCAAGCGCCCGAATGGGTCGTGTGGGCGGGGGCCATCGCCGTCGGTGTGACGACGTGGCTGCTGCTGCGCGCTCGACAACGTCGCCGCGATCGAAGTGAAGGCCGCGCGCCCGGCGCCGTCGCCCGTGCCCGCGACCGTGCGATCGCCGACGCGAACGGCGGCCGACGCTTCTTCGTCGCCCCGAACCCAGTCATCCTGATCGTGATGGGCGGGATCTTCATCGCGCTCGCCGTCGGCACGCTCGGGCTCGGGAGCATGTCGGTCGTCACCGTGATCCGGACGATCGTCCTGGTCGGCGGTGGCGCGTACTTCGTCGTCCAGGGCATCGGCACCCTCGTCGTGCGCCGCCGCTCGCCCGACCCCCGCTGACCCCCGCCGCCGCCTCGTCCGCGCCGAACCACGAATCCGACATCGAACCAGCGGCGCTGCCTGGTTCGACGTCGGATTCGTGGTTCGACATCCGCGTCGGCCACGTCGGCCTCGACGGACCGCCAGCGTGACCGCCGCGCCGGTCAGCCCCGCGGGACCGGCGTCAACCGCTGCAACTGCGTCACGTGCCCCGGCTCGAGCTCGTCGAGCGAGGCCACCCCGAGCAGCCGCATCGTCCGCTCGATCTGCTCGGACAGGATCTGGATCATCCGGTCGACCCCGGCCTCGCCACCCGCCATCAGGCCGTACAGGTACGCCCGACCGACCATCGTGAACTTCGCGCCGAGGGCCACCGCGGCGACGATGTCGGCGCCGGACATGATGCCCGTGTCGAGGTGCACCTCGGTGTCCTTGCCGACCTCGCGGACGACGGGGGGGAGCAGGTGGAACGGGACGGGAGCACGGTCGAGCTGCCGGCCGCCGTGGTTCGACAGCGTGATCCCGTCGACGCCCATGTCAGCGAGGCGCTTCGCGTCCGCCAGTGACTGCACGCCCTTGACGACGACCTTGCCCTTCCACTGCGACCGGATCCACTCGAGGTCCTCGTAGGTGACGGTCGGGTCGAACATGTGGTCGAGGAGCTCGCCGACGGTGCCGGACCAGCGGTCGAGCGACGCGAACGCCAACGGCTCGGTGGTGAGGAAGTCGAACCACCACCAGGGCCGCGGGATCGCGTTCAGCACGGTGCGGGCGCTCAGCTGCGGCGGGATGGAGAACCCGTTGCGCTTGTCCCGCAGCCGAGCACCGGCGACGGGCACGTCCACGGTGACGAGCAGCGTGTCGAACCCGGCCTTCTCGGCGCGGGAGACGAGCGCCATCGACTTCTCGCGGTCCTTCCACATGTAGAGCTGGAACCAGTTGCGGCCCGACGGGTTGGCGTCGCGGACGTCCTCGATCGCGGTGGTCCCCATCGTGGAGAGCGAGAACGGGATGCCGGCGCGGCCTGCTGCCCGGGCTCCGGCGCGCTCGCCCTCGGTCTGCATCATGCGCGTGAAACCGGTCGGGGCGATGCCGAACGGGTATGCGACGGGCGCACCGAGCACGTCGCGCGACGTGTCGACCTTCGAGACGTCGCGCAGGATCGCGGGGGTGAACTCGATGTCCTCGAACGCCTGGCGGGCACGGGCGAGGGAGATCTCGGCCTCGGCGGCGCCCTCGGTGTAGTCGAACGCGGCCTTCGGCGTGCGTCGGGCGGCGATGTCGCGCAGGTCCCAGATCGTCAGCGCCGACTCGAGACGCTGTCGCCGACCCGGCAGCGACGGCTTCTTGAACTGCATGAGCGGCGCGAGGTCGCGCACGGTCGGCAGCTGCCGCTTGATCGGAGAACGCCGGGCCGACGGCGCCCCGGGGGTCGCTGCCGGAGCGCCCGTCGCGGGGTCGACGCGGTGCTGGTCGTCGGTCGAGGTCATACAGACATCCTACGTCTCGGGGTGGATCGGTGGGGGGAATGGTCGGCTCGCGGGGTGTAGCGCACGGGTTCGACGGAACGGGCGATCGTCGAGCGCAGGGCCTCGAGCGAGGCGCCACCCAGGCCGCCGAGCCCGACCGCCCGCGCCTGCACGAGGACGTTGCCGAGCGCGGTCGCCTCGACCGGCCCGGCGAGCACGGGGAGCCCGGTGCGGTCGGCGGTGAGCTGGCAGAGGAGCCGGTTCTGCGATCCTCCGCCGACGACGTGCACCTGTCGGACGTCTCGGCCCGTGACGGCGACGATCGTCTCGAGGGTCGAGGCGTACGCCGAGGCGAGCGATTCGAGGATCGACCGTACGGTCTCGGCCCGCGATGCCGGGGCGGCGAGTCCGTGTGCACCGCACCAGGCGGCGATCCGTGCCGGCATGTCACCCGGCGCGGTGAACGTGTCGTCCGCGACGTCGAAGACGGGGACCGGGGCGGTGACGTCCGCTGCGGAGGCGAGCAGCGCCTCCAGGTCGACGCGCTCGCCACCACGCTCCCACGTGCGGACGCTCTCGGAGAGCAGCCACAGTCCGGACACGTTCTTCAGGAACCGGACGCGTCCGTCGACGCCGCCCTCGTTGGTGCAGTTGGCCTCGCGAGCCGCGTCCGACAGGACGGGTGCGTCGAGCTCGACGCCGACGAGCGACCAGGTGCCGGACGAGATGTACGCGAAGTCCGGGTCGGTGGCCGGTACCGCCACCACGGCCGAGGCCGTGTCGTGGGAGCCGACGAGCGTGACCGGCGCGGTGCCGCCGACCGCCTCGGCGACGGCGGGCAGCAGGGGACCGAGTCGGTCGCCCGGGTCGCGCAGGGTGGGCAGGAGTCCGCTCGGGAGGCGCGCAGCAGCCCGCAACGCCGGGTCCCACCCGCGGGTGGTCGCGTTCAGGACCCCGGTCGTCGAGGCGTTCGTGCGCTCGGCCGCCTCGACGCCGGTCAGCCAGTAGCCGAGCAGGTCGGGCACGAGCAGCGCCCGTTGCGCGAGCTGCAGGGACGGGTCGGCGGCGAACTGGAACAGGGTGTTGAACGGCAGGTGTTGCAGGCCGTTCCGGGCGTACAGCTCGGCGGCGGAGAGTCGCTCGTGCACGGTCGCGACGCCGCCGTCGTGTCGTGCGTCGCGGTAGTGGGACGGCAGCCCGAGCAGCCGCCCGCCACGGAGCAGACCGTAGTCGACCGCCCACGAGTCGATGCCGATGCTGGCGATGTCCGGGGTCCGGGCGAAGGCGTCGCCGAGGCCCGCGGTGACCTGCCGGTACAGCTCGACGACGTCCCAGTGCAGCGCTTCGCGGTCGCCCTCGTGGAGCGCGACCGGACCGTTGGGGAACCGGGCGACGTGCTCCATCCGGACGCCGTCGGTGTCGACGTGGCCGACGATCACCCGCCCGCTCGTGGCACCGAGGTCGACCGCGGCGACGCTGCCGCTGTTCGTCACGCTGCTCCCTCTGTCCCGGACATCAGCGCAGGAACGCGGCCGCGACACCGGCGTCGACGGGGACGTGCAGGCCGGTCGTGTGCGAGAAGTCGTCGGTGCAGATGGCGTAGACGGCGTTGGCGACGTTCTCGGGCACGACCTCGCGCTTGAGGATCGTGCGCTGGGCGTAGAACTTGCCGAGGTCCTGCTCCTCGATGCCGTACGTCTTCGCCCGGTTCGCACCCCAGCCGGACGCGAAGATGCCCGAGCCACGGACGACACCGTCGGGGTTGATGCCGTTGACGCGCACCCCGTGCTCACCGAGTTCGGCCGCCAGCAGCCGGACCTGGTGCGCCTGGTCGGCCTTGGTCGCCGAGTAGGCGATGTTGTTCGGACCGGCGAACACCGAGTTCTTCGACGAGATGTACACGATGTCGCCGCCGAGGCCCTGCTCGATGAGGACCTTCGCGGCCGCCTTCGACACCAGGAACGAGCCCTTCGCCATGACGTCGTGCTGCAGGTCCCAGTCCTGCTCGGTGGTCTCGAGCAGGCTCTTGCTGAGGCTCAGCCCGGCGTTGTTCACGACGAGGTCGAGGCCGCCGAAGTGCAGGAGCGTCTGCTCGATCGCGTGGTCGATCGCGCCGGCGTCCGTCACGTTCGCGGCGACGCCGATCGCCGTGTCGGTGTTCCCGATCTCGGCCGCGGCCTCCTGCGCCTTGGCGAGGTCGAGGTCCGCGATGACGACCGCGGCGCCCTCGGCCGCCAGGCGCTTCGCGATGGCCTTGCCGATGCCGCTCGCGGCTCCGGTGACGAGGGCGATGCGCGTGGCGAGCTTCTTCGGTGCGGGCATCCGCTGGAGCTTCGCCTCCTCGAGGGCCCAGTACTCGATGCGGAACTTCTCGGCCTCGTCGATGGGGGCGTAGGTGCTGAGGGACTCCGCGCCCCGCATGACGTTGATCGCGTTCACGTAGAACTCGCCGGCGACGCGGGCGGTCTGGGCGTCCTTGCCGTAGGAGAACATGCCGATGCCCGGGACGAGCACGATGAGCGGGTCGGCGCCGCGGATCGCCGGGCTCGTCTCGTCGGCGTGCCGGTCGTAGTAGGCCTGGTAGTCGACGCGGTACTGCTCGTGGAGCTCGTGCAGGCGGGCGGTCTGCTCCTCGACCGATGCCGTGGCGGGCAGGTCGAGGATGAGCGGCTTCACCTTGGTGCGGAGGAAGTGGTCCGGGCAGCTCGTCCCGAGGGCCGCGAGCTCCTCTGCCCGTGACGACGCGAGGAAGTCGAGCACCGCCGGGCTGTCGGTGAAGCTGCCGACGACGGGCTTGTCGTGCCCGGCGATGCCCCGGATCGTCGGGGCGAGGGCTGCGGCGCGCGCGCGGCGTTCGTCCGTCGGCAGCGCCTCGAAGCCTCGGCGGACGGGGCCGAACGGCTGGTCCTTCCCGTGTTCGGCGATGAATGATTCTGCGGTGTCGATGATCCAGCGGGAGTTCGCCTCGGCCTCGGCGCTGGTGTCGCCCCAGGCGGTGATGCCGTGGCCGCCGAGGATCGTGCCGATCGCCGCGGGGTGGTTCCGCTTGACCGCCGCGATGTCGAGCCCGAGCTGGAACCCCGGTCGGCGCCACGGCACCCAGACCACCTTGTCGCCGAAGACCTGCTCGGTCAGGGCCGGGCCGTCGGCGGCGGTCGCGATGGCGATGCCGGCGTCGGGGTGCAGGTGGTCGACGTGCGCGGCGTCGACGAGGGCGTGCATCGCGGTGTCGATGGAGGGTGCTGCCCCACCGCGACCGAACAGGGTGTGGTCGAACGCGGCGACCATCTCGTCCTCGCGCTCCACGCCGGGGTAGACGTCCTGCAGGGCGCGGACGCGGTCGACGCGCAGGACTGCGAGGCCCGCCGGGGTGAGGGTGCCGAGGTCGCCGCCGGAGCCCTTCACCCAGAGCAGCTCCACCGGTTCGCCCGTGACGGGGTCGGTGTCGGTGCCCTTGGCGGAGGTGTTGCCGCCCGCGTAGTTCGTGATCCGCGGATCCGAGCCGAGCGCGTTCGAACGTGCGACGAGCGCACTGATCGTCGTGTCTGCGTCGGTGCCGTGCGTTGCGGGGTCCACCCGGGCCTCCAGTCCTGTGCTTGTCATGATGTCTACGCGCCCCAGCCGGCCTGGACGCCGCCGACCCGGTCCTCGGCGATCTGCCGCTGGTAGCCGGAGTCGAGGTATGCGTGCATCGGGTTCGCGGGGAGACCGCGGGACTCGCGCCACGCGGCGAGGTCGGCCCGGACGTCGGTCTGGTACGCGTCCATGAAGATCTCGTTCGCGCCGAGGACGTCGTGCGCCTCCTGTGCGGCGGTCAGTGCGACGCGGTCGAGGAGCAGTGCTCGGGCCGTCATCTCCTGGACGTTGAGCACCGAGCGGATCTGCCCGGGGATCTTGTCCTCGATGTTGTGGCACTGGTCGAGCATGAACGCGACGTCGGGGTTGTCGTAGCCGCCGCCGCGGATGACCTCGACGAGGATGCGGAACAACTGGAACGGGTCGGCGGCGCCCACGATGAGGTCGTCGTCGGCGTAGAAGCGCGAGTTGAAGTCGAAGCTGCCGAGCTTGCCGAGGCGCAGGAGCTGCATGACGATGAACTCGATGTTCGTGCCGGGGGCGTGGTGGCCGGTGTCGAGGCAGACCATCGCCTTGTCGCCGAGCGCCGCCGTCTGCACGTAGCTCGTGCCCCAGTCCGGGACGTCCGTGTGGTAGAACGACGGCTCGAAGAACTTGTACTCGAGCACGAGGCGCTGGTCCGGGCCGAGGCGGTCGTAGATCGTGGTCAGCGAGTCGTGGAGGCGGTCCTGGCGGGAGCGCATGTCCTCCTGGCCGGGGTAGTTGGAGCCCTCCGCGAGCCAGATCTTCAGGTCGCGGGAACCCGTGGCGTCCATCACGTCGATGCAGCGCAGGTGGTGGTCGATCGCCTTCTGCCGGATCGTCTCGTCGACGTGGGTCAGGGCGCCGAACTTGTAGTCGTCGTCCTGGAAGGTGTTCGAGTTGACGGTGCCGAGGGAGACGCCGTGCTCTTCTGCGTGGCGCTTCAGGTCGGCGAAGTCGTCGACGAGGTCCCACGGGATGTGGAGCGCGACGGTCGGTGCGAGCCCGGTGTACCGGTGGACCTGGGCAGCGTCGGCGATCTTCTCGTAGGGGTCGCGCGGGGTGCCGGGGGTCCCGAACACCTTGAAGCGGGTGCCGGAGTTGCCGAACGCCCAGCTCGGGAGCTCGATCGCCTGCCGGGCCAGCTGGCCGGCGACGGAGCTGAAGCTCGCTGATGTCATCGTGTCACTTCCTCGTGTCGATTGAATCGTTTCATACGGTACGTGCTGCGCGGGGTTCGCGCAAGCCGGGGTGGGTGACGAACCACGTTTCCGACATCGAACCGGGCGGTGAGGCTGGTTCGACGTCGGGAACGTGGTTCGACACGGGGCGGAGCGACGCCCCGCAAGCCGCCGAGCGCCGCCGCGCCGCGCCGCGGCCGCCGCTACCCCGCGGGGACGGCGGCCGGCGCGCGCAGCTCGTGCGTGCCTCCCGACACGCGCTGCTCCGCAGCACCGGGCAGCCGCACCACCGCGGTGCCGCCCTCGGGCACGGTCACCCGCACGAGCAACTCTCCGTCGACGAGCTCCCACCGCACGGCGACGTGCCCGTGCACGGTGTCCAGCGAGGTCGACGCCCACTTGAGACCGCCTCCGGGCTGCGGCGCCACGAGCACCGACTCGTACCCGGGCGTCAACGGCGCGAGACCACCGACCACGCGGTGCATCCAGTCCGCCACGGCACCGAGCGCGTAGTGGTTGAACGACGTCATCTGGCCCGGGTTGATCGTGCCGTCCGGCAGCATCGAGTCCCACCGCTCCCACACCGTCGTCGCGCCCATCGTCACCGGGTACAGCCACGACGGGCACTCGGTCTGCAGCAGCAGCCGGTACGCGTCCTCGAGGTGTCCGGTCTGCGTCAGCGCATCCGTGATGAACGGCGTCCCGGCGAAGCCCGTCGAGATCCGGTACCCGGACTGCTCGACGAGCTCCGCCAGACGGTCGCCGGCCGTGGCCTGCTCCGCCTCGGACAGGATCCCGAACACGATCGCGAGCGTGTACACGGTCGTGCAGTCGGACAGGATCCGACCGTCGTCCTGCAGGTAGTGGGTCCGGAAGCCGGCCTGGAGGCGCGACGCGAGTTCCCGGAACTCGCTCGCCTCCGCCTCGTGGCCGCCCAACAGCTCGGCCGCGTCCGCCGCGATGGTGGCGGACCGGTACGCGCAGATCGTCGCGACGACGCCCTTGTCGGCCTTCGCCGCCGCGGGGTCCTCCGGCGGGGCGTCCGGGTCCAGCCAGTCGCCGAACTGGAACACGGTGTCCCACAGGTCCTCTGGGGAGAGGTGGTCGCGGACCCGCCGGAGGTGCGCGGCCATGGACGGGAACTGCTCCTCGAGCACCGCGGTGTCGCCGTACGCCTGGTAGAGCGTCCAGGGCACCCACACCCCGGCGTCCGACCAGACGGCGGTGGCGTCGGGCTTGCCGAAGTCCTCGGCGGGGGAGTACTTCAGCACGTCCGGCACGACGAAGGGGATGATGCCGTCGGCGTGCTGCTGCTCGAGCCACACGTCGCGGAGCCAGTCGCCGAGGAACGCCCGCGTGTCGAAGAGGTACGAGGCCGTCGGCGCGAACGCCGCGATGTCGCCGGTCCACCCGAGTCGTTCGTCGCGCTGCGGGCAGTCGGTCGGCACGCTGAGGAAGTTGCCCTGCATGCCCCGCACCACGTTGTCGTGGAAGGTGTTCAGCAGCTCGTGGCTCGACTCGAACGTGCCGGTGCGGGGGAGGTCCGACCCGACCTGCACCGCGGTGAGGGCGGCGCGGAGCTCGTCGAGCGTGCCGGGCCACCCGTCGACCTGGGCGTACCGGAAGCCGTGGAACGTGAAGCGCGGCTCGAAGACGTCCTGGCCGTCCCCGCTCAGGGTGAAGTGGTCGGTGGCCTTCGCGGTGCGCAGGGGACGCGTGCCGAGCTCGTCGTGCTCGAGGACCTCGGCGTGCTGCAGGGTCAGGACCGTCCCCGCCGGGCCGGACGCGGTCACCCGGATCCAGCCGACGAGGTTCACGCCGAAGTCGACCAGCGTGGCGCCGGCGGGGCTCGTCCAGACCTCGACCGGGGCGATCTCGGCGAGCGGTCGGACGGGCGGCACGGTGTCGGCGACGAGCTCGCGCTCCCCGAGGTCCACCGTGTGCACCGTGCTCGTGCGGCCCTCGTGCCCGTCCACGCTCGGCACCGTCACGTCGCCGGGCGTGAGGAAGGAGCCGTCGCGCAGGCGGGCGTCGATGTCCTCGCCGTCGTAGAGCTGGTCGGCCGTGATCGCGCTCGACAGTGCCTGCCAGTCGGTGTCGGTCGCGACGAGCTGTTCGTGGCCGTCGGCGAAGGTGACGCGGAGTTCGGCGAACCCGGCGACCTCGTCGGCGTACCAGCCGCCACCGCCGCCCCAGGCGAGGCGTCCGGCGGCCCAGCCCTTGCCGAGGACGAGCGCGAGGACGGCGGCGCCACCCGGCTCGGCGTCGGTGAGGTGTGCCGTGACGTCGTGCGAGACGACGCGGACGCGCCACTCGTAGCTCGTCCACCCCGGCTCGAGCAGGTGGTCGGAGACGCGCTGCCCGCCGAGCCAGGCCTCGACGACGCCGAGGGCGCTGACGTCGAGGGTCGCGCTCGTCACGGCACCGTGGCCGTCGTCGAGGGTGAACTCCCGGCGCAGGATCGGTGCGCTCCCGAGGTCGGCGTCGCTCGCGATGAACGGTGCTGTCCAGGCGGTCATGTGGTGTGTCCTTTCACGCGACCGGTCGTCGTCGACCGGTGCGGGGGTCGTGGGCCCGGCCACCCGCCCGCGGGGGCGGGGTGGTGGAGGCGGGTCGCGCCTCCAGGCCGTGGATCGGGCGTCAGCCCTTGACGGCGCCGCTCGTCATGCCGGCGACGATCTGACGGTTGAAGAAGATGTAGAGGATCAGCGGCGGGATCGTGATGAGCAGCACGTCCGTGAACAGCAGGTTCAGCTGGCTGACCGACTGGCTCTGGAACGTGTACAGCGTCTGCTGCACCGTCGCGTTCTCGGAACCCGGCAGGAAGTACAGCGGGTTCGTGAAGTCGTTGAACACGGTCACCGACTGCACGAGCACGACCGTGATGATGACCGGCTTGAGCAGCGGCAGGACGACCCCGAAGAACAGACGGATCGGACCGGCGCCGTCGAGCACGGCTGCCTCGTCGAGCTCCTTGGGGATCGTCGCGACGAACGCCCGGAAGAGCAGGATGCAGAACGAGAGGCCGAAGGTCGCCTCGATGAGGATCATCCCGCCCATGGTCTTGAACAGGTTGAGCCCCTGCAGCACCCAGATCGTCGGGACGATCGCGGGCGGGACGATGAGGCCGGCCAGGACGAAGAAGTTGATCAGGCCGTTCCACTTGCTCGGCCGCCGTTGCAGGACGTAGCCGACCATCGCGGAGAACACCACCATGATGATGACGCTCCCCACGGTTAGCACGGCGCTGTTCATGAACGATCGCAGGATCCCGCCGTCGCCGGTCTGCATGACCGCCACGAGGTTCTGCCACAGCTGCCACTGGGTCGGCAGGCTGAAGCCGAGCTGGTTGGCCTCGGCCGGGCTCTTCGCGGCCTGCAGCAGGACGAAGACGAACGGCACGAGGAAGACCACGAAGCTGACGACGATCGCGACGATGCCGATGACCCACTTGCGTGCGGTGTGCGGGCTCCGTCGGCGCGGGGTGGGCGTCTTCGCGGCGCCGGCGCCGGCGCGTCGGCCGGTGGTGATCGCGGTCACAGGTCCGCCTCCTTGCGGTTGATGAGCCAGGAGATCGGGACCATGATCGCCGTGACCACGATGAACAACACGACGTTGCCGGCGGTCGACAGCCCGTAGAACCCGGCCTGGTACTGCTTGTAGATCACGCTCGCGATGACGTCGCTCGTGAAGCCGGGTCCGCCGCCGGTCATCGCCCAGATGAGGTCGAACGATCGCAGGCCGCCGATGAGCGACAGGATGATGACCGTCCCCATCGCCGGGCGGGACAGCGGCAGCGTGATGTTCTTGAAGATCGTCCACGCGCTGGCGCCGTCGACCCGGGCGGCCTCGAAGTACTCCTGGGGGATCGCCACGATGCCGGCGATGAAGATGAGCGTCGCGATGCCGACGCCCTTCCAGACGTCCACCGCGGCGACGCTCCAGAGGGCGAGGGCCGGGTCGGTCAGCCACCCCGGTGTGGGGAGGCCGACCGCCCCGAGGGCGCCGTTGATGATCCCGTGGAAGGGGTCCATCAGCGCCTTGAACGTGATGCCGATGCCGATGGTCGACACCAGCACGGGGAAGAACACCACCGCTCGGAGGTACCCGCGCCCGAGCACGGGGCTCGTGAGGAGCAGGGCGAGGGCGAGTCCGAGGACCACCTTCGCCGCGCTCGTCACGAACCCGTACTCGAACGTGTGCACGAACCCGGAGACGAGCTGCGGGTCCTGGAAGAACCGGACGAAGTTGTCGAAGCCGATGAAGGTCTGGTCGAACAGCGTCCAGCGGGTGAGCGAGAAGTAGAACCCCGCGAAGGTCGGGACCGCGAAGAACACGACGTAGAGCGCGATCGCCGGGATGAAGAACCAGGCCGGGTAGAACGAGCGCATGCGGCGCCGTGCCGGCCCGGGGCCTGCCTTCGTGGTCTGCGGCGGGGCCACCGCCGTCGTGAGGGTCGCGGTCACCGGATCACCAGCCCTTGATGCCGAGCTGCTGGGCCTGCTGGACGACGTCGTCGTCGTACTGGTCAGCGCCCTTCGCCGCGTTCGTGATGCCCGAGCCGACCTGCACGCAGATCTTCTCGAGGTTCGGGCCCTTGATCGGGGAGAGGAACTCGAGCGCCGGGCTCGCCTTGCCGTCGTCGAGGTACTTCTGCAGGTCGCCGATCATCGGCGGGACGGAGTCGGGCAGGGTGCAGGTCGAGATGACGTACGGGCCACCGGGGGTGCCGGTGTCGTTCTGCACCTTGCAGCCCTCGGACGAGTTCGCGAAGGCGACGAACTTCTTGGCGGCCGCGAGCTTGTCACCCGTGGTCGTCTTCGGGATGTAGAGGCCGTTCGGCTCCCAGATGGTGAGGTTCGTGTCGTCCGCGTTCTCCGCCGGGAGGGCGAAGGCGCCGATGTCGTTCACCGCGTCGGGCGAGTCCTGCTGGATCGCCGAGATCGCGTTGGTCAGCATCGGGTACTGGGCACCCTTGCCCTCGGCGAGCATCTTCAGGCCGTTCGCCTGCGTGGCGGACGCGTAGTCCTCGTTGTAGAGGTCCTTGTCCTTGCCCTCCTGGAGGTGCTGGAACCCGGCCAGTGCCGGCTGCTCCGCGTAGGACTCCTTGTGCTTCGTGTACTGCGTCGCCCAGTTCTTCTGCTGCGCGGTGATGTTCGCGAAGTCGCCGAGGACGAACAGCTGGCTGGTCCAGGTGTCGCCGTAGGTCTGGATGATCGGCGCGATGCCGGCGTCCTTGATCTTCTCGCTGTTGCTGATGAAGTCCGCCCACGTGGTCGGGACGCTCAGGCCGAGGTCCGCGTAGACCTTCTTGTTGTAGAGGACGGCGCCGCCGAAGCTGGTGCCGAACGGTGCGCCGTACATGCCCTTGTCGGTGCTGACGACCTTGGTGAACTGCGGGTCGACGTCCTTCGCCCAGCTCTCCTTCGAGAGGTCGACGAGCGTGTTGTCCGGGTTGAGCGCCTGCATGAGCGAGCCGGAGTTGTAGTTGAAGACGTCGGCCATCTCGCCGGTCGACAGCCGGGTCTTCACCAGGTTGTCGCCGTCGGTGCCCTGCGGCTTCGTGTCGAACTTGACGGTGATGTCGGGGTTCGCCTTCTCGAACGCGGCGATGAGCGGCTTCGCGGTGGCGGCGGTGGCCTCGGCGTTGTCGGCGAGGTACGTGATCGTGACCTTGCCGCCGCCGCTGCCGGTGTCGGCGGAGCCGCCCGACGAGCACGCGGCCAGGCTGCCGATGAGGACCGCGGCGCCGCCGATGGCGAGCAACCTGGTGGTCAGGGGACGAGCTGACATTCCTTACCTCCTCGTAAGGCCCGGGACTGGGGGAACCCGGGTGAAACGGACCCGGTCACCGCGCCGATGCGGTTCCCGGTGGTGCTGTTTAGAACGTTTCAATCGGAATGGAACCATGCGGATTGAAGCGTGTCAATCACCGATCCTGATTCGTTACGCAAGTGCGCGGTCCCGCCGGCCGCGGGAGCCGGGAGGCGCGGGTCGGCCCCGGCGGGCGGGGCGCGCTGGGCGGGCGGTGCGGCTGCGCTGGCGGCAAAGCGACACTGTGCCGTCGAACCCGCGTGGGAATGTGTCGCTTCGGCGGGGTCGAGCGCGGAGCCGTCCTGTGAACTGTCGCTTTGGCGGAGCGGGGCGGGCGGGGCGGGCGGTCGCGACGTTTCGCGCTGGCCGACAGTTCACGGGCCCAGCGGCGCGTGAGGTGTCGCTCAGCGCGAAACCTCGCGCGCGGGGGCCACCGCGCGAGACTCGCCTCGGCGGACACTTTCGCGGCTCCGCGCCCGCGAAACTGTCCGCCGAGGTGAGACTCGGGAACGCCGAGCGCCGAGCGCCGCGCGCGGCCGCTCAGGCCTCGGTACGCCTCGGGTCGCTCGGCGCCGTCCGGGCAGCCGCCTCGGCCGCCCCCGCTCGCCCGAGGGTGCTCTCACGCGGCACGAGCTCGCTCCCGAGCACCACCGTCCGGTGCACGTGGTCCGCGGGGTCCTCGTCGAGCTCGGCCAGCATGAGCTCGACCGCCGCCGCGCCCATCTCCGACCCGTGCATCGTCACCGAGGTCAGCGGCACGGCACCGCCCCACGCGACGGAGTTGTGGTCGCAGCCCGACACCGGGATGTCCTCCGGCACCCGGATCCCCGCCGCGCGCAGTTCGGACACGACCGCCATCGCCAGCAGATCCGTCACACCGAGGATGCCGTCCGGCCGCTCGTTCGCCGGCATGGCGGCGATGCGTGCACCGGCGTCGGTCCCGCCGGGAGGGTCGATGTCACCGGCGTCGATGTCGACGAGCGTGACCTCGGGGTGGGCGGCGACCGCACGGAGCACCCCCGCCCGCCGGCGTTCGACGGGCTGCAGCTCCGCACGGGCGCTGACGAACCCGATGCGTCGGCAGCCGCGTTCGATGAGGTGCTCCGTCGCGAGGAACGCCGCTTGCTCGTTGTCCACCACCACCGAGCACGCATCGACCTCGGTCGGCTCGAAGTTCACGTAGACCACCGGTCGCCCGTGCCGCCGCGTGGTCTCGACCTGCTCGCGGGACTGGGTCATCGGGGCGAGCAGGATCCCCGACACACGTGCGCTCTCGAGGAACGCGAGGTGCTCACCCTGCGCCTGCAGGTCGTCCTCGCTGCTCGTGATGAGCAGGGTCAGCCCACGCTCACGCGCGGCGAGCTGCGCACCGTTCACCATGTCGCTGAACAGGGAGTTGCGGAGGGACATCACGACGAGCCCGATCGCCCGCGTGCTCCCCGAGGCGAGTGCCCGCGCGTTGCGGTTCGGCGTGTACCCGAGGTCGGTGATCGCGGCACGGACCCGCGCCGCCGTCGCGTCCGCCACGCGTTCCGGGTGGTTCAGCACGTTCGAGACCGTCGCGAGCGAGACGCCCGCCCGAGCGGCGACGTGGTGCACGCTCGGCGGTCCGTCGCGCCGGGGGACATGCACCATGCTCCGATCGTAGGCGGACCGGCGCGCCCTCCCGGCCATCCGCCGGACAGGCCGGCGCACCGACGCGCCCACCCGGCCATCCGTCGGACGGGAGGTGGGCCCCCCAGCCGGTTCCGGCGAACCGCGCCAGCGGGGCGACGGCCGTGACGGGAGGCGCGGTGCGGCGCCGACCCGCGCCTCCCGTCCGACGCGGCTCGCCGCCCGGTCCGCGAACGCGACGGTGTGCCGCGAACGGTTCCCGGGGGTCTGTCGCTCTGCCGTCACGGACGCCACGGCATGCCTGTGTCCTGTCGCTCCGGCGGCACGATCACGGGCACGCGGCGAAGCGCGCAGCGCACCTCAGCGCTCGGCGACCGTGGATTGCCGCACGACGAGCTCGGGCGTGAACTCCACGTGCAGCTGGTCCGTGCCCTGCCCCTGGTCCACCTGGGCGAGCAGCAGTTCGATCGCCCGCCGCCCGAGGTCCTGCGCCGGCTGCCGCACCGAGGTGAGCGGGACGACCGCGGCCTCGGCGAACGCGATGTCGTCGTACCCGACGATCGCGATCTCCTCCGGCACCCGGATCGACCCGCGCATGATGAACGCCTGTTCGAGGCCGACGGCGAGCAGGTCGTTCGCCGCGAACACCGCGTCCGGGCGTTCGGCGGCCGGTCGGGCCTGGATCTCCTCGCCGACGCGCCGACCCTCGAGGACGGAGAGCGACGTGGTCGGGATCACCTCGAGCGCCGCACCCGACGCCTCGGCCGCGGCGACCGCGCCGGAGTGGCGGTCGGTGACCTGCCGGATGCCGAACGGGCCGCCGACGAAGGCGATCCGCCGGCGTCCGATCGCGGTGAGGTGCGTGACGGCGATGCGGCCTCCGGCGACGTCGTCGACGGAGACGGACGCGAAGTGCTCGTCGTCGGCACGGCGGTCCACGAGGACCACGGCGGTGCCCTGGTCGCGCAGTCGCTCGAGGCGGCCGAGGTCGTCCCCGGCGGGGGAGATGAGGAGTCCGGCGACGCGGCGCTCCTCGAACAGGTCGACGTAGGTGTGCTCGCGGTCGACCGACTCGTCGGAGTTCCCGACGAGGACGGCCAGACCCTTCTGCATGGCCGCGTCCTCGGCGCCGCGGGCGACGTCGGTGAAGAACGGGTTCCCGCCGTCGAGCACGATGAGCCCGACGGTCGAGCTGCGGCCGGCGCGGAGCTGGCGGGCGGAGTCGTTGCGGACGAACCCGAGTTCGGCGATCGCGGACTGCACGCGTTCGACGGTCCCCGGTGCCACCTTGTCGGGACGGTTCAGCACGTTCGAGACGGTGCCGAGTGACACGCCGGCGAGCGCTGCGACGTCCCGAACGCTCACTGCCATGGGGTCATCCTGGCATCGGGGCGGGCGTTCCGGTGGAGCGACTTGCCCTCCGGCCGAACGACGAGTACCGTCTCCGCAGCACCGTTGAAACGATTCACTGACGAACACGCGAACGGAGGACCAATGGCGGTCCGTATCGGAGCCCGCAACACCACGGGCTGGAAGGCGACGATCTCGGTCGCCATGTCGAACTACATCGAGTCGGGGTCGATCATCGCGATCGCCACGAGCCTCAGCCTCTGGCAGGCGCAGTTCCACGTCGGGGACCTGCAGGTCGGGCTCCTCGCCAGCCTGTCCGCGAACGCGTTCGGCGCAGCGGCCGGCGCCATCATCGGCGGACCCCTGTGCGACCGCTACGGCCGGAAGTTCATCTACACCTACGACCTGCTGCTCTACATGCTCGGGATCCTGCTCGCGGTGTTCGCCGGCAGCTACGGCATGCTCCTCGTCGGGTTCATCCTCACCGGCATCGCGGTCGGCGCGGGCGTCCCCGCGAGCTGGACCTACATCGCCGAACAGGCCCCGGCCGACAAGCGCGCTGCCCACGTCGGCACCGCGCAGCTCGCCTGGTCGATCGGCCCGATGGTCGGCTTCGCCCTGGCCATCGCCGCCGCGCCGCTCGGGCTCCTCGGCAGCCGCCTGATCTTCGCGCACCTGTTCGTCGTCGCCGCGATCGTGTGGTGGCTGCGACGCGGCCTGCCCGAGTCCACGATCTGGAAGGACGAGCGCGCGGCCACCGGCTCCGCGAACTTCTTCCACGGCTTCACCCAGCTGTTCAGCCGCCGCAAGAACCTCACCGCGATGCTGTTCCTGTTCGGCGTCTACGCGCTCTGGAACACCGTGGCCGGGCAGGCCGGCATCTTCCAGCCCCGCGTCTACTCCGCCACCGGCGTGACGAGCGTCACCGAGCAGTACGGGCTGCAGATCCTCGTGTGGGGCTGCACCGTCGCCGCGACGTACTTCGGGTTCATGCGCTTCGCCGACCGGATGAGCCGGAGGCTGCTCTACGCGATCGGCGCCGCGCTCGCGGTCGTCGCCTGGGCCGTCCTCATCTACGCGCCCGCGAACCTCGGCACGCTGCTGTTCTTCGCGATCGCGTGGGGCATCTCGTCGGGCATCGGCGCGCAGGCGTTCTACGGGCTCTGGACGAGCGAGCTGTTCGCGACCCGTTACCGGGCGAGCGCGCAGGGCGTCCTGTTCCTCGCCGCGCGGGTCATGGTCGGCCTGCTGAGCATCTGGTTCCCGCTCCTGCTCTCCGACATCGGGCTCCGTGCACTCGGCGGGCTCATCCTCGGCCTGCTCGCGCTGTCGTTCCTGGTCGGGACGATCTGGGCGCCGCGGACGCAGGGCAAGACCCTCGAGGAGATCGAGGCCGAACGCTACGGCACCGTCACCAGCGCGACCGGCACGGTCCGCACGCCCGAGGAGCACGCCGCGCGCCAGCAGACGCTGCAGGGTGCGCGGGACGAGCGGACGCCACGGTGAGCGACGCGGACCAGCGTGATGCGCGCCTCCCCGACGGCACTGGAGGCGCGGATCACGTGACCCGCGTCTGCTTCCGCCTGCAGGTGGGGACCGAGCACCTCGACGCCTACCGCGAGCGGCACGCCGCGGTCTGGCCGGCGATGCTGCGGGCGATCGCGGCCGCGGGACGACGGAACTACTCGCTGTTCCTCGACGACGACGGCCTGCTCATCGGGTACTACGAGACGGACTCGGTGGCGGATGCCGACGCGTCGCTCGCCACGTCCGAGGTGGCCGCCGCGTGGGAGGCGCACATGCAGGACCTGTTCGACGGCGCGACCGGGCGGGCGGACCAGGCGGCGCGTGTACTGCCGGAGGTCTTCAACCTCGAGGACCAGCTCGCGTCGGGCGCATCGTGAGCAGGAATGGTCGGGTCCCGTCGCCGGACCCGACCATTCCTGCTCACCGAACGACGTCCGCGGGGCACCGGGGACTGCAAGGCACCCTCGCTACCGTGGGGCCATGCAGCAGCCCGCAGCCGGGACCCTCCGCGTCCTCCACCTGTCCGACACCCACCTCACGGGCGACGGTGCCCTGCACCAGGGGTCCGTCGACACGACCGCCGCGCTCGAGGGCGTGCTCGCCCGGGTCGACGGCGTCCCGGGGATCGGGCTCGTGGTGGTGTCCGGCGACGTCTCCGAGGACGGCTCCCCGGAGTCGTACGCCGCAGTGCTCGAGCGCGTCGGCGGCTGGGCGGAACGCCACGGCGCGGCGCTCGTCACAGTCCCGGGCAACCACGACCTCCGCGAGGGGTTCCGACAGGTCCTCGCGAACGGCCACGTCCTCGGCGAGGGCGGCCGGCCGCTCATGCACACCATGGAGTACCACCCGCCGACCGTGCCGGTCTGGGGGCAGTCCCTCGTCGCGGGTCGGCGGATCGTCACGGTCGACACGAGCGTCCCCGGGGTCGGCTACGGCGAGATCGCCGAGGCGTCGCTCGAACGACTCCGCGCCGCGCTCGCCGGCGACCACGCGCCGCACGGCACCGTCGTCGTGCTGCACCACCCGCCGCTGCCGGCACCGACCGCGCTGCACGAGGCCCTGCGACTCCGCAACCCGGAGGCGCTCGCCGACGCGATCCGCGGCTCCGACGTCCGGGTCGTGCTCGCGGGGCACTACCACCACCACTTCGCCGGGACGCTCGCGGGCGTGCCCGTGCTCGTCGCGCCCGGTGTCGCGAACGACACCGACGTCACCGGCGCCTACGACGAGGAGTCCGCGTACGTCGACTCCGGAGCGCTCGTCGTCGACGTCGCCGAGGACGGCTCGGTCTGGTCGACACCGGTCCGCGTGCCGCGGCCGGACGCGGACCCGCTCGCGTTCGCGCTCGACGCGGACACCGTGGCGCGCGTCATCGAGGCGTCCACCGGGCAGTAGACGCGCCGTTCGTCGGACGGGAGGCACGGTGCGGGCGCGCACCGTCCCTCCCGTTCGTCGTGTGCGCACGCCGGTACCCCGCGCGTTCGGGTTGCAGTCGGGAACTCCGAGTAGGCCGGTGGCACACCTGGAGCGAAGGAGCACCCCATGCGGATCGGCAGTGCAGTGCAGTACGACCGGTACGGCGACTTCGACGTCGTCGAGCTCGTCCCGCAGGAACGCCCGGAAGCGGGTCCCGGCGAGATCGTCGTCGAGATCGTCGCGGCGGGGCTCAACCACATCGAACGGTTCCTGCGAGAGGGCAAGCTCCAGGACCACATCGAGCTCACGTTCCCGGCTCGTCAGGGCGTCGACTTCGCCGGCATCGTCCGGGCACGCGGCGACGGGGTCAAGGACCTGCGCGTCGGCGACGAGGTGATGGGGCACGCACCGACCGGCGGGTCGCACGCCACCTGGCTCGTCGTGCCGCGCGCTGCCGTCATCAAGAAGCCGGAGCACGTCGGCTGGGAGGTCGCCGGCGGCCTCTACCTGGCCGGGTGCACCGCGGTGTCGGTCGTCCGCAGCCTCAAGCTCGGACCGGAGGACACCGTCGTCATCACCGCTGCGGCCGGCGGCGTCGGGCACATCGAGTGCCAGCTCGCTCACGACGCCGGGGCGACCGTCATCGCGCTCGGCAGTGCGCGCAACCACGACTACCTCCGCCAGATCGGCACCCTGCCCGTCGTGTACGGCGAGGGCGAGGAGGAACGCATCCGTGCGATCGCGGCCGGCCGCCCGATCACCGCGTTCATCGACAACCACGGCGAGAGCCGGGCCGAGGAACTCGCGGAACGCCTCGGCGTCGCACCGGGGCGGTTCGTGTCGTCCGAGGCGCGACGCGACATCGAGATCCGGTTCCTGCGGGCGCCGGCCGAGGACGAGGAGACCCGGGAGCTCCTGGCCCTCCTGGCGAAGGCCGTACAGGACCGTCGCGTGCAGGTGCTCATCTCCGGGTTCTACCCGTTCGAGTACATCGTCGAGGCGTACGAGGACCTCGCCGAGATGAAGTCCCGCGGCAAGGTCGTGATCGGGATGCAGACCGTCGAGACCGGTGCACGGATGGACTGGTACCGCTCGGAGAAGGCCCGGGACCTGCGCGACCGGTACGCCGACGCGCGGGGGAGCGACTCCGAGACGATGGCGGGCGGGTCGGCGAGCCCGAGCGCCTAGCTCAGGACGTCCTTCGTGGTGAACCGGCTGTACGCCAGCGCGCCGAAGACGACGACGTAGCCGAGCTGGAGCACGGCGTTCGACCCGAACGAGTCGAACGCGATCGGGTCGCGGAGCAGGTCGCCGAACCCGAGCCACTGGTGCGAGAACAGGTACGGGTGCAACCAGTCGAGCTGCGGAAGCTGGTCGAGCACCTGGGACGCCCCGGCGAGCACCACCGTCGCGGCCATCGCACCGACCGGCACGCTCGTCAGGGTCGAGGCGAACAGCCCGATCGCCGACAGCCCGAGCATCGACAGCGTCACGTAGAGCGCGAGCAGCACGGCCCGGCCGGCGTAGGACCAGCCGTCGACCTGCGTGCCCGAGAGGAGGGCCACCGGGCCGATCGGGAACAGCACGGCACCGATCGCGGCCCCGACCAGGACGATGAGGAGCGTCGCGGCGAGGCAGAACGCCACCGCCCCCGCGTACTTGACGAGGATGAACCGCACGCGGCCTGTCGGGGCCACGAGCAGGTAGCGGATGGTGCCGTGGCTGGCCTCGCCCGCGACGGTGTCACCCGCGACCACGCCCACGGTGAGCGGCAGGAACAGCGGGATCGACACGGTCAGCGCGGTGAACGCCACGAACAGCCCGTTGTTCGTGATGTCGCCGAGGAACGCGGGACCACCGGAGTCGTCGCCGGTCGTGAGCCGGACGGCGACGGCGATGAGGATCGGCACGAGGGCGAGCGCCCCGAGCATCGCCCACGTGCGGCGGCGTCGGAAGACGAGGGCGAGCTCGGAGCCGAGGAGTGCGAAGGGGCGCTGGCGGGGACGTGGGGAGGCGCGGACGTCGTGCGACTGCGGGTCGTCCGTCGGCACGGTGGCGGCGTCAGGCTGCGACATCGAAGCCCTCTCCGGTGAGGGCGACGAAGAGGTCTTCGAGGGTGCCGCCGCCGACCGTGAGCCCGCGCACCCGGACGTCGGCGCGGACGAGCTCGGTCGTGATGGTCTCGGGCAGGACCTCTGGTGGCAGGTCGGCCACGAGGACGTCGGCACCGCCCTCGTGCCGCGGGGTCAGGCCGAGACGGCTCAGCACGGTGCCGGCCTGCCCGAGGTCGGGCGTCCGGACCGTGACCGTCCGGGCACCGGCGGCGCGGAGCTCGTCGAGCGGCCCCTGCGCGACGAGCTTGCCGGTCCGCATCACGGCGGCGTGCGTGCACACCTGCTCGATCTCGGCGAGCAGGTGGCTCGAGACGAACACGGTCGTGCCGTCGTCGGCGAGGGAGCGGATGAGGTTGCGGACCTCGCGCGTGCCCTGGGGGTCGAGGCCGTTCGTCGGTTCGTCGAGCACGAGGAGGTCCCGCGGGGCGAGCAGGGCGTTCGCGAGCCCGAGCCGCTGCTTCATGCCGAGCGAGTACGCGTGCGCCTTCTTGTCGGCCGCGTGCGAGAGCCCGACGCGATCGAGGGCGCTCGCCACCCGGGTCTTGCGGGTCCGTGGGTCGGAGGTGGGGTCGGCGGCGTCGAACCGGAACAGGTTCGCGCGGCCGGAGAGGTACGGGTAGAACGCCGGGCCCTCGACGAGTGCACCGACGCGCGGCAGGACGTCGTGGAGGGCCTTCGGCATCGGTTCGCCGAGCACCTCGATCGTGCCGCCCGTCGCGCTGGAGAGCCCGAGGAGCATGCGGATCGTCGTCGTCTTGCCGGAGCCGTTCGGCCCGAGGAAGCCGAACACCGCGCCGCGCGGGACGGCGAGGTCGATCCCGTCGACCGCGCGCTGCTTGCGGAAGACCTTCGCCAGTCCGGTGGTGCGGATCGCGAGGGCTGTTTCGGGCGTGCTCACTCGGCTGCGGCGACCAGCGCCGACACCGGGACCGCGCCCGCGAGGACCCGGCCGTCGTCGGTGAGGTAGACCGAGACGAGCGAGGTCTGCACCGCGCGGCCGCCGTCGACCGACCTGGTCAGCTGGTCGAGCAGTCCACTGGCGTCGTCGCCGAGCGCCGTCTGGTCGACCGAGCCCTTCGGCAGTTCGGCGATGGTGCTCCAGCCCGTCCCCGTGACCGTCGGCTCGTCGCCGGTGCGTCCGTGTCGGTGCTGCGCGTCGCCCGTGCCGTGGGCTGCCGCGTCGGAGAGGTCCTTCGTCTCGACCGTCGCGCCCGTGGGCGGCGTGAAGTCGAACAGGCGTGCGGCCGGCGCGCCGTACTGCAGGCTCGTGAAGCCGACCTCGACGGCGGGGTCGGACTGGCCCTTCGCCTCGATCGTGGCGCGCAGCGGCAGGCCGGTCTGCTGGTCGACCGCCAGGCGCACGGACCCGACGAGCGTGCCCGTCGACTTCGGCGTGAGGGTGATCTGCCAGGCGTCGTGGCCGGCGACCCGGACGTCCTTCGGCTTCGACACCGTGGTGCTCGGCGTGATCGCGTCGATCGCCTGCTTGGCGATGTCGGACGGCGTCGCGGCGCCGGACTCCGGCGTCCGGGCGTCCTTCGGGAGGGTGACGTGCGTCGCCGTGCGCTCCTTCGAGTCCCAGGTCCAGACGTCGGACCCGTTCCGGACGAGGTCCTGCTCGGCGAGCTGCTGCGTCAGCTGGACGCGCTGCTTGTCGGGGCCGTCGACGTAGACGCGGGCGGTGTGCGACGAGGTGAGGAGGCCGAGCGCGTCCGAGGCGTCGCCCTCGAGCGAGGAGCCGCCGGACCCGGTCGGGAGCTCCGGCAGGCCGAGGTCGCTCGTCTGCACGAGCTTGCCGGAGTACTTCGCGTCGGACGACCCCGCGATGCTGGCGATGACGTCCGCCGCGCTCGGGTTCGTCCCCGCGACCGGGTCGCTCGACGCGTTCGCGATCATCGGCGCAGCGACGGCGCCGGCGACGACGACCGGTGCGATGACGGCGGGCAGCCAGGCTGACTTCTTCATCGGTTTCCCCTCGGTGGAGCATTCGGAGTCGGCAGTACGGTACGTCGGCCCGCCGACAGTGGGCTGGGCGTTCGTAGACTCGGGGGCGACCGACGCGGGTCGGTGGCGGCGAAGGAGGCGGCATGCGGGCGGTGCTCGGTCTGGACATCGGGACGTCGAGCACGAAGGCGCTGCTCACGCGGTTCGACGGCACGGTGATCGCCGAGGTCGGACGACGGCACGAGGTCGACCGTCCGGAGCAGGGGCTCGTCGAGATGGACGCCGCGGTGTGGTGGGACGAGTTCACCGCCCTGACCCGTGAGCTGCTCGAGCGGGTGCCGGACGCCGAGGTCGAGGCCGTCGGCGTGAGCGGCATCGGCCCGTGCGTGCTCCTCACCGACGACGCCGGGGAACCGCTGCGGCCCGCGATCCTGTACGGCGTCGACACCCGGACGGCCGAGATGCTCCCCGCCGTGACGGCAGAGCTCGGCGGCGAGGAGGCGATCCGTTCCCGGTGCGGCTCCGCCCTCAGCACGCAGGCGGCCGGTGTGAAGCTCGCCTGGGTCGCCCGGCACGAACCCGACGTGTGGGCGCGTGCGGCGCGGTTCACGATGCCGTCGTCACGCGTGGTGGAGCTGCTGACGGGGGAGTACGTCCTCGACCACCACTCGGCGAGCCAGTGCACACCGCTCTACGACGTGCACGAGGACACCTGGATCGACGCGTGGTGCGAACGGCTCGCGCCGGGGCTCGCCATGCCGAGACTCGTCTGGTCGGGTGACCGGGCCGGCACCGTGACGGCCGCGGCGGCTGCGGCCACGGGCCTCCCGGTCGGCATCCCCGTGACGGCCGGGACCATCGACGCCTGGGCCGAGGGCGTGAGCGTCGGAGCCGCCGTGCCCGGGCGGATGTTCCTGCAGTACGGGACGACGATGTTCATGATCGCGCCGACCGACGAGCCGGTCTCGGTGCCCGGGATGTGGACCACCGTCGGCACCCGTCCGGGGCAGCCGAGCGTCGCCGGTGGGATGGCGACCTCCGGGGCGATCACCGACTGGCTCCGGCGGCTCGTCGACGGCGAGTGGTCGACGATGCTCGAGGAGGCCCGCTGCGCCGGCATCGGGGCGAACGGCCTGCTGATGCTGCCGTACTTCGCGGGGGAGCGGACCCCGATCGCGGACCCGGACGCACGCGGGGTGATCGCGGGCCTCACGGTGCGGCACACCCGCGGTGACCTGTACCGGGCGACGCTCGAGGCGACGGCCTACGCGGTGCGGCACAACGTCGAGGTGCTGCGCGAGGCCGGGGTCGAGGTCCACGAGCTCGTCGGCGCGGGCGGCGGGCTGCTCGGACGGCTCTGGCCGACGATCGTCTCGGACGTCACCGGGCTGCCGCAGACGGTCCCGAGCGTGACGATCGGTGCGTGCTACGGGTCGGCGTTCCTCGCGGCCGGGCTCGTCGCGGACGTGGACGTCACCGCGTGGAACCCGCCGGCCGCGCGCATCGAGCCCGATCCCGCGGCGACGGCGGCGTACGAGCCGGGCTACCGCGACTACCGCGAGCTGTACGAGGCGACGAGGGCCGTCGTGCACCGGTTGGCGGCGCGCGGTCGCACGCACTGACGAACCACGAATCCGACATCGAACCAGGCTCGGCGGCCGGTTCGATGTCGGATTCGTGGTTCGGAGCGCCTAAGCGGACGCGTCCACGCCCGCCGGCGCGCTGCCGTCGTACTCGCAGATCGCCGCGACCTTCGACGCGCTCGCGGACGAGCGGTCGAACTCGTAGCCGAGCCACTCGCGCGCCATGCGCCGAGCGACCTCGACGCCGACGACGCGCTGGCCCATGCAGAGGACCTGGGCGTCGTTCGACAGGATCGAACGCTCGACGCTGAACGAGTCGTGCGCGGTGACGGCCCGGATGCCCGGAACCTTGTTCGCGCTGATCGCGACGCCGAGTCCGGTGCCGCAGATCAGGATCGCCCGGTCCGCCTCGCCGTTCGCGACGAGCCGTGCGGCGTCGACGGCGACGTGCGGGTAGGCGGTGTGCCCGTCCGCGTCGACCCCCACGTCCACCACGGACTCCACCCGCGGATCGGCGAGCAGATCGGCCTTGATGATCTCCTTGTAGTCGAACCCTGCGTCGTCCGAACCGACCACGAGACGGTACGTCATGCGTGTGTCCCTTCCTTGTCTGCTGCACGGGTGGCGAGGACCTCGCCGACCCGCGTGAGGATCATCCCCATCGAGGTGGCACCCGCGTCGGGTGTCCCCAGGCTCTTCTCCGCCAGCGGCCGGGCACGCCCGACCTTCGGCTTGAGGTCTGCGGTCGCAGCGGCTTCCGCGACCGCGACCTGCGCGGCAGCCTGCCACGCCTCGGTGAGCGGCGTGCCAGCCTCGACGCCGCTCCGCAGCTCGTCGACGAACGGGAGCAGCGCATCGAGCAGCGTCTTGTCCCCGCGGGACGCCCCGCCGAGGTGCACGATCGAGTCCGCGAACGCCTGCGCCGCCTCGACGACGTCGGACGCCTCGTAGGCGGAGCGGTCGTCGCGGAGCGACCGGCCGAACGCCTCGAGCGCCGCACCCCACAGGACCCCGGAGGTGCCGCCCGCGAACTCGGCCCACGCGTCACCGGCGCGTCCGAGGACGAAGGCGACCCCTGCCTCCTGGCCCGCCCGGTCGACCGCCTTGCGGGCCGCACCGATCCCCTTCACCATGCCGCGTCCGTGGTCGCCGTCCCCGGCGACCGCGTCGATGCGGCCGAGCTCCTCCTCGTGCTCCCGCAGGAGCGCATCGACCGCCTCGATCGCGGCGCGCGCCGTCTGCGCGGCCTGCCTGGAGGCGCCACTCGCGTCCGGCACGACCGTCGCCTCGTCCTCGGCTGCGTCCACGGCGTCGGCCGGCACGAGCGCCGCGACCGGCGCCGCCACCTTGCGGTACGCGGGCGTGTACGCGTCGGCCCTCCACAGCGCCTCGAGCTCGTCGTCGAGCCACTGCAGGGTGAGCGAGCAGCCGCCCATGTCGAGGCTCGTGACGAGTTCGCCGACCTCGGGCTCGACGACCTCGATCCCGGCGTCCTGCAGGAGCGGGAGCACACGGCCCCAGAGCAGGAAGAGCTCCTCGTACTTGGTGTCGCCGAGACCGTTCAGGATCGGCGCGACCCGGGTGCGGGCGGCGTCCGGGCGGTCCGCGAGCAGCCGCTCGACGAGGAGCGACGCGAGTTCGGTCGCACGGACGAGCGGGACGTCCTCGATGCCCGGCTCGCCGTGGATGCCGAGCCCGAGGCCGAGGTGGCCCTCGGGGACGGTGAAGAGCGGCTCGGTCGCGCCGGGCATCGTGCAGCCGGAGAACGCGACGCCGATGGTGCGGGTCGCCCGGTTGGATGCGGTGCCGATGCGCTCGACCTCGTCGAGGTCGGCTCCGGCGGCCGCCGCGGCACCCATGGCCTTGAAGACCGAGAAGTCACCGGCGATGCCGCGGCGCTTCGACTCCTCGTCGGCGCTGGCGATGTCGTCGGTGACGACCACGATGCGGGTGTCGATGCCCTCGGCGTTCAGCCGCTCGGCCGCGAGCCCGAAGTTCATCGTGTCGCCGGCGTAGTTGCCGAACGACAGCACGACGCCCTTCCCCTGGTCCGCCGCCTTGGCGACCGAGTAGACCTGCGCCGTGGACGGCGAGGTGAAGATGTTGCCGACGACGGCCCCGGTGGCGAACCCCGGCCCGACCACGCCGCAGAACGCGGGGTAGTGGCCGGAACCGCCGCCGACGACGACCGCGACCTGCGGCTCGGCGCCCTCGGTCGGCAGGGCGACGACGCCGCCGTGGACGCCGCGGACCCGGTCGGCGTAGAGGGCGAGCCAGCCCGCGAGCTGGTCCTCGGCGAACTCCTCCGGGTCGTCGTGGATCGTGGTCATGGTGCTTGTCCTTCGCATCGAGTGGGGGTGGTGCACCGGGCGACGGCGGGACGGCCGCCGTCGCCCGGGGTTCAGTGTCCTCGGTCTCCCTGCGGGACCTTGAGGAAGTGGATCATCACGAACGCGCAGGCGTACAGGCCGACGAACGTCCAGGTCACGGCCTGGCCGCCACCGCCCAGCGCGAGCACCGCGGCGACGACGCCCGTGCCGAGGAACGCGGCTCCGCCGGCGGCCGTGGTGTACATCGCCATCGCGGCGCCCTTGTGCTCGGGGGCGAGCGCCGGCATGATCGCGCCCATCGGGACGAAGCCCGCGAGCAGGCAGCCGAACACACAACCGGCGACGACGGAGAGCACGTAGCCCCAGTCGGACCCGGCGGGGACGAGCTGGGGGACGTACCACCAGGCGATGAGCCCGAGCGCGGACCCGACGATGCCGAACCACTTGACGGTGCGCTGCCAGCCGATCTTGTCGCCGACCCAGCCGAACAGGGCGTTCACGAGGATGTTCGTCGCGTAGACGCACACCGTCATGAGCAGCCACCGGCTCTGGCCCCAGCCGCGCTCGTTCGCGATCACCGCCGGGAGGATGACGAACATGCCGAACTCCGGCGCGGTGTTGATCAGACGGACGAGGAAGCCCATCAGGATCTTCGGTCGCGTGGCCGTCAGGCGGATGCCGCTCGTCAGCACGCGCCAGGCGCTCTCGCCCTCCGGCGCGATGCGGGAGAACCCGTTCGGCAGGCGCACCCCGAACAGCAGGATGAGGAACCCGATCACGACGAGGCCGATCGAGGCGATCATCGCGCCGGTCTCACCGACCGTGCCGCCGCCGAACACCGGGATGGCGCCGATCGCGAAGAGCGAGCCGAGCGTGGGCAGACCGCCGGTGAAGGCGACGTAGAACCAGCCGACGGCCGAGCCGTTGCGCTCCACGGGCGTCGTGATGTTCACCCAGACCAGGAACGCGAAGGCGAACAGCGGGTACCCGAAGCCGCGGATCGCGTAGGCGACGGCGGCGAACGGCACGCTGCCGAGTCCGAGGGCGATGAGGAACAGGACCTCGAACACGACCCAGACGGCGAACCCGAGGATCATCACCCGTCGCGGACCGATCAGGTCGGCGAGTGCGCCGGAGACGTAGCTCCCCACCAGGGCGGCGAGGCTGTAGAACGTGACGATCGTCGCGACCGTGGCCTCGGGGGAGCCGAGGACCGCGACCATGTGCGGCGTGATGAAGTTCGACTCGACGCCGTTGCCGGTCATGAAGACCAGGACGGCGAGGAAGCCGAGGGCGAGCGGGCGGGGGATGCCCATCTTGTCGAGCCGGCCCTCGGTGCGGGGCATCGTCGGCGCACCGGTGGCGCGCTGTGTCGTCGTTGACATGCTTGCTGACTCCTGTGGTGGCTGCGGCTCAGGTCTGCAGGGACGGGATGATCGAGACCTTGACGCTCGCGCCCGCGGAGTCGCCGACGAGGTCGAGGGCCTCTTGGAAGCGCTCGAGCGGGAACTGGTGCGTGCAGATCTCCGACATCGGCAGGGTCTCGGCCTCGAGCAGCTTGATCGCCGCCGGCCAGGTGTGCGGGCCGAGGTGGGCACCGCGGACGTCGAGCTCCTTGTCGTCCGAGATGATCGACCAGTCGACGGACACGTTGTCCTTGAAGACCGAGTACTCGACGAACGTGCCGAGCTTGCGGAGCAGGTTGAGGCCCTGCGGGACCGCGGACGGGTGCCCGGTCGCCTCGATGTAGACGTCGGCGCCGTACCCGTCGGTGAGTTCCTTGACCCGGGCGACCGCGTCGTCCTGGGCGATGTTGATCGTGATGTCGGCACCGACCTTGCGGGCGAGTTCGAGCTTGTCCTCGACGACGTCGAGCGCGACGATCCGCAGCGGGTTCTTCTGGCGGGCACCGGCGATCGCGGAGAGCCCGATCGGCCCGGCGCCGGCGATCACCACCGTGTCGCCGAACTTGATGTCGCCCCGCTCGACGGCATGGAACGCGCACGAGAGCGGTTCGGCGAACGCGGCGACCTGCCCGGGGAGGGCGCTCGACACCGGGTGGGTCAGGGCCTTCGCCGGCACCAGGACGTACTCGGCCATCGCGCCGTCGTAGCCCTTGAAGCCGAACATGTCGTGCACGTTGCACATCCAGTACGCGCCCTCGAGGCAGTAGCGGCACTCCCAGCACGGCACGATCTGCTCGCAGGCGATCCGGTCGCCCACGGACACCCCGCGCTTGGCGAGGGTGGCGTCGTCACCGGCGACGATCGTGCCGACGAACTCGTGGCCGGGGATCCGGTCGGTGTCGGCCCAGGCGGGGCGGTTCTCGTCGCCCCAGAACTTCGCGGCGCCGTGGTAGCACTTCAGGTCGCTCGCGCAGATGCCGACGGCGTCGGTGCGGAGCAGGAGTTCGCCGGGTCCGGGGGTCGGCACGGGGCGGGTCTCGAGGCGGTAGTCCTCGGGGCCGTGGACCACGACGGCGCGCATCGTGGTCGGGATCTCGGTGGGCGTCGCGGCCGTGGTGGTCGCGTTCTCGGTCGTCGTCGACATGAGCTGCTCCTTCGTCGGGGTGCTTCGGCGACGACTGTACACCCCGCGGAACGTTTGTCCAGAACACAATTTCTGGTACGGTCGGCGCAACGCAAGGGAGCGAACATGACCACCGACTTCGCCGCAGCCCTCCGACCGGGCCCGGACACGATCGACCTGACGAACGACTTCAGCGGCCGCACGGCGGTGGTCACGGGCGGGGCGTCCGGCATCGGCAACGCGATCGCCGTGGCCCTCGCGTCCCGCGGCGCCCGGGTCGCCGTCGTCGACGTGCGGGCGGACGGCGCAGCAGCCGCCGCGGCAGCGCTGCCGACCCCCGGCGAACCGGCCCACCTCGGCCTCGGCTGCGACGTCACGGACGAGACGTCGGTGGCCCGCGCGGTCGCCGCCGTCACCGGTGCCGCCGGCGGGATCGACGTCCTCGTGAACTGCGCCGGCGTCGCGCTGCTCGCCCCCGCCGAGGACCTCGACCCCGGTGCCTGGGCCACGACCATCGACGTCAACCTCACCGGCACCTACCGGGTCGCCCAGGCCGTCGGGCGCCACATGCTCGCCGCCGGGTACGGCCGGATCGTGAACATCGCCTCGCAGGCAGCGCACGTCGGCATCGACGGCCACGCGGCGTACTGCGCGTCGAAGGCCGGTGTCATCGGGCTCACCCGCGTGCTCGCGCTCGAGTGGGGCGGACGGGGCGTCACCGTCAACACCGTGTCGCCGACGGTCGTGCTGACCGACCTCGGCCGCGGGGCGTGGGCGAACGAGAAGGGCCTGCGCCACCAGGACGAGATCCCCACCGGACGGTTCGCGACACCCGACGAGATCGCCGCCGCCGTCCTGTTCCTCGCCGGGGAGTCGAGCGCCATGGTGAACGGCGCCGACCTCCGCGTGGACGGCGGGTTCACGATCCGCTGACGCGTGCCAGGGCTACGATCGCCCCATGTCCGCCGAGAACCCCGCCGCCGAGGGTGCCCGGACCCGCTTCCCGCTCGACACCGTCTACCAGGCCGCGCGGATGTACTACCTCGAGGACGCCACCCAGGTCGAGATCGCCTCGCGCCTCGGAGTGTCCCGTCCGACGGTCAGCCGGCTCGTCGCCGAGGCGCGGAAGGCCGGCCTGGTCCGGATCGAGGTCGTCGACCCGTTCCAGGACGAGACCGTCGCGCTCGCCGAGCGGCTGCAGGTCGTGCTGGGACTCCGTGCCGTGCACCTCGCCGCGGTGACGCACACCGCCACGCTCGGCGCCGACCTCGCCGCCCCGCTCGCCGCCGCGGTCGAGGGGATGGGGCTCGTGCCGGGCGACGCCGTGCTCATGTCGTCGGGTCGGACGGTGTACGACGTCGCGCACGCCGGCATGCCGCAGCTGCCGGGCGTGCAGCTCGTCCCGACGGTCGGCGGGCAGGCCGACCCGATGCCGTGGTTCCAGACGAACGAGATCACCCGCGCAGCCGCCGAGCACTCCGGCGCGATCCCGGCGTTCCTGTTCGCGCAGGCCCTGCCGTCACCGGCGATGCGGTCCTCGCTCGACGAGGACCCCGCGTTCCAGCACGTCGTCGGCCTGTGGGGTCGGGCGAAGGGCGCCATCCTCGGCATCGGCGCGCCGACCCCGACCCGCGACGCACTCGCGCGCGGCGTCCCGGTCGAGGACGCCGTCTTCGACCAGGCGGCGGGTGACGTCTGCCTCAACTTCTACGCCGCGGACGGCTCGGCGATCGAGTTCCCGGGCAGCGACCGGATGGTGCGCACCTCCCGCGAGGTCCTCTCCGCCGTCCCGCACGCGATCGGCGTCGCGGTCGGTGCCGCGAAGGTGTCGAGCATCGTCGGCGCCGTCCGCGGGCGACTCGTCAACGAGCTGGTCACCGACGCGGCCACGGCGCGCGCCCTGCTGGACGCGCTCGCCTGAGCGGTTCCCACCTGTGGGCCTGGAGGCGCGGTGCGGGCCCGCACCGCGCCTCCAGGCCGTCAGGCGGTACGTCTACTGCGTGCGCCGCACGTCCCACAGGTGGTGCACCGGGTCGTGCGCGGAGTAGGTGGCGAGCGTGGCGACGGTGAACGCGCTGCCGTCCGACCGGAGGCCGGTGCGTCCCAGCTGGTCCTCCCGGACGTCGTCGAATGCACGGGCAGCACGGTGCGCCGCCTCGCCGAGCTCCCGCACGACGGTGGCGGGGTCCTGCTCGCCGTAGCGGTCCTCGACGGCCGTGGCGTCCTGGTCCCAGTTCGGGAAGGTCGGGGCGTCCTCGGTGAGCATGAGCGTCAGCCGCTCCGCCATCTTCCGGTGGACGTCACGCACGTGCGCGGCGTACTCGAGCGGTGACCAGGTGTGGTCGTCGGGGCGGTCGCTCACGTCCGCACGGTCGAGGATCGCCGGCCACGCCGAGGTGTTCGCGTCGATGATCCCCGGGACGTCGCGGATCGTGACCGTGCTGCCGTCGTAGCCGCACTCGGGGCACGCGGACTCGATGACCCACGTCCAGTTCTTCGTCTCGGGTTCGATCGCCATGACTGGATGTTATGGCCTCGTTACGGTCCGCCCCGATCCGCGTGCCCGAGGCGATCGGTGCTGACCCCCGTTCGGGTGACACGCCGGTTCCTGTGAATCACCGGCCAATGACATTTCGGTTGCTCGGTAACGTCGTCCGCTGTTCCCGGGCCGGTACCCGTCGGCCCGCCGATCCTCGAGGAGAGATGCATGGGCTCCGATCCCAGCAGTACCCCCACCCGACCGCACCGACGCCTTCGCGAGAGCGACGTCACCGTGGTCGACAAGAGCATGATGCGCCGTGCCGTGAGCGGCATGGTCGTCGGCAACACCATGGAGTGGTACGACGTCGGCGTCTACGGCTACCTGGCCGTCACGATGGGGAAGGTCTTCCTCCCCACGGCCGAACCCTCGGTCCAGATCCTGTTCAGCCTCGGTGTCTTCGCGGCGACGTACATCGCCCGGCCGCTCGGCGGCATCGTGTTCGGTCGTCTCGGCGACCGCATCGGGCGGCAGAAGGTCCTCGCGACGACGCTCATCATGATGGCGGCGTCCACGTTCCTCATCGGGGCGCTGCCCGCCTACGCCACGATCGGGGTGTTCGCGCCGATCGTCCTCGTCGCGCTGAAGCTCGCGCAGGGCTTCTCGACCGGCGGTGAGTACGCCGGGGCGACGACGTTCGTGACCGAGTACGCGCCGGACCGTCGCCGCGGCTTCTTCGCCAGCATCCTCGACTTCGGCAGCTACCTGGGCTTCGCGCTCGGGGCCACCGTCGTGTCGGTGCTGCAGCTCACCCTGGGCGAGGAGGCGATGACCGCCTACGGCTGGCGCTTCCCGTTCCTCGCCGCCGGGGTGATCGGCGTCGTCGCGATCTACTTCCGCCTGCGCATCGAGGAGTCGCCGGTGTTCCAGGCCACCCAGGCCGCGCAGGAGGCCGCGTCCGAGACCCGTGCCTCGCTGTCCGGGGAGCGCCCGGCGAACGTGTTCGTCATGGTCCGCGACCACTGGCGCCCGATCGTCATCGCCGTGATGCTCGTCGCCGCGTCGAACACTGTCGGGTACGCGCTGACCTCGTACATGCCGACGTACCTCACCGACTCGCTCGGCTACTCGGCGCTCGACGGCACGCTGCTCACCATCCCGGTGCTCGTGCTGCTCGCGGTGATGCTCCCGCTCACGGGCAAGCTGTCCGACAAGCTCGGCCGTCGCGTCGTGATGTGGATCGGTGCCGCGACCACCGTCGTGCTCGTCGTCCCGGCGTTCCTGCTGATCGGGCACGGCGCGCAGTGGTCGACGCTCGCCGGGCTCGGGCTCCTCGCGCTCATGACGGCGCTGTGGGTCTCGAACCAGGCAGCCTCGCTGCCGGCGCTGTTCCCGACGTCGACCCGGTACGGCGGCATGGGGTTCGCGTACAACATCGCGATCGCGGTGTTCGGCGGGACCACGCCCCTCATCGTGCAGGCCCTGCTCACGGCGACGGGCGACGAGCTCGCGCCGGCGTACTTCCTGATGGCGATGAGCGTCGTCGGGGCGATCGGGGTGTTCTGCATGAAGGAGTCCTCGCGACGCCCGCTGCCGGGTTCGATGCCGGCGGTGGAGACCGCCGAGGAAGCTCGCGAGCTCGTCCTCACGCAGGACACGAACCCGAACCTCGACCTGGGGGACCTGCCGTTCGCCGCCGAGGACGCTGCCCGCCGTGCGCGCGAGCGGGAGATGAGCGCGGTGCGCTGACGCGGCCCGCTGACGCGACCACGGACGGGAGGCGCGGTGCGGGTCCGACCCGCGCCGCGCCTCCCGTGCGTGCGTGCGTCTGTGCGCATGGTGCGACGTTCCACCAGTCGATCGACGCGTGTCTCGTCGGAAGATGCGCGCGCACTGACCGAGCGCGCACCCGCACCCGCCGCGGGCGTCACTCGTGCCGGTGCTCCTCCGACGGGTCGAGCGCCGGCCACACCGGGAACGGGTCGGCCCACATGCGCCACACCTCCGGCCCCGCGAGCAGCTCGTCTGACGTGAGGAGCGCCCCGTCCAGCGCCCGCTCGATCGCCGGCACGTCCAACCGCTCGCCGACGAACCAGAGCGCCTGCCCGATCGGCGCGTCCGCGTCCCACGACGGGTTCGCGGTCGGGTCGAGCGCCAGCATCGCCCCGAGGCTCGACCACGACCCGACGTGGTCCGGCCGGGAGGCGAGCCGGAAGAACCCACGGGACCGCAGCACCCGGCCGTTCCGCCCCGCGGCCAGCTCCCGTTCGATCACCGACGCCAGGCGGCCGGGGTGGAACGGCAGCGGCTCCCGGTAGCGCAGCGCGACCAGGCCGTCCCGCGGGTCCCGTCCGACCGAGCCCGAGAGCGCCCGCATCCATCCCGCTCCCTGGGCGAGGACCCGCGCCGCTCCGCCGTTCGACGCGGGCAGGTCGGCCGCGCTCCGGATCGACGAGAGCGCCACGACGACCGCCTGCGGGGCCAACCGGTGGAGCAGCGCGAGCAGACCGCGGCGGCGCTCCAGCGGCACCGGGCCGACCCGGTCGAGGACGATCACCGTGGCGTACTCGACGAGCGACGCCACGCGGTCGGCCGCGACGAACGCGTCGTCGACCTCGGACCAGAGCAGGTGCGCCACGTCGTCGGCGCGCAGCACGCTCACCACGTGGCGGAGCACCCGGTCGTCGCCGGTCTCCGCGCGCGCGGCGTTGGCGAGCATCATCCCCACCGCCCGGGTGTCGGCACCCGGCGGGAGCGTGACGACGAGCCCGTGGTCGGCATCCGGCCCGCAGACCCGGTCGAGGTGCTCGGCGCGGTCGGCGACGGCTCGGACCGCGGCGACGGCGTTCGCGGGCGCGTGCATCCGGTGGCCGGTCGCGAGCCGGACGGCCACGCGGTCGGCGTCGACGTCGTGCAGGGCGGAGACGAGGGTGATGGAGGCGGGACGCATGTCGGCTAATGTACATGATCATCGTTCTCATTAATGAGGACACCGACACAGGAGGTCGCTCGTGAAGGTCCGCAACTCGCTCAAGGCGCTCAAGAAGATCCCGGGGTCGCAGGTGGTCCGCCGCCGCGGCCGTGTCTACGTCATCAACAAGCAGAACCCCCGGTGGAACACCCGGCAGGGGTGACGTCACCGGCGTTCCGTAGGGTGGCTCCATGCGACTGCTGCTCATCCGCCACGGCCAGACCCCAGCGAACGTGAACGGCGTGCTCGACGCCGTCGTCCCCGGACCGGGCCTGACCGAACTCGGGCAGCAGCAGGCCGACGCCCTGCCGGCAGCGCTCGCCGACCGGGGGATCGAGCGGCTGTTCGTCTCGACGATGGTCCGCACGCAGATCACCGCGGCGCCCCTCGCCACGTCGCTCGGCCTCGAGCCGGTGGTGCTGCCGGGCCTCCGCGAGATCGAGGCCGGCGACACCCAGGGCAAGCGCGACCAGGTGTCCGTGCAGACGTACATCTCGACCGTGCACGGCTGGTCGCTCGGGGACCGCACCACCCGGATGCCCGGCGCCGAGAGCGGGACCGAGTTCTTCGCGCGCTACGACGACGCGGTCCGGCAGATCCTCGAGACCGGCGTCGACGTGGCGGCCGCGGTCAGCCACGGAGCGGCCATCCGGACGTGGGCGAGTGCCGCGGCCGACAACACGCCGGACCACTTCGGCACGAAGCGCCACCTCGAGAACACCGGGATCGTCGAGCTCGAGGGGTCGTTCGACGACGGCTGGCGCCTCGTCGACTGGGAGGGCGAGCCCGTCGGCGGCGAGCAGCTCATCGACCGGACGGCGCAGGACCCGACCGGCGAGCGGTTCTGACGCGACCAGCAGACAGACGGGAGGCGCGGTGCCAGCTGGCACCGCGCCTCCCGTCCGTGGTCGGTCGCGTGGACTACGCGAGCTGCGAGGCGGACGTCAGCGGCACGATCACCCGGTGCGCTTCGCGCAGGACGTCGAGCGTCTGCTGGACCTCGTCCGCACGCTCCTCGGGCGTCCAGCCGAGCGACCCGGCGAGCACGTCGGCCAGCTCGTCGAGCAGGTCGATCGTGACGCCGCCCACGAACGCGAGGTTCGTGCGGCGCAGCACCACGTCGACCAGGTGCACGGCCTGCTCGTGCTCCGCGAAGTACGCGACCTCGGCGCGGGTCAGCGCCGGGTCCGACTCGAGGGGCTCGACCGGTCCGTCGACCAGGACGTCGACGACCTCGGCGGCACGGGTGCCGTAGCGCTCGAGCAGCCCCTCGACGACGGATGCGTCGAGACCGTCGCGGTGCGACTTGATCCAGAGGGCGCGCTGGGCGTCCGTGGTCGGGAAGTCCTTGCCGCCGCCGATCGCCATGCCGGTCGTGTCGACCGTCCGGGTGATGCCGAGCTTCGTCGTGACGTCGGTGGAGAGGTGCGCGGCGAGGGCACGGAACGTGGTCCACTTGCCGCCGACGAGCGACAGCACCGTGGTCCCCGGCAGCCCGCCGATCGGGGTGTCCACGATCCGGTAGTCACGCGAGACGAAGCCGGGGGCGGTGTCCTCGTGCCGGGGGAGCGGGCGGATGCCGGAGTAGCTGTAGACGATGTGGTCGCGGGTGAGCGCGATCTGCGGGAAGACGTGCTCCACCAGGCCGAAGAAGTAGTCGATCTCCTCGTCGGTGGTGGTGACGGGCTTCGCCGGGTCGGCGTCGATGTCCGTCGTGCCGATGAGCACCCGGCCCTTGAGCGGGTAGATGAGCACGATGCGGCCGTCGTTGTTCTCGAAGAACAGCTCGCGGCCCTTCGTCGCCTCGAGCAGCTCGGGGTTGTCGACGACGATGTGGGAGCCCTTCGTGCCGCCCATGAACTTCGTCTCGCCGCCGAACGCCTGGTTCGTGAGGTCGGTCCAGGGTCCGGACGCGTTCACGACGACGTCCGCCGTGAAGACGAACTCCTCGCCGGTCTCACGGTCGCGGAGCAGGACGCCACCGTCGCGGGTCCCGGCGGCCTCGACGTAGTTCACCGCACGGGCGGTCGACGCCGAGCCCTCGCCCGTCCCCGCGGCGAGGCCGTCCTTGAGCACGTCGAGCGCCAGGCGCTCCGGCTCGTGCACCGAGGCGTCGTAGTAGGTGCCCGTGTACTTGAGGTCCTTGTTGAGCGCCGGCATGTCCGCGAGCGCGGCCTTCTTCGTGAGGAAGCGGTGCTTCGGGACCGAACCGCCGTCGCGCGAGAAGGAGTCGTAGATCGTCATGCCGATCTTGATGAGCGCGGCACCGCGCTCCTTCGTCGAGCGCTGCTTGTGCGTGAGCATCCGCAGCGGGGCGTTCATGATGCCCGAGAACGTCGAGAAGATCGGCATCGTGGTCTGCAGCGGCTTGACGTAGTGCGGGGCGATGCGGATGAGGCCGTTGCGCTCCTGCACGCTCTCGCGGACGAGGCGGAACTCGCCGTTCTCGAGGTACCGGATGCCGCCGTGGATCATGTGGCTCGACGCGGCGGACGCGCCCGAGGCGTAGTCGCCTCGCTCGACGAGGGCCACGTCGACCCCCTGCAGGGCGAGGTCGCGGAAGGTGGCGATGCCGTTGATGCCGCCACCGACCACGAGGACCTGTGCGTTCGGGCGCTCCGTGAGCGCGTTCACCGTGTTCCGGGGCTGCGTCTTCTTCGACATTGCTGCGTCGCTTCCTTCGTGGGTTCCGTGGTGGTTCGACATCGATCGTGCGCCTCCGTGAGAAGGCGGGCAACTCGCGTGCACGAACGTGCAGCACACGTGTCCGGACGGGGCGATCGAGGGTCGGGAGGCACGACAGGGGTTGCAGAGGCCGTGCACGTCCGTGCATGCTCGGTTCCCATGAATGACGCAGCGCAGCCCATGCGCACGCAGCAGGCGCTGCGCGCCGCGCATCTGTACTACCTGCAGGACCTGACGATGGACGCGATCGCCGACGAGCTCGGCACCTCGCGGTCGTCGGTCTCCCGCCTGCTGAAGTACGCGCGGGACACCGGACTCGTCGACATCCAGATCCGCTCGCCCCTCGACCAGGCCGCGGCGCTCAGCCGGAGCATCCGATCGCGCTTCGGGGTGCACGCACACGTCGTGCCGGTGCCGGACCACACGAGCGACGTCGACCGACTCGAACGCGTCGCCCTGTCCGCTGCGCGCATCCTGACGCAGTACGTCGAGTCGAACATGGTGATCGGGATCTCGTGGGGCTCGACCGTCAGCGCGGTGAGCCGCTACCTCGTGCCGAAGACCACGCACGGCTCCACGGTGGTGCAGATCAACGGCGCCGCGAACACCCGGACGACGGGCATCGTCTACGCGTCCGAGATCCTGCGGCGGTTCGGCGAGGCGTACGGCGCGTTCGTGCAGCAGTTCCCGGTGCCGGCGTTCTTCGACGACCCGGCCACGAAGCAAGCGCTCTTCCGGGAGCGTTCGATCCGCCGGGTGCTCGACCTGCACGAGCGCATGGACCTCGTCGTCTTCGGTGTCGGAGCGCCCCAGGCCCCGGTGCCCTCGCACGTGTACTCCGGCGGGTACCTCGACCCGTCCGACCGCGACGAGCTGACCAAGGCCCAGGTCGTCGGTGACGTCTCGACGGTGTTCTACCGCGCGGACGGCTCGTGGAAGGACATCGGGGTGAACGCCCGAGCCGGGGCTCCGGACCTCGACACGATCAAGCGTGCGCCGCGCCGGGTCTGCGTCGTGGCCGGACGCTCGAAGGCCGCGTCGCTGAAGGGCGCCCTCGCCGCCGGGTTGATCACCGACCTCATCCTCGACGAGAGCGTCGGGCAGGCGATCCTGCAGCCCTGACCCCGGGGGTGCGGTCCCGATTGTCGGTGGTGCCCCGTAGGTTCTCGACCATGGTTGCCACGATGGACACCCGCCACTCCGGTGGCGCCTGCAGCGTCGGGGACACGCGGTACTCGCGGCGGATCGCGGGCACCGACGTCGACCAGGCGCTCGCCTTCTTCACCGGGGACTACGACTTCCGCTCGCCCGCGGTCCGGCGGACCCACCGCGACACCCGCTGGGACTTCGCCGGCGTGGGCGACGAGCTGTTGTCGCTCCGGTCCTCGCGATTCCTGGTCGACCTGCGGAGCGACAGCCGTGTCGACGACGCGTTCCTGGTCGCCTGGATGCGCAGCGGGTCGAGCACGATCACGTACGGCGGGAACTCCCACGAGCTCGAACCGGGCGTGCCGGTCGTGCTGCCCTTCGCCGACACCTACGAGCTGCACCACCGCGACATCGGCCTGAACCTCGTGCACCTCGACGCGGGGTTCCTCCGCTCGGTCGTCGGCGAGGACGACTTCGCGTTCGAAGCGCTCCGCCGCCCGACCGCCGACGGCATGCGGGCGTGGCAGTCGGTCGTGCGGGCGTACTCGTCGACCTGGCTGGACGTCGGGCACGAGCTCACCGCGGTCGCCCGGCGTGACATCGCCGAGGCGTTCGCCACCGCGGCGGTCGCGGCCTTCCCCGAGCGGAGCCGCTGGCGCACGACGGTCACCGGCAGCGGGCCCGAGCACGAGCGGGTCCGCCGTGCGCTCGAGTACGTCCACGAGCACGCGCGCGACGCGATCGGGACGCCGGAGATCGCCGCGGCGGCTGGGCTCAGCCCGCGCGGCCTGCAGCAGTCCCTCCGCCGGCACCTCGACCAGACGCCGGGCGACCTGCTCCGCGGCGTCCGGCTCGACGGTGCTCGTGCCGACCTGCTGCGCGGCGACCGTGACGACACCTCGGTGGCCGACATCGCCCGGGCGTGGGGCTTCGGGCACCTCGGGCGCTTCTCGGCCACGTACCGGGCACGGTTCGGGGAACTGCCGAGCGAGTCCCTCCGCGCTCGGTAGCGTGGCGGGATGGACACCGTCGTCACCGCCCTCCGTTCCGCGCTCGCCGACCCGGACGGCGTGGTCGTCCGGACGGAACGCGGTGTGCTCGACGCGGCACGGACGGACAAGTCCGGCTGGATCGCCCCGGGCGGCCCCGTCGCCGTGGTCGAGGCCCGGACGGTCGAGCACGTGCAGGCGACCCTCCGGACGTGCTCCGGGCTCGGCGTCCCGGTCGTCCCGCGTGGCGCCGGCACCGGGCTCGCGGGCGGGGCGAACGGCACCGAGGGCACCGTCGTCCTGAGCGTGGCGCGCATGGACCGCATCGTCTCGGTCTCGACGGAGGACGAGTACGCGGTGGTGGAGCCCGGCGTGCTGAACGGCGACCTGAACGCGGCCGTCGCCGAACACGGCCTGCGGTTCGCGCCGGACCCGGCGAGTGCGGCCATCGCGAGCGTCGGCGGGAACATCGCCACGAACGCCGGCGGCCTGCGGTGCGTGAAGTACGGCGTCACGAGAGAGGCAGTGCTCGGCCTCGACGTCGTGCTCGCGGACGGGCGGCTCGTCGCCACCGGGCACCGCACCGTCAAGGGCGTCACCGGCCTCGACCTCACGGCGCTGCTCGTCGGGTCGGAGGGCACGCTCGGGGTGATCGTCGGCGCGACCGTCCGGCTCGTGCCGATCCCGGCGGGGGAGCCGGCCACCCTCGGCGCCGTGTACCCGACCGTCGAGGCCGCAGCCCGCGCCGCGGCGTCCGTCGTCGCCGGGGCGGAGCGTCCGTCCACGGTCGAACTGCTCGACGCCGCAGCACTCGAGGGGATCGCGGCCCACCTCGGGCCGCAGGTGATCGCCGAGACGGTGGGGAGCACCGCGGCGGGCGGGGTGTTCCTCCTCGTGGAGTACGACGGGCCGGGTGCGACGGAGGCGGCGCTCGGAGCCGTGCCGCGCCTCCAGGCCGAGGGCGGGACCGTGCACCTGGCCGGGTCGGCGGCGGAACGCGACCGCCTGCTGACGATCCGTCGGTCGTTCCACCCGGCCATGGAGGCGCGTGGCCGGGTCCTCATCGAGGACGTCGCGGTGCCGCGCAGTCGGCTCGCCGAGATGTTCGCGTGCGTCGAGGCCATCGGGCAGCAGTACGGCATCGCGATCCCCACCGTCGCGCACGCCGGGGACGGCAACCTGCACCCGAACTTCGTGTTCGAAGGCGACGAGGTGCCGCAGCACGTGTGGGACGCGGCCGACGCGATGTTCCGGGCGGCGATCGAGCTCGGCGGGACGCTGACGGGGGAGCACGGCGTGGGGGTGCTCAAGCGGCGGTGGATCGGCGACGAGCTCGGCGACGACGTGCTCGAGCTGCAGCGGGGGATCCGACGGGTGTTCGACCCCGCGGGGATCCTCAACCCGGGCAAGGTGTTCTGACGCCGAATCTCGGCACACGGAACCCGGCCACATTGCTCAGATGTTCGGCGGAAACAGTCCCGTAACGAACCTCGGCGCATCGTGGGTGTCGAACGCGCACCGCCCACGAAGGAGTCAGTGATGCTGATCGGCGTCCCCACCGAAGTCAAGAACAACGAGTTCCGCGTCGCCGCGACACCCGCCGGTGTCGCCGAGCTGGCGCTGCACGGACACGAGGTGCTCGTGCAGTCCGGAGCCGGTGACGGGTCGTCTTTCCCGGACGCCGAGTACGCCGCGGCCGGGGCCACCATCGTCCCGACGGCCGCCGAGGTCTGGGCGCGCGCCGAGATGATCCTGAAGGTCAAGGAGCCGGTCGCCGCCGAGCACGCCTCGATCCGACCAGGGCAGGTCCTGTTCACGTACCTGCACCTCGCCGCGGACCGGCCGCTGACCGATGCGCTCGTCGAGTCCGGGGCGACGGCCATCGCGTACGAGACCGTGCAGCTGCCGGACCGGTCGCTGCCCCTGCTGTCGCCGATGTCCGAGATCGCCGGGCGGTTGTCGGCGCAGGTCGGCGCGAACCACCTGATGCGGGCCAACGGCGGGCGCGGGCTCCTGCTCGGCGGCGTGCCCGGCACCCCGAAGGGCCGCGTCGTCGTGATCGGCGGCGGGGTCGCGGGCGAGCACGCGGCGACGATGGCGCTCGGCCTGGGCGCCGAGGTCACCGTGTTCGACATCAGCCTGCCGCGCCTGCGTGCGCTGGACGCCCGGTTCGACGGACGCATCACGACGCTGCGGTCCTCGGCGCACGCGATCGCGTCGGCCCTGCGCGAGGCCGACCTCGTCATCGGGTCGGTGCTCATCCCCGGGGCCTCGGCGCCGAAGCTCGTGACCGACGCCATGGTGGCGGACATGCAGCCCGGGTCGGTGCTCGTCGACATCGCGATCGACCAGGGCGGGTGCTTCGAGGGATCGCACCCGACCACGCACGACGACCCGACGTTCGCCGTGCACGACACCGTCTTCTACTGCGTGGCGAACATGCCGGGAGCGGTGCCGCGCACCTCGACGATCTCGCTGACGAACGCGACGCTGCCCTACGCCGTGGCGATCGCGAACCAGGGGTGGGAGGCGGCGACCGCTGCCGACCCGGCCCTGGCGCTCGGGGTGAACGTGCACGCGGGGCAGGTCGTGAACGCCGCCGTGGCGGCGGCGCACGGCCTGGCGGTCGCGGCGCGCTGAGCGCGGGCGCCGCGGCGCGCGGCCGCGCCGCGGCCGCACGCCGTTCCGCGAAAGCGACAGATTCCCGCCGGATGCCGGCGGGAATCTGTCGCTTTCGCGGGCAAGACGGTGCCGGATGCGTGAGCGGTGTCGCTTTGCCACCACCAAGAGCGGCGCGGCGCCGCCAGCGCGGCCGCCAGCCCAGCGCGGCGCGGCGCCGCCAGCGCGGCCACCAGCCCAGCGCGGCGCGCGGCGCGCCGCTCAGGCGGCCGCGACGCGCGCCGGCGCAGCCGCGCCGCGCCACCCCGCGCGAGCCCGCACCACGAGCGTCACGACGACCGCCGCAGCCGCGGCCACCACCGCCGCGACGGCGGTCGGCGTCGACACGAGCGGCCCGTCGAGCCGAGCGACCGCGACCCACGCCAACCCCCACGCGAGCGACGCCGTCGGCGCCAGGCGCCCCCGGCCCCACACCGCGAGGAGCACCCCGACGAGCCCGGCCACGAGCGCGATCACCACGCCCCAGACGTCCAGCGACAGCCCGAAGCCCCGGAAGCCCGCGGCCGTCAGCACCGCGGCCGTGTTCGCCGCCGTCGCGACGCACACCCACCCCAGGTAGAGCCCGAACGTGCCGTCGGTGACGATCGCCTCGACGATCCCGGAGGGCCCCGACCGCCGCAGCAGCACGAACGTCCACACCAGCACGGCGAGCAGCGCGACGATGATCGGCTCGCTCAACCACAGGAACCCGAACTGCACGCTCAGGATCCACGCCGCGTTGAGCAGGAGCGAGAGCACCGCAGGCACGGTCAGTCGCGCGTGCCGGTCGTCGTCGGCGGTGCGGAAGCACTGGCGGATCGCGTAGGCGAGCAGCCCGACGTAGATGACGCTCCAGATCGAGAACGCCGGCCCGTCCGGCGCGATCGCCGTCGACGAGGCCGACAGTGCTCCGCCGGCAGCGTCCTGGATCGGCGTCCCGCCGGCGGCTCCCGAGCCGACGAACGCGCCGACCACCGCGACGACCGCGCTCACCGCGACTGCGATCCGCTTCCAGATCCTCTTCATGTCAGCCCCTTTCGTCAGCATGCTGATGACCTGCACCGTAGGCGCGTGGTCGGGCCCGGCGCGCAGCGCACGTCCAGCAGACGGGGGACGGGCCGGACTGGAGGCGCGGTGCGGGCCCGACCCGCGCCTCCTGGCCCGCACGTCGGTCGCGTCCGACCTCCGCACGCTCGCCCTGCGTACGGTGGTGACGTGTCTGTCGAACTGAACACCGTCTACGTCGACCGGATCGCCCCGATCCCGAGTCCCTCGCTCGACGACACCTTCCGCATGCTCGAGGACCAGGGAGCGAGCGCGTGCATCGTTCTCCACCAGCCCGACGCCGAGGAGCTCGGCGACGTCGCGGTCGCGCTCGGCCTGCACGAACTCGCGGTCGAGGACTCCGCCGAGGGGCACCAGCGCCCGAAGCTCGAGCGCTACGGCTCGACGCTCTTCGTGGTCCTCAAGCCCGCGCTGTACAACGACCAGCAGGAGGAGGTCGCGTTCGGCGAGGTGCACGCCTTCGTCGGGGAGGACTTCTTCCTCGTGGTCGTGAAGGCCGACCCCCGTGGCAAGCAGACCGTCCCGCGGGCACTCCAGCGGATGAGCGGCAAGCCGGGACTCGTGACGGTGGGCCCGCAGGCGCAGCTCTGGGCGCTGATGGACTCGATCGTCGACGGGTACGTGCCGGTGATCGACGGCCTCGAGGAGGACATCAACCAGATCGAGGACCAGCTCTTCGCGGGCGAGGCCGGGGTCTCCCGTCGCATCTACGAGCTGTTCGGCGAGGTCGTGGACTTCCAGCGCGCGGCCCGACCGCTCATCCACATCATCGAGAACCTGCACCGCGGGGCGGAGAAGTACCACCTCCCGGTGGAGATGCAGCGCCGGTTCCGCGACGTGCTCGACCACGCGATCCGCACGGTGGAACGACTGGACACGTTCCGGCAGCTGCTGCAGAACGCGCTGACGGTCGACTCGACCCTCGCGGCGCAGAAGCAGAACGACGACACGAAGAAGATCTCGGGCTGGGCGGCGATCCTCTTCGCCCCGACACTCATCGCGGCGATCTACGGCATGAACTTCACGCACATGCCCGAGCTCTCCTGGACGTGGGGGTACCCGCTGGCGATCGTCGCGATGGTGGCGTTCGCCGCGGTCCTGTGGGTGGTGTTCAAGGTCAAGCGCTGGTTCTGACCCGGATCCCTGTGCATCCGCACACGCGCTGCGCGCGTCGACTTGCTGGGAGCGCTCCCAGAGCGCGAGACTCGTCGAGCCGTCATCGTCGCCGACTGGAGCACTCATGCCGCACGACCTCGTCCACCTGACCGCCGGGGGCGCCTCCCTCGTCCTCGACTGCCGCGACCGTGCCCTGCCCGCGGTGGTGCACTGGGGCGCGGCGCTCGGTCCGCTCGACGGCGCGGAGCTGGCGGCCCTGGCCGAGGCGGACGTGGCACCGGTCGCGCCGAACGAGGCGGACGTGCCGGTCCGGTTGGCGATCCTGCCCGAGCCGCACCGGGGGTGGACCGGGCGACCGGGGCTGTCCGGGCACCGGGACGGGCGCGACTGGTCCCCGGCGTTCACGGTCACCGAGCTCGAGGTGACCGGCGCCGCCGACACCGCGGGCACCGCCGGCGCCGCCGGCGCCGCCGGCGCCGCCGACACCGCGGGCACCGCCGGCGCCGCCGGCGCCGCCGACACCGCGGGCACCCGCGCCCCCGCCCCCGCCTCCGTCACCGCCCACGCCGTGGACGCCACCGCCGGCCTCGCCCTCCGCCTCACCGTCGAGATGCTCCCCTCCGGCCTCGTCCGCACCCGCGCCGCCGTCACCAACACGGCCGCCGGCACCTACACCGTCGACGACCTCACCCTGGCCCTCCCGGTCCCGTCGCACGCCCGCGAGGTCCTCGACTTCGCCGGCCGCTGGGGCAAGGAGCGCACCCCGCAGCGCCGCGAGCTCGTCGTCGGCACCCACGAGCGCGAGGGCCGGAAGGGCCGGACGGGCGCCGACGCCGCCACCGTCCTGAGCGTCGGCGTCCCCGGGTTCGGGTTCGCCCACGGCGAGGTCTGGGGCGTGCACACGGCGTGGAGCGGCAACCACCGGCACCTCGCGGAACGCCTCGCCACCGGCCGCCAGGTCGTCGGGGGAGGCGAACTCCTGCTCCCCGGCGAGGTGCGCCTCGGCACCGGGGACAGCTACGAGGGGCCGTGGGTGTACGCCGCGTACGGGGACGGCCTCGACGACCAGGCCCGCCGCTTCCACCGGTGGCTCCGCAGCCGCCCGCAGCACCCGAGGACGCCCCGCCCGGTGACGCTCAACGTCTGGGAGGCGGTCTACTTCGACCACGACCTCGCCCGGCTGACCGACCTCGCCGAGCGCGCCGCACGGCTCGGGGTCGAGCGCTACGTGCTCGACGACGGGTGGTTCCGGCACCGTCGTGACGACCACGCGGGCCTCGGCGACTGGTACGTGGACGAGGACGTCTGGCCGGACGGCCTCGGTCCGATCGTCGACCGGGTGCGGACGCTCGGCATGCAGTTCGGCCTGTGGTTCGAGCCGGAGATGGTCAACGAGGACAGCGACCTCGCCCGAGCCCACCCGGAGTGGATCCTGCAGGCGGACGGTCGCCTGCCGGTCCGGTCCCGGGACCAGCAGGTGCTGAACCTCGCGATCCCCGAGGCGTTCGCGTACCTGCTCGAGCGGATGACCGCGATCATCGGCGAGTACGGCGTCGACTACGTCAAGTGGGACCACAACCGCGACCTCGTCGAGGCGGGGCACCCCGGCGGCGGCGCAGCGGTCCACGAGCAGACCCTGGCGGCGTACCGGCTCATGGCGACGCTGAAGGAACGGTTCCCGGCGCTCGAGATCGAGTCGTGCTCGTCGGGTGGTGCCCGCGTCGACCTCGGCGTGATCGAGCACACCGACCGCGTCTGGGTGTCGGACGACATCGACCCGCTCGAGCGGCAGCAGATGCACCGGTGGACGCAGCAGCTCCTGCCCCCGGAGCTGCTCGGCTCCCACGTCGCGAGCGGCCGGAACCACACGACCGGCCGGGTGCACGACCTGGCGTTCCGTGCCGGGACCGCGATCGTCGGGCACTTCGGCATCGAGTGGGACCTCGCGCAGGCGACGGACGCCGAGGAGACGGCGCTCGCCGAGTGGATCGCGCTGCACAAGGAGTGGCGGGGCCTGCTGCACGGCGGCGACCTCGTGCGCGTCGACGAGGTCGACGAGACCCGGCTCGTGTCCGGCACGGTCGCCGCTGACAAGCAGCAGGCCCTGTTCTTCTTCGTCAGCACCGGCCGGTCCGAGGTGTCTGGTACCGGCCGCGTCACCTTCCGCGACCTCGACCCGGACACCGCGTACCGGGTCGACCCGGTCGTGGTCGGCGACGGGCACGGCATCGTGCCGCCGCCGTGGTGGTCGGGGGACCGGGTCTTCCGCGGGCGCGCGCTCGAGACGGTCGGCCTGCAGCCGCCGCTCGTGCCGGCCGACTGCGTGGTGCCGTACCGGCTCACGGCCGTCTGAGGGCAGCGGGTCCGGCCACCGCCCAGGAGGCGCGGCTCGGCCCGGCAGGGTCCGCCCGGTCGCGGGGGCGGTGCCGACGTGCCGCTAGGCTTCCGGTCATGCCGCACCCAGGACACGCGACACGTGCGACCCCGGTCTGGGCACTCAAGCTCGCGGTCGTCACCGGACTGGTGGGGGTGGCAGGCGGCATCGCCGGCATCTCGGTGTGGCTCGCGCTGCAGCTCATCCAGTTCGTCGCGTTCGGGTACCCGTTCGGCGGCCACCTCGAGGCCGCAGACGCACCGAGTGCCCTGAACCGCTTCCTCGCCCTCGTCGCCGCCGGCCTCCTGACCGGCGTCGCCTGGTGGGCGCTCCGACGCTGGGGCCGCCCGGTCGTCTCCGTGCCCGCGGCCGTCGGCGGGAAGCGGATGCCCGCCCTCGCGACGGTGGGGAACGCGGGCGTGCAGATCCTGGCCGTGGGGCTCGGCGCCTCGATCGGCAAAGAAGTGGCCCCGCGCGAGATCGGGGCGTGGCTGTCCCAGCTCGTGACCGCACGGGCCGGACTGACCGCTCGCGAGACGAAGATCCTCGTCGCCTGCGGTGCCGCCGCCGGTCTGGCCGCGGTCTACGACGTCCCGCTCGGGGGCGCCCTGTTCGCGGTCGAGGTGCTGCTCGGCGAGCTCACCTTCGCGACCGCGCTGCCGGCCTTCGCGACGAGCGCGGTCGCGGCGTTCGTGGCACGCCTCGTGATCCCGGACGAGGTGCTCTACCACGTGCCGGCGATGCACCTCTCGCCGTCGCTGCTCGTCTGGGCGGTGATCGTCGGGCCGGTCCTCGGGTTCGCGGGCGTCGGCTTCGTGAAGCTCACGAACCGGCTGCAGGGCCTCGCGCCGAAGGGATGGCGGCTCATCGTCGTGCTGCCGGTCGTCTTCGCCATGGTCGGACTCATCGCCGTGCCCTTCCCCGAGATCCTCGGCAACGGGCGGGCGCTCGGTGTCCTCGCGATGAACGCCTCGCTCGAGGACGGCTCCGTCGCCGGGCTCTCGCCGATCCTGTTCCTGCTCGCGCTCGGGGTCATCCGCACGATCACGACCTCGGCCACGATCGGTGCCGGGGCCGTCGGCGGCACGCTCACCCCGTCGATCGCGATCGGCTCCGCGGTCGGCGGCGGACTCGGCGGCCTCTGGCTGCTGCTCTGGCCGACCGACGGGCCGAGCCTCACGGCGTTCGCGTTCATCGGCGCCGCGGCCTTCCTCGCGACGACGATGCGGGCGCCCTTCACGGCCCTCGTGCTCGTCGTCGAGTTCACCCAGCAGGGGACCGACATCCTCATCCCCTCGCTCCTGGCCGTGTCCGGGTCGGTCGCCGTCGGCTACGTGCTCGCCCGCCGACGCAGCGCGCAGATGGTGTGAACACTTCGTCACGATCCGGCACACCCGACGGGCCACGGGCCTACGATCGGCCGCACGACGGGGCACCGGGCTCCGTACCGGCGACGAGGAGCAACCGATGGCGGGGTTCGACGACATCACGAAGAAGGCCCAGGACTTCCTGCAGGACAACAAGGTCCAGGACGCCCTGAAGAGCGAGAAGGCCGAGGACATCAGCGACAAGGTGCTCGGCGGTGTCGCCGACGCGGTCAAGAAGGCCACGGGTGGCAAGTACGACGACAAGATCGACGGCGCCCGTGACGCGGCGGACAAGCAGATCGGCAACGAGTGACGCGGTTCCCGCGCACCGTACGGACGGCCCCGGACCACGTGTCCGGGGCCGTTCGCCGTCAGCGGTACCCGTCCGACTGGACTCCGGGCCGCGAGCAGACCACCATTGTGTGGTGACTGTCGTGGCGCCCAACCAACCGCTCACCGAGTCCGAGGTCGAGGCGATCAAACGGGACTTCCCGATCCTCCAGCAGGAGGTGAACGGGTTCCCCCTCGCCTACCTCGACTCCGGGGCCACCGCCGAACGACCCCGCCAGGTGCTCGACGCCGAACGACGTTTCCTCGAGCACGACAACGCCGCCGTGCACCGCGGCGCGCACACCCTCGCCGCGCTGAGCACCGACGCGTACGAGGACGCCCGGGCCACCGTCGCCGGGTTCGTCGGGGCGGCGTCACCGTCCGAGGTCGTGTGGACCGCGAACGCCACCGACGCCCTCAACCTCGTGGCGTACGGCATCGCGAACGCCAGCCGCGGCCGTGGGGGACCCGATGCCGAGCGCTTCCGCATCGGACCCGGCGACGAGGTCCTCGTCACCGAGGCCGAGCACCACGCCAACCTCGTCCCGTGGCAGGAGCTCGCCGCGCTGACCGGTGCGACGCTCCGCTGGGTCCCCGTCGCGGACGACGGCACCTGGACGGCCGAGGACGCCGTCGCCCTGGTCTCCGACCGCACGAAGGTCGTCGCCTTCGCCCACGTCTCGAACGTCACCGGCATGGTCGCCCCGGTGTCGGCCGTCGTCGCGGCCGCCCACGCGCACGGTGCCCTCGTCGTCCTCGACGCCTGCCAGTCCGCACCGCACCGGCCGCTCGACGTGCAGGCGCTCGGCGTCGACTTCGCGGCGTTCTCCGGGCACAAGATGCTCGGGCCGAACGGCATCGGCGTGCTCTGGGGCCGCCAGGAACTGCTCGACGCCCTGCCCCCGTTCCGGACCGGCGGATCGATGATCACCACGGTGACGATGGAGCACACCGACTTCATGCCGGCGCCCGAGCGGTTCGAGGCCGGCACCCAGCCCGTGTCGCAGGCCGTGGCGCTCGCCGAGGCGGTCCGCTACCTGCAGGGCATCGGCATGGAGCGGGTCCGTGCGCACGAGGAGCACCTGGCCGAGCGCATGCTCACCGGACTCGCCGCGATCCCGGGCATCCACGTCGTCGGTCCGCCCGCCGGGGTGCCGCGGTCCGGTCTCGTGTCGTTCGACGTCGACGGCGTGCACGCCCACGACGTCTCGCAGTACCTCGACGCCCAGGGCATCGCGGTGCGCTCCGGCCACCACTGCGCCCAACCGCTGCACCGTCGGCTCGGCCTCGTCGCCACCAGCCGCGCGAGCACGTACGTCTACACGACCGAGCAGGACGTCGACCGGTTCCTCACGGCCGTCGGCGAGGTCCGCGGCTACTTCGGAGCGACCGCATGAGCTCCCTCGACTCCCTCTACCAGCAGGTCATCCTCGACCACGCGAAGGCCCGGCACGGCGACGGCGAGCTGCCCGACGCCGACGCCGAGCACTTCGAGCGCAATCCCACCTGCGGCGACGAGATCACCGTGCGCGTGCGCCTCGAGCCCGGCACGGACCGCATCGCCGGTCTCGCGTGGCAGGGCGACGGCTGCTCGATCTCGATGGCGTCGGCGTCGGTCCTCACGGACATGGCGGTCGGTCGCACGGTGCCCGAGCTGCTCGCGCTCACCGAGGAGTTCCGCACGATGATGCGGTCCCGCGGTGCCGGTGAGCCCGACGAGGACGTGCTCGAGGACCTCGTCGCGTTCCACGGCGTCTCGAAGTTCGTCATGCGGGTCAAGTGCGGCATGCTCGCGTGGGTCGCGGCCGAGGCCGCCGCGCGCGAGGCGACCACGCGCTCCTGACGCGACCGGTCTGCGGTCCCGGAGGCGCGGGGCGGGCCCGCACCGTCCCTCCCGGACCGCAGTCCCACGTCACGGTTCGTCACCTTCCGCCGTCCGCCCCGGGTCGGCACGTACCGTCACGCTCGTGAGCACGAGCAGCGAGCACCGTCAGATCCGGTTCAACGCCTTCGACATGAACTGCGTGGCGCACCAGTCCTCCGGGCTCTGGCGGCACCCGCGGGACCGGTCCCGGCACTACAACGACCTGTCGTACTGGACCGACCTCGCGCAGCTGCTCGAGCGGGGCAACTTCGACGGAATCTTCATCGCCGACGTGCTCGGGACGTACGACGTCTACGGCGACTCGAACGAGGCCGCGCTCCGCACCGGGTCGCAGGTCCCCGTGAACGACCCGATCCTGCTGGTGTCCGCGATGGCGTCGGTGACCGAGCACCTCGGCTTCGGGATCACGGCGGGGACCGCGTACGAGCACCCGTACCCGTTCGCCCGACGCATCTCGACGCTCGACCACCTCACGAAGGGCCGCATCGGCTGGAACGTCGTGACCGGGTACCTGCCGAGTGCCGCGCGGAACATGGGGCAGACCGACCAGCTCTCGCACGACGACCGGTACGACGTCGCCGACGAGTACCTCGAGGTCCTCTACAAGCTGTGGGAGGGCTCGTGGGAGGACGACGCCGTGGTCGAGGACCGCGAGACCGGCGTCTTCACCGACCCCGCGAAGGTCCACCCGATCGAGCACCACGGCACGCACTTCGACGTCCCGGGCATCCACCTGTCCGAGCCGTCGGTCCAGCGGTCGCCCGTGATCTACCAGGCCGGGGCCTCGCCGCGCGGCATCCGGTTCGCGGCCGAGAACGCCGAGGCGGTGTTCGTGGGCGCACCGACCGTCGAGCAGCTCGCGTCGACCGTGCGGAAGGTCCGTGACGCCCTGGAGGCTGCTGGTCGCGACCGGTACGCCGCCCGCGTCTACACGCTGCTCACCGTCATCACCGACGCCACCGACGAGCTCGCCCAGGCCAAGTACGAGGACTACCTGTCCTACGCCTCGGAGCTCGGTGCGCTCGTGCTCAACTCCGGCTGGATGGGCGTCGACCTGTCGCAGTGGGACCTCGACGAGCCGCTCGGCGACGTCGAGTCGAACGCGATCCAGTCCGCGGCGGCGAACATCGCGGCGGCCACCGGGTCCGACGGGTCGAAGTGGACGATCCGGGACCTCGCCCGGCACACGGCGATCGGCGGCCTCGGCCCGGCCGCGGTCGGCGGCGGGGCGACCATCGCCGACCGGCTCGTCGCGATCCAGGAGCAGACGGACGTCGACGGGTTCAACCTCGCCTACGCGGTGACCCCGGGGACGTGGGAGGACGTCATCGAGTTCGTCGTGCCGGAGCTCCGTGCCCGCGGCGTCTACCCCGAGGGCTACGAGCCCGGGTCGCTGCGGCACAAGCTGCACGGGCGCGGTGACCGGCTGCCGGCGGAGCACCGCGGGGCGTCGTTCCGGGTGGGGCAGTCCGCAGCCGTACGCTGAACCGGTGATCGGGTCGTCGTTCGTCGTGCGTGCCGCCGTCGAGGACGAGGTCACCGCGTGCGTCGACCTGTGGACGCGCGCCGTCGCCACCCGTGACGGCGTGCCCGAGTCGGACGCGGCGCGGGAACGCGCCCGGTCGAAGTTCGCGGTGCCCCGCGTCGCGCTCGTCGTGGCGTCGACGGAGTCGGACCGTGGTGCGGCCGCGGCGATCGCCGGGTTCGCGCTCGTCACCGCTCCGGGGACGGGGCGTCCGGGGGACCCGGAGGACGCGGCCTACCTCTCGCTCCTCGCCGTCGACCCGCGGGCCCAGGGGCACGGACTCGGACGGTCCCTGCTGCTGGAAGCCGTCGCCGAGGCCGGAGCCGCGGGCCACCGCCGAGCCCTGCTGCACGCGCTGGACGACAACGCGCCGGCGCTCCGGCTGTACCGCAGCGCGGGGTTCCGCCCCGTGGGCGACCCCTTCGCGCACGCACTGAGCGGTCGGCCGACCCGGGTCTGGGTCGCCGACGGCGTCGACGCTGCCGAGGGTGTCGTCGCTGCCGACGACTGACCCGTCAGGACGGCTGGGGCTCCGGCTCCGGCTGGGGAACGGGCAGCGCGTCCGCCGCGCTCGGCCACGGCGCCCACTTCGCCCGTGGCGCGACGAGCAGGTACGGCTGCGGCGTCGGGTAGGAGACGAGTTCGAGCGTCGAGCCCCACGGGGTCCGGGTGTACACGAACCGGTTCCCCTCGCCGACCTCGAGGCCGCGGAGGTCCCGAGGATCCGAGTTGCGGGTGCCCCCGGCTGCCTCGATGCGGGCGAGCGTGCCGTCGAGGTCGTCCGTGTACATCGCGAGGTGCTGCCACCCGAGGTCCGCGGGGTGCACGGGACGGTGCTGGTCCGGTCCGTGGTACTCGAACAGCTCGAGACCCGGTCCGTCCGGCAGTGCGAGCATCCGCATCGCGCCCTGTGCCATCGTCGACGGGATCCCCAGGTAGCGGTGCGCCTCGGCCGTCGCGTTCGGCTCCTCGGTGCGGCAGCGCATGTCGTACAGCACGACGGCGTCGAACGCCGCCTCGAAGAACGCCGTGGCGGCATCGATGTCCGGCACCGTGACGCCCACGTGGTCGATCCTGATTCCCGCGCTCATGGGCCGATCCTGACATCCGGGCGCCCGCACGTTCCGCCCGGGTGTCGAGGGTGCGGTGCCGATGCGGCTTCCCGCACGCCGCAGACCGGTGAGGTGAGGCTGCCCTCACCGGAAAAACCCTGATCAGGGTAGCCTCACCATGCTGGCGCCGACCCGCGCCGAGTGGCATCCTGACTCGCATGTCGACCGCTGCGGACCTCGTCCTGCCCTCCACGGACCACGACGCCACGAGCGCCGCCCGGCTCAACTGGCTGCGCGCCGGCCTGCTCGGGGCCAACGACGGCATCGTCTCGGTCGCGGCGGTGCTCGTCGGCGTCGCCGGAGCCGGCGCGGGGACCGGTCCGGTCATCGCGGCGGGCGCCGCTGCCCTCGTCGGCGGTGCGGTCTCGATGGCCCTCGGCGAGTACGTGTCCGTCAGCGGTGCCCGTGACGCCCAGCGCACCGGCCAGGCCGCCCACCAGGCCGAGCTCGAGGCGGAGTCGGAGGACGCCGGCACGATCGCCGCCCACTACCGGAGCCTCGGCGTCGACCCGGCCGTCGCGAGCGCCGTCGCCGACGAGCTCGTCCGACCCGAGGTGCGCCGTCGACGGGCAGCGGTCGCGCTCCGCGATGCCGAGGACGAGGTGGTCAGCCCGTGGCGTGCCGCGTGGGTGTCGGCGGCGACCTTCACGACCGGTGCCGCGCTGCCCTTCCTCGCGATGCTCCTCAGCCCCGAGCCCGCCCGCGTGGCGGTGACGGTCGTCGCGGTCCTCGTCGCGCTCGCCGCCACCGGCACGACCGGTGCCACGCTCGGTGGTGCGCCGCGCACGCGGGCGACGATCCGTGTCGTGACCGGGGGAGCGCTGGCCCTGGCCGCGACGTACGCGGCCGGGGCGGTCCTCGGGGCGCACGCGCTCTGAGCGGGCGGACGGCGATCGGTGTCGGTGTCCGTGTCGGAACGATCGTTCCAGGATGGGCGTCACGACACACGACCGTTACACGGGGGTAACGGGCCGGGCGCAGTGTCTCCGTAGCGTCGTGGCACAGGCGGACACCGCTCGCCCTTCCCACTCCTTCGGAGGACGCCATGGCAACAGAGATCCAGCCCCCGGTCGCCGCGCCCCACGCCCCCCGCACGACGGCAGCACCCGCCGGTGCCGGCGTCGTCCGCCCCGGGTACGACCCGGCGCTCACCAACGAGGACCTCGCTCCGCTCCGCAAGCAGACGTGGACGAGCTACAACATCTTCGCGTTCTGGATGTCGGACGTGCACTCGGTCGGCGGCTACGTCACCGCCGGGTCGCTCTTCGCCCTGGGCATCGCCAGCTGGCAGGTGCTCATCGCCCTGGTGGTCGGCATCCTCATCGTGCAGGTGTTCGCGAACCTCGTCGCCAAGCCGTCCCAGCGCACCGGGGTGCCGTACCCGGTGATCAACCGCGCGGTGTTCGGCGTGCTCGGGGCGAACGTCCCCGCCATCATCCGCGGGCTCATCGCGATGGCCTGGTACGGCGTGCAGACCTTCCTCGCCGCCCAGTCGCTCAACATCGTCTTCCTCAAGTTCATCCCGGCCTCGGCGGGACTCCTCGAGCACTCGTTCCTCGGGCTCTCCGCGCTCGGTTGGATCTCGTACGCCATCCTCTGGGTCGCACAGGGCGCCCTCTTCTGGATGGGCATGGACGCGATCCGGCGGTTCATCGACTGGGCCGGCCCGGCGGTGTACGTCATCATGATCGCCCTCGCCATCTACCTCGTCAGCCGTGCCGGCATCGGGAACATCTCGTTCACGCTGTCCGCCGGTGCGCCGCTGTCGTTCGGCGCGAGCATCCCGGTGATGCTGTCCGCCATCGCCCTCGTGGTGAGCTACTTCTCCGGCCCGATGCTGAACTTCGGCGACTTCTCCCGCTACGCGAAGTCGTTCGACGCGGTGAAGCGCGGCAACCTCTGGGGCCTGCCGATCAACTTCCTGTTCTTCTCGGTGCTCACCGTCCTCTGCGCCAGCGCCACGGTGCCGGTGTTCGGCAAGCTCATCACCGACCCGATCGAGACCGTGCAGGCGATCGGGGCACCGTTCGCGATCCTCCTCGGCGGGTTGACCTTCGTCACCGCGACCGTCGGCATCAACATCGTCGCGAACTTCATCAGCCCCGCGTTCGACTTCTCGAACGTGGCCCCGCGGAAGATCAGCTGGCGGGCGGGCGGCATGATCGCGGCCGTCGGGTCCGTCCTCCTCACCCCGTGGAACTGGTACGGCAACGACCAGGCGATCCTGTACACGCTGGGGGTCCTCGGCGCCCTGATCGGCCCGCTGTTCGGGATCCTCATCGCCGGCTACTACATCGTCGCGAAGCAGCGCATCGCCGTCGACGACATGTACACGAAGGACCCCGCGGCCCGGTACTGGTACGTCAAGGGCTTCAACCCGAACGCGATCTGGACGCTCGTCGTCACCGGTGCGGTGTCGGTCGCCAGTGCGGTCCTGCCGTCGGCGCTCGGCGTCGTCCCGTGGCTGTCGAACTACAGCTGGTTCATCGGGTGCGCCCTCGGCCTCGTCGTCTTCGTCGGGATGGAGCGCTTGCGTCCGAGCATGCCCGTGCTGGCCGCCGACGACCCGTCCGTCGACGACGGCGCCGCGGTCGGCCGGGCCTGACCGACCGAGCCGTCCCACCCGCACCACCGGAAGGAACTCGATGCGCATCCGCGTCGTCAACCCCAACACCACCTCCTCGATGACCGCGGCGATCGGCAGCGCCGCCGCCGCGGTCGCCGGGCCCGGGACGATCGTCGAGGCCGTCAACCCCACCATGGGGCCGGCGTCGATCGAGAGCCACTACGAGGAGGCGCTGGCCGTCCCCGGGCTCCTCGAGCAGATCGCGCTCGGCGAGCAGGACGGTGTCGACGCGTTCGTGGTCGCGTGCTTCGGGGACCCCGGGCTCGACGCGGCACGCGAGGTCGCGTCCGGACCCGTCATCGGCATCGCGGAGGCGGCCTTCCACGCCGCCGCGATGCTCGGGCGCCGGTTCGGCGTGGTGACCACCCTGAGCCGGACCACCGGCCGGGCGCACGAGCTCGCCGAACGGTACGGGTTCGCGTCGCTCGTGACCGAGGTCCGGGCGTGCGAGGTCCCCGTGCTCCGCCTGGAGGACCCGGACTCGGACGCCCGGGCACTCGTCGTCGAGGAGTGCCGGGCCGTGCTCGCTGGCGGCGCCGACGCCGTGGTGCTCGGCTGCGCCGGCATGGCGGACTTCTGCGCCGAGGTGTCCCGGGCCGTCGGGGCGCCGGTCGTGGACGGTGTCGCGGCGGCCACTGTGCTCGCCGAGTCCCTCGTGCGCCTCGGGCTCACGACCGGGCGACGCGGCGAGTACGCGCCACCCCCGGCCAAGCCGATGGCGGGACTGCTCGCGGGGTTCGAACGTCGGCCGATGGCGGGCGCGACGGTCGGGGCGGGCGCATGACGCGCCTCCAGGGCCCCGCCGGCGACCCGACGGCCGCGCCCGTACCCGCTGACCTGGTCCTGCGCGCCGGCCGCGCCTGGATCGACGGCGCCTTCCGGCCCGCAGCCGTCGTCGTCCGCGACGGACGGGTCGACGCCGTCGTGGCCGTGGACGAACCCGTCGACGCCGTCGAGGACCGCACCGTGCCCGACGCGCACGTCCTGCTCCCGGGCCTGGTCGACACGCACGTGCACGTGAACGAGCCCGGCCGCACCGAGTGGGAGGGCTTCGCCTCGGCGACCCGTGCAGCCGCACTCGGTGGCGTCACCACGATCATCGACATGCCGCTCAACTCGATCCCCGCGACGACCACCGTCGAGGCGCTCGAGGTCAAGCGCGCGAGCGCCGCGGGCCGCGTCGCCGTCGACGTCGGGTTCTGGGGCGGTGCCGTCCCGGCGAACCTCGGGTCGCTCGACGGCCTGCACGACGCCGGCGTGTTCGGCTTCAAGTGCTTCACCGCGCCGTCCGGGGTCGACGAGTTCCCGCACCTCGACGCACGGCAGCTGCGCGCGGCGATCGAGGAGGTCGCCCGCATCGACGCCCTGCTCATCGTGCACGCCGAGGACCCCGAGTTCCTGGTCGACCACGCGGCGCTCGGCGGACACTACGAGGACTTCCTCGCCACCCGCCCGGTCGACGCCGAGCGCTCTGCGATCGCCCGGGTCGTCGAGGGTGCCCGCGAGACGGGCGCGCGCGTGCACGTCCTGCACCTGTCGGACGCCGGCGCGCTGCCGATGATCCGCGCCGCGAAGGACGACGGCGTGCGGATCACGGTCGAGACCTGCCCGCACTACCTCGCCTTCGAGGCCGGCACGATCCCCGACGGGGCGACCGAGTTCAAGTGCTGCCCGCCGATCCGCGACGACGCCAACCGCGACGCGCTCTGGGCCGGGGTCCTGGACGGGACGATCGACATGATCGTGTCCGACCACTCGCCCTCCACCGCGGACCTCAAGACCGACGACTGGGGGACCGCCTGGGGCGGGATCGCCGGGCTGCAGGTCGGCTTCCGTGCCGTGTGGACGGAGGCCCTGCGCCGCGGTGTCGCGCTCGAGCAGCTGCTGCCGCACTTCACGACCGGCCCGGCGGCACTCGCCGGCTTCGCCGACCGCGGACGCATCGCGCCGGGCGCACTCGCGCACTTCGCGGTGTTCGACCCGTCCGCCTCGGCGGTCGTCGACGTGGCCGGGCTCGCGCACCGCAACCCCGTCTCGGCGTTCGCCGGTCTGGAGGCACGGGGCAGCGTCACCGAGACCTGGTTGCGCGGGCGGCTGGTCGCGACCGCGGACGGCGGCGTCACGTCCGTCAGCGGGGCGCTCGTCGACCGACCCGTGCTCGCGGGAACACCGCTGTAACGATCGTTCCGATACGATCTCCACCGGAACGAGAGGACCGAACATGCTCCCTGTGAACCCACCCGCCCGTCTGCTCATGGGACCGGGGCCGATCACCGCCGACCCGCGGGTGCTCCGTGCCCTGTCGACCCCGCTCGTCGGGCAGTACGACCCGTGGATGACCACCACGATGAACGAGACGCAGGAGCTGTACCGGCGGGTGTTCGGCACCACGAACGAGGCGACCGTCCTCGTCGACGGCACCTCCCGCGCCGGCATCGAGGCGGCGCTCGTCTCCCTGCTCGCCCCGGGGGACCGCGTGCTCGTGCCGGTGTTCGGGCGCTTCGGGCACCTGCTCGCCGAGATCGCCGGGCGTGCCGGGGCCGAGGTCCACACGATCGAGACCGAGTGGGGGCAGGTGTTCACCCCGTCGGCGATCGAGGACGCGATCGCGCGGGTGCGCCCGAAGGTCCTGGCGATCGTGCAGGGCGACACCTCGACCACGATGAACCAGCCGCTCGACGAGCTCGGCGCGATCTGCGAACGGTACGGCGTGCTGTTCTACACCGACGCGACCGCCACCGTCGGGGGCAACCCGCTCGAGGTCGACGCCTGGGGCATCGACGCGGTGAGCGCGGGGCTGCAGAAGTGCCTGGGCGGACCGTCCGGCAGCGCGCCGCTCACCGTCTCGCCGCGGGCCGTCGCCGTGCTCGACCAGCGTCGCAGCGTCGAGGCGGGCATCCGCGAACCCGGGGACGAGGTCGCCGACGAACCCATCCGGTCGAACTACCTCGACCTCGCGATGATCCTCGACTACTGGGGCCCGCGACGGCTCAACCACCACACCGAGGCCGCGTCGATGCTCTACGCCGCGAACGAGTGCGCCCGGATCCTGCTCGAGGAGGGCCGCGACGCCGTGGTCGCACGGCACGAGACCGCCGGTCGCGCGATGACCGCCGGCGTGCAGGCACTCGGGCTCGGCGTCTTCGGCGACCTCGGGCACAAGATGCACAACGTCGTCGCGGTCGAGATCCCGTCGGACGTCGTCGGCGACCAGGTCCGCGCCGCGATGCTCGACGACCACGGCATCGAGATCGGCACGTCGTTCGGGCCGCTGCACGGACGGGTCTGGCGGATCGGCACCATGGGCTACAACGCGCGCAAGGACACCGTCGTGACGACCCTCGCCGCGCTCGAGCACGCCCTGCGCCGGGCCGGGCACGCGGTGCCGTCCGGCGGTGGCGTGGACGCGGCGCTCGACGTCTACGCCGGCGTCGGTGCCGGTGCCGTCGCCGGCGTCGTCGCTGCCGGGGTGTCGGCGTGAGCGCGCCGTCCGTGGTCCGGGCCTCCGCGACCGCCACCGCCGACGCGACGCTGATCGCCGGGTGGTGCGACGAACTCGCGACCGTCACCGAGGAGCCCGGCCGGATCACCCGCGTCTACCTCTCGCCGGAGCACGCACGGGTCAACGCGATCGTCGCCGGCTGGATGCGCGACGCCGGCCTCAGCACCTGGCAGGACGCGGCGGGCAACCTGCACGGCCGCGTCGACGGTGCGACCCCGGACGCCCCCGTGCTGCTGCTCGGATCGCACCTCGACACCGTGGTGGACGCCGGCCGGTACGACGGGATCGTCGGGGTCCTCATGGCGATCCGGACGGTGGCGCGCGTGACCGCCGACGGCCCGCTCCCCGTCGCGCTCGAGGTCATCGCGTTCTCCGACGAGGAGGGCACCCGCTTCGGCAAGGCGCTGCTCGGGTCCTCCGCGGTCGCCGGTGTCTGGGACGAGTCCTGGTGGGACCTCGCCGACGGCGACGGGGTCACCCTCCGCGACGCCTTCACCCGCTTCGGGCTCGACCCGTCGCGCGTGCACGAGGCCGCGGTCGAACCGTCGGTGCTCGCCGGATACCTCGAGGCGCACATCGAGCAGGGACCGTACCTCGAACAGGCCGGTCAGGCGCTCGGCGTCGTCACGAGCATCGCGAGTGCGCGGCGGTTCACCGTCGAGGCCGTCGGCGAGGCCCGGCACGCCGGTGGCACCCCCTACGACCGACGGCACGACGCGCTGCTCGCCGCCGCCGAGGCCGCCCTCGCCGTCGAACGGATCTGCCGGGCGTCGCAGCACGTCGGCACGGTCGGCACCATGACCGTCGAGCCCGGAGCCGTGAACGTCGTCCCGGGGCTGGCACGGTTCTCGGTCGACCTGCGCGGGGAGTTCGACGATGGACGCGACGCCGTGTGGGAGGAGATCACGAAGGCGTTCGCGCTCATCGGGGAGCGCCGTGGCGTCAGCGTCGAGCCGACCGAGGTCCACCGTGCGCCGGCGGTGTTCTGCGCACCGCGGCTGATGGACGCCGTCCGGGCGGGCATCGAGTCGACGGGGGAGCCCCGTCCGATCGAGCTGTTCTCCCGCGCGGGACACGACGCCATGTCGCTCGGGCTCGTGACCGACGTCGCGATGCTCTTCCTCCGCAACCCGGACGGCATCAGCCACCACCCCGACGAGTTCGTCTCCACCGAGGACATCGCCCTCGGGCTCGACGCGCTCGCGGTCGCGGTCGGACGGGTGGCCGCAGCGTGAGCACCGCGGGCCCCGACGTCCGGGCGCGCATCGACTCGGTGTGGGAGCAGCTGTCCCCGGCCGAGCGACGCGTCGCCGCGATGGTGCGCCACGACCCCGAACTCCTGCTCGTCGGGACCTCGGCCGAGCTCGCCGCCGAGTCGGGCACCTCGAAGGCCACGGTCTCCCGGCTCGTCCGGTCGCTCGGCTTCCAGGACGCCGCCGAGGTCCGGCAGAACCTGATGTCGGCACGGGGTTCCGGCCTGCCGTGGGCCGCCGAGGACGCGGCGCACGTCGACCAGCGCGCCGTCGAGTCGCGCAACCTCGACGCCGCGTTCGCCTCGCTCGCCCGGGCCGACCGTCCCCGTCTCGCCCGGCGGATCGTCCGCGCGCGCCGGGTGCTCGTGGCGGGGGAGCGCGGGGCGTACCCGATCGCCCTCCAGCTGCGCGCCCAGCTCGCGCAGGTCCGACCGGACGTCCGCATCGGCCCGGCCCCGGGACAGCGCCTCGGCGAAGAGGTGGCCGACCTCGACCGACGCGACCTCGTCATCATCGTCACGGTGCGCCGGCACGCCGCCGGCATCGGCAAGCTCGTGCGGCACTGCGTCGCCAGCGGCGCGGACGTCGTCGTCCTGGGCGACCCGACCGCGGCGGTCATCGCGGCCCCGGCGGCCACGGCGATCCTCTGCCCGGTGGACTCCCCGTCGGCGTTCGACTCGATGGCGGCGCTGTTCGCCGTCGTCGCCGCGGTCGCGAACGACGTGTACGAGGCATCCGGCCCGGGCGGGCGTGCGCGGGTGGACGCGGTGGCGCAGGCCTACGACGCGCTGGGGGAGCTCGCCGCGCCCTGACCCGTGCCGTCGCCGCGCTCGTCGTCGCCGGCACCGCCGCGCTCGTCGGCGAGTTCGGCCGCCAGCGAGGCGTTGCGCTCCCGGATCAGCCGCGGCAGGTACCGAGCCAGCGCGAGCCGCTCGGCGACGACCCCGAGCACCCCGAGCGGTGCGCGGAACTCGATCTCGTCGACCATCCGCGTGCCGCCGGCCGACGGCTCGAACCGGTGCTCGTGCCGGAACCGGGCGAACGGTCCACGCACCTGTTCGTCGACGAACCGGTGGGGCGCCTCCAGGGCCGTGATCCGACTCGTCATCCGCCACACGATCCCGAAGTGCCGCGCGCGCCACGTGACGGACTCACCGAGCCCGATCGTGCCGGCCATGGTGCCCGCGACCGCGCGCTCGTCCGTGGCGGCCATGGACCGCTCGTGCGCGCCGATGTCGAGCGACAGCGCGAACGCGCGCTCCGGCGGGGCGGCGAGGTCGGTGACGACCCGGAACGCGACGGTCACGACGTCGGCCAGACCGGTCGGACGGATCGGTCGTCGTCGCGCAGGACGGCCGCCAGCAACTGGTCGTGGCGGCGGCCGTGCTGGAGCACCGCGGACCGCTGACGCCCTTCGTACCGCATGCCGAGCCGCTGCGCGACGGCGATCGACGCACGGTTCTCCGCCATCGCCCGCCACTGCACGCGCGCGAGCCCGAGCCCGTCGGGAGCCGGCGCGAACGCCCACTGCAGCACGCGGTCCGCCGCCTCGGTCACGAAGCCGTGCCCGCGGGCGTCCGGGTGGGTCGCGTACCCGATCTCCGCGCCGCCGCCGGCGAACCCGAAGAGCCCGACGGTACCGAGCAGCCGTGGGTCGTCGGCACGGCGGAGGGCGAACTCGTAGCGGGTGTCCGACGCCCAGCCGTCCTGCACCACGGCCGTGAGCCAGTGGCGGGCCTCGGCGTGACCGTACGGTTCGGGCATCGGGATGAACGCCACCACGTCGGGATCGGTCGCGTAGGCGACGACGTCGTCGGCATCGGTGAGCTCGGGGACCGAGAGGACCAGCCGCTCGGTCCGCAGCGTGACGGGGTCCATGGGGCGAGCCTAGCGACGGCGGTCGTCGCGGTAGCGTCGGTGGCATGACGTTCGACGCGCTCCCGTTCCCGGTCATCGACGGACACAACGACTTGCCCTGGGAACGGCGCGAGACCCACTACTCCGGGGTCGAGGGCATCGACTCCGAGCAAGGGTCCCTGCACACCGACCTGCCGAAGCTCCGTGCCGGAGGGGTCGTCGGGCAGTTCTGGTCGGTGTTCGTCCCCACCGACGTCCCCGATCCCGTCCGCGCGACGCTGCAGCAGGTCGACCTCGCGCACCGGATCATCGAGCGGTACCCGGAGTCGCTCACCCTCGCCCAGACCGCGGCCGAGGTCGTCGCGGCCGTCGACGCCGGGCGCACCGCGTCGCTCCTCGGCGCCGAGGGCGGCCACTCGATCGGCGACGACCTGGCGGTGCTCCGCGACCTCGCCCGGCTCGGGGTCCGGTACATGACCCTCACGCACAACGACGACACACCCTGGGCCGACTCGGCCACCGGCTCCCACCCGCACGGCGGCCTGACCGACCGCGGGCGCGAGGTCGTGGCCGAGATGGAGCGGATCGGGATGCTCGTCGACCTGTCGCACACGTCGCCGGAGACCATGCGCGACACCCTCGACGTCGCCACGCAGCCGGTGGTGTTCAGCCACTCCTCGACGATCGCGGTGAACGACCACCCGCGGAACGTCCCGGACGACGTGCTCGCCCGCCTGCGCGACAACGGCGGTGTGGTGATGATCACCTTCGTGCCGAAGTTCGTGTCCCGGGCGTGGGCCGACTGGGAAGACGCCGGTTCGGTGGGGGAGCCCCCGCTCGTCACGGTGTCGGACGTGGCGGACCACGTCGAGCACGCGCGCGAGGTCGCTGGCGCGGCGCACATCGGGCTCGGCGGCGACTACGACGGGACGCCCGTGCTGCCGCCGGACCTGCGGGACGTGTCGCGGTACCCGGTGCTGGCGGCGGAACTGCAGCGTCGTGGCTGGGGCCCGGAGGACCTGCGCGCCCTGGCCGGGGGCAACGTGCTGCGGGTGCTCGCGGCGACGGACGAGCGGTTCGCGCGGACGGCGCACGTGCGCTGACCGGCGGCCCGGTCAGCCGTAAGTGGGGTACTGCGGCCAGCCCTCGGGACTGTCCTCCCAGTCCTGCTGCCGCCCGTACACCGTGCGGTCCATGATGTGCGGCACCGGCAGGATCGCCTCCGTCCCGCGCGCACCGGTCGCGTAGGTCAGGTACGGCACACCGTCGCGCAGCAGGTAGTACGAGTACCCGGGCACCGGGCCGTCCCAGTCGTCGCTGTGCACGGTCCAGCCCCAGTCGTCGTGGTAGCTCGTCGCGCCGGACGACACCCACGTGTGCGGCCACCCGTGCTGCTGCCGCCAGGCCTCGAGCCGCTCGATCGGCCCCTCGGAGACCATCGCGAACGCGATCCCCTCGTCGTCGAGGCGGCCCATGTCGGCGGGCAGGTTGTCGACGGCCCACGTGCAGCTCGGGCAGCCGGCGTCCCAGTCCCGTCCGTACATGACGTTCTGCACGAGGAGCAGGTACTTCCCGGCGAACAGCTCCGTCAGTCGCACGGGACCGTCGGGACCCGTGAACTCGTAGTCGTCGACACGGACCATCGGGAGCCGTCGGCGCGCGGCCGAGACGCGGTCGCCGTGGCGGGTGAGTTCCTTCTCGTCGCGCACCTGCGCGGCGAGCGCCGTGTCGAACGCTGCGCGGTCGACGACGGGTGGCGTGGCGTCGGGTTGCTGCTCCTTGGACATGGCGACCTCCTCGTCGTTGCGGCGCACGGTACGCTCGTCGCGGTCGCGGCGTGACGGACGGGAGGCGCGGCGAGCGCCCGGTGCGGAGCACGCGTCACGAGGCAGCACCATCCGGGGTCCGATCGCTAGGATCGCAGCGCACGCCGTGCCTCCAGGGCGGAGGCACGCGACCTGACCCGAAGAGGACGGTACCGATGAGCGGCACGATCCACGACAACATCTCGCAGGCGTTCGGGAACACGCCGCTGGTCCGGCTGAACCGCCTCCCGAAGGAGGGCGGCGCCGAGGTCCTGGCAAAGCTCGAGTTCTACAACCCGGGTGCGAGCGTGAAGGACCGGCTCGGCGTCGCGATCATCGACGCAGCCGAGGAGTCCGGCGAGCTGCAGGCCGGCGGGACGATCGTCGAGGGGTCCTCCGGCAACACGGGCATCGCGCTCGCACTGGTCGGCGCGGCTCGCGGGTACCGGGTCGTCATCACGATGCCCGAGACGATGAGTGTCGAGCGTCGCGCCCTCATCCGCGCGTACGGTGCCGAGATCGTCCTCACCCCGGGGCCGGAGGGCATGAAGGGCGCGGTGTCGAAGGCGGAGCAGATCGTCGCCGAGACGCCCGGCGCGATCCTCGCCCACCAGTTCGAGACGCCGGCGAACGCGGCCATCCACCGGAAGACGACGGCGGAGGAGATCCTCCGCGACACCGAGGAGCACGTCGACGTGTTCGTCGCGGGCGTCGGCACGGGCGGCACGATCACCGGTGTCGGCCAGGTCCTCAAGGAGCGCGTGCCGGGTGTGCAGATCGTCGCGGTGGAGCCGAAGGACTCGCCGCTGCTGACCGAGGGCAAGGCGGGTCCGCACAAGATCCAGGGCATCGGTGCGAACTTCATCCCCGAGGTCCTCGACCAGTCGGTCATCGACGAGGTGTTCGACGTCGAGCTGGACGACGCGCTCCGGGTCGCCCGCGACCTCGCCACGCAGGAGGGCATCCTCGCGGGCATCTCGTCCGGCGCGATCATCCACGCCGCGATCGAGATCGCCGCGCGTCCGGAGAACGCGGGCAAGCGGGTCGTCGCGATCGTGTGCGACACCGGTGAGCGCTACCTGTCGACGGTCCTCTTCGAGGGACTCACTGCGTGAGTCGTCCCGCCCGACGAGGCGTGCTGCGGACCGTCCGGGAGGACCTGGCCGCAGCACGCCGCGGTGACCCCGCGTCCCGCGGCGACCTCGAGAACGCGATCGTCTACTCGGGGCTGCACGCCGTCTGGACCCACCGACTGACGCACCGGCTCTGGATCGCCGAGGGCCTGCCGGGGTCGCGGTTCGCGGCCCGGGTCCTCGCGCAGGTCGCCCGGTCGGTCACCGGCATCGAGATCCACCCCGGTGCCCGCATCGGCCGTCGGTTCTTCATCGACCACGGCATGGGGGTCGTCATCGGGGAGACCGCGGTGGTCGGCGACGACGTCGTGCTCTTCCACGGGGTGACCCTCGGCGGCCGCGGGGGCGACCACGGGCCCGGAGCCCGTCGGCACCCAGCGGTGGGGGACCGCGTCGTGCTCGGTGCCGGGTCGTCGCTCATCGGCGCGATCACGGTCGGCGCGGACTCCGTCGTCGGCGCGAACACGGTGGTGACGAAGGACGTCCCACCGGGGTCGGTCGTGACGGGTGTCGCCGGGACGGCCCGCCCGCGCTCGGGACACGAGGGCGTCCCGCCCCTCTGACGGGTCGGGGTCAGCTCTTCTCGCAGGCGATCCCGTCGCCGTCGGCGTCCATCTTCTTGTTCGCCGCGTACAGTGCGTCGTCCTTCTTCACCGTGCCCTTGAGCGCCCGGTACGTGACCTTGCCCTTCGAGGTGACGCGGTTCTTCGTGACGGACTTCTTCGCGATCCCGCCCGAGTACACCTTCTGCACGGCGGTGCAGTTCTTGTAGACGGTGGGGGCGGCCTGCGCGGTCGAGGCGCCGCCGACGACGGCGGTCGCAGCGAGCACGACGGTGGCGGCGGCGATGCTGAGGGTTCGGGTGATGTGCACGGCCTGAGGATAGTTCGGAACCGGGGCCTGCACGCACCCCAGAACGAGGTGCACCGTCGGCGGTCCGGTGCATGCTGGAGCACATGGACGGCGAGACGCTGCACGAGGTCGCGATCCGCACCGCGATGGCCCTGCCCGCGGTGGCGGAGACCCAGCCCTTCGGCGAAGGCGCGTTCGTCTACAAGGTCGTCGGCAAGATGTTCGTGATGACGTCCGAGCTCCGCGGCGTGCCGATCGTGAACCTCAAGTGCGCGCCGCCCCACGGTGCCGCCCTGGTGCGCGACCACGCCGAGATCACCCCGGGCTGGCACATGAACAAGCAGCACTGGATCACGCTGTCACCCGGGGACGGCATCGACGAGACCCTGGTCGAGGACCTCGTCGGCAACGCGTACGACCTCGTCGTCGCGAAGCTGCCGCAGGCGAAGCGCCCGATCGACCCGGTGCGCCGGACGCAGCCGGACTGACCACGGCACGGCGGACCGCCCGCGCTCAGGCGGTCGCGCGCGCCAGGACCTTCGACACGTCCCGGACGACCTTCGGCGCGAGCCCACCCGTCCCCGGGCCACCGGGACCCGTCCCGCGCCCCGACGACAGCACGGCCTGCGCCTGCTCGGGCGTCAGGCCCGTGAAGAGCTGGCCGATCGTGACGCCGTGGTCCGGTCGGTGGGTGACGACGACCGGGTCGCCGGGGGACACGGGCCCGGACCGCACCACGCGGAGGTAGGCGCCGGGGCGGCCCTCCTCCGTGAACCGCTTGACCCACTTGTCCACCCGCATCCGGCGGGCGAAGGTGCCGCAGGGGATCCGCGGGATCGTGACCTCGAGCTCGAGGGTCTCGCCGATCCGCCAGCGTTCCCCCGTCACGGCCCCGGTGACGTCGACGCCCGTCGTGCGCAGGTTCTCGCCGAACAGTCCCGGCGGGACGTCCCGGTCGAGCAGGTCCGCGAAGTACGCCGCGTCCTCGTCCGCGTAGGCGTACACCGCCTGGTCCTCGCCACCGTGGTGCTTCCGGTCCGCCTGCACGTCGGCGTACAGCCCGAGCGGACGGACCCGGACGGGGCCGTCGACGGGGCGCTTGTCGATCGCGGTGACCCCGATGGTGCCGGAGTCGGGCAGCAGGCGGTCGACGCGGCAGACGGCGGTGACGAGGGACATGCCCCCAGCCTGCCGCAGAACCCGCGCACGCAGAACTCGTTCGTGCAGAAGTGTGACGATCCGGCTGTTCGTTCCGTCCCATCGGTGAGCACCCCGATGGAGGACCCCGTCATGACCGACACCGCACCCGCAGCACACCTCGCGACCACCGCGCTCGTCCGCGTCGGGCACGAGCACGTCCTGGCGCAGGCACGCGTCCGGTCGCTGTCCGCGCGGCCCGTCGGCCCGATGAAGGTCCGCCGCACGCACGGACACCAGGCGCACACGGCCTGACGGCTCGACGGCACCGCACTCAGGAACCCCCGACCCCACACCAGTAGAAGGAAAGCGTGCACCACCAGCCCCTCACCGACCTCGACGACGCCGTCCTCGCTGGTCGATCGTCCGACGGCGACGTCCGGGCGTTCGAGGTCCTCATCCGGCGCCACACCCCCCTGCTCCGTGCCTACGCGCGCCGGACCCTCGGCTCGACCGACGAACTCGACGACGTCGTGCAGGAGACGTTCATCACCGCCTGGAACCAGCTCGACACGCTCCAGGACGGCGCCCGGGTCAAGGCGTGGCTCATGCGCATCCTCAGCCGGAAGTGCATCGACCGCATCCGGGCCCGGCGGTTCCACGACGACGTCACCGAGCTCGAAGTCGAGGCACCGGCGGACGACGCACCCGAACGCGTCGCCGAGGCCCGCTCCCGCGAGGAAGCGGTCGAGACGGCGCTCGCCGAACTGCCCGAGGCGCAGCGCCGCACGTGGGTGATGAAGGAAGTGCTCGAGTACTCGTACGAGGCCATCGCGGAGGAACTGGACCTCCCGACCTCGACCGTCCGGGGACTGCTGTCCCGGGCGCGCAAGAACATGATCCGTCTCATGGAGGGATGGCGATGACCGAACCCGATCCCGTCCGGCTCGACTCCCTCGAACCCGACGACCTCGACGGCCACACGATCGACGAGCTGGCCGACTACCTCGACGCCGGCATGCAGCCGGCCGACCCGAGCATCGACCACTCCGCCGCGTGCCAGAACGCCCTCGCCGCCATCGTGCGGCTCCGGCAGTCCTCGCTCGGCTCGCTCGAGGCCGCTGCCGAACAGGAAGCACCCGCCGACGAGTCGTGGATCAGCGGCGTGCTCGCGAACATCTCGCTCGAGGCACGCGCCGGCCGTGACGTCCCGCTCCGCCCGGCGGCGCCCACCGAACGCCCGGTCATGACCGAGGGCGCCATCCGCTCGCTCGTCCGGACCGCCGGCGACGCGGTGCCCGACGCGCTCATCGCACGGTGCACGCTCGAAGGGGACGTCACCGAGCTCGGCGCCCCGGTGCGCATCGTCGTCGAGATCGCCGTCCGCGCCGGGTCGACGATCCAGCGCGTGGCGTCGGACATCCGCGAGACCGTCGCCGAGGTCCTCGCGACCGAGACCGACCTGCTCGTCGAGTCCGTGGACGTCGTGGTGCGCGACCTGCTGCCACCGTCCGACGACGAGCCGGGCCCCGACGCCGAGGAGGAACGAGCATGAGCAGCCACGACGAGACCTTCGCCGCGATCGAGGCAGCGGTCGTCGCGGTCCCCGGGGTCGCCGAGCTCTACCGGGCACGCCCGACGCTCGGCAGCGCGGTCGGTGCCGCCAAGAACCTCGCGACCCGCACCACGGTCGCGCGCGTGGTGCTCGACGACGACGTCCTCCGCATCGTGATCGGGACCGACGGTTCCGTCCCGGCACCCGAGACGGCACGCGCGGCACACCTCGCGGCGCTCGCCGCCGCGACCGAGCACGGCCTGCCGCTCAGCCGGGTCGACGTGCGGATCGCGCGCGTCGGCTGACGCACCCGCCTGCGGTTCGGGAGGGACGGCGCGGGCCCGCGCCGCGCCTCCCGTCCGTCAGCCGGTCACCGTCACCGGCTCGCTCACGTCCGCCTGCGGGTCACGGTCGCCGGTCGGGGACCTCCAGCACGACGACCACGGCGGCGACGAGCAGTGCCGTCGCCACGAGGGACACCGACGGCACGGCGATGCTCGCGAGCACCGCGAGCGCGAGTGCCACGACGACGACGTTCCAGCCGAGGCTGAGGGACGGCCGGAGCGCCAGCGCCCAGATCGACAGCACGAACAACGCGACCGGCACGGCGATCGTGGCGGCGACGGTCGCGTGCGACAGGTCGGCCTCGCCCGCGTCGGCGCTCACCGCGACCTCGATCCCCGCCGGGAGTGCCCCGGCGGCGGCGAAGACCAGGTAGTGGCCGTAGCCGAACAGGAGCGCGGTCGGCAGGGACCGGATGTGGTCGTGCTGCTCGCGGGAGAAGTAGATCCACCACAGTCCGGCGACGATCACGAGCCCGCACGCCGCCAGCACGAGGAGCGACCCGAGATGGTCAGCGTGCGCGATGCCGTCGATGACCGCGTTCGCCGAGGCCACGAGCCCCTCGCCGAGGACGATCAGCGTGAAGAGGGAGTACCGCTCCGCGATGTGCCGGGTGTGCCACGGGGTGGTCTGCGTGCCGGCCTCGGCGAACGGCGGGACGAGGACCTCGAGCAGGATGAGCACCGGGATCACACCCCACGAGACGCCGTCCGGCAGCAGGAGCGCGAGCACCCAGAGCACCTGCACGACGACGATGCCGCCGGCGTACCGAAGTGCGGTCCGCCGGTACTCCGACGACGACGCGGCGACCCGGAGCCACTGCCCGACGAGGGCGAGCCGCATGATGACGTAGCCGAGCACGACGACCGTGGTCGACCCCTCGACCATCGCGGCGTGCACCCCGGCGGCGAGCACGAGCACCCCCGCCATCTGCACGAAGGTCATCACGCGGTAGAGCCAGTCGTCGGTGTCGAACGAGGTGGCGAACCAGGTGAAGTTGAGCCACGCCCACCAGATCGCGAAGAAGACGAAGGCGTACGCGAGGACGGCCGACGAGACGTGCCCCTCGACCTCGATCTCGTGCAGGTTCGTCGCGGCGAACCCGACGGCGACCACGAAGACGAGGTCGAAGAGGAGCTCGAGGGGGCTGGCCGCGCGGTGTGCCTCGGTGGGGTCGCGGGGTGCCATGCGGCGGAGTCCGATGGTGGTCACCTGCGTATGCCTACACGACGAACGACCCCGGGTGCAGGACCCGGGGTCGTTCGTCGTGCGTGCCTGGCGTCGGCTCAGTAGAAGTTCGACGCCTGCGAGTGCGACCACGCGGCGCACGGGGTGCCGTACGCGTCGCTGATGTACTGCAGGCCCCAGGTGATCTGGGTGGTCGCGTTCGTCCGCCAGTCGGACGCGATCGTGGCCATCTTCGACCCGGGGAGCGCCTGCGGGATGCCGGTCGCGCCGCCGTTCGCGTTGACGGCCTGGTAGTTCCAGCCGGACTCCTTGGTCCACAGGTTGTCGAGGCACTGGAACTGGTCGGAACCCCAGCCGTACTTCGACGAGGCGAGCGAGCTCGCGGTCGCCTTGGCACCCTCGACCGTGTTCGCGGCGGCCTGCTTGCGCGCGGCCTCGGCGGCTGCTGCCCGTTCGGCAGCGGCGCGCTTCGCTGCGGCGACAGCGGCGGCCTTCGCGTCGGCGTCCCGCTTGTCCTGCGCGGCGCTGGCGTCCGCGACCGCCGTCGTGGCGTCGACCGTCGAGGAGATCCTCGAGGTCAGTGCCGCGCCGGAGAGCTTCCGGTAGTCGTCGAGCGCGTCGATGCGGCGCTCGAGGACGCCGGTGTCGGTCTTCTCGTTCGCCGAGTCGGCGATCGTCTCCGCCGTGGCGATGGTCGCCGCGGCCTGGGCGCGGTCGAGCGCGGTCCCGGCGAGCGCCGGTGCCGCGGTCGCGCTGGCGGTCGGCATACCGAGGGCCTCGCCGATCGCGGGTTGCGTGCCGACGGTGGCGATGCCTCCGGAGACCGCGAGGACGGCGGCCCCGCCCACGATGAGCGTGGTGGGGCGGCGGAGCGCGCGGCGGAGGCGCCGGTTGGGGGAGTTCAGGGCCTCACGTCGGGTCGAGGCGGTGGTGGTGGGGAGGTCGGTGTTGCGTCCTGTCATCGATTCCGGTGGTCGGCCGACTCGTGGTGCGTGACTCGTGACGCTGCACGCGGGGTGGGGGAGCGCGCAGGGGTGCGGATGAACGAGACGTCCGTCGTCAGGAGTTCGCGAGCCGGGGGAGGACCGGACGGTGGTGTGGGGCCCGTCCGTCCGCCGACGGGTGACCGTGGGGTGGCCGCCGCTGGGCGAAGCCGCCACGATGACCGGTGTTGCTGGGTGCACCGTCCAGTTTGTCTGGCAGAACCGTCCGTCCACCCGTTGGTAACGGTTCGGTAACGGGCGGATCAGGCCCGGGAGGTGTGAGCTTCCTGGGTGCGCTCGCCCTGCGCGACGCGTTCGAGGGCGTCGAGCGCGGCGGCGATGGCGTCGACGTCGGTGTCGGGCAGTTCGGCGATGAGCTCGGCGACGATGCCGGTGCGGGTGGAACGGGCTCGCTCGACCGCTGCGATGCCCTCGGGGGTGGCCGTCACCATGAACGCCCGACCGTCCCGGGGGTCCGCCTCGCGCTCGATGAACCCGCGCTGCTCGAGCTCGGTCAGGATGCGGGTCATCGTCGGCTTCGTGACGACCTCGATCCGCGACAGGTCGCCCGGGCGCAGGGGTCCCTCGCGCTGGATCGTCGCCAGCGCCGAGACGATGCCGTACCCGAGCGAGGCCGAGTCAGTGCGGGCCCGCCGGTTGATCCGGCCGACCGCCGCGGCGAGGCGCGCGGCGATCTCGGTACGGTCCGGCTGGCGGTGGCTCATACGGTGCTCCGGGTCGCTCGACGGGGTGGTCGGGGCGATGCTACCGGCTCGTCGGACGGTGTGACTGGGAGCGTCGCGCGGGTCGCCGTGGTGTCGCCGTGTGCTGTGGCGGACGGAGCACGCCCGCCTCGCGAGGGCGAGACGGGCGTGTTCCTGTACGGGCGCTCAGGCGGGGTCAGCGTTTCTCGCCGGGGAGCAGGTGGATCGCCTCGGTCGCGAGCTCTGCCTCGATGTTGTCCCCGGACGCGGTGGCCTCACGCAGACGGCGGAAGTCGGCCGTCATCTGGTCCCAGTCGACGAGCTCGTCGAGGTTCGGCAGCCGCAGTCGGAACGCGAGGCCGTCCATGGTGTCCCGGCAGACACGCTGGAGGTTCTGGTTGCCGCACTCCTCGACGTAGCGGGCGAACACGGCGAGGGCGTCACGGTTCACCGCAGCGACGTCGTGCGACTCGTAGTCCGCGATCGTGGCGTCGAGCTGGGCGAGGATCTTCTTCTTCGCGCTCGCACCGAGGCGCGGGACCGCCAGCCGCACGACCCCGCCGAACAGGACGCCCAGGGTCTGCAGCGCCTCGACCACCTCGGTCGGGTCCGGCGTGGTGACGCGGGTGTAGCGGTTCGGCGCCATCTCGATCAGGCCGGCGCGTGCGAGCTGGCTCAGTGCTTCGCGGATCGGGGTGCGGGAGACGCCGAGCCAGGCGATGAGCTCGTCGTCGTTGAGCCGCTCGCCGGGCTCGAGCGTGCCGTCCATGATCGCGGCGTGGATCTTGAGCCGGACGGTGTCGCGGAGCAGCTGGTGCTCGGTCGGTGCACTGCTGGGGACCGGCATGCGGGTTCCTCCGGGATCGTGGCGTCGGCGGGCGTCCCACCGGTCGGTGCGGACGCACGGTTCACCGTACCTGATATGTGAACGGTGTCCCTGTCGGCTCGGAGCGTGTCAGTCGTGGGGGTGGAGCAGCCGGAGGGTCACCGGGTCCTCGGAGCCGTCGTACCAGCGGTCGAGGACGGCCCGGAACGGCTCCGGGTCGGCGGCGGCCGCGGCGAACAGGGTCATGGACGACCGGAGCTTCAGCGCGTCGATGCCCCCGAGCAGGTCGTCGGCGGTCCGGGCCGGGGCGGACTCCGCCGCACGGGTCGCCTCGAGCAGCCGCGGGCCGAGGACGGGGTGGTCGAGGTACGCCCGGGTCTCGTCGAGGCCGTCGAGTGCGTACCGCTGCGCGGTGGGCGAGCGGCCGAGCCCGGCGAGCTGGGGGAACACGAACCACATCCAGTGCGACGACTTCCGGCCGCGCCGCAGCTCGGCGAGCGCGGTGTCGTGCACACACTGCTGCGCGCGGACGAACCGGTCGAGGTCGAACCGGTCCGTGCCGTGCTGGTCCGTGTCGTGCCGATCGACGCTCACCGGACCACGTCCCCCCAGGCGTAGCGGACGGTCGTGCCGTCCACGACGAGCAGCGAGTCGGGTTCGCGGTCGAGGAGCCCGGGCATCCCGACGGCGTCGGGCAGGTCGCCGCCGAGCCGCTCGAGCCGTGCCGACCGGATCGTCAGCGGCGGGTGCTGGCGCTGCCAGAACAGCGTCTGCGCGAGGTGCCGGGCGTGGATGCCCTGTCGGGTGGTGAGGTCCGTCGCCAGCCGGTCGTCGACGACGTCACCGGCCACGACCCGGACGGTGGCGTCGTGGCGGGGTCGCACCGCGCCTCCTGGCCCACCCGTGCTGCCCGGCCAGACCGGACCGCCGGGCCACGCCGCTCCGGACCCTGGTCCGCCCCGGCGTCCGCGGAGCCAGCGGACCGGGTGGAGGGAGCGTGCCGGGTGCCGCACCGACCGGTAGGACAGCGTGTCCCCACGACTTCGCGCCCGCGCGTGCGCGAACGTGTACGGCACCCCGAGCAGGGCGTGCGCCGCCACGATCGCGGGCACGTTCGCGGTGTCGACCGTGCGGTAGGCGACCCCGCGGCGACCGCGGTCGTCGACGGTGAGCACCTCGATCGTCACCTCGGTCATCGAGCCGAGGCGGCCGGACGGCGGGAACGGCGGCACCCGGGTCTCGCGGAAGACGTACGCCGTCAGGCCGGCCCACGCACTGCCGTCGACGACGTCGGGGCGGGTGCCGCGCGGCACCAGACGCGCGAGCGACTCGGGGTCGTGGCGCCAGTGCGCGAAGACGACGTCCTCCCAGGCGTGCACCGTCACCGGCCGGTGCAGCAGGGGGACCGCGGCTCGGTCCCGCGCGGGCTCGGTCACCGTCGTGGCGCGTGCCGGCCGACGCGCACGGCCCAGGCGACGAGGGGTGCCTGCAGCGGCAGGCGGAGCACCGACACGAGCCGCATCGCCCGCGTCGACCGCGGGCTGTCGAGCAGGTCGTTCGCCATCTTCACGTTCGCGGGGAAGACGGCGAGGAACAGCGCGGCGGCGGCCCAGCCCGCGGCACGGCGGGTGGCCGGGATCGCCAGGCCGGTCGCGATGCCGAGCTCGGCGGCGCCGGACGCCAGGGTGGTCAGGCGCGGCGGGAGGGCGTCCGGGACGATCCGGTCGTAGCCCCTCGGCCGCAGGAAGTGGGTGACGCCGGCCCCGCCCAGCACGACGGCGAGGAAGGTGGCGGTCCGGGTGGCGCGTCGTGCGCGCTCGCGTCGTCGCATGCGTCCATGGTGCCCGCGGCGCGCTCGGGACGCACGGAGAGTCCCCAGGTCGGCTCAGCTCAGCTCAGGTCAGTGCGGTCGCGACGAGGTCGAGGACGACCGTCGCGACGTCGGCCTTGCTGCCGGAGGCCTCGCGGACCACCTCGCCGCCGAGGTCGAGCACCTCGACGGCGTTCTCCTCGCGTTCGAACCCCGCGGACCAGCCGACGTGGTTCACGACGAGCATGTCCGCCGGCTTGCGGGCGATCTTGGCGCGGCCGAGCTCGATGCGCGCGGCACGGTCGGGTTCGGTCTCCGCGGCGAAGCCGACGATGATCTGGCCGGTCCGGCGGGACGCGACGAGGTCGGCGAGGACGTCGGGGTTCCGCACCAGCTCCAGCGTCATGGTGTCGCCCTGCGCCTCCTTCTTGAGCTTGTCGGCACGCACCTCGGCGGGCCGGTAGTCGGCCACGGCCGCGGTCATCACGACGACGTCGGCATCGGCTGCTGCGGCGTGGACGGCGTCGGCGAGCTCCAGGGCGGACCCCACCGGCACGACGGTCGCGTCGAGTCCGGCGGTCAGCGACGCGTCCACGTTCGCGCTCACGAGCGTCACGGCCGCGCCGCGTCGGGCCGCGTCGGCGGCGATCGCGACGCCCTGACGACCGCTCGAACGGTTGCCGACGAACCGGACCGGGTCGAAGGGCTCGCGCGTGCCGCCGGCGCTCACGACGACGCGGACGCCGGCGAGGTCGCCGAGCTCGCCGCGGGCGCCGGTGGTCCCCGCCTTCTCGGCGGCGGCTGCGGTCGGCGGGAAGGCGGTGTCGGTCGGGAGGCGCGGGTCGTCCCCGTCGCCGCGACCCGCGTCCGTCGGGTGGTCCGCGCCGGTCCGGCCGGCCGGTGCCGGGTCGTCCAGCACCGCGAGTGCCCCGGCGACGATGTCCTCGGGCTCCGCCATCCGGCCGATCCCCGCGTCGTCGCCCGTCAGGGCCCCGACCACGGGGCCGACGAACCGGACGCCGCGCTCCCGCAGGGTCTGGACGTTCGCCCGGGTCGCCGGGTGCTCCCACATCTGCGGGTGCATCGCGGGAGCCACGACGACGGGCGCCTCGGTCGCGAGCAGCGTCGTGCCGAGCAGGTCCCCGGCGAGCCCCGCGGTCATCCGGGCGAGCGCGTCCGCGGTGGCGGGGGCGACGACCACGAGGTCCGCCCGGCGCCCGAGCGAGACGTGGCGTACCTCGGCGACGTCCTCGAACACGCTCGTGGTGACCGGGTTGCGGCTGAGCGCCTCGAGGGTCGGCAGCCCGACGAAGCGGAGCGCGCCCTCGGTCGGGACGACGTGCACGTCGTGTCCCCGCTTGACGAGGTCGCGGACCACGCCGACGGCCTTGTACGCGGCGATGCCCCCGGTGATCCCGACGACGACGGTCAGACGGCGCTCTGCTGCTGCGTTCACACCGGTCACGCTACCCGGCACGTCGTGCGAGGATCGATCCCATGTGCACCGTCGTCGTCCGCGTCGACCCCGGGTCCGAGTGGCCCGTCACGATGCTCGCCATGCGCGACGAGTCGCCGGAGCGGCCGTGGGACCCGCCGGCAGCCTGGTGGCCCGAGCGCGACCCGTCGATCCGCGGCGTCCGCGACCGTTCGGCGGGCGGGGCGTGGCTCGCGGCGTCGGACGGTGCCGGGCTCGCGGTCGTGCTCAACCGGGGCGAACCGGTGCCGAGCGACGACGGCACGTGGACCACCCGCGGGGTCGTCCCGCTCGACGCGGTCACCGGTGCGCTCCCCGGCCACGACGGCACCCTGCCCACGACGCGCGCGTTCAACCTCGTGCGGGCGACGGCCGACGGCGCCGAGGTCACGACCTGGGACGGCACCGAGGTCCGGACGACCGCGCTCGGCCCCGGCGTGCACATGGTCACGCACGGCGAACCGGACGACCCCGCGGCGCCGCGCATCGGGCGGTGGCTCGACGCCTTCCGTGCCGTGGGCGCTCCGGTCGGGCCGCCGGTGCTCGGCCCCTTCGACGAACTGCGGGCGGCCGACGCCGGTGCCGACGCCGGCGACGGGTGGGGCGGCTGGTTCGGACTGCTCGCCGGGTCGGCGTCGCTGCCGGCGGACGACCCGGACGCGATCCTCCGGGACGCGCACGAGCCGGACGGGCACTTCGCGACGCTGTCGATCGTGGCCGCGGCGGTCGGCCCCGGGCGCACCGTCCTGCAGCACGCGCGGCTGACCGAACCGGGCCGGTTGGACGGTTCGGTCGAGCTGCACCGCGCCTGAGCGCGGTCCTCGCCGAGCCGAACCGCGCTGCACCGCGCCTGAGCGCACCCGCAGCGCGCACCCGCGGCCGGGCATGGCCGGAGCGCGTACCTTCACCGTTCGTGACCACCGCAACCCGGAGCGTGCTCGCCGTCCTCACGGCGGTCGTCGTGGCCGTCTCCCTCGGGGCGTGCGCCTCGAGCCCGCCGGCCGCTGCCGACGCGACGTCCCACCCGACGACGGCGACGACCCGCCCCTGGGACGACGCCGCGGGTGTCGGCGTGGTGGTCGTCGGCGACTCGATCAGCGGCGGGCACGGCCTCACCACCGCCGAGGCGTGGCCGGCCATCGTCGCGGACGCCCAGGGCTGGTCGCTCACGAACCTGTCGTGCGACGGCGCAGGCGTGGCTGCCCTCGGTGACGACGACGACTGCGCGAGCGACTACGCGACCATCGTCGGGCGTGCGGTCGGCCTCCGTCCCGAGGTCGTCCTCGTGCAGGCGAGCTCGAACGACCTCGGACTCGACACCGCCGAGGTCCGGAGCGCCACCGACCAGGTCGTCGACGAGGTGCACCGTCGGCTGCCGCACGCGCGGCTCATCGGCCTCAGTGCCATCTGGAACCAGGACGCCCCGCCCGCGCAGCTCGCGTCCATCTCGGGGGCGCTCCGGCACGCCCTCGCCCGCGAGGGCGGCACCTACGTCGACATCGGCGAGCCGCTGCGGGGGCACCCGACGTGGATGCAGTCCGACGACGTGCACCCGACCGTGCGCGGACAGCGGGCCATCGCGGCGGCGGTGACGGCCGCGTTCGAACGGGACCACGTGCGGTTCTGACGGCGGACGGGCGGGGACGAGCCGCGCCTCCTGGACCGACCGACCCGCCGACTCAGACGGGCGGGGTGGTCCCGGTGAGGTCCTCGGCGACCGCCCAGAGGGAACGCGCCAGATCGGCCTTCCGTGCCGAACCGGGGATCGACACGGTCGTGGTCGGCCCGACGAGCCCGAACGGCCCCGACGGTCCGTAGTACGCCCCGCCGACCGCGTTCGGCCCGACCGCGGCGTACAGCAGCGGCTCGGAGCCCTGCTCGACGTCCTGCGTGAAGGGCAGCGCGCGGTTCGAGGACCGGACCGGCTTCGACCGACCGAGCGACCGCCCCGCCGACTGCAGGTTCGTCCGGGTGTAGCCGGGGTGCGCGGCGGTGCTCACGAGCGGCCAGTCGAGCTCGACCGACAGCCGGTGCAGGTGCAGCGCCAGCAGCAGGTCGGCGAGCTTCGACTGCGCGTACGCCCGCCAGCCGTTGTAGCCGCGCTCCCACTGCAGGTCGTCGAAGCGGATCCGGCCGGGGATCGCCGCGAGGCTCGACATCGTGGCGACCCGGGCGTCTGGTGAGCGCAGCAGTGTCGGGAGCAGCAGGTTCGTCAGGGCGAACGGGCCGAGGAAGTTCGTGCCGAACTGCAGCTCGAAGCCGTCGACCGTCTCGAACCGCTTCGGTGGCGCCATCACCCCGGCATTGTTGACGAGGACGTCGAGCGTCCGGTCGTCCGCGGCGATGCCCGCGGCGAAGCGCCGCACGCTCGCGAGGTCGGCGAGGTCGAGCTCCCGCACCTCGACGTCGGCGCCGGGGTGCGCGGCACGGATGTCGGCTGCGGCCTGGTCGCCCTTCGCGGTCGTGCGGACGGCGAGGACGACGGACGCGCCAGCTGCTGCCAGGCGGGTGGCGGTCTCCTTGCCGGTTCCGCTGTTCGCGCCGGTGACGACGATGCGGCGGCCGGTCTGGTCGGGGATCTGCGGCATGGGCGTGACCGTACTCCGCCGGGGGTGCGGATCCGGTGCGAGGGTGCTAGATTGATGCGAACGCATGAACATGCACATGCATGGACGTGCGGTCGGGAGGACAGGACACCATGAGCAACGCATTCGGCACCGACCGCCCCTCGGACGTGCCACCGCCCGCCCCCGAACGGATCGGCCCCGTGCAGCTCGGCCTCGACACGTTCGGCGACGTCACCGAGCTGCCCGACGGCAGCGTCAAGTCGGACGCCCAGAGCATCCGCGACGTCGTCGACCAGGCGGTCCTCGCCGACCAGGTCGGCCTCGACTTCATCGGCGTCGGCGAGCACCACCGCGCCGACTTCATCGTGAGCGCTCCCGAGGTCGTCCTCGCCGCGATCGCCGCCCGGACCTCCTCGATCCGGATCGGGTCCGCCGTCACCGTGCTCTCGTCCGACGACCCGGTGCGGGTGTACGAGCGCTTCGCCACCGTCGACGCGATCTCCGACGGTCGTGCCGAGGTCATCCTCGGCCGCGGGTCCTTCACCGAGTCCTTCCCGCTCTTCGGGTACGAGCTCTCCGACTACGAGGTCCTCTTCGAGGAGAAGCTCCAGCTCTGGGCAGCCCTCCGCGGTGGCGACGCGGTCACCTGGTCCGGCACGAAGCGCGCCTCGCTCGTCGACCAGGACGTCTACCCGAAGCTCGAGCACGGCCCCATCCCGACCTGGATCGGCGTCGGCGGGTCCCCGCAGTCCGTCATCCGTGCGGCGTCGTACGGTCTGCCGCTGTTCCTCGCGATCATCGGCGGACAGCCCGCGCAGTTCGCGCCGTTCTCGCGCCTCTACCGCCAGGCGCTCACGCAGCTCGACCTGCCGCAGCAGCCGATCGCGATGCACTCGCCCGGGTTCGTCGCCGCCACCGACGAAGAGGCGGCCGAGCGCTACTGGCCGTACCACAAGGCCGTCACCGACCAGCTCGGTCGGGAGCGCGGCTGGCCGCCCCTGGACGTCGCCGGCTACCGTGCCGGGCTGTCCGCGGGCGGGTCACTCTACGTCGGGTCGCCGGAGACGGTCGCCCGGAAGATCGCGCGGAACATGCGGATCCTCGGCGTCTCGCGGTTCGACATGCGGTACGCGACGGGGCGTCTGCCGCACGAGGACATGATGCGGTCGATCGAGCTCTACGGCACGCAGGTCGCGCCGCGGGTGCGCGAGCTGCTCGCGGCGCCGGTGCCGGTCGCGTAGGCGCTGGGTCGACCGCGGAGGGTCGGCCGGGTCGGCCGGGTCGGCCGGGTGGGCGGGTCCGTCCGGGTCCTTCCGGCGGGCCTGGAGGCGCGGCTCGGCCCGTCCGCGCCGCTCACGGGGTCGCCGGGTACGGTCCAGGGCATGTCGTCACGCCCCGCTGCACTCGAACGTCGGTTCCGTGGTCGGATCATGGGCGTCGGCACGACCTCGGGCATCCGCATCGTGGTCGGCATGTGGGAGCGCTCGCCGTTCGGAGCCTTCACGGACGTCTTCCTCGAGCTGCCGGACGGCTCCTCGGTGCTCCTCGCGCCCGACGAGATCGTGGCCGCGTACGTCTCCGGGACCTACCGGTTCGACACGGTCTCGGTCGTCGACGTCTCGGCTCGCCGGACCGCCAGGGGACTCGAGCTGTCGGCGGGCGCCCTCGAGGCCTCCATCGACGTCGGCACGATCTCCCCGCTCGGGAGGGTGCTCCGCATCGTCCCCAAGCAGATCGCCCGCGACCCCCGGTGGCTCGCCGCGATCGACCCGGTCGCACGGCTCGTCGCTCCCGGATCGGGGACCGCGGGGTCGGCGGGCAACGGGCGTCGCGAGTACTACGGCGTGACCGGGGCGCACGACGTCACGGGCGTACGGGGGACCTGGGCGGGGGAGTCGCTCGGGTCGTTGGCGCCGCTCGACCCGCCCGTGGCGTTCGGGTTCGCCTCGATGCCGCGGATCCCGCAGGTCGTCGACGTCGAGACGACCATCCGCGAGCCGGTCTGAGGCGCGGCGCGCGTCCGGGTCCCACCGCGTTTCCGACGTTCCGCCAGTCGATCCACTCGCGTGGTGTCGCTCGTTGCGCACGCATCCGATGCTCGTGCATGCTCCGACATCCCATCCGTCGATCGACGTGCGGAACGTCGAACCCCGCCCGCGCCCGCGCCTGCACGGCCCCGCAGCCCCGTCCGCCGGACGCGCTCAGCGTCGAGGGGCAGACTGGCCGGAACGGACAGCGCCCCGAGGGCCGGCCGCACGTCGAGCACAACGGGGCGCACGACGCGAGAGGAGCACCATGACCGACACAGAGGCAGACCAGCGCGCAGCCATCTCGGACATCGTCCACGGAGCCCACACGGCACTCCTGACGACCGTGAGCGAGGACGGCCAGCTCCACGCACGGCCCCTCGCCGTGCAGGACAAGGCGTTCCACGGCACACTCCGCTTCCTCGTGCAGGACGGGAGCGAGAAGGTCGAGGACATCGCCCGGAACCCGCACGTCAACGTCGCGATCGAGTCGCAGGGCGGGTACCTGTCGATCGCCGGCACCGCGACGGTCAGCCAGGACGACTCCGTCATCGACGAGCTGTGGTCCCCGTTCGCCGAGGCCTGGTTCCCGGACGGCCGCGAGGACCCCTCGATCCGACTCCTCACCGTCGAGGGCGACTCGGTCGAGTACTGGACGCAGGACACCGGCCCGGTCGGCAGCCTCGTGCAGACCCTCAAGGCCGCCATCGGCAAGCAGAGTCAGCCGGACACCGGCGACCACGGCACGATCGAGCTCTAGCGCCGAAGACGGACGCCCGGCACCACGCCCGGTCCCTGCACACCGCGGGGGCCGGGCGTCGTCCGTTCGGTCAGGGCGGGCCGAGCAGCCACAGCACGGCGACGAGCACCGGCTGCCCGAGCACCGCGCAGACCACCAGGGTCCACCGCATCCACGGCTTCGCCACGAGCTCCGGCGACCCGAACAGCGGCGCGAGCGGCATCAGGAGCCGGGGCGTCGAGGCCATCGGCAACGACACCGCGAAGACGTAGAGCGCGTACGAGGCCGAGAAGACCACGGTCGTGAACCCGAGGCGCCGGGTCGACCGACGCAGCAGCCAGACCGGGTACGACACGAGCAGGAACACCACGATGAGGATCCCGCCCACGCCCAACCACCGGCCGGCGATGAGGAACCACGGTGTGAGCGGCATGAAGTCCACCCGCCCGATGAAGTTCACCCACCAGGACATCTCGGTCTCGAGGTAGGCGTTCGGCGACCCGGTCACGTGCGCGGCGATGAGCGGCCACGCGAACCCGGCGACCACCATCACGACGCCGGCGGCCACGACCCGCACGCGCTCCGCCACGGGGAACGCGTCGAGCGAGCGGACCCCCTCGGTCCGACGTGCTCGGATCCACCGCACCAGCGCGATGACCCCGAGGACCAGCGGGATCGCCAGGGCTCCGGGCCGGGTGAACGCGGCGACGACCCCGAGCACCGTGAGGAGCCCGTACCGCCGACGGTCGAGCGCGAGGAGCGCCCCGAACACGAGGGCGAGGAACATGCTCTCGGCGTACCCGACCTGCAGCAGGAACGACAGCGGACCGCACGTGAAGAAGAAGACCGCCCACATGGCCGCCGCCGACCCCGCACGGTCGCGGACGAGCCGGTGCAGCAGGTAGGTGGCGAGCAGTCCGGCGAGGAGTGCGATCGCCGGTGCGCCGACGTCGAACGGGACACCGGTCGACGCGGTCAGCATCCGGATCGTGAAGGGGAACGCCGGGAGGAACGCCCACGCGTTCTGCGCGACGTGGCCCGCGGCGTCGAGCGGCAGGGTCGTCGGGTACCCGTGCACCGAGATCTGCTCGTAGTACTGCCCGTCCCACGCCGTCAGGAAGTTGAGGAAGCCGTGGTCGTTGCCCCAGATCGCGTTCTCCGGCAGGGCGCGCCCGATGAGCGGGAACGCGAGCGCCAACCAGAACGTCGACACGATGCGCCCGCCGGTCCACACCAGGAGCACGGCGGCCCACGCCGGCAGGGCGGTCGCGAGGTCGAGGACACGGCGGCGTCCGCTCGCGATCGACTCCGTCAGGGTCCCGTCCAGGCGGCTCACCGCGGCGCTCCGCGGTGTTCGGGCATGGCAGAGGGCACGGTACGAGCGTAGACGGCGATTGCCTGGGTGTTCCTCACGGCTCGGCTCGGGAGGCGCGACTCGCGTTCTGCAGACCGGAACGAGCCCGACGGACGGCCGGGTCCGGCGCGGGGCGCTCACCTAGCCTGGGAGCGTCGTCCTCCGGCCGCGACGGCGCGGTCGGAGCCGTGGGCGACGTCCGACCGACCCCGATCGACACCGAGGAGCACCGTGCCGAACAAGACCGCCATCGTGACCGACAACGCGCCGAAGCCCGCCGGCCCGTACAGCCAGGGGATCGTCGCGAACGGCTTCCTCTACACCGCCGGCTTCGGCCCGCAGGACCCGGCCACGGGCGAGATCGCCGACGACGTCGCCGGTCAGACCGCCCAGGTGCTCGCGAACGTCGCCGCCGTCCTGGCCGAGCACGGCGCCACGCTCGACGACGTCGTGAAGTCGACCGTGCACCTCGAGCACTCCGACCGCGACTTCCCCGCCTTCAACGAGGAGTACGCCAAGCACTTCTCGCAGCCGTACCCGGTCCGCACCACGGTGCAGTCGCACCTGGCGAACATCCTCGTCGAGATCGACGTCGTGGCGGTGCTCCCGACGGCGGAGTGACCCGGCCGGCCCCGGCGTGATCGCTCGGCGTGCTCGCTGAGCGAAGCCTCATCGACCCCCGGTGCGCGCACCGCCCGGACGGCTCCACGTCGTCCGGCGGATGCCGGCACCGGGGGTCGCGTGCGTCAGGGCGCCGTCGGTGAGCACCAGGACGCCCGCGACGAGGACGTCGTCGACGCCCTCGGCCAGCAGCATCGGCTCGGCGTACGTCGATCGGGCTCGGACGCGCTCGGGGTCGACGACGACGAGGTCGGCGACCCACCCGGGTGCGACGGCGCCGCGGTGCCCGAGTCCGAAGCGCTCGGCGGGCAGGGTCGACAGGTGCTGCTGGACCTCCCACCACGTGAGCAGCCCGGGCCGTGCGTAGTCCCCGAGGTACCGTGCGAAGGTGCCGTACGCACGGGGGTGCGGGTGCGTCCCGACGAAGATGCCGTCGGACCCGCCGGTGTGGCCGCCGGACCGGAACAGCTCCGCCAGCTGCTCGGGCGTCCGCGGGTGCGGCACCCGCATCACGACCGTGACCTGCAGGTCCGAGTCGACCAGGACGTCGAGCGCGAGGTCGACCGCGTCCGTCCCGGTGGCCGTGGCGGCCTCGGCGAGGGTGCGGCCCTGCAGCGCGTGGAACTCGGGAGCGGGGACGTGCGAGAGCGTGATCTGCTCGGCCCAGCCCGGTCCGAGGTCGGCGCGCCCGAGGACCCGTTCGAGCACCGCGGCGCGGACGGCAGCGCGTCCGCCGTCCACTGCGAGCGCCCGGGCGAGGTCGTCGGTGCCCGGCCGGGCCAGGCCCGCGGGCAGGAGCAGCATCGACAGGATCGTGCAGCCGCGCGAGTACGGGTAGGCGTCGAACGACAGCGGGGTGCCCTGGGCCTCGGCGTGGGCGAGCTCCGCCAGCGCGAGGTCGACGGGAGCGTGGAGGTGCGAGACGTGGGCGCGGCCGCCGCCGGCGCGCACGATCCGGACGACCTCCTCGATGCCGGCGCCGGCGTTGGTCTCGTAGCCGCCGCGCATGTGGGTCACGTAGGTGCCGCCGGCGGCCGCGGACTCGGCGGCGAGGGCGGCGATCTCCGCGGTGCCGGCGTGGAGTCCGGGGACGTAGTCGAGGCCGGTCGCGAGCCCCACGGCGCCGTCCGTCATGCCCTGCCGCACGAGGGCGCGCATGGTGTCGAGCTGGCCGGGGTCGGCCGGGGCCGGGTCGTCGCCCGTGACCTCGTGCCGGACGGTGCCGGCCGGCACGAGGGTGGCGACGTTCAGCGCGGTCGTACCGTCGTACGTCGCGAGCAGCCCTGCGATGCCGCCGCCGCGGTACGTCGGGTGGGGACCGTCGATCGCCGCGAAGTACCGTGCGGCGTAGGAGCCGTCGCCCGGTGCCGGACCGACGCCGTCCTGTCCGGTGACGATCGTCGTGACGCCCTGCCGGAGGAGGGCGAGCTGCACGCGCTCGTCGAACACGAGGGACCCGGCGTGGGAGTGCGCATCGACGAACCCGGGCATGACGAGCCGGCCGGTGCAGTCGACCACCGTGGCGTCGGCCCCGGCCCGGAGGCGCTCGCCCGGCCCGCCGCGCTCGGCGACCAGGCCGTCGCGGACGAGGACGTCCGACCGGTGGGCCGTGCCGTCGGTGTCGACGACGGACCCGCCGGTGAGCAGGACCTCGGACGTCACCGTGCGAGCCCCGCGACGAGTCGCTCGGCGCGGGTGCGGAGGCCGTCCAGGTCGCCGGTCGTCAGGGCGTCACCGACGAGCGGCGAACCCAGGCCGACGGCGACGGCGCCGGCCGCCAGGTACTCGGACGCGTCCTCGACGCCGATGCCGCCCGTGGGGATGACGTCGACGAAGTCGAGCGGGGCGAGGACCTGCTTGAGGAACGCGGGGCCGCCGAGCTGTGCGGCCGGGAACACCTTGACCGCGCGCGCCCCGAGCTGCCAGGCGCGGACGATCTCGGTCGGGGTGGCGGCGCCCGGGTACCAGCCCAGACCACGCTCGTGCGCCCGTTCCCCGATGTCCGCGTCGAGGTGCGGGCTCACCGCGAACACGGCACCCGCGGAGGCGGCCTCGTCGAGCTGTCGTGGTTCGAGGACCGTGCCGACGCCGATCGACGCGCCCGTGCCGTAGCGCTCGGCGGCCCAGGCGATGCCCTCCCGCCAGCGGGGCGTGTTGGTCGTGATCTCGATCGCCCGGACCCCGGCGTCGACCAGTGTCGCGACGACGTCCTCGACGTGGTCACCCGTCCCGCCGCGCAGGATCGCGATCGCCGGGCCGGCGGCGTGCCGGTGCCGGACGCGGGGAGCGGCGGACGGGTCGGTGCTGGTGGTCTTCGTCATGGTCTTCGTTCCTCGCCTCAGCGGTCGACGCGGTCGTGGACGGCGTGGTCGACGTCCGTGGGGGTGGTCGGGTCGTGCAGCGCCGCCGGGTCCGGGCGGCGCCAGTCGCTCTCGACCGTGCAGGCGAGCGCACCGGCGTCGGCGGCACGGTCGAGCGCCTCGGCCGTCGTGGCTCCGCCGAGGGTCGCCGCGAGCCAGCCCGCGACGAAGGCGTCACCGGCACCGACGGGGTCGACGACGCGCACCGGGGTCGCCGGGCGCCGCAGGAACGCACCGTCCACCGACGCCACCGCGCCCCGGGAGCCGAGCTTGACGACGGCACGACCCCGGCCGAGGGCGGCGAGCTCGTGCGCGAGCGTCTCGTCGTCGCCCTCGTCGTCGCCGAGTCCGAGCACGAGTCGGGCCTCGTCGTCGCCGGCGAACACGATCGACGACCGTGCGGCGACGGTCCGGTAACGGGCGCGGGCGGTCTCGGCGTCGATGAGCGTGGGCCGGTGGTTCACGTCGAAGGACACCGGGACCCCGGCGGCGTCCGCGCGGTCGAGCGCGGCCTCGACGGTGGCCCTGGCGTCCTCGGAGAGGGCGAGGGTGATGCCCGTGACGTGCAGGAGCGCGGCGCGTTCGACGGCGCTCGCCGGCAGGTCGCTCGCCCGCAGCGCCGACCCCGCCGAACCCCGGCGGTGGTAGGTCACCCGCGTGCGTCCGTCGGCCAGGCGCTCCTTCATCATGATGCCCGTCGAGCGGTCCGGGTCCGGCACCGCGACGACGTCGACGCCCGCGCTCCGGACGTCGCGCGTCACGCGGTCCCCGGCGGGGTCGGTGCCGACGCGGCCGATCCACGTCGTCGGGACGCCGGCGCGCACGAGGCCGATCGCGACGTTGCTCTCGGCTCCGCCGGTGTCGACCCGCATGTGCTCGAGGTCGGGGACGGCACCCGTGTCCCCGCCGGTGAGGAGCAGCATCGTCTCCCCGAAGGTCAGGACGCGGCCGGTCACCGGGTGCCCTTCGCCAGGGCGAGCTGGGCGGAGGAGGAGCCGAGCGCGACCGAGATCTCCAGCGCGGTCCGGACGACGCCGTCGCCGAGTTCGCGGACGGCCGCGGCGGGGAACCGGGAGGCGAGCCCCGAGATGCTCATCGCGCCGACGACCTGGTTCGCGTGGTCGAGCACGGGCGCGGCGACGCAGCGGATGTCGGGCTCGTTCTCGCGGTCGTCGATGCCGTAGCCGCGGCCGTGCGTCCGGTCGATCTCGGCGCGCCAGCGGTCGTCGTCCACGATGGAGTGCTCGGTCATCGCCGTGGCCGGTTCCGCGAGCACCCGGTCGAGCAGCTCCGGCTCGCCGAACGCCACCATCGCCTTGCCCGAGGCCGTGTTCCGCATCGGCAGTCGGTTGCCGATCCGCGACCCCATCCGGACCGTGCCCCGCGTCTCGACCTTGTCGACGTAGACGATGTCGGTGCCGTCCGGGACGACGAGGTGGCAGGTGAGCCCCGTGCGTTCCGCGGTCCGCCGGAGGAACGGCGCTGCGGCGGCGCGGAGGTCGATGCCCTCGAGGTAGCTCTGCCCGAGCAGCAGCGCCCCGAGCCCGAGGGTGAAGCCGGCGTCCGGGGTGCGGCGCAGCAGGTCGTTCTCGAGCATCGGGGCGGTCAGCCGGAGCACGGTCGACTTCGAGGTGCCGAGCTCCGCAGCGAGCACCGTCAGTGACACCGACGGCTCGCCGTTCCGGGTGCGGTCGGCGATGCGGTCGAGCAGCCGCAGCCCGCGTCGGAGCGACAGGGCGGCGTTCCGTGCCGGAGCGTCCTCGGTCGAGGGGACGACGGGGGTGGTGGCGCGCATCAGAACCACGTCGCGATCGTGTCGAGGACGGTCTCGTCGTCGTCGACGACGGTCACCTGGCGCCACTTGTCGAAGACGGTGCACGGGTGCGAGATGCCGAACACGACGACGTCTCCGGGCGTGAGCCCGGGTGCCCCGTCCGCCAGCGCGAGGTAGCAGTGCTGGTCGTCGAGGCGGGTGACGGTGACCGCCCCGGGGTCGGGTGCGACGGGGACGACGCCAGCCGTGCCTCCTGGGCCGACTTTTCGGACGGAACGGACCACCGGCAGCCCCTCGTCGAAGGAGATGTCCCGCTTGCCGACCGCGACGAGCGCGAGGCCGGGCTCGGGGCACGACGTGACGCGTCCCCAGACCTCGATCGCGGCCAGGAGCGAGCCCTCGTCGGGGTGGCGGCCGAAGGGGGTGCGCTCGGCGTAGAAGCCGTCGTCGTGGGTGAGGGACGCGCCGGACCGGAGCAGCACGTCGAGGTCGTCGGGGCGGGTGGCGACCGCGTCGACCACGCCGTCGAACCAGGCGCTGCCGCCCATGCTGAGCAGGGCGCGCGGGGCCTCGACCAGCGGGCGGACGGCTGCCGCGACGGCGAGCACCCCCTCGACGTAGGCGCGGGCGGCGTGCACGTCGGGCAGGCCGCCCTCGTACCCGGCGATCCCGCGGAGCGAGAGCCCCCGGTCGTGGGCGAGCTGTGCGAGGTCCTGTGCCTGCTGTGCGGTGCGGACGCCGGTGCGACCGCCGGGGAACCCGACCTCGACGACCACGTGCAGGTCGCCGTCGACCGAGTCCTGTGCCGCGCGGCCGGCCTCGACCCCGGCGGGGGAGTCGACCCAGCAGAGGACGTCGGCGTCCGGGTCGGCGGCGCGGCGGGAGGCGAGCCAGGCGAGACCGGTGGGGTCGAGGACCTCGTTCGCGACGACGATCCGGTGGACGCCGTGCTCCCACGCGACCATCGCCTGCTGGACCGAGGCGACCGTGACGCCCCAGGCGCCGGCGGCGATCTGTCGTGCGGCCAGTGCCGGTGCCATGTGCGTCTTCATGTGCGGCGCGAAGAGCAGACCGTGCCGCTCGACGTACGCCTGCATCACGGCGGTGTTGTTCGCCAGGGCCGACTCGCGGAGGGTCATCACCGGCAGGTACGCGTGCTCGAGGACGTGCCGGCGTGCCGGTGCTGCCGGGTCGGGCGCGCCCTTCGTGGTGACCGTGCCGGGTGTGGTCGTCATCGATCCTCCTGTGCGTCTGCGGTGCCTCCACGCTCCCGGTGGCCGGGTGTCCGGGGCAACGCGCTCGTCCTCCTCATTCTGCGGTGCAGAACACCATCGCGTCAGCGCCGTCCCCGGACGTCACGGAAACCGATCGGGCATAGCATTTGTCCTGCCATGACGACGACGATGACGACACGACGACGGGGGAGCACCGCGGTGGCCGTGCTCGTCGCAGGGACCTTCTTCATGGAGCTCCTCGACGGCACCATCCTGGCCACGGCCGCTCCCGCGATGGGCCGGGACCTCGGCGTCGACTCGGCGGCCATCGGCGTGGCGATCACGGCGTACCTGGTCACCCTCGCGGTGTTCATCCCCGTGAGCGGATGGTTGACCGACCGGATCGGCTCGCGGACGGTCTTCGCCGGCGCGATCGTCCTGTTCACCGTTGCGTCGGGGCTGTGCGCCCTCTCCACCGGGCTCGTCGACCTGACGATCTGGCGCATCGTGCAGGGGCTCGGCGGCGCGCTGATGGTCCCCGTCGGGCGGCTCGTCGTCCTGCGGAGCGCCGGACGCGAGCAGCTCGTCACGGCCATCGCGATCCTGACCTGGCCGGCCCTCGCCGCGCCGATCATCGCGCCGTTCGTGGGCGGCGTGCTCGTCGACACCCTGACGTGGCACTGGATCTTCCTCATCAACATCCCGCTCGGGGTCATCGCGTTCGTCGCCGCGCTCGTCCTCGTGCCGCAGGAGCGGGCGTCCCAGCGGGTGCCGTTCGACTGGTTCGGGTCGCTGCTCGCCTGCTTCGGCCTCGGGTCGCTCGTGGTCATGGCGTCCCTGCTCGCCCTGGACCGCGTGCCCGTCCTGGCGGTCGTGCTCTCCGGCGTCGTCGGGGCGGTCGGCTGCTGGCTGGCGATCTGGCACTTCCGTCGGGCGCCGCACCCGATCATGGGGCTCGACTCGTTCCGGCTCGAGACCTTCCGGGTGTCGCACGCCGGCGGCAGCCTGTTCCGCCTGGCCGTCTCCGCCGTGCCGTTCGTCCTGCCGCTGCTGTTCCAGGACGCGTGGGGGTGGAGCGCCGTGCTCGCCGGGTCCGCCGTGCTGTGGGTCTTCGTCGGCAACCTCGGCATCAAGCCCATGACGACGCCGTTCCTGCGCTGGTTCGGGTACCGGCCGGTGATCATCGTGTCGAGCGCGGTCGCGGCGCTGAGCGTCGTCGCGATGGTGTTCATGACCGAGGACACCCCGTTCTGGCTCCTCGCCGTGCTCCTCGTCGTCAGTGGTGCGGCGCGGTCGGTGGGCTTCACGGCCTACAACACGATCGCGTTCGCCGACGTCGAGCAGGCGGACATGACCCCGGCGAACACGCTCTCGTCGACCCTGCAGCAGACCGCCGCCGGGTTCGGTGTCGCGGTCGGCGCCGTGGTCATCCGGGCCGCGTCGGGCCTCGGCGGATCCGGTCCGTACGACGCCGCGTTCTGGGTCATCGCCGCCCTGCTCGTCGTCGCCTGCGTCGAGGGCGTCCTGATGAGCCGTACAGCCGGCGAGACCGTCCGCCCCGCCCGTCGCGCCCGGGCCTGAGCGCGCATCGTCCGTTTTCCCCGCGGTCACACGCACGAAACCGAGGCCGCGCTACAGTCTCAGCAACAGTCCGCGAACGCCGAGTACGGTTGCCGCGGCAGGGCGACCGGAAACGCCCGGAACAGGAAGGCAGCATGGCCGCGCCAGAGCAGCAGGGGACGATCACAGCCGGGACGGCCGTGGAACCGACCGGGTTGCGCGTCGTCAGCTACAACCTCCGCGAGCACACCGCGAACGGCGAGCTCGCCTCCCTGGCCGAGGCGTCCCAGGCCGACGTCATCTGCGTGCAGGAGTGCGACAGCAACGACCTCGCCCCCTCGATCGCCGGCCTCTCCCTCGCCGCGTCGACCAAGGCGAACCGACTCGGCCTCGCGATCTACAAGCGCGACGACCGGTTCGAGGTCGAGGACTTCAGCATCCACTCCCTGCAGAAGTCGCTGCACGACCGGGTCCTCGCGCCCGCGCACGAGCGCCTGATCGCGATGCACCTGCGTGACAAGGAGGTCGACGCCGAGGTCATCGTCGCGTCCTTCCACGCCTCACCCCTCACCGCCACGAACTCGCTGCGCCGCAAGCAGATCGAGGCCGCGCACCAGTTCGTCCGCGAGCTCTCGAACGACGCCCCGGCGATCATGGTCGGCGACTTCAACTACCCCTGGTTCCAGACGAACCTGCGCCGGAAGATCGAGCAGCACGGGTTCGCGCTGTCGCTCTCCGACCAGCCGACGTACCTGCGCTACCGCAAGTTCACGGGGCACTTCGACTTCGCCACGAGCGTGGGGCTGCACATCGCCGGCGTGGAGACCCTGCCCGCGGGCATCTCCGACCACCGGCCGATCCTGGTGCGTGCGCACTACGAGCACCCGGGCGCGACGGGCACCGTCGCCACCGTGGAGTCCCCGGCCGCCTGACGCGCCCGCCGAGGTCGCGCAACACGCCGCACGTGGGTCGCCGAGGTCGCGCGAACCGCCGCGCGCTCGACGCAGGGACGGCAGGACGTGCGACCTCGGCCCGCGCGGTGACGGACGCACGCACAGGAGGCGCGGTGCCGGTCTCGTGGACCGGCACCGCGCCTCCAGGCTGTCGCGGTCGCAGGACATGCCGCCAGCGTGACGCCGAGGTCGCACGACGTGCCGCTGCGCGGTGCGGACGGCGGCACTTCGTGCGACCTCCGCCCCGCGCGGCGCGCGCGGGGCGCGCGGGCGCGCGGGGCGCCCGCGCGTCAGCGACGCAGGGTCGCCCGCGCCAGCCGGTTGCCGATGAACTGGCCGAGCTGCACGATGATGACGATCGCCGCCACCGACACGTACACGATCCACCAGTCGTACCGCTGCGACCCGTACGTGATCGCGTACTCGCCGAGCCCACCGCCACCGATCAACGCCCCCTGCGCCGTCATGTCGACGATGCCGATGTAGATGAACGTGTAGCCGAGGATGAGCGGGCCGAGGCCCTCGGGGATGAGGACCGTGAGCAGGATCGACAGCGGGTGCGCTCCCGATGCCCGAGCCGCCTCGACGACGCCGGGGTCCACCGACAGCAGGTTCTGCTCGACGATCCGGGACACCGCGAACGACGCCGCGAGCGAGATCGCGAAGGTCACCGCGGGGACGCCGATCGTGGTCTGCACGACCACGCGGGAGAGCGGGGCGATCGCCGCCAGGAAGATCACGAACGGGATCGGCCGGACGAGGTTCACGACCACGTTGATGATCGTGTACGCGGCCCGGTTCCCGAGCAGGTTGCCCGGGCGGGTGGCGTACAGCGCGAGGCCGAGCGCCAGACCGATGATGCCGGCGATGACGAGCGACACCAGGGACATCACGATCGTGTCGCGGATGGACGCGACGAAGACGTCGAACGTGTCGATCACGCTCTGGAACGAGTTGTTCACGCTGCGCCCTCCTCGTCGGTGGTTATGCGCGCGGCACGGAGAGCCGCGACGGCCGCGTCGATCTCGGACGGACGGGCCGCGGTCAGCTCGTAGGTGAGCGACCCGATCCGGCGTTCCCGGATCTCGCCGACCCCGCCGTAGACGAGCTCGGCGGTCACCCCGGCGGAGCGGAAGACCTGGTCGATGCGGTTCTGCAGCCCGGCCTCGTCGGTGATCTGGACCGTGACGAGGCGACCGGGGTGCCGTTCGCGGAGCCGTGCGACGGTCTCCGCAGAGGGCCGGTCGTGCAGAGCGGTCCGGACGAAGCGCTGGGCCGCGCCGGTCTGCGGGTTCGCGAACACGTCGTAGACGTCCCCGACCTCGACGACGCGCCCCTGCTCCATGACGGCGACGCGGTCGGCGATCTGTCGGACGGCGTCCATCTCGTGCGTGATGACGATGATCGTGACGCCGAGCTCCTTGTTCACCCGGCGGAGGAGCCCGAGGACCTCGGACGTGGTCTCGGGGTCGAGCGCGCTGGTCGCCTCGTCGGCGAGGAGCAGGTCGGGCGACGCCGCGAGCGCCCGGGCGATCCCGACGCGCTGCTTCTGCCCGCCGGAGAGCTGTTCGGGGTAGGCGTACGCGCGGTCGAGGAGCCCGACGAAGTCGAGCAGCTCGGCGACCCGGCGGTCCCGTTCCTCCTTCGGCACGCCCGCGACCTTGAGCGGGTACGCGACGTTGCCGGCGATGTTGCGCGACCGGAAGAGGTTGAACTGCTGGAAGATCATCCCGATGTTGCGCCGTGCCGTCCGGCGGTCCCGCTCGGGCAGCGCCGTGAGCTCGTTGCCGGCGACCGTCACCGACCCGGACGAGGGCAGTTCGAGCGCGTTGACGAGCCGGACGAGCGTGGACTTGCCGGCACCGGAGTACCCGATGACGCCGAGGACCTCTCCCTGGTGCACGTCCAGGGAGACGTCCTCGACGGCCACCACGGTCTCGCCGGTGTCGGCGCGGCGGTAGTGCTTCGAGACGCCGCGGAGTTCGACGAGGACCGGCACTACTGCTTGGCCGCCTTCGCGTCCTGCTCGACCTTCGCGAGCTCCTCTTGCAAGGTGGACGCGCTCTCGTCACGGCTGACCGCCTCGGGCAGGTCCTTCTTGAAGACCTTCTGCACGGACTCGTCCTGGAAGAGCTTCGCGAGGTCGAGGTAGGTCGTGTTGTCCTTGTCGGCGTTGCGCACGGCGAAGACGTTGACGTACGGTGCCGCGCTCGCGCTCGAGGGGTCGTCCTGGTAGATCGCGTCGGAGATCGGCAGGCCGGCGGCGGTGGCGTAGTTGTTGTTCACCACGGCGGCCGCGACCGAGCCCTGCTGCAGGGCGTTCGCCGTCTGCGAGGCGTTGAGCGGCTGGACGTCGACCTTCGACGACTCGATGTCGGTGGTCGTCGAGAAGGCCGACCCGCCGTCCTCGAGCGTGACGAGCTTCGCCGCCTGCAGGATGAGCAGCGCGCGGGCCTGGTTGATCGAGTCGTCCGGGATCGCGACCTTGGCGCCCTCGGGCAGGTCGGCGACGTCGTCGTACTTCGTCGCGTAGAGCGGCAGCGGGTAGACGGCCGTCGAGCCGATCGGCTGCAGGTCGTCGTTCGAGGTGACGTTGTAGTCGGCCAGGTACTGGATGTGCTGGAACTGGTTGAGGTCCAGCTGCTTGTCCTTGAGCGCAGGGTTCGGCAGCGAGTAGTCCGAGAAGTTCGTCAGCTTGACCGTCACGTTGAGCTTCGACTTCGCGAGCTTCGTGTAGGTGCTCCAGTACGAGAGCGACTTGTCCGCGACGCCGATCGTGACGGTCTTCGGCGAACCACCGGCGGCAGCGCCGTCGTCGGACCCGCCGGAGCGGACGGCGCCGACGATGAGGGCGACGACGATCGCGACGACGACCACCGCGGCGGCGATGATCCAGCCGATCGGGCGCTTGCCCTTCGGCTTCTCGGGCAGAGCGGGTGCAGCGGACATGACGGAGCTCCTCGTGGGCAGTGCTGTGGGGGTCCGCGGTGGTCCGCGGCGTGCAGTCGAGTGTGACGGCCCGCCCGGCACGGTGCGAGTTCCGTTCCGCCGTGTTACATCGCTGTCACACGGTTCATTGGTTCACTCGGTACGTGCGCAGTCTCGAACTCGTCCTCGATCCGTCGTCGGACGCCGCCGTGCGCGCCGCGTGGGACGCGCTGGTCCGTGCGGACCTGCCGAGCCTCGGACGGTCGGACACCAACAGCCCCCACGTCACGCTGGCCGCGGGCGACGACCTCCGGAACCCGAGCGGGTTCGACGTGCCGGTGCCGTCGCGGCTCCGGCTCGGTGGCGTCCTGCTGTTCCCCGCGGGACCCGGGCGCTCGGTGCTCGCCCGGGCGGTGGTCGTCGACCCAGCGCTCGCCGCGTTCCACGAGGCGGTGCACCGGGCGTCCCCGGGAGGGATCGAGACCACGTCGCCGGGGGCGTGGTCGCCGCACCTGACGGTCGCGCGACGGGTCCGGGACGAGGACCTCGGTGCGGCCGTCGCGGCGCTCCGCGGGACCCCGCTCCCCGATCTCGTGGTCGGTGGCGTGCGGTTCTGGGACGGAGAGTCCAGGACGGTCACGCCGGTCGGGTGACGCGGGTTCGGCTCACGTCCGCGTCGTGACGATGGCCCAGGAGGCGCGGCTCACGTCCCCAGGACCCGCTCGCCGAACGACGACGCGAACGTCCGCTCCGGGTCGGCCGCCGCGACGAGGTCGCGGAAGTCGGCCAGCCGCGGGTACAGCCCGGCGATGGCGGCCGCGTCGCGGGAGCTCATCTTGCCCCAGTGCGGTCGTCCGTCGAACGGTGCGAGGAGCGCCTCGAGGTCCGGGAGCAACGCGGCCACCTCGACCGGGTGCTTCTGCCACGTGAACGCGATGCAGAGCACGTCCTCGCCCTGCGTCGGGCTCAACCAGAACGGATCCGCCGCCATCGTGCGGAGCTCGCAGACGTGCAGGTGCGGCTGGATGCGGGCGGCCATGGTCCGGACGGCGTCGAGCGCCGCACCCGCGTGCCGGAGCGGGACGAAGTGCTCGCTCTGCACCTCGGAGCCGTGACTCGGCACGGAGTCGATCGGGAAGTGCGGCAGCCGGTCCCACCACGGCCCGACCGAGCCGTCCCGGGCGGTGTGGTGTCCGTCGCCGGGCGAGCCGGGCAGCCGGGGCGCGCCGAACAGCTCGTCCGGGACGGCCACGTCGTCGTCGCCGTCCGGCACGCGCGACTTCAGGAGGACCTCGCTCACCGTGTCGCCGAACACCGTGTACGAGCAGACGGACGTCGCGGCGGCGTGGACCTCGGCGACGTGGGCGGTGAAGGTGCCCCACGGGATCGGTCCGTAGGTGTCCTGGCGCATCCGGTAGCTCGGCTGGACGTCGAGCGTGACCCGGGTGAGGACGCCGAGCAGGCCGAGGTGGAGCACGGCGCCGTCGAACGCCGGGTCGTCGCGGGCGATGGTCCTTGCGGACCCGTCGGGCCCGAGCACCTCGAACGACCGGACCGCGGTGCTCAGCGACCCGAGTGCGGTGCCGGAACCGTGCGTGCCGGTCGCGATCGCGCCGGCGATCGAGATGTGGGGGAGCGACCCCGTGTTGTGCAGCGCGAACCCGGCGCGGTCGATCTCGGGCGCGACGACGCCGTAGCGGGTGCCGGCGCCCATCGTGACCGTCCGTCGCTCGGCGTCGACGGCGAGGTCGGTCGGGATCCCGGTGAGGTCGAGCAGCACGCCGGGGGCGTCCGGGGCGTCGTTGAACGAGTGCCGGGTGCCGAGGCCGTGCACCCGGGGCGACCGGGCGACGATCTCGGCGGCCTCGTCGATCGACGTCGGGCGGAGGACCCGTTCGGCCGTGTAGGTGACCGTGCCGGACCAGTTCAGCTCGCTCGTCGTCGACCGCATGACGCCCACGATGCCACGCGCACCCCGGCGCGTGCGGTTCCCGTCAGTGCATCGACGGTGCGGGGGCACCGTCCGGGGTCGCCGGGCGACGCACGAGGGAGCACATCACGATCCCGAACAGCGAGATCACCGCGCCGACGAGGAACGCCGTCCGCACGCCGGAGGCCGTGGCCTCGGCGAGGCCCGCGGCGCCGCTGCCGGCCGCCGCACCCGAGGCACCGATGGTGAGGAGCGTGACGAACAGCGCCGTGCCGGCGGCTCCGGCCAGCTGCTGCGCCGTGCCGAGGACCGCGCTGCCGTGCGAGTAGAGCTTCGGGGGCAGCCCGCCGAGTGCCGCGGTGAACAGCGGCGTGAAGGTGAGGGCGAGCCCGATGCTCAGGACGACGTGGGCGCCGAGGACGAACCACACGCTGGTGTCGACGCCGACGGTCGAGAGCGCCCAGAGGACGGCGCTGACGATGATCGAGCCCGGGATGAGCAGCACCCGCGGACCACGGCGGTCGTAGACGCGACCGACGATCGGGGACAGCAGACCCATGATGAGGCCGCCGGGCAGCAGGAGCAGGCCGACGTTCAGGACGTCGAGCCCGAGGACCCGCTCGAGGTAGATCGGCAGCAGGATCAGCGTGCCGAACATCGCCATGAAGCTCAGGCCCATCGCGACGATCGGGACGGTGAAGCCCTTCGTCTGGAAGGTGCGGAGGTCGAGCAGGGCGCGGTCCGCACGCTGCAGCCGGGTCTGCCGGAACACGAACAGGGCGAGGGCGAGGGCGCCGACGACGAGGGAGACGATCGGCACGAGCGGCCCGGTGGTGCCGGCCTCGCCGATGCTCGAGAGGCCGTAGACGATGCCGCCGAACGCGAAGGCGGACAGCACGACCGAGAGCACGTCGAGCGGGGCCTTGCGGGGCGTCGACACGTTGCGGACCTTGACCATGCCGAGGATCAGCGCGGCGATGGCGATGGGCAGCACGAAGCCGAAGAGCCAGCGCCACGAGAAGGCGTTGAGGATGAGCCCGGAGATGGTCGGACCGATCGCCGGGGCGACGGAGATGACGATCGAGATGTTGCCCATCACACGGCCGCGGTGCGCCGGTTCGATGAGCGTGAGGACCGTCGTCATGAGCAGCGGCATCATGATCGCCGTCCCGCTGGCCTGCACGATGCGCCCGAGCAGCAGCATCGAGAACCCGGGCGCGAGCAGCGCGATCAGGGTGCCGGCCGAGAACAGGCTCATCGCCCAGACGAACACCGGCCGGGTGTTGAAGCGCTGGAGCAGGAACCCGGTGATCGGGATGACGACCGCCATGGTGAGCAGGAAGCCCGTGGTGAGCCACTGCCCGGTCGCGGCGCTGATGTCGAGGTCGTCCATGAGCCGCGGGAGCGCGACACCCATGATCGTCTCGTTGAGGATGACGACGAACGCCGAGACGAGCAGCAGCCCGATCACGAGTCGGGTCTCGCCGGCGGAGGGCTGCGCGACGCTCCCGGTGCGGGGTGCGGAATCGACGGCCTGGGTCATGCGGGGCTCCTGGTGGATCACGACTGGTGGAACGAGGGGGCGCCATGGGCGCAGACAGGGCAACCGCCTGAGTGGATTCGATTATTCCGCTTCGGTCCGACATCCGTCGACGTCGGGCGGCGACCGGGTCAGTGCAGGATCGCGAAGCCGTCGACGTCGCCGTGCGGCACCACCGCGCGGCAGGTCACGCCGGTGACCTCGGCGGACGGCGGGCCGGTCCGGATGAACGTCATCAGGGCGTCGACCGCGGGGGCCGGACCCTCGGCCTCGACCTCCACCGTGCCGTCGAACAGGTTCCGGGCGTACCCGGCGAGTTCGAGCCCGTCGGCCTTCCGTGCGGTCCAGTACCGGAAACCGACCCCCTGGACCGTCCCCGACACGACGGCGTGCATCCTCGTCACCGTAGTCATGCGGCTCAATGTAGGCGTGCGGTCCGACCAGGAGTTTTCGACGCTGTTTCCGTCTCGTGAAACCCGGTGATAGTGTCATCCCAACCCGAACACTTCGAGTCATCATGACACTTACTCCCGAGCTCCCCATCCGCGTCGCGGTCTCCACCGTGATCGTGGCGCTGCGCCCGCACCCGGACACCGGGGCACCGGCGCTGTGGATGCCGCTCGTGCGTCGGGTGGCCGAACCGTACGAGGGGGCGTGGGCGCTCCCGGGCGGTTGGGTGCGGCCGGACGAGGGGCTCGAGGACTCCGCCGCGGCCCGCCTCCGCGAGACCACCAACGTGCAGCCGCGCTACCTCGAGCAGCTCTACGCCTTCGGTGACGTCGACCGCTCGCCGAGCCGCGTCGTGTCGATCGTGTACTGGGCACTCGTCCACCCGGACGAGGCGAGTTCGGTCCCCGACGACTGGAACGTGCGGTGGTTCCTCGCCGACGAACACCCGCCGCTCGCCTTCGACCACGACCGGATCGTCGCGTACGCGCTCTGGCGGCTCCGCAACAAGATGTCGTACTCCCGGATCGCCCAGGCGTTCCTGGGGGACCGGTTCACCCTCGCCGAACTCCGCGGGGTGTACGAGGCGGTGCTCGGGCGTGCGCTCGACCCCGCGAACTTCCGTCGCCAGGTCGAGAAGACCGACGCGATCCTGCCGACGGACGAGACCACGAGCGGGGACCGGCACCGTCCGGCCCGGCTGTACCGCTCGAACCCCGACCTGGCCTACGCGGACAACGGTCCGCTGCAGCAGGGCAAGAAGCCGTAGAACCGAAGGAACACCCGTGTCCATCGCCACCACCATCGAACTGATCTCCAACGGTCAGGCCGCCGGCAGCACCTGCACGCCCGACCTGGCGATGCCGACGTGGGACTTCGACTCCCGGCCCGGCTACGGCCCCGGCTCGTCGATGTCGGACGTCATCCCGACCTCGGCGCCCCGGCAGGGCGTCATCCCGGACGAGTACCGGAACGCCCCGGACGACGAGCTGCACGAACGCATCGAGCGGGCGAAGGCCACCCTCGGCGACCGCGTCGTGGTCCTCGGACACTTCTACCAGCGCGACGAGGTCGTGCGGCACGCGGACTTCCTCGGCGACTCGTTCCAGCTCGCGAACGCCGCGCTGACGAAGCCCGACGCCGAGGCCATCGTGTTCTGCGGCGTGCACTTCATGGCCGAGACCGCGGACATCCTCGCCCGCGACGACCAGCGCGTGATCCTGCCGAACCTCGCCGCGGGCTGCTCGATGGCCGACATGGCCGACATCGACAGCGTCGAGGCGGCGTGGGCCGAGCTCGAGCAGGTCTACGGCACCGAGCCCGACGCCGACGGCCGCGTGCCGGTCATCCCCGTCACGTACATGAACTCCGCCGCCGACCTCAAGGCGTTCTGCGGGCGGCACGGCGGCATCGTGTGCACGTCGTCGAACGCCGCGACCGTCCTCGAGTGGGCGTTCGAGCGGGGGCAGCGCGTGCTCTTCTTCCCCGACCAGCACCTCGGCCGGAACACCGCCAAGGCGATGGGCATCAGCACCGACCTCATGCCGATGTGGAACCCGCGGAAGCCCCTCGGTGGCAACGACGAGCAGACCCTGCAGGACGCCAGGGTCGTCCTCTGGCACGGCTTCTGCTCGGTGCACCGCCGCTTCACCGTCGACCAGATCGACCAGGCCCGTCGCGAGCACCCCGGCGTGCAGGTCATCGTGCACCCCGAGTGCCCGATGGCCGTCGTCGACGCCGCCGACCACGCCGGCAGCACCGACCTCATCCGGAAGACCGTCGCAGCCGCCACCGAACCGACCACGTTCGCGATCGGCACCGAGATCAACATGGTGAACCGGCTCGCCGCCGAGTACCCGCAGCACACGATCTTCTGCCTCGACCCCGTGGTGTGCCCCTGCTCGACGATGTACCGCGTCCACCCCGGCTACCTCGCCTGGGTCCTCGAGGCGCTCGTGCGCGGCGAGGTCCTCAACGAGATCGTCGTGCCGGCGGACGTCCAGGCCGACGCCAAGGTCGCACTCGAGCGCATGCTCGCCGCCCGACCCACGGTCTGACCGTGCACGTCGTCATCGTCGGCTCCGGCATCGCCGGACTCACCGCAGCGATCCGCGCGAGTGCCCGTCACGACGTCACCCTGGTGACGAAGGGCGCGCTCGCCGACGGCGCGACGGCGTACGCGCAGGGAGGCGTCGCCGTCGCGCTCGGCGCCGATGACTCCGCCTCGCTCCACCAGGCGGACACCCACGTGGCGGCAGCGGGCAGCGCCGACGCCCGCGCCGTCGAGGTGCTCTGCACCGACGGCCCTGCGCGGGTGCGGGACCTGCTGTCGCTCGGCGTCCCCTTCGACCGCACCACCGACCCGACGAGCCTCGACCGGTACGGCGACGACCTGGCCCGCGGGCGCGAGGCAGCGCACGGCCGGTGGCGCGTCGTCCACGCGGACGGCGACGCGACCGGGGCCGCCATCGAGCGCACCCTCATCGCCGCCCTGCACCGCCGGCACGTCACGATCCTCGAACGGACCTGCCTCGTCGACCTCGTGGTCCGGGACGGCTCGGTCGTCGGGGTCGACGTCCTCGACCTCCTCGGCGAGCCCCGGCGGATCGACGCGGACGCCGTCGTGCTCGCGTCCGGTGGCGCCGGACACCTGTTCCGCGAGACCACCAACCCGCTCGTCGCGACGGGCGACGGGCAGGCAGCCGCCTGGCGTGCCGGTGCCGTGCTGGCCGACCTGGAGTTCGTGCAGTTCCACCCGACCCGCCTCGCGGTCCCCGGCGGCGGGCTCGTCTCCGAGGCGGTCCGCGGCGAGGGAGCGGTGCTCCGTGACGCACGCGGGCACCGCTTCATGGTGGACGTCCACCCCGACGCCGAGCTCGCCCCCCGCGACGTCGTCGCCCGGGGCATCGCGGCCGCCGTCCGGGAGCAGGACGGAGAGCCCGTGCTCCTCGACGCGACCGGCCTCGACCCCGCCTTCCTCGTCCGGCGCTTCCCCGGGCTCACCCGCGCCACCCGGTCCGCCGGCTTCGACTGGACCCGCGAGGGCGTCCCCGTCTCCCCGGCCGCGCACTACTCGATGGGCGGGGCCGCCACCGACGCCGAGGGACGGACGAGCCTGCCCGGCCTCCTCGCGATCGGCGAGGTCGCCTGCACGGGCGTCCACGGCGCCAACCGGCTCGCGTCGAACTCGCTGCTGGAAGGACTCGTCTTCGCGGTCCGCGCAGCGGACGCGCTCGACGTGCCGCGACCCGGCAGACTCCGCCTGCGCGGCGACGCGGGTCTCCCCGTCACCAGCGTGCCGAGTGCGACCGACGTGATCCGCGCCTCCCGTCCCCTGCTCCCAGGAGGCGCGGCTCGACCCACCGACGCCGCCGACGTCCGCCAGGCGGTCCAGTCCGTCATGACGGACCGGGTCGGGCTCCTCCGCGACGCGAGCGGTCTCGCGAGCGCACGACGCGACCTGGCCGCCCTCGTCGCGCCCGAGCCGACCGGCGTCCGTGACCTCGAGGACCGGGCACTGCTCGACCTCGCCCGGGTCACGGTGCTCGCCGCCGAGGCCCGGACCGAGTCCCGTGGGGCCCACGCCCGCACCGACCACCCCGACACCGATCCAGCAGCCCCCGCGTCGACCGCGTGGGTCGCCCAGCACACCGCCGTCCCGCAGGAGGTACCCGCATGACCGTCGACCCCGGAACGATCCCCCCGCACGCCCTCCGACGCGTCATCGACACCGCGCTCGAGGAGGACGCCCCCTGGGGCGACGTCACGAGCGAGACGCTCATCCCCGCAGACGCCACGGCGACCGCGACCCTGGCGGCGCGCGAGCCCGGCGTCCTCAGCGGGGGCGACGTGTTCGTCGCCGTGATGCACGCGGTCGACCCGACGATCGACGCGGTCCTGCACGTGCCGGACGGCAGCCGGTTCACCGCGGGCGACGTCCTCGCGACCGTGAGCGGTCCCGCCCGGTCGGTCCTCCGTGCCGAGCGGGTCGCACTGAACCTCGCCCAGCGGATGTCCGGCATCGCCACGGCGACCGCGACCTACGTGGCGGCCGTCGCCGGCACCCGTGCCCGGATCGTCGACACCCGCAAGACCACGCCCGGTCTGCGAGCCCTGGAGCGGTACGCCGTGCGGTGCGGCGGCGGGCACAACCACCGGACCTCGCTGTCCGACGCCGTGCTCGCGAAGGACAACCACCTCGCCGTGCTCCTCGCCGGCGGGATCGGCATCGGGGACGCGATCGTCGCGGCGCGCGAGCGGCTCGGGCACACGGTCCACCTCGAGGTCGAGGTGGACCGCATCGACCAGATCGAGCCCGTCGTGGCGGCCGGCGTCGACACGATCATGCTCGACAACTTCACCACCGACCAGCTCGAGGCCGGGATCCAGGTCGTCGCCGGGCGAGCCCTCGTCGAGGCCTCCGGCGGGGTGTCCCTCGACACCGTCGCCGCGATCGCCGCCACCGGGGTCGACGTGATCTCCGTCGGGGCGCTCACCCACTCGGCGCGGGCACTCGACCTCGGGCTCGACGTCGACGTGGCCGTCGGCGCCGGCGTCTGACGTGTTCTACCTGGACCGCGCGGCCACGACGCCCGTGCGCCGCGAGGTGCTCGAGGCGATGTGGCCGTACCTCACCGGGACCTTCGGCAACCCGTCCTCCACGCACGGGGTCGGCGACGCCGCAGCCCGGGGCCTCGCCGACGCCCGCGCCACCGTCGCCGCGGTCCTCGGGTGCCGCCCGGCCGAGGTGGTGTTCACCACCGGCGGGACCGAGGGTGCGAACACCGCGGTGAAGGGCATCGCCCTGGCGTCTCCCCGCGGTCGCCACGTCGTCACCAGCGCGATCGAACACGAGGCGGTGCTCGAGAGCTGCCGGTACCTCGAACGGTTCCACGGGTTCGACGTCACGGTCCTGCCGGTCGACCGCGACGGGGTCGTCGATCCGGACGTCCTCGCGGCAGCGCTCCGCCCCGACACCACCCTCGTCTCGATCGCACACGCCGACAACGAGATCGGGACGGTGCAGGACGTGCCGGCGCTCGCCGCGGTCGCCCACGCCGTCGGGGCCCGGTTCCACACCGACGCCGTCCAGTCGGCGCCGTGGCTCCCGGTCGGACTCGACGTGCTCGGCGCCGACGCGGTGTCGGTGTCCGGGCACAAGCTCGGCGCACCGAAGGGCACCGGCGTGCTCGCCGTCCGGTCCGGCGTGGCGCTCGAACCACTGCTGCACGGTGGGGGACAGGAGCGGGGGAGACGCTCCGGCACCGAGGACGTCGCGGGTGCCGTCGGCGTCGCCACGGCCTTCGCGCTCGTCGCCGCGGGCCGGGACGACGCGGCCCGGACCGCGACCGCCACCCGGGACGCCGTGCTCGACGGGGTGCTCCGGTCGGTGCCCGGGGCGTTCGTCACCGGGTCGCGGACGTCGCGGCTGCCCGGCCACGTGTCGTTCTGCTTCCCCGGGGTGAACGGCGAGACGGTCCTGCTCGAGCTCGAGGAGCGCGACGTCGTGTCGTCGTCCGGAAGCGCCTGCGCTGCCGGCAGCACCGAGGCCTCGCACGTGCTCACGGCGCTCGGCCTGTCCGACGAGGTCGCCCGGACGGCGCTGCGTCTGACGTTCGACGCCGGCCTGACCGCGGCGGACGTCCCGGTGGTCGTCGATGCCGTCGCCGCAGCCGTCGCGACCGTCCGCGCCCTCGCCTGACACCCGACGAGGGTGTACTAGACGTTCTACTCCATGAGTGGGGTCGTGTCCCCCCTTTTGCGGACCTGCGAAGTGCGCCAGAGTGTTCACATGGCAAACGCGATGACGACTCGGGTCCGGCAGGAGGACCACTTCCGGGCGGTCCAGCTCCTCCCCGCACCCGCGACCGTCCTCGCGCTCGTCCTGGCCGCGCAGCACGACCTCGGCACCGCCCCGCTCGGGCTCATCGCCGTCGTCGGAGCACTGGCGACCATCGGGAGTGCCCTGCTCCCCATGGTCCGGCCCGCCGCGGCCCGACGGTCGATGCCCGCACCGACCGAGACGGACCGGTACCGAGAGGACACCGAACACCCTTGAGGACCAGCACCGTCGAGTCCGACCCCTGCGGACTCGCCGGTGCGACGAGCCGGACCAGGTTCCCTGACCTGCGTCCGGCGCGGGGCACGACACCCCCTGATCCGTCGTGCTCCGCAGCACCTGTGACCCGTCGTGGGCGCGGGCGTCGCTTCCCCTGTGCGATGCCCGAACCCCCTGTGCCCACGGCGGGTCACGGTGCGCTGCTCCGCGCCCACGAGCCCGGGCGCTCGCACTAGCGTGGGACCGTGCCCTCCTACCGTGTGACCCTCGCCGTCGGAGCGCTCGCACCCGGCACCGCCCCGGACGCCGTGCTCCCCGAGGCCGCCCGGCTCGTCGCCGAGCTCGTGGTGGTCGAGGCGCGGGACGTCCGTCTGCTGGGCGGTGTCCCGTGCGCAGTGGTCCGGTTCGAGTCGCCGTCGGACGACGTGGCCGGAGCCGTCGCCGAGCACGCGGTCACCGGGCTGCGAGCGACGGCCGAGGTGCGGTCCGTCGCGGTCACCCGCCGTGACGGCGGTCGCTGGACCCCGATCGCCTGAGGCGACGAGGAGGACGCGTCGTCAGCGCGGCACCGGCGCGACCGTCCCCGGCCAGACGTAGTCGAGGTCGTCCGGTACGTCGGGGAACAGCGGCCGGTAGTGCTCCGGCGCCTTCTGCACGAGCTTCGACCGGTGCGAGCGGTGTACGGCGGGGTCCGCGTTCCACGACGGCACCGGGTAGTCGGCCCGCTCGTACGCGTCGAGGTCCTCGGGGACGAGCGCGAGGTCCGCGAGCGTTTTCTCCAGACAGGTGTCGGCGTACCCGCGGTCGGTCCACGCGCGGCACGTGGCCTGCTGGTACGCCATCAGGGCCGGACGGTACCCACGCCACATCGCCACGACGGGGTGGTGCTGCCAGCCGTAGTCCGGCAGCGTCAGTGCCCGCATCACCTGCAGCGTCTCGACCCGTTGCTTGCCGAGCCGCCGGTCGTCGAGCGCCTCGGCCGAGGCGCGGAAGTCCGGGTACGGCAAGAACGTCTGCATGGCGCGGACGGTACGCGGTGGCGCTGGAACCCGACACATGCCGTCACACGCCGACCGCCGGGAGTCCAGGCGTGTGAGCATCGAGCACATGAGCGAAGAACTCGTCGTCGGCGTCAGTGGCAGCCCCTCGGACCCCTCGCGGACGTCCACCCTGGTGGCTGCGACGGTGGCGCGCCTCGGGCAGGAGATCGACGACGCCCGCACCGAGACCGTCGAGATCGGGCCACTGCTCGCCGACCTCGGCGCGGCACCGTCCCGCGAGGCGATGTCGGACCGCACGCGACGCGCGCTCGAGACGGTCGAGGCGGCGGACGTCCTCGTCGTCGGCAGCCCGGCGTTCCGTGCCGCGTACTCCGGTGCGTTCAAGCTCTTCTTCGACTGGATCGGGCAGTACGACCTCGTCGACACCCCGGTGCTGCTCACCGCGACCGGCGGGAGCGATCGGCACGCCCTGCTCGTCGAGCACCAGATGCGGCCCCTGTTCGGCTTCTTCCAGTCGACGACGCTGCCGATCGGCGTCTTCGGCAACGAGCGGGACTTCGCCAAGCGCGAGGGCGGCTACGACATCGCGAACGTCGACCTCGAGCTCCGGATCGACCAGGCCGTGCAGCGGGCGCTCCCGATCATCCGCGGGGGCTTCGCCACCGCTGCCACCACCGAGGTCCGGCGCCCCGCCGACTTCTGACCCGCCCCGTGGGTTGGACGAGACCGCGCGTGGGACGGGAGGCGCGGTGCGGGCCCGACCCGCGCCTCCTGGACCCGACTCAGCCGAGCAGGGACGCGACGTGCGCGACCGCCAGGCGGTAGCCGTCCGCACCGGCGCCGGCGATGACGGCCGTCGCGGCCGTCGCGACGTGGTCGACGTGCCGGAACGGCTCCCGCTTCCACGTGTTCGAGAGGTGCACCTCGACGACCGGCACCGACAGTGCCTCGACCGCATCGTGCAGTGCGACCGAGGTGTGCGCGTAGGCGGCGGGGTTGATCACCACGCCCACGAAGTCGTCGAGTGCCTCGTGCAGCCACTCGACGAGCTCGCCCTCGCGGTTCGTCTGCCGGAAGTCCGCCTCGAGCTCGTGCACCGCGGCCTCGGTGTGCACGATCGCCTCGATCTCAGCGAGCGTCACCGTGCCGTACTGGTCCGGGTCGCGCCGTCCGAGGATGTCGAGGTTCGGGCCGTTGAGGACGAGGATGCGCGGCTGCTCGGTCATGCCAGGAGCCTACCGAGCGCCCGCAGTCTCATTGCGGGTGCGATGCATACCTCGGCTATGTGAACGGTCACAATTCGGTGTAACGTTCCCGTCCGGGTCGGCGGAGTTGTCGATCGCAACACACTGACGTGGAGTTTGAATGGTTCTCGCTGCAGCGAACAACGGGATCCGGCTCGATCTGGGCTGGGTCGACTACCTGATGATCATCGTGTACTTCGCGGTCGTCATCGGGATCGGTTTCACCGCCCGGAAGCAGGTCCGGACGAGCATGGACTTCTTCCTGTCGGGCCGCTCGATGCCCGCGTGGATCACGGGCCTCGCGTTCGTGTCCGCGAACCTCGGCGCGACCGAGATCCTCGGCATGGCCGCCAACGGTGCCCAGATCGGCATGGCGACCCTGCACTACTACCTGGTCGGTGCCGTGCCGGCCATGGTATTCCTCGGGCTCGTGATGATGCCCTTCTACTACGGGTCCAAGGTCCGCAGCGTGCCGGAGTTCATGCTCCGCCGCTTCGGCAAGGCCCCGCACCTGGTGAACTCGATCGCGTTCGCGGTGTCGAACGTACTCATCGCCGGCATCAACCTCTACGCCATGGCCATCGTCATCGAGGCGATGCTCGGCTGGCCGGAGTGGCTCGCGATCATCGTGTCCGCGGGCTTCGTGCTCGTCTACATCACCCTCGGCGGGCTCTCCAGCGCGATCTACAACGAGGTCATGCAGTTCTTCGTGATCATCGCCGGCCTCATCCCGCTGACGATCGTCGGTCTGCACCGCGTCGGCGGCTGGGACGGCCTCAGCAAGGCGATCACCGAGACCCAGGGCGTGCAGCACCTGCAGGCGTGGGCCGGCACCGGCTTCGGCGACGTCACGAACCCGATCGGTGCGAACTGGCTCGCGATCGTGCTCGGCCTCGGGTTCGTCCTCGGCTTCGGCTACTGGACGACGAACTTCACCGAGGTGCAGCGCGCGTTCTCGGCGAAGAACATGTCCGCCGCCCGCCGCACCCCGCTCATCGCCGCGATCCCGAAGCTCTTCATCCCCGCGATCGTCGTCATCCCCGGCCTCATCGCCGCGGCCGTCGTGGGCAACCAGTTCGCCTCGGGTGCCCTCGACTACAACGACGCGATCCCGAAGCTCATCCAGATGTACCTGCCGACCGGTGTGCTCGGCGTCGCGGTCACGGGTCTCCTCGCCTCGTTCATGGCGGGTATGGCGGCGAACGTCTCGTCGTTCAACACCGTCTTCACGTACGACATCTGGCAGCGCTACATCAAGCCGAACATGCCTGACGTGCACTACCTGAAGACCGGGCGCTGGGTCACCGTCGTCGGCGTGCTCGTCGGCATCGCGACCGCGTTCATCGCCGCGCAGGCGTCGAACATCATGACGTACATGCAGACGCTGTTCTCGTTCTTCAACGCGCCGCTGTTCGCCGTGTTCATCCTCGGGCTGCTCTGGAAGCGGATGACCACAGCCGGTGCGCTGTGGGGCTACATCCTCGGCATCGTGACGCCGACGATCACGTGGATCGCGTACCTCGTCAACCCGGACCTCTTCGCCACCGCGACCGCCGAGACCCTCTACGGCGCGATCATCTCGTTCGTCACCGTGCTCGTCGTCGGGTTCGTCGTGTCGATGGTCACGAAGCCGAAGGACGAGAAGGAGCTCGGCGGGCTGGTGTACGGCGTCGGCAAGATCGACCTGCACAGCGACTCCGTCGCGACCGACATCGCCTGGTACCGCTCCCCGGCGCTGCTCGGCACCGTCGCACTGATCCTGTGCGTCGTCCTGTACCTCCCGTTCCTCTAGGCCCGCGAAGACCCGCGAAGGAGATCTCCCATGAGCGACACCAACACCGCCATGACCGAGGAGCAGAAGGCCGCCCTCGTCCGCTCCACCCGCCGACTCGACCTGCGTCGCATCCTCGGTGGCCTGTTCGTCCTGTACGGCGTCATCGTGACCATCGTCGGTATCGTGCACTGGAACACCGACCCCGAGAAGACCGGTGGCATCCACATCAACCTGTGGGTCGGGCTGTCGATGCTCGTCAGCGGGCTGCTCTTCTTCCTCTGGGACCGGCTGAACCCCGTCCCGGCGGAGGACATCATCGGCCAGGCCGAGGCCGAGGAGCACCAGAAGGCGGCCGGCGAGGGCCGCGAGCTCGCGTGACCAGCTGAACAGACCGACGGACGGGAGGCGCGGTGCCGGCTGGCACCGCGCCTCCCGTCCGTCTCGGTGCCGGTTGACGGCAGTTCGGCGGCGGTCCTAGTATTGATATGTCGACCGCGTGCTGCTCGGTCGGAAGTGAGCCCCGGAGCATCCTGCAGCCAGCGCGGGACCGGGGTGTTGCGCTGTCCGGCTCGGGTCACGGCACACGGACGACCGATCCGTCGAACTCGTGGTCGAGTGCGGCGACTTGTGCGCCGCACGCCAGGTCGGCCAGCGCGACCAGCGGCTCGTCGTCCGGGCGCACGTGCTCGTGGCGGACCGAGCGCCCGACCCCTCGACGTCGGAGCGCATCGAACATCGATCGGTCGGCGTCGTCGTGGGTCCGTCCGCGGGACTCGATGACGATCTCCCCGACGCCGCGTTGTTCGAGTTCCCACACCAGGCGTTCGGGACAGTGGCGCCGTCGGCGTTCGACGCGCGCGGCCGCCCCGTCGTAGCGGACGACGACGACCGCGACCGCACGACGGAGGAGTTCGAGCCACGAGATCCGCTGCGCGTGCAGCGCTTCGTACCAGTGCAGCTTGCGCATCCGACGGGGCGTCGCGGCTCGGATCCCGGCGCGGACGTCGTCGCGCTCCCGGTCGTGCACGACCACCGCGGCCATCACGTACGCGGTGTGGTCGCGACCGCCGCCGGGCTCGGACTCGTCGACGTACGCGCGGTGCATCGATCCAGTATATTGCGTACCGGTTGCTTCGCCGATGAAACGGTTGCGCTCCGACTCCGGGCGCGCCAGGTTGAGCACGACGAAAGGATCCTCCCCATGGACACGATGGTCTTCATCAACCTGCCCGTCGCCGACCTCGAGCGCTCGAAGGAGTTCTACGAGGCCCTCGGCTACTCGATCAACCCGGCGTTCAGCGACGACACCGCGGCGTGCGTCGTGGTGAGCGACACGATCTACGTCATGGTGCTCACCCACGCCAAGTTCGCGGAGTTCACCACGAAGACCATCGCCGACGCCGACACGATCGAGGTCATCAACTCGCTCAGCGCCGACTCCAAGGACGAGGTGCACCGGATCGTCGACGCAGCGGTCGCCGCCGGTGGCTCCGAGGACCGCCCCGAGATGGACCTCGGGTTCATGTACCAGCGGAGCTTCGTCGACCCCGACGGGCACCGCTGGGAGTACGTGTGGATGGACCCGCAGGCAGCGCAGGACGGTCCGCCCGCCGAGTGAGCGACGACGGGTGTCGGCGGTGGGTGTCGGCGGCGACGGCCAGGATGGTGCCATGAGCTCCGAGCCCGTCGCCGCTGCCCCGTCCGACCTCGTCGTGGGAGACGACGGCCTCGCCCGGCCCGTGTGGGCATCGAGTGACGAGCTGTTGCGCGACTACTACGACACCGAGTGGGGCATGCCCGTGCGCGACGAGCGCGGAGTGTTCGAACGCCTGTCGCTCGAGGCGTTCCAGTCCGGGCTGTCGTGGCGGACGATCCTCGCGAAGCGTCCGGCGTTCCGGGCAGCGTTCGCGGACTTCGACGCCGACACGGTCGCGGCGTTCGGCGAGGACGACGTCGCACGGCTCATGGCCGACGCCGGCATCGTGCGGAACCGGGCGAAGATCCTCGCGACGATCACCAACGCGAACGCCACGATCGCCCTGCGCGAGGACGGCGGCCTGGCCGACTTCGTGTGGTCGTTCCGGCCGGCGACGACGCCCGAGCCGGTCACGTACGCCGACGTCCCGACGAAGTCGGACGAGTCCGTCGCACTGTCGAAGGCGCTCCGGAGGCGGGGTTTCGCCTTCGTCGGGCCCACCACGATGTACGCGCTGATGGAGGCGCTCGGCATCGTCGACACGCACCTCGTCGGCAGCCACCGCCGGGGGACCTCCGGCGTCTGGAGCTGACCCCGACGGTGCCGACGGTGCAGGGCTAGGGTCGCGGCATGAGCTCCGAGAACCCGCGCGTCCGCCCCGTCCACCCGGTCGAGGCCGAGGTGGTGGAGGTGCCCCTCGACGCCGAGGTGCCGACGCCCGAGCCGTCCGACGACCCCGGTGCCGGCACCCCCGAGCACGACCCGGCCGAGATCCGGATCGCGTTCCTGTTGTTCCCCGGCCTGACGCAGCTCGACCTGACCGGGCCGGCGCAGGTGCTGTGCCGCGTCCCGGGAGCCCGCGTCGAGTACGTCGCGGCGACGCTCGACCCGGTACCGAGCGACTGCGGGCTGTCGCTCGTACCGACCACGACCATCGGTGATGCCAGCCCGGCCGACGTGCTCGTCGTCCCCGGCGGCGACGGCGCCTTCGACGCGATGCTCGACACCGCGGTGGTCGCGTTCGTCCGGCGCGAGGCCGAGCGCGCCACGTGGGTGACCTCGGTGTGCACCGGCGCGTTCGTCATCGGCGCGGCGGGGTTGCTCGCCGGCAAGCGCGCGACGACGCACTGGGCGTCGAAGCCGATGCTCGCGGCGTTCGGCGCGCAGCCGGTCGACGACCGAGTCGTGGACGACGGAGCCGTCGTCACCGCGGCCGGGGTGAGCGCCGGCATCGACATGGCGCTCTGGCTCGCGGCCGAGCTGGCCGGGCAGCCTGCAGCCGAGGCGATCCAGCTCCAGATCGAGTACGACCCGCAGCCCCCGTTCGACGCGGGTTCGGCCGTCCGGGCGGACACCCGGATCGTGACCGAGGCGCGTGCCGCAACGGAAGCGGCACGTGGTGACCGGGTGGCGCGGGCGGCCGCGGCCGTGATGCGCTGAGTCAGTCGAGCGGGAGCTGCATCTGCGTCGCGGTGACGCCGTAGCCGAGTCGCTCGTAGAGCTCCTGCGCACCCGTGTTGTACCCGAACACGTTCAGGCCGATGGTCCGGGCGCCGTTCGCGCGGGCGACCTCGTGCGCCTGCTCGAGCGCTCGGCGGGCGTGCCCCCTGCGTCGGTGCGGCTCGTCGATCTCGACGTCGAACACCCACCAGTCGGTGCTGCCCGGTGCGAACGGGCCGATCCAGAGGTACCCGACCACGGCATCGGCACCGTCGAGGACGTCCCAGACGAAGTGCTCGGGCAGCGGCGTGCCGTCGGGGAACCACTTGTCGAGGGACTGCTGCTTGTTCGCCTCGGCACGCTCCCGCGTCTCGCCCGCCCGGATGCGTGACTCGACGTACTCCGCCATCGTTCGGTCGAGCCACCCGGGCAGTCGCTCGGCCGGCATCGCGACGAGGTGCGTGTCCGTCACCGGTTGCCCTTCGACCCGCGCTTCGGCTTGCCCTTCATGCCGCGCTGCACGCGCCCGCGACCGGTCGAGTTCTTCCCGCCGCCGCTCTTGCCACCGGTGCCCTTGGTGGCGCCGCGCTTGGCGACCGTCTTCGCGTTCGACGGTGCGGCCTTGCCGCCGCCCTTCGCCGGACGCGACCCGTCCTTCGGGTCGGGAGCCGCGCCTCCTGGCTGGTCCTGGTCGCCCCGCGAACTGTTCGCGGTGCGCCCGCGGACCACGCCGATGAACTCCTCGGTGGTCTCGGTGGCGTCCTCGGAACGCCAGACGAGCACGATCCGGGTGCCGGGCGAGCCCGCGAGCGTGCGGCTGACGAGCTCCTTGCGGCTCGCGGCACGGAAGAGGGACTGGGGGAGGACGGCCACGCCGACGTTCGCCTCGACCAGGTCGAGCGTGGCGTCGACGTCCTCCGGGACCGGGCCGGGGTCGACGACGTGCACGTCGGTCGCGGCGAGGTCGACCTCGGCGAGGTCCGCGAGCGGGGAGTCCTTCGGCATCGCGACGACCGCGGTCTCGGTCCAGAGCGGGATGGCGTTGTGCGCGTCGGAGACGGGGACCCGGGCGAACACCATGTCGGCCTCGCCGGCGAGTGCGTCGTCGACCTCGTCCGCTCCGATCGGGCGGAGTCGGAGCTCGGTCGTGGGGAAGCGCTCGCGCCAGACGCGGGCCCACTTCGCGGGGGACACCCCCGGCACGAAGGCGATGGTGAGTGCCGCGGTCATGCAACCGAGCATAGGGGCCGTACCCTTGTGTCCATGGCGCAGGAACAGACCATGAAGCCCGAGACGGCCGCGAAGAAGCTCGGCATCCTGCTGGCGGCCGCCCCGGAGACCTTCCGGGACGCGCCGATCAGCCGGACCGCGTTCGACGAACTCCGTACGGAACCCCCGACCTGGCTCGAGGACCTCCGTCGCGACGGACCGCACCCGCGACCCGTCGTGGCGCAGAAGCTCGGCGTGTCGATCTCGGGGCTGACCCGTGCGGGCATCGACGAACCGCTCACCACGGCGGAGATCAAGACGCTGCTCGAGCAGAAGCCCGAGTGGCTCGTCCGCGAGCGCGCGACGCAGGCCGCGGTGCACGCCGAGAACGCCCGCGTGAAGCAGGAGCGTGCCGCGAAGGCCGCTGGCCGCACCGAGGACTGACCCCGACCCGCACCACCCCGCCGCCCGAGGACACCCCGTGCACGAGACCGTCGCCGACGCCATGCTCGTCGTGCCGCAGTTCGCGTCGGTGTGCTGCATCGTGGGGGACCGGTACCGGCCTCGCCCGGGCGTGATCGTCCCCGCGGCGGTGATGCTCCTCGCGATGCTCATGCCCGTCGTGCACGCCGGAGCGGTGTGGACGCTCCTCGCCGCCACCGTGCTCCTGCTCCTCGCGCCGCTGCCTGTCATGCGGCGGCGCCGCGCCGACGGCCGCCGCGCTGAGCCGATGGACGTCCACCGGGCGCTGTCCGCGGTCGTGATGTCCGGGATGCTCCTGATGGGGCACGCCACGGGCATCGCCGACGGACACGCGGGCCACGGCATCGCCCTGACCGCGGTGCTCGGCGCCGGAGTGATCGGCTACGCCGCGTTCAGCGGGTGGCTGCTCCGCCACGAGTGGGCGCGAGAGGACCGGCGTGCCGTCCGGAGCGGCGAGGTCTTCGCGATGACGGTCGCCGTCGTCGGCATGACGCTCGCGATGTAGTCAGCGGTTCGCCACGCGCTCCTGCACCTCGTGGATCGTGTCGGACGGCACCGGCGGCACACCCCGACGGATGCCGGCGATGCCGACGACCGCGAGGACCGCGGTGACGACGCCGAACACGACGAGCGTGATGCCGGTCGCGGCCCAGAGCGGGAGGACGAGCGCGAGCAGCACCACCACGAACCCGGCGAGCAGGACGAGGGTCGTCAGCGCGAACGCCACCGCGACACCGGTGAGCACGAGGCCCGTCTTCGCGCCGCTGACGCGGTCGCCGATCTCGCGTCGTGCCGATGCGACCTCGTCACGGACGGCGCGGAGCACCGGCTCGAGCGCCTTCTGCACGAGCCCGGCGGTGACGGTGTCACGGAAGGACGGCTTGCCGGTCGTGGTGTCGTCGTGGTCGGTGCTCATGGTGTCTCCTGTTCCTCGGGCGCGGTCGTCCGCACCCACCAGGGTGACGCGTCGGGGACGGGAGTCGTCACGTGTCCGACGCGCATGCTCGGCGGGTTCCCAGGACCGGCGGTGACGAGCAGGTTCCGTCCGGCGCGTGACCGTTCTGGTTCGCGGATGCCGGGGATCGCGAACCGGAACGGTCACGCGCCGAGAAGAACACGGGCTTCGGCGCGTCCGCCGCGGGGACGAGCGGGTGACGGACTGGAGGCCCGGCTCGCGTCGACGACGCAGGCCGGGCCTCCGGAGACGGTCGGGTCTCGACCACCGTCGTGCGCTAGGACGCGATCTCGTCCAGGTCGTCGATCCCGCGTGCGGCGGCTGCGGCCCGCCGTGCCCGGATCGACGGTGCCGCGACGGCGGCCAGGACCGCGAGGACGGCCACGCCCGTGCACGCCCAGAACCCGATCGTGAACGCGTCGTCGGTCGGCAGCCCCTGCGCGGTGGTGTGGGACGTGATCAGCGCCGCGATGACCGCGGTGCCGACGCTGGAGCCGATCGTGCGGACGACGGTGTTGGCGCTGATGGCCTCGCCGGTCTGGTTCGCGGGGACGCTCTCGATGATCGCGTTCGAGCACGCGGCGAGGGCGAGGCCGATGCCGATGCCCGTCAGGACGCCGGACACGACGACCTCGGCGATCGCGGCGTGCGAGATCGCGGGGATGAGGAACGCGGCGACGATGGCGACCCCACCGAGCAGCATCGGCGGCTTCGGGCCGACCTTGCGGACGAGGATGCCGGCGATCGGCCCGGCGATGATCATCATGACGACGGTCGGGAGCAGGAAGAGCCCGGCTTCGGTCACGTCCTTGCCGAACCCGTACCCGAGGGCGGTCGGGAGCTGGAGGAGCGTCGGGACGAGGACGAACGTGCCGAACATCGCGAAACCGAAGACGAGCGCGACCACGTGGGCCGTCCAGACGCCGCGGACCGCGAACAGCCGGACGTCGATGAGCGGTTCGGCGACGCGGAGCTCGACGAGCACGAAGGCGACGAGTGCGACCGCGCCGAGGATCAGCAGACCGACGGTCTTGCCGTCGCCCCAACCCCAGGTCTCGCCCTCGCTGATCGCCAGCAGGATCGCGACCAGGGAGACCGCGAGCACACCGGTGCCGAGCATGTCCAGGCGACCGGGCTTCCGGACCGGGGACTCGGGCATGCCGAAGACCGCGCCGAGCAGAGCGATGACGACGAGCACGGCGGGGAGCCAGAACAGCCAGTGCCACGAGAGGTGTTCGACGATCGGGCCCGCGGCGACGATCCCGACGCCCGCGCCGATGCCGAAGATCGCCGACAGCAGGCCGATCGTGACGCTGACCTTCTCCTTCGGGAGCTCGTCGCGGACGATGCCGATCGACAGCGGCATCACGGCGCCGGCGGCGCCCTGGAGCGCGCGACCGACGATCAGCGTGCCGAGGTTCGGTGCGAGAGCGGCGAGGATGGCGCCGACGAGGAGGATCGACAGGACGACGATGAGCACCTTGCGCTTGCCGACCATGTCCCCGAGCCGGCCGAGGATCGGCGTGAGCACCGACGCCGAGAGCAGGTACGCCGTGAGCACCCAGCTCGTCGCGCTCGTGGAGGCGCCGAGGTCCTGTCCGATGGTCGACAGCGCCGGTGCGACGAGCGACTGCAGGACGGCGAAGGACAGGCCGCCGAGCGACAGGTAGACGATGATCGCCGTGCTGTTCGGTCGGCGCGCGCCGGTGGTGGGGTGGGACCCGGTCCGCGGGGTCTCCATGGTCTCGGTCATCGTGCTCCGTAGGCTCGGATGTAAACAGTTGCTGACTTGACGAGGGTACGCGGTTCCAGGCGGATGTCAACACTTGCTTACATCAGTCCCCGACCCGCTACGCTCGGATCATGAGCAAGGACGCCGAGGCAACCCGCCGACTGCTCGTGCAGGCCGCGCGACGTCGGTTCGCCTTCGACGGCTACCGGGCCACCACCGTGCGCGACATCGCCGCGGACGCCGGCGTGAACGTCGCCCTGATCAACCGGTACTTCGTGTCGAAGGAGGGGCTCTTCCGGGAGTGTCTCGACCGCGTCGCCCGCGACCTCAGCGCCGAGGAGCGGCCTGTGCCGGACCTCGAGCGGTCCCTCGCCGGCATGATCGAGCACGCCGTCCGGTCCCCGACCGACGACGACTCGCTCCAGCTCATGCTGCTGCTGCGCTCCTCGGGGGACGACGGCGCGGACGCCATCCGCCGCGAGACACTGCGCCGCTACGCCGAACGACTCGCCGGGGCGGTCCGCGACGAGGTCACCGACGACCTGCTCCTCCGCGCCGAGATCGCCCTGGCGGTGGTGCTCGGCATGACCATGCTCCGGACGTCCACGAAGGTCGAGCCGCTCGCGTCGGCCGACCACCAGGCGGTCTCGGACGCGCTCACCGGGGTCCTGCGGCAGCTCCTCGCCGGGCCGCGGTAGCGTCGAGCCGTGTCCGATCGCCACGTCCGTCGCCCCGATCCCGCGCCGCGCCTCGACGAGGTCGACGAGCGGATCCTCTGGACCCTCGCCGCCGATGCCCGGATCCCGAACAACCGCCTCGCCGCTGCGGTCGGCATCGCCCCGTCGACGTGCCTGACGCGCGTCCGCGCACTCGAGGACGCCGGGGTCATCCGTGGCTACCGGGCCGACGTGGACGTCGCACGGCTCGGCTTCGCGATCGAGGCGATGGTCTCGGTCCGGGTGCACGCCGCAGCGCGCCACGAGCTCCGCGACTTCGCGAAGCGGCTGCTCCGGGTGCCCGTCGTGCAGGACGTGTCGTTCCTGGCCGGCGACAAGGACTTCCTCGTGCACATCGCGTGCACGTCCACCGAGCAGCTCCGCGACTTCGTGGCCGACGAGCTCAGCGGCGACCCCTCGGTGGCGACGACGCAGACGAACATCGTGTTCGAACGGCTCGTCGCCGACCGTGCACAGCAGGGGCGGTCGTTCGACGAGCTCCGGCGCTGGCGGGCCTGACTCAGCGCGTGCGGGTCATCGGGAGGTGGGGGATCCCGTCCTCGTTGAAGTCCTCGCCCGAGCGCACGAACCCAAACCGGGCGTACCACTGCTCGAGGTGCGCTTGGGCGTCGATCGCGATGCGCGGGGAGCGTGCCTCGGCGATCGCGGCCTCCATCAGCAGCGACGACAGCCCCTGCCCCCTGGCGGCCTTCGCGGTGGCGACGCGGCCGATGCGCTCGGTGCCGTCGTCCTCGCGGAGGAGCCGGAGCGTGGCGTCGACCGAGCCCTGCCCCGCCCAGAACTGCAGCGTGCCGGGCTCGAGGTCGCGCCCGTCGATGTCCGGGTAGGCGGCTGCCTGCTCGACCACGAACACGTCCTGCCGGAGTCGCAGGATCTCGTGCAGGGTGACGACGTCCAGGTTGCGCGTCGGGGCGTTGAAGATCGAGACCAAGACCGGCCTTTCCTGACGATTTCTTCCGAAACAGGGTGCGTTCCGGAACGGAGCGGCGTACATTGCCGGACAACCACTCTACGTGCGCAGCCGAGATCAGGAGGTGAGCGCATGGACCAGCCGTTGCGCGCACCCTGGCGCGCGATGATCCGGTACGTCGTGTTCGGCGTCGGCATCGCCGCTGCCCTCGTGCTGCTCTCGTTGGTGCTCGGCGCTCGTCCGGCCGCGGCGGCCCCCGCGCCCGCCCAGCAGACGCTGCAGACCCACCCGTCGCAGCAGCGCGGGCTGGTCGGCGGGGTCGTCGACGGCCTCGGCGACACCGTCCAGGGCGTCGCTGGTGGAGTCGGGCACGTCGTCGACGGCGTCGTCGCCCCGGTCCGGAAGGCCGTCGCCCCCGCCGCTCCGGCAGCCCCGGCCGTGCCCACGCCGAGCGCCCCGGCAGCGCACCCGGCACCCGCGGCCCCCGCGGCCCCGGCCCCCGCAGCTCCGGCACCGACCCACCCGTCGAGCGCCGCTCCGGCCCACACGCAGCCGTCGAGCGCCGCTCCGGCACCGTCCACACCGGCACCCGCCGCACCCGCCCCGGCTGCACCCGCAGCACCGGCAGCGCAGCCCGCGGCGGCACCCGCAGCGACCAGCGCGACCCCCGCAGCACCGCAGGCCGGACCGGCGGAGGCGAGCAGCGCCTCCAGGCCCGTCACCGGCACGGTCGCGACCGTCCTCCGTCCCGTCACCGGCGCCGTCCAGATCCTCACCGACGCTCGCCCCGTGACCACCGTCGTGCACTCGCTCGACCAGGTGGTCGGCGGCCTCCCGGTCGTCGGCACGGTCCTCGGCGACGACACCCTCGGCACCGTGACCGACCCGGTCAGCGGGCTGGTGGACGACACCCTCGGCGGCGTCGGCACGGTCGTCGGATCGGTGCCGGACGTGCTCACCGGCCTGCCTCCGACGGTCGGCGGTGTCCTGCCAGGAGGCACGGATCCCGTCGTCGGACTCCCCACCGCTCCGGTGGGCGGCACGTCCACTGCCCCGGTCGCGTCGACACCGTCGCTCACGTCCCCGGGCGCCGCCAGCGCTGTCGCGCCGGCAACCGTGGCGGCGGACAGCGCTGCGGAGCGGACGGACGCCGTCGCCACCGTGCGGGCCTCCGTGCTCGCCGGAGGTGCGAGCGCCGCCGCTGCACCGGGCGTGCAGGACGCGACGTTCGGCGGCCGGGCACTCCTCGTCCCCGAGGGCCACGGCGTCACGTTCGGCGGCCCCGCGGACGGCTCCGCCACCGGTGCTCTCGGTGGCAGCGCTGCCGGTTCCGCCGGGTCGGCAGCAGCCGTCGGCATCGTCGGTTCCGACGACCAGGTCTCCCTCGCCGCGGGGTCACGCGGCACCGTCGCCGATGACGCCGTTCCCGCGTCCATCGTCGGCGAGCACGACGTCGCCCCTGACTGAGATCGGTGCGCCTGTCCGACACGGCAGGCACGCACCACCGGCCGCCATCGCGGTCGGTCCACATCTCATCTCGATCAGGGAGCAACGATCATGAACAAGTACGTCTCGAGAGGGCTCTGGTTCGCCCTCTTCGTCGGCGGTCTGACGCTCGGGGGTGCGGTCGCGGCGAACGCGGCGACGACCTCCGGAGCGGACGGCACCGCCTCGGGCACACAGGTGGCACCGTCGATCGACGCGCCGGTGTCCGCGACCGGCAACGCACTCGGGGTCCTCGGCGACGCCGTGTCGTCGGTCACCCGTCCGGCAGCGCCCGCGGCCCCGGCCGCACCGTCGTCCTCGGCTCCGGCCGCGACACCGTCCACGTCGGGTGCCGACGGCATCGCCTCGGGGACGCAGGTCGTGCCCGACGTCGCGGCGCCCGTGCAGGTCGCGGGCAACGCGATCGCGGTCGGTGGCGACGCTGCCGCGGCATCCGCACCGGCTCCGGCAGCTTCGGCTGCTCCGGCGGCCCCTGCTGCTGCGCCCGCTGCGGCGCCGACGACCTCCGGGTCGGACGGCATCGCCTCGGGGACCCAGGTCGCCGGTGCGGTGACCGCGCCGGTCTCCGCGACGGGCAACGCGGTGGCGGTCGGCGGCGACGCCGTGTCCGCTGCCGCCACTCCTGCCGCGTCGGCGCCCGCTGCCTCGGCGCCTGCTGCTCCGGCGGCGGCGCCGACGACCTCCGGGTCGGACGGCACGGCCTCGGGCACGCAGGTCGCGCCCGTGGTGTCCGTGCCGGTGACGGTGTCGGGGAACGGCATCGGGCTGCTCGGTGACGGTGCCAGCTCGGGGTCGACGGCCCCGGCTGCCGGCACCACGACGCCGGCCGCGGGTGGTTCGACCTCGGGGTCGGACGGCACGGCCTCGGGCACGCAGGTCGCGCCGGTGGTGTCCGTCCCGGTGACGGTGTCGGGCAACGGCATCGGGCTGCTCGGTGACGGCACCTCGGCGGGCGCAGCTGCCCCGACGGCCGGCACCACGACGCCGGCCGCGGGTGGTTCGACCTCCGGGTCGGACGGCACGGCCTCGGGCACGCAGGTCGCGCCGGTGGTGTCGGTTCCGGTGACGATCGGTGGGAACGGCATCGGCCTCGTCGGTGACGGCACGAGCACGGGTTCCGCCGCCCCGGCGACCGGGACCACGACGCCCACCACGGGCGGATCCACCTCGGGTGACGGGGGACTGCTCTCGGGCAGCCAGATCACACCCGTGATCAGCCTCCCGATCACCATCGGCGGCAACGGGATCGGCATCGTCGGCGACGGCACCAGCTCGACGACGACGCCCGGTGGCGGCACCACCCCCGGTGACGGCACCGACCCCGGCGACGGCACGGACCCGGGCGACGGCACCACCCCTGGTGACGGCACGGATCCCGGTGACGGCACCACCCCTGGTGACGGCACCGACCCCGGCGACGGGAACGGCGCTGGCGACGGCACCACGCCCGTCTCGGTGACCACCCCGGCCACCGGGGCCGGCGCGGCCGTGGCGACCAGCGCCTCCCGGCCCGCGACGGTCGTGGCGACGACCGCCGGTGCCTCGACGGTCGTCCAGGCCGCCGTCCGCACGGTGGCTGCATCGAGCAGCCAGCCGGCCCTCGCCTACACGGGAGCGTCCTCGCCGGTCGTCCCTGCCGGCATCGCCCTGCTGCTGCTCCTCGCCGGAGCCGGGACCCTGGTGCTGCGCAAGCGGCACTGACGTCCGACGGGCTCGAGGGGCACCGCGCCGCGGTGCCCCTCGCACCCGTGCCCGCCGTCGGCCGGACCTGTGTCCGCCGTCCGCCGTCCGCTGGACGAACGCCGAAGGCTCTCTGGGAGCCGACCATGGCGAACCTGTGCGGAGCAGAAGCGCCTCCGAGGCCACCCGGCAGCAGGGCAGCGCCACGATGAGAGCGTGCTCCACGACCTCCTGCGCATCCCCATCACGGGCTCGACCGTCCTCGTACCGGTCGACGTGCTCGCCGCCGTCCTCGTCGTGTGGGCGCTCCTCGCCCGGCCGCGATCGCTCGGCCGCGTGCTCGTCCGGATCGCCGCCCTCGGCGTCGGTGCGGTCGCCGGCCTGGCGCTCGTCTGGTGGTTCGGCGACGTCCAGGACGCGTTCGGTGTCGCGTTCACCTCGGTGACCCGGATGTGGGTCGCCCTGGCGTGCGCCGGGATCCTGCTGCTGGTCGTGCTGCTCGTGCAGGGCGGCTGGACGGGCCGGGTGGTCGCCGGGGCCGCTGCCGCGAGCCTGCTGCTCGCAGCGGGACTCGGCATCAACGTCGACTTCGGCTTCTACAAGAACGTCGAGCAGGCCATCGCCACGAACCCCTACAAGACGCGGACCCTGGCGGAACGGAACCCTGCGGTCGAGCGGCTCGTCGACCTGCACGACTGGCACGCCCCGGCGGACATGCCGAAGGAGGGCGAGACGTTCAGCGTGACGATCCCCGGCACGATCTCGCACTTCCACGCCCGGAAGGCCGTGGTGTGGCTCCCGCCGGCCGCGCAGGTCCGGAACGCCCCGGCGCTGCCCGTGCTCGTCGCACTCTCCGGGCAACCCGGCGAACCGGCCGACCTCTTCCAGACCGGCGACATCGGCCACTACCTTGACCGGTATGCAGCAGCGCACGACGGCCTCGCCCCGATCGTCGTCGCCCCGGACCAGCTCGGCGCCCCGAACCGCAACCCGATGTGCGTGGACTCCCGGCGGCTCGGGCGCAGCGAGACCTACGTCATGACGGACACCGTCGACTGGATCCGGAAGCACCTCGCGGTCGCCACGGCACCGACGGGCTGGGGCGTGCTCGGCTTCTCCGAGGGGGCCACCTGCGCGATGCAGTTCTCGTCCGCCCACCCCGACGTCTTCGGGTCCGCGCTGGCGATCTCGAGCGAGATCGCCCCGAAGAACGGCAGCCTGCAGCACACCATCGCCGTCGGCTTCGGCGGTTCCCGCTCGACCTACGACGCCGCGACGCCGGTCGCCGAGATGCGCGCCCACGGCCGGTACGCCGACCACCTCGTCGTGTTCGGGGTGGGCGGGGACGACGCTCCGTACAAGGCGTCCACCGCCACGCTCCGTGCGGCGGCCGAGCGGGAGGGCATCGCCACGCAGCTGGTCGTCTCACCGGGGTCGGCGCACGACTGGAACACCGTCCGCTACGTGCTCGCACACGGCCTCCCACCGGTGCTCGACCACCTCGGGCTCCCCGCGAGCGGACCGCTGTGAGCGGCGTCGCATCGGCAGTGGCGACGGTCCGCCGGGTCGTCGTCACCCGCCCGGTCACCACGGCGATCGTCCTGCTCGTGCTCGCGACCTCGACGCTCGCGTTCGTGCTCCGGCTGGAGCACGGAGCGCACGCGACCGTGTTCGGTCCGTTCCGGGTCTTCGCGGCGTCGACCGGCGTGCTCGCCCTGCTGCTGACGCTCGCCGGGGTGGTCGTGCTCGTCGGGGCGTCGGAGCGGCTCATGGGGTCCTGGCGCACGGCACTGGCCTTCGTGGTCACGACCGTCGTCGGTACGGGCATCGCCGCGTTCGCCGTGCTCGTCGACCTCGACGGCAAGGGCGCCGTGCCGATGGTGCTCGGCCGGGCGACGAGCTTCGACCCCTGGACCGCCATCGTCGGCACGGTCGTCACCGCCAGCGCCTTCGCGGGGACGCTGTGGCGGCGGCGGATCCGGGTGAACGCCCTCGCCGTGGTCGCCGCCCTCCTGCTCTACGCCGGGCACGTCTCCGACCTGTCCGCCGTCCTCGCCGCGGCCGCCGGGTGGCTGCTCGGCGAACTCTTGCGCCGCACGCCGAAGCGGCAGGGCTGGGTGCGCAGCTCGCACCGCGAGATCCGGGTGCTGCTCGGCACCGCGGTGCTGGTGTCCGCCGTCGGACCCGTCATCGCGCTGGTGTCCCGCGCGCGGGTGGGGCTCCTCGCACCGATCGCCGCGGTCGTCGGCGCGGGCCCCGTCACCCCGGTGCGGGGCTGCCGTGCGGACGCGGTCGCGGGGGAGTGCCTCCGCGGGCTACTGTCCTTCCGTGCGACCGACCCGTGGACCCTCGTGCTCGCCGTCGCGCCCCTGCTCGTGCTCGTCGTCGGTGGACTCGGGCTCTTCCGCGGCAGTCGCTTCGCGGTGTGGCTCGTGGTCGTCGTCGACACGGTGACGGCGATCGCCGCCGCGATCACCTACGGCCTCGTCCCGGGGCGCGTCGTCGCGCAGCACGGCCTCGAGGACCAGTTCGTCACCGACGTGTCCATCGTCGCGTCGATCGTCGTCCCGCTCGGGACCGCGGTCGTCCTCGTCGTGTTGCGGCGGTCCTTCACGGTGCTCACCAGCCGGCGCCGCGTCGTCGCCTTCGCGGTGACCGTCGGTGCGGCCGCGGTCGGCATCGTCGTCGTGGTGCTGGTCGTAACCGCGTCCTCGGCGCACCACGTCGAGGACCCCCTGCGGCTGGCGCTCGCCGCCCTGGGTCCGCTCGCACCGGTGAGCTTCTGGGACCGGCTCCCGTCACTCGACCACGCGCTCCGGCTCGTGCTCGGGCTGAGCGGACCGGTGCTCTGGCTGGTCGTGGCGATCGCCGCCGTCCGGCCGACCGGGGCCGTCGAACCCGACACCGACGCCGACGCTGCACACGCCGACCGCGAGCGCGCCCGCGCCCTGCTCGTCGCCGGCGGCGGGGACGCATTCGGCTGGATGACGACCTGGCAGGGCAACGCCTACTGGTTCGCCGAGGACGGACGCGCCGGCGTCGCCTTCCGCCGCAACGGCCGCGTCGCGGTGACGGTCGGCGGACCCTTCGGCTGGCCCGACGCCCGCACGGCGGCGATGACCGCGTTCGCCCGGTGGTGCGACGACAACGGCTGGACGGCGGTCTTCTACGGCATCGGCGCGGAGACCGCCGGGGTGCTCACCGCGCAGGGCTGGGCGACGCTCCCGGTGGCCGAGGACGCCGATTTCGACCCCCGGACGTGGACGACGAGCGGGAAGAAGAAGCAGGACGTCCGGACCTCGGTGAACAAGGCGGCGCGCGAGGGCCTCACCGCGACCTGGTCGAGCTGGCAGCAGCTGCCCGCGTCCACCACCCGGCAGATCGAGGCGATCTCCGAGGAGTGGGTCGCCGAGCGCGAGCTGCCCGAGATGGGGTTCACCCTGGGCGGGGTCGACGAGATGCGCGACCCCGCGGTGCGCACCCTCGTCGCGCAGGACCCCGAGGGCACGGTGCTCGCGGTCACGAGCTGGTTGCCGGGGTACCGGGACGGCCGGGTCGTCGCCTGGACGCTCGACGTCATGCGACGCACGCCCGCGGCACCGAACGGCGTGATGGAGTTCCTCGTCGCGAGTGCGGCCGACCGGATGCGCGAGGACGGCGTCGAGCGACTCAGCCTGTCCGCGGCCCCGCTCGCGCAGGCCGCCGAGGGCCCGCAGGCGAACGACGGCGTGCAGAGCCTGCTGGACCTGGTCGGCGGGGTCCTCGAGCCGGTCTACGGGTTCCGGTCGCTGCTGCGGTTCAAGCAGAAGTTCGGCCCCGAGCTGCACCCGCTGGTGCTCGCCTACCCGGACCCGGTCGCGCTGCCGGCGATCGGGATCGCGGTGGTGCGCGCGTACCTGCCGGACCTGTCGCTCCGGCAGGCGGTGGCGTTGGCGCGCGGGCGCGGCTGAGCAGACGGACCGACGGACGGTTCGGGAGGCGCGGCGCACGTCCGCCCCGCGGCCAGCGGGACCGGGTGGCGGACGCGGGTCGCGGGGTCGGCCGCACCGCGCCTCCTGGCCCGCAGCGCGGTCACGCGACGTCCGGTTACGCCCACGGAACCGGCGCAACGTGTCCGTCACCTGCGTGGGGTATCGTTCCCGGTACGCAAGCGCTCCGGGGTCGGTGCAAGTCCGAACCGGTGGTGACAGTCCACGAACTGATGACGGGTGCGAACCCGGCAGAGGTTGACCCGGTGGAACTCCGGGACCGACGGTGAAAGTCCGGATGGGAGGCGCGCTGGCGGACGAGACGTCCCACGATCCGTGGGTGCGACCCGTCCGTCGATGCCGACGATCGTCGAACGCCCCCGGAGTCCCGTTGAGAGGACACCAGTGTTCACCGGCATCATCGAGGAACTCGGCACCGTCACCGCCGTCGAGCAGCACGGCGACTCCGTCGCGCTCACCGTCCGCGGGCCCGTCGTCGTGCAGGACGCCCGGCACGGCGACTCCATCGCGACGAGCGGCGTCTGCCTGACCGTCGTCGAGCAGACCCCGGAGTCCTTCACGGCCTTCGTCATGAAGCAGACGCTCGACATGAGCGCGCACGGGTCGCTCGCGGTCGGCGACCGGCTCAACCTCGAACGCGCGGCCTCGGTCGGCGACCGGCTCGGCGGACACATCGTCCAGGGCCACGTCGACGGCACCGCCACCGTGCTCGAGACCGCGGACGGCGACGGCTGGCGGCGCGTCCGGTTCTCGCTCGCGCCGGACCTCAGCCCCCTGGTCGTCGACAAGGGCTCGATCGCGATCGACGGCGTCTCGCTGACGGTCAGCGCCGTGTCCTCCGAGGACACCCCGGCCGCGGACGCCTGGTTCGAGGTGAGCCTCATCCCCGAGACGCTCGAGGCCACCACGCTCGGCGCCCGCGTGCCGGGGGACCGGGTGAACATCGAGACCGACGTCCTGGCCCGGCACGTCCGGCGGATGCTGCGGCTCGACGCGGCGGTGCGGCCGCTCGAGGGTGCCACGGGTCCGCTCGAGGGCGACGCGCGTCCGCTCGAGGGTGCCACGCTCGGCCAGGAGGAGCGGTGATGGTCGCCGGGGCACGTCCCGCCGGGTCCGGTGCGGTCGCCGGGGCCGGGGCCGGTGTCGCGGGGCCGTCCGGCGGGGCCGGCGTGCTCGGGTTGTCGAACGTCGACGAAGCCATCGCCGCCATCGCCGCCGGCCGCCCGGTGATCGTCGCCGACGACGAGGACCGCGAGAACGAGGGCGACGTCATCCTCTCCGCCGAACTCGCCACCCCCGAGTGGATCGCCTGGACCGTGGCGCACTCGTCGGGGTTCATCTGCGCACCGGTGAGCGTCGAGATCGCCGACGCACTCGACCTCCCGCCGATGGTCGCCCACAACGAGGACGTCCGCGGGACGGCCTACACCGTGACCGTCGACGCCGCCGTCGGGGTCACCACCGGCATCAGCGCCCACGACCGAGCGCACACGTTGCGGGTCCTCGCCGACCCGGCGTCCGTGCGCGACGACCTGCACCGGCCCGGACACGTCGTGCCCCTGCGTGCCCGTCCGGGCGGAGTCCGCGAGCGTGCGGGCCACACCGAAGCCGCGATCGACCTGGTCACCGCCGCAGGGCTCCGACCCGCCGCGGCGATCTGCGAGATCGTCGACGAGGACGGCGGCATGATGCGTCTGCCGGGACTCCTCGGACTCGGGGCACGCGCCGGCGTGCCCGTCATCACCATCGCCGCGCTCGCCGAGTGGCTCGACGCGGCAGACCGGGCAGCGGCGGAGTCCGCGCCCACGGAAGGAACGGCACGATGAGCGGAGCAGGCGCGGCGGACCGCGACCACGTCGACGGCAGCGGCATCCGGGTGGCGATCGTCGCCGGGCAGTGGCACGACGAGATCGCCGGGGGCCTCCTCGCCGGGGCGCAGCGCGAGGTCGAGCGGCTCGGTGCCACGGCGGAGGTCATCCCCGTCCCCGGGAGCTTCGAGCTGCCCGTGGTCGCCAAGGCCGCGCTCGAGGCCGGGTTCGACGCGGCGGTCGCCCTCGGCGTGATCATCCGCGGTGGGACCCCGCACTTCGAGTACGTCTCGGACGCGGCGACGAGCGGCCTCACCCGGGTCGCGATCGACGCCGGCAAGCCCGTCGGCTTCGGCGTGCTCACCCTGGACGACGAGCAGCAGGGCCTCGACCGTGCCGGACTGCCCGGTTCGAAGGAGGACAAGGGGGCCGAGGCCGTGCACGCCGCAGTGTCGACCGTGGTGACCCTGCGCCGGCTGCGCGTACTCGCGTAGGCGACCCGCGCCTCCTGGCCCGCCGCGCGTCAGCGCGTCGCTCCTGCGCTCGCACAACCGAAGTCACCCCGCGCCACGCGATCACGTGGTGCGGGGTGACCCTCGTTGTGCGAACGGCCCCGCACCTGTTCAGGTGCGGGGCCGTTCGTGTGCGGTGGTGCTGACTACCGCTTGCCGAACACGTGGATCGGCAGGAAGAAGGAGAGGCACATGAGCACGAGACCGCCCATGAAGATAAACGCCTGACCCGAGCTCACCTGGAACGCGAAGCCGAACAGGTACATCGAAACCAGCAGCAGCAGGATCGAGAAAACAGCGGCGATGACGCGGCCCACAGTGGTACCTCCGGAATCAGGCGGGTGGATCGGACCCAGTCTATCCCCAGGAGCGACGAACTCGGTTCACGCGCCGGGGCGGGTGGCGATCAACCGGTCGACCACGGCGAGGAGCGGTTCCATGTCGACCGAGGCGCGGTCCGGTCGGACCTCGCTGGCCGCGCCGAGGGACGCCGCGTGGTAGAGCCCGTCGCCCATGAGCTTGATCGCCTGCGCCGTGGGGACGTCCCCGAGCGAGTCGACGAGCGTGGCCAGCCAGGCGTTCTCGGTCTCGTCGAGGGTGCGGCCCGCCTCTTCGTAGCCGGCCTGCTGCAGCCGGCTCGCCGCGAGGAGGGCGAGGTCGAGCTCGCTGCCCACGAACTGGCAGTTCCGCACGAAGTAGCGGGCGGCGCCGTCCTCGGCGTCACGCATGCGCTCGACGTCGATGGCGGAGAGGTCGGACAGGCGTTCGCAGAGTCCCTCGACCAGGGCGGCCTTCGAGCCGAAGTGGTAGAGCAGTCCGCCCTTGGACACCCCGGCCCGGGCGGCCACGGCGTCGAGGGTCGCCGGACGCTCTCCTTCCTCGCACACGATGGCGACGAAGCTGTCCAGGACACGATCGCGGGCGCTTGCCATGCCGGAAGTCTGCCATGGGACGCGGGCGTGCCGCGTCCGGCGGGCGCAGCGCAGGCCCGGAGCGGGCGCAGCGCAGGCGCAGCGCAGGCGCCGTGGGCCATCCTCCACGGCGCCTGCGGGTCCGGTCAGCCCTTCAGCGCTCCCGCCGCGATGTTCGCGATGAAGTGCCTCGAGCCGATGATGAACACCCCGATGAGCGGGAACACGCTGATCACCGCGCCGGCCATCACCGAGCCGAGGTCGGTCGCGTTCACCGAGCTGAGCGAGGCGAGTGCCACCTGGAGCGTCTGCCCCTTCGGGTCGATCAGCACGATCAACGGCCACACGTAGTCGTTCCACGCCGTGATGAAGGTGAAGATGCCGAGGAACGCCAGCCCTCCGCGGAGCATCGGGACCGCGATCGACCACCAGGTGCGGAAGAACCCGGCGCCGTCCACGCGCGCAGAGTCGATGACCTCGTTCGGGATCGACCCGGTGGCGAACTGCCGCAGGAGGAAGATGCCGAACGCGTTCGCCGCCCCGGGGACGATGAGCGCCTGGAGTCCACCGATCCACCCGAGGTGCGCCATGAGCACGAAGCTCGGCACGAGCGACAGGCTGCCGGGGACGAGGAACGTCGCCAGCATGACGGTGAACAGCGAGCGCTTGAACGGGAACTCGTACTTGGCGAAGGCGAACGCGGCCAGCGAGTCGAACAGCATGACCAGGACCGCGGTGCCGCCGGCGACGATGACGGTGTTGCCGAGCGCCCGCAGCATGTCGACGCTGCTGAACACCGTGGCGAGGTTCTGCATGGTGTGGTCGCTGAACCAGAGCGACGGCGGGTAGCCGAAGATCTGCGCGTTCGATGACGTCGACATGACGAGCAGCCAGTAGAACGGGAAGATCGACAGCACGACGCCGACGATGAGGCACAGGTGCGTGACGAGCCGTCCGACCCAGCCGTGCCTGAACCCCCGGCGGTGGTCGTCGGGCCCGTCGGTGACGGCGTTGGGCCGGCCGAGTGCGGCGGCGGTGTTCGTGGTGCGGGGTGCGGTGTCGGCGCTCATGCGCGGGGTCCCTTCGCGCTGGTCGTGACGGTGCGCGGGGCGCGCAGTCGCCGTGGGGTCTTGAGCCCGTCGCGCTCGCTGAGCAGTCGCCAGTTGATGATCGCGAAGACCACGGAGAAGAAGAACAGCACCCAGGCGATCGCCGAGCCGTACCCGAAGTCGAACTGGTTGAACGCCTGGTCGTACTGGTAGAGCACGATCGTCATGCCGGCCTCGTCGGGGCCACCGACCGCCTGCCCGTTGAACAGGATCTGCGGCTCGGTGAAGAGCCCGAGGCCACCGATGGTCGACGTGATGACGGTGAACAGGATGACCGGCCGCAGCATCGGGATCGTGATGCGCGTGAAGATCTGCCAGGTGTTCGCGCCGTCCACCTTCGCCGCGTCGTACAGCTCGGTCGAGATCGACTGCAGGCCGGCGAGGTAGATGATCGCGTTGTACCCGGTCCAGCGCCAGATGACCATGACCGCGATCGTGACCTTGATGCCCCAGTACGACGAGAGCCAGCCGACCGGGTCGGCACCGACGGCTCGGAGCGCGGCGTTGACGAGCCCGAACCCGTCCGAGAACACCGAGCCGAACACGATCGCCATCGCGACCATGCTCGTCACGTTCGGGATGAAGAACGCGACCCGGTAGAAGCCCTTCGCCCGGATGTTGCCGTGCAGCAGGAACGCGAGCACGAGGGCGAGGAACAGCATCGGGACGGTCGAGATGATCCAGATGATGAAGGTGTTCGAGACGGCGTTCCAGAACCGCGGGTCGGTCAGCAGGTACTGGTACTGCGCGAGGCCGACGAACGCGGGGGAGCCGACACCGTCCCAGTCCGTGAACGACAGCACGATCGAGAAGACGATCGGGAACAGCCCGAACACGAGGAACAGCACGTAGAACGGCGCGATCGCCACGTACTGCGGCCAGAACCGGCGCAGGCTGAAGCGGTGACCGGTCGCCGCGGTGGAGATCGAGGCGGTGGGGGCGCCCCCGACGACGGGGTTCGCGGTGGTGGCGGTCTGCTCGCGGATCGGCGCGCTCATGCCGACACCCCGCGCTTCGCCAGGACGCGGTCGGTCTGGTCGATGGCGTCCTGCCAGGCACGCTCCGGGTCCTTGCCGCCGGACTCCACGTTCGTGATCTCGGTCGCGAAGGCGCCGATGAACCGCTCCGAGTTCGAGATGTACGTCACGGGGACCTCCGGTGCGGCCTTGCTGAAGAAGTCGAGCGGGTTCTGGTCCCCGAAGAAGTCGCCGGGGTTGCGCATGATGCCGTTCTCGAACGACGCGGGTGTCGACGGGAAGAGCTGGATGTCGTTGTAGGTGTGGGACTGCACGTCCGCGCCGGTGATCCACTTGGCGAACGCCACCGCGGCCTCGGGGTTCTTCGACGTCTTGGGCACGGCCAGGAACGAGCCGCCGCTGTTGCCCGGTCGCTCGGGCTGCCGGGCGATCCGCCACTTCCCGGACAGGTCCGGAGCCGTGTCGTGGATGATCTGCGTCCACCACGCGCCCTCGATCTGCCCGGCGACCCGACCCGCGACCCACCCGGCGTTCTGGTCGGTCCCGGACTGCAGGTTGCCGGTGATCCCGGCGTGGATCGACTCGACCGCGTTCTCCCAGGCCTTCCGGATCGAGCTGTCGTCGTCGTGGTAGAGCGGCTGGTCGTCACGGTCGAAGTACCGCGTGGGGCTCGCGGAGACGAACTGGTTGAAGAGCTGCGTCGCGGTGATGATCGTCGCGGCACCGGTCTTCTGCTTGATCTGCTTGCCGAAGGTCCGGAAGTCCGCCCAGGTCTGGATCGCCGCGCTCACCTCGTCCGGGTCGGTGGGGAGGTCGGCCTTCTGCAGGACGTCCTGGTTGTAGAAGAAGCCGGTGGGGCCGGTGTCGACGGGCCAGAAGCACTGCCGCCCGGACGGGGTCCGGCCGAGCGAGAGCTTCCAGTCGTAGTAGGCGGACTTCTCGGTGGCGGAGGGATCGAAGTCGGTGAAGAGGTCCTCGTCGGGGAAGTAGAGCCAGCAGTTCGAGTTCACCATGAGGACGTCGGGGATGAACGCGTTCCCGGCGAGGGCGGTCCGGAACTTCGTGTCGTACGACGCCCCGCCGATGAGGTCCGGCCGCAGCCGCATCGGTTCGTGGCCGCTGATGCCCCCGGCCGCCTGCTTCAGGAACTTCGGGTCGAGGGACCGGTTCCAGTACCAGAGGACGAGTTCGTCCGGGTCCTTGGAGATCGCGGTGCCGGTGGAACACCCGGCGAGGAGGGCCGTGGTGGCGAGTGCGCCGAGGGCGCCTGCGCCGGCGAGGAACCCCCGCCGGCTGAGACTGTGCGTTGCTGCTGTCACTGGAGTGCCTGCTCTCGTCGTTGAGATGCGGAACCGATGAGCGCTCGACCGTGAACGCTCACGAAGTGGTCAGAGCATGCCCCGGCCGACACGCCGTGTCAAGCATCTGCATCGTTGCAGGTGCGGAGACGGACGGGTACGGTCGTCGGGACCGTGAAGGTTCACGACACGATAGGGATCCGCATGTCAGCGCAGACCGCGACCACCGCCAGCAGCACCTCCTCGACGGGGCACGACACCCCCGGCTGGGCCGTTCTCGGCCCCGGTGGGATCGCCCGCCGCTTCCTCTCCCAGCTGCCCTCGAGTGGCGTCGGTGCCACCCTCGTCGCGGCCGGCAGCTCGTCGGCGGAGCGAGCGGGAGCGTTCGCTGCCGAGGCTGCCGAGCACGGGTTCGCCGACGTCGCCGCGGCCACCTACGACGAGGTGCTCGCCGACCCGCGCGTCGACGCCGTCTACGTCTCGACGGTCCACACCGGGCACGCGGCGCTCGTCCTCGCGGCGCTCGCGGCGGGCAAGGCGGTCCTCTGCGAGAAGCCGCTCTCGCCGAACCACGGCACGTCCATGGCGCTCGCCGATGCCGCACGCCAGGCCGGCCTCCCCCTCGTCGAGGCGTACATGTACCGCTTCCACCCGCAGACCGCGGCCCTGCTCGACCTCGTCCGGCAGGGTGCGATCGGTACCGTCACGCACGTCGACGCCTCGTTCGCGTTCCGGGCGGGCAGCCGGTCCGGGCGGCTCTTCGACGTCGACACGGCCGGCGGCGGGATCCTCGACGTGGGCGGCTACCCGGTGACGATGACGGCCGCGATCGTGCAGGCCGCGACCGGCGTGGCCGTCGCCGAGCCCACCGAGCTCACCGCCACCGGGACCGTCGGCCCGACCGGCGTCGACGAGTGGACGGTGGCACAGCTCAGCTACACCGGCGGGATCACCGCGAACCTCCGGACCGGCGTCCGCGTGCAGGACGACAACTCCGTGGTCGTCCACGGCACCACGGGGAAGATCACGCTCACCGACCCGTGGACCCTCGGCGACGACCCCACGATCGAGATCAGCACGGTGGACGAGGACCCGCGCACGCTGTCCTTCGCCGGCGCGCACCCCTACGCCCTCGAGGCCGACGCCACCACGGCGGCCCTCGCGGCCGGTCGTGTCGACGCCCCCGAGTTCACCCTCGACGAGTCGCTCGCCACCGCCCGGACGCTCGACAAGTGGCGTGCCGCGATCGGTCTGCGCTTCCCGTTCGAGGCCGAGACCGCCGACATCCCGACCGTCAGCGGCCGACCCCTCACGGTCGCCGCGCACGAGCCCGACCGAGCCGACAACCCGATGCGCTACGGCGAGGTCGCGGGTGTCGGCAAGCGCATGTCCCGACTGGTGATGGGTGTCGACAACCAGCCCGACCTGGCGCACGCGAGCGCGATCTTCGACCTGTTCGTGGAGCAGGGCGGCAACGTGTTCGACACCGGCTACATCTACGGCGGGGGCGTGCTCGAGGGTCGGCTCGGCAAGTGGATCCAGAACCGCGGCGTCCGCGAGGACGTGGTCGTGATCACCAAGGGCGCGCACACGCCGTACTGCGACCCGGAGTCCCTCACCCGGCAGCTGCTCGAGAGCCTCGAGCGCCAGGGCACCGACTACGCGGACATCTACATGATGCACCGCGACAACACGGACATCCCGGTGGGGGAGTTCGTCGACGTCCTCGACGAGCACCGTCGTGCCGGCCGCATCCGCGTGTACGGCGGCTCGAACTGGACCCCTGCCCGATTCGACGAGGCGAACGCCTACGCCCGCGCGAACGGCAAGCACGAGTTCGAGGTGCTGAGCAACCACTTCGGCCTGGCCGAGGCGTACGACGTGCCGTGGGCCGGCTGCGAGCACGCCACCGACGCGGCGTCGAAGCAGTGGCTCGAGGAGCGCCAGGTGCCCCTGCTGCCCTGGTCCTCGCAGGCGCGTGGGTTCTTCACCGGCCGCGCCAAGCCGGAGGACACGAGCGACGCCGAACTCGTGCGCTGCTACTACAGCGACGAGAACTTCGAGCGGCTGCGCCGTGCGTCGGAGCTCGGCGAGCGGTTCGGCGTCCCCGCGACGGCGATCGCCCTGGCGTACGTGCTGCACCAGCCGTTCCCGACGTTCCCGCTCTTCGGACCGCGTACGATCGCGGAAGCCCGGTCGTCCATGACCGGCCTCTCCGTCGACCTCACTCCGGAACAGGTGGCATGGCTGGACCTCCGCGACTGACCGAACCCGTTCCCGCACCCGGCGGCCGGGCGACGATCATCGACGTCGCCGCGGCCGCCGGGGTGTCCCGGCAGACCGTCACCCGGGCGATGAACGGCATGTCCGGCATCAGCGCGGCGACGAAGGAACGAGTCCTCGCCGCCGCGGAGCGCCTCGACTACCGGCCGTCGCGCTTCGGTCGCGGGCTCGTCACGGGTGGCGACCACCAGCTCGGCCTCGTCGTGAACGACCTGCGCAACCCCTACACGCCGCAGCTGGCCTCGGCCGTCTTCCGACTCGCCGCCGAGCAGGGCTGGAACGTCATGCTCGCCGACGTCGACCTCGCGAGCGACGCCGACCGGATGGTGCAGGCGCTCGGGTCGCAGACGGACGTCGTCATCGGGTACCTCGGCTCCCGTCGCGACCGGTGGCGCGAGCTCCTCGGCACCGTGCCGATGGTCGAGCTCGACCCGTACTCGGAGCCACCGACCGCAGCCGTCTGGATCGACCCCACCGACGCGATCGAGGTCCTCGCCGACCACCTCGTCGCCACCGGGGTCCGGCACCCGGTCGTGCTCGACAACTCCTCGCCGGAGCACACGAGTGTCCGCGGCATCCTCATGATGGACGCCCTCCAGCGGCGCGGGTACCTGCCCGAGCTCGTGCACGCCGAGCACGGCACGGCGGAGTGCGGCGCCGAGGAGACGACACGGATCCTCCGCCGACGCCGACGGCAGGACGCGATCCTCGCCTTCAACGACGTGATGGCGCTCGGTGTCCTGCAGGCCTGTCGGCGGGCGGGCGTCGACGTCCCGCGAGAGCTCCGGGTCGTCGGCGTCGACGGCCTGCCGCTCGGCTCGCTCGTCTCGCCGACGCTCACCACGTTGGCGGTGGACCTCGACGAGGTCGCGCGTGAGGCGCTCGACCTCGCCCTCGGCATGCTCGCCGGCGAGCTGCCGCGGCAGGGTGACGCGGTGCAGCGCACGGTGCGGCACCGCCTGCTCCTGCGCGAGTCGGCCTGACGACGCGGCCTACGAGACAGCGCGACCGGAGGACGGACGGGAGGCGCGGTGCGGGCCCGCACCGCGCCTCCCGTCCGTCATCAGTTGCATTTGCAACTATTACCGTCCAGACGGTACACTAACGGAGTCCTGACGGGATGCGTGCACACCCCGCGTCCCGTCCGGTCCGTTCGTCAGTTCCGCCGTCGACCTGGTCCGGCTCGAAGTCCCTGGAGTCACCGTGTCCGCCCTGCTCACCAGCCCGATCCCCACTGCCGCCACCGGCAGCCGCGCCCGCCGGTTCGCCGCCCTCGCGGTGCTCATGCTGCCCGTCCTCCTCATCTCGGTGGACAACACCGTCCTGAGCTTCGCGCTGCCGTCGATCTCGCGCGCGCTGAACCCGGACGCCACCACGCAGCTCTGGATCGTCGACGCGTACCCGCTCGTCCTCGCCGGCCTCCTCGTCGTGATGGGCAGCATCGGTGACCGCATCGGCCGCCGTCGGATCCTCGTCGTCGGTGCCACCGGCTTCGCGCTCTTCTCCGTCGCCGCGGCCTTCGCCACCGACGCCTGGATGCTCGTCGCCGCACGGATCGTCATGGGCGTGTTCGGCGCGATGCTCATGCCGGCGACCCTCTCGATCATCCGCAACGTGTTCGTCCACGCGGGGGAGCGGCGGATGGCGCTCGCCGTCTGGTCCACCATGTTCGCGGCGGGCAACGCCCTCGGGCCACTCGTCGGCGGCGTGCTGCTCGCGCACTTCCACTGGGGCGCGGTGTTCCTCGTCGCGGTGCCGATCCTCGTCGTGATGCTCGTCGCCGTGCCGTTCTGCGTTCCGGAGTCCCGTGACCCGAACCCGGGGCCGGTCGACGTGCCGAGCATGTTCCTGTCGCTCGGCGCCCTCGCCCCGATCGCGTGGGCGATCAAGTCCGTCGTGCACCCCGAGGAGCGCGGCTTCGCGATCGCGATGCTCGCCGTCGGCGTCCTGTGCGGCATCGCGTTCGTCCGTCGGCAGCTCCGCTCGCGGACCCCGATGCTCGACCTCCGGCTGTTCCGGAGCACGGCGTTCACCGGCAGCGTGCTCATGAACATGGCGGCGATGTTCTCGCTGACCGGGTTCCTGTTCTTCATCGCACAGCACCTGCAGCTCGTCGCCGGCCTCGACCCCTTCGCGTCCGGCATGGTGCTGGTGCCGGGGTCGATCCTCACGATCGTGGCGGGGCTCGTCGTCGTGCCGATCGTCGCCCGGGTCGCTCCGCGCTGGGTCGTCGCCGTGTCGCTGCTGTTCTCGGCGGCCGCCTACGCGATGGTCGCGGTCCTCGGGCACCACGCCTCGATCGTGGCGCTGGCGTTCGCGTTCGTGCTGCTCGGGATCGGGATCGGTGCCTCGGAGACGGTGACGAACGACCTCATCATCTCGACGGCTCCGGCGGACAAGGCCGGTGCGGCGTCGGCGATGTCCGAGACGGCGTACGAGATCGGTGCCGTGCTGGGGACCGCGGTGCTCGGGACGATCCTGGCCACGGCCTACCGGGCGCACGTCGTGGTGCCGGACGGGCTGTCCTCGTCGGCGCACACCGCCGCGCAGGAGACCCTCGGCGGAGCGGTGTCGGCGGCGTCGTCCCTCGGCGGGTCGGCGGGGCAGGCGCTGCTCGAGTCGGCGCGGGCCGCGTTCGACTCCGGCGTCACGGTGACGGCGGGGGTGGCCGCGCTCCTGATGGTGGTCGCGGCGGCCGGTGCCGTCGTCATGCTCAAGCGCCGGTAGCGCCGCGCCGCGCCGCCGCTTGGTGAGCAGAAATGGTCGGGTCGCCGCGAGCGACCCGACCATTTCTGCTCACGAAGTCGGGCTCGCACCGCCGCACCCCGCGTCACACGGGGTCACACGGCACGCCCGGGATCGACCGAACCTGGGAATCGTTGACCTCAACCAGGGTTCAGGTCATACGTTGGGACATGGCCGCGGAGCCGCGGCCCTCCCCATCGAAGGAACGACCACGACTCCCATGCCCGACGCAGCACCGGCGAACATCGCGGACGCCTACAAGGCCGCCTTCCGTGGACACCCGGCCGGTGTCGCCGTCATCACCGCCGAAGGCCCCGACGGTCCGACCGGCCTCACCGCATCGAGCGTCGCGAGCGTGGCGATCGACCCGCCCGTGCTCGTGTTCTCGCTGTCCACGAACTCGGGGTCAGCCGGAGTCGTGCTCGGCGCCCCGATCTTCGTGGTGCACCTCGTCGACTCGCTCGGCGTCGCCCTCGCCCGTCGCTTCGCCTCCACCGGCAGCCCCGCCGCGGACGACCCGATCTGGGGCACCCTCCCGTCGGGTGACCGCTACCTGCCGAGTGCCGCGAGCGCCCTGCGCTGCCGGCCCCTCTCGACCACGCCGATCGGCTCGTCGACCGTCGTCGTCGCCGAGGTCCTCGACATCGTCGTCGGCCTCGAGCGGGGCGAGCCGCTCGTCTACCACAACCGGGAATTCCACTCCCTCACCGATCGTTCCCGGCTCTCGTGAGCCGCGGAACACCATCCGCACACCACTGATCGAAAGGAACTCACATGGCTGAGTACACCCTGCCGGAGCTGCCGTACGACTACGCCGCACTCGAGCCGCACATCAGCGGCAAGATCATGCAGCTGCACCACGACAAGCACCACCAGACCTACGTGACGGGTGCGAACACCGCGCTCGAGCAGCTCGCCGAGGCCCGTGAGTCCGGCAACCTGGCGAACGTCAACAAGCTCGAGAAGGACCTCGCGTTCAACCTCGGTGGCCACGTCAACCACTCGATCTTCTGGACCAACCTCGGCCCGGACACGAAGGTCCCCGAGGGCGAGCTCGCCGCGGCGATCGACGAGTTCTTCGGCTCGTTCGAGAAGTTCCAGGCCCAGTTCACCGCCGTCGCCACGGGCATCCAGGGCTCCGGCTGGTCCGTCCTCGCCTGGGACACCGTCGGCCAGAAGCTGACCACGTTCCAGCTGTTCGACCAGCAGGCCAACGTGCCGTTCGGTCTCGTGCCGATCTTCATGCTCGACATGTGGGAGCACGCCTTCTACCTCGACTACCTCAACGTCAAGGCGGACTACGTCAAGGCCGTGTGGAACATCGTCGACTGGGAGAACGTCGCCGCGCGTTTCGCGAACGCGAAGTCGCAGAGCTTCGTCACCCTCTGAGACGGGCGCAGCGGGTCACGGTGGTGACCCGGTGAACGACGGGAGGCGCGGTGCCGGCTGGCACCGCGCCTCCCGTCGTTCGTCGGTGCGCGTCGACCGCTCAGGCCGACTGGACGTGGGCCCCGGCGACCAGCTTGTGCGCGATCGCGCGCAGCGCGGCGTCGGGCGTCGCCCGCTCGCGGTCGACGATCGTGCCCCACTGCACGCCCCGAGCCGCGAGGACGGCACCGCGGGCCGCTCGTTCGGCGTCCACCGCGCCGTAGCCGTGTTCGGCGCACCAGGCGGCGATCGCGCTCACCTGCGCGCGGTGGAAGGTTCGCTCGCGATCACGGCCGTCGAGTGACTCGACCGATCCGAGCTCGAAGGTGAGCCGGGCGGCGAGGGAGCGCTCGGGGTCGTCGAGCCCGCCGAACACCGCGATGAGGTAGTCGGTCAGCCCGAGGTCGTCGGCGCCGGGGTCGAGCGTGACGTCGGAGACGGATTCCGCCAGGTGGTCCACCACGGCGTCGATCAGGGCTTCGCGCGTGCCGAAGTGGTACACGATCGGGTACGCGCTCGTCCCGAGCACCCGACCGAGGCTGCGGACGGAGACGTCCTCGAGCTTGGTGTCCTGCAGGTGCTCGGCCACCTTCGCGATGATCGCCGGCTTGAGTGTCGGGTCGGGCTTGCGGGGCATGGCGTCTCCAACGAGCGTGATGGGCAGTACGCGACCGTTCACATACGATCACAGAGTATATTACTTCCGGTCGCCGGGAAACAGCCGGGAATCCATAACGGGTGCAAGGGATTTGTGGCGAGAAGCGGAGTTTTACTCGATTCCACGTAGGATGGGGCCGATGTCCATGCCTCCAGAGCGCCCTGTGGCCCCGTCGCGCCCCGAGGCACCCCGTGCCGGGCGGGCGGTCGCCGGACGCCGTCGCGGGGCGGGGAAGCGCTTCCTCGTCGTCGGCGACGTCCTGGACGGGGTGCTCGTGCACACCACGGCCGCGAGCATGGGTGCACACGACCCGGCCGCGGTCATCCGGCACCGACCGGTCGGCGCCGCGGGCAACACCGCGACGTGGCTCGGCTGGCTCGGCGCCGACGTGGACCTGGTGGGGCGGGTCGGCGTGGACGACGTCTACCGGCACGAGCGATCGCTCGCCGACGCCGGCGTCCGCGCGCACATCCGCTACGACGCCCGAACCGCGACCGGCGCCGTCGTGTCCGTGCGGAACGGGAACGGTCGGACCGCGATGTCCGATCCCGCAGCGAGCGGGGTGCTGTCGGCGGAGGACCTGCCGGTCGACCTCGTGGCGCGCGCGGACATCGTGCACCTGACCGGCTCGGCGATGCTCGGCGGAGGCGGTCCGGACCGCATCGCGGCACTCGTCGCCCAGGCCCGGTCCGGTTCCGCCCGGGTGTCCCTCGACCCCTCGTCCGCCGCGGTGGTGTGTGCGGTCGGCGCGTCGGAGTTCCTCGAGGCGCTCTCCGGCCTCGATGCCCTCTTCCCGAGCGAGGACGAGGCACTCGCGCTCACCGGAGCACCCACCGTCACGGAGGCGATCGAGTCGCTCGCCGACCGCGTGCCCCTGGTCGTGGTGACCATGGGGACCGAGGGCGTCCTGCTCGGGCGCCGTGGTCGGACGCCGCAGCGGGTGCCGATCACGCCTGCGACGGTGGTGGACACGCTCGGCGCCGGGGACGCGTTCGCGGCGGGGTTCCTCCGTGCGTGGGCGACCGATCCGGTGCGGGTCGCGGCGGCTGCGCGCGAGGGCACGCGGGTCGCGGCGCGGGCGCTCGGGTTCGTGGGCGGACGTCCGCCGGTCTGACGCTCGCGCGTCAGCGCTCGCTGGGTTCGGCCGGGACCACCGGTCGCGGGGTCAGCGCTCGCTGGGTTCGGCCCGGACCACCAGGGTCTGCACGAGGCCGGCTGCGAGCGGCGCCAACCGGATCTCGACCCGCAGTCGACCGGCCGTCCCCGGCAGCCACCAGCGCAGGTGCGACGGGGCCTGGGACTCGTCGGCCACCGGTTCCGCCCCGAGGTCGGCACCGACGGCCGCCACCGCCTCCGCGACGGCCCGGCGGCGTCGTTCGTACGGCACGTCCATCGCCACGTTCGGCGTGCAGATCGCATCGGCGAGGTCGTCGTCCCAGTGGGCCAGGAGGCGCGTCACGGCAGCCTGCGCCGCCCGCGTCGCGTCGACGGTCGGCCCGGTGCCGGGTGCACGGTCCGCCGCGGCGGTCGCGCGGGCGGTCAGCACGAGGTCGAGCGCCCGGTCCGCCGCCGCCGAGACCTTCGCCTGCGTGGCGTTCTCGAAGGCGATGACGCCGAGGCCGTCCCGGACCGACCACCGCATGTGCGCCGAGAACCCCGGGTACCCGCCGGAGTGCGAGACGATCTCGCCGAACGCCGGGTCCTGCTCGACGAAGAGGCCGAAGCCGTACGCCGTCGTGCGGCTCGAGGTCGGCACCACCGCTGCCGGCACGACCCGCATCGCCTGCTGCATGAGTCGGCGGTCGGCGGGGGAGACCGGTCCGGGCTCGGGCGTCTCGGTGAACGCCGACGCGAGGTGCCGACCCCAGCGGGCGAGGTCCGTGACCGTCGAGAAGAGCCCGCCGATCGACGAGAACGCGCCGGGGCCCGACATCGGCAGCGGCTCCCACGTGCCGACGCCCGCCCCGTCAGCGGCGGGACGCACGCCCGTGACCACGTGACCGCGGGCGTCGTCGGCGCGGAAGACGGTGTCGCGCAGGCCGAGGGGGCCGAGGACGAGTTCGGTTGCGACCTCGGGGAAGGGACGACCGGCCACGACGCCGATCGCCCGGCCGAGCAACGCGTACCCGGTGTTCGAGTAGGCGAACCGGGTCCCCGGGACCGAGTCGAACAGGAGCCCGGCGCGCAGGACGTCGTCGAGCTCGGCGTCCGAGATCGATTCCTGCCGGTCGGCCCACGGATCGTCGGTCGGGAAGCCGCCGGCCATGGTGAGGAGCATGCGGAGCGTCGGCACGGGGGAGTCGGCGGTGGGCAGCACGACGTCCGTGAAGGCGGGCACGAAGTCCGTGATCGGGGCGTCCAGCCGGACACGGTCGTCCGCCACGAGCGCGAGCAGGGTGGCCGCCGTCACGCTCTTCGTGCAGGAGGCGATCCGGTACACGGTGTCGGCGTCGGGAGCGACGCCGTCGCCGCGGTCGCCGTGCCCGCCCGAGGCGACGAGCCCGGTGCGGTCGAAGACGCCCCAGACGCTGCTCGGAGCGACGCCGCGTTCGACACGTTCGCGGAACAACGCGTCGACGTCCGCGATCACCTGCGGATCGATGCCGCTCACGACCGGCGCATCCGGTCGTACGCGTCGAGTGCCCGCTGCCGGGTCTCCTTGAGGTCGAGCATGGGCTCCGGACGGTCTTCGTCGGCGGGGACCCAGCGGTGCACGTACTCGCGGTGCGGGTCGAACCGCTCGAGCTGCCGGTCCGGGTTGAACACCCGGAAGTACGGCGCCGCGTCGAACCCGGAGCCGGCGACCCACTGCCAGTTCGCCGCGTTGTTGGCGGAGTCGGCGTCGACGAGGGTGTCCCAGAACCACTGCTCGCCCACGCGCCAGTCGACGAGCATGTTCTTCACGAGGAAGCTGGCCGTCGCGAGCCGGACCCGGTTGTGCATCGCACCCGACTGCCAGAGTTCCCGCATGCCCGCGTCGACGAGGTCGAACCCGGTCGTCCCGGTCCGCCAGCGGTCGATCTCGGCGTCGGGGACGCCCCGCCAGGGGAAGGCGTCGAACTCGCGCCGGACGTTCACCGTGGTGATGTCCTCGCAGTGGAAGTACTCGTTCCAGTTGAACTCGCGCCAGGCCAGCTGCCGGAGGAACGCCGAGGCGTTCTTGCGCTGCTCGGGCTCGAGCTGGCCGTGCAGGCGGTGCCAGACCTGGTACGGACTGACCTCGCCCCACCGCAGGTGCGGGGAGAGGTCGCTCGTGGCGGCCATCGCGGGTTCGTCGCGCTGGTCGTAGTCCTCGAGCGCGTGGTGCACGAAGTGTTCGAGCCGCCGGTGCGCGCCCTGCTCGCCGGGTTCCCAGGCGTCCCGGAGACCGCCGGCCCAGTCGGGGTGCGTCGGCAGCAGGTCCCAGTCGTCGAGGTCGTCGCTCGCGACCTGGGGCGCCACGGGGAGGTCACGCGGCTTGGGCAGCGGGTGGCGGGGCTCGGGCATCGCCTGGGCGGCACGCCAGAACGGCGTGAACACCTTGTACGGCTCGCCCTGCCCGGTGAGGACGGTCCAAGGTTCCCAGAGCAGGCTCGCGGCGAAGCTGTGCGCCTCGGTCCCGCCGTCGGTGAGGGTCGACTTGATGCCGGCGTCGAGGTCCCGCTCGGCTCGGCCGTACCGGCGGTTCCAGAACACCGCGTCGGCGCCGGTGTCGGACACGAGCGCGTCGACGGCCTCGGCAGCGGGCCCGCGGCGGAGGACCAGTCGGGACCCGCGCTCGCGGAGTTCACCGTCGAGCGCGGCGAGCGAGTGGTGCAGCCACCACCGTGCCGCAGCCCCGATCGGGCGGATGCCGGGGGACTGCTCGTCGAGGACGTACGCGACCGTGACGTCGCCGCCGTGGTCGATCGCTGCTCGGAGTGCCGGGTTGTCCGCGAGACGGAGGTCGTCGCGGAGCCAGACCAGGGCGCCGGTCACACCGTTGCCGCGTCGACGTCGGACGCCGCCCGGGTCGCGCCACGTCGGGGCGAGGCCGCACCGGCCGCGGTCCGGAGCTTCGTGCAGAGTTCGGTGAGCGTGCGCAGCTCGACGTCGTCGAGGCCGGCACCGACCTGGTCGGCGATGGTCTGCGCGTGCTGGACGGCGACGGCGCGGTACACGTCGAAGCCGTGCGCGGTGAGGGCCACGATGACGCCGCGGGCGTCGGTGGGGTCCGGCTGCTTCTCGACGATGCCGCGCGCGGTGAGCCGGTCGACCAGGCGGCTGACGCTCGGCTGCGTCAGGAGCAGGTGGCCGGTCAGTTCGCGCATCCGGCAGCGCCGGCCGGGCTGCGTGGAGAGGTTGAAGCAGACGTCGTACTCGTTGAACGAGATCTCGCCGCCCGGGAAGTCGGCGTTGAGCGCGCGCATCACCGTGACCTGGGCGCGGAAGAGCGCTTCCCAGGCAGCGACGGCGGTCGCCTTCTCGCTGCGGCGTGGCTCGTTCACGGTCGCGCTCCCTCTGGTCGTACGGTCATGCCACACTACCGACGGCCTCGGACACGCGATGCTGCTGACGCGCAGCCGTGTCCCCCGGGACGCAACGAGGGCCGGTCATCACGGGGATGACCGGCCCTCTCCCTTGCACCAAGAGTGTCCTGCAATCACATTCCACAGGCGGTGCCACAGCAAACACCGTCTGCACGCACGACTGTATAACGAACGGGTAACGGCGCGCTACCGGACGCGGCGGTCGTTCGCTGCGAGTTCACCAAGAACGACCGATCAGGATCAGAAGAGGTCCGGCGACGGCGTCGAGGCGTAGCGCACGGCGACGTCCGCGTGGCGGTCGAAGCGGTAGCCGACACCGCGCACGGTGCGGACGATCTCCTCGAACGCGCCGAGCTTCGAGCGGAGCCGACGGACGTGGACGTCGATCGTGCGCTCGTTCGGGGTCTCGTCCTCGCCGTCCGACCACAGGCCGTCGATGATCGCCGAGCGGTCGACGGTCTGGCCCTCGCGGAGGACGAGGAACTGCAGGAGCTCGAACTCCTTGTACGTCAGGGGAGCGGCTTCACCGTCGAGCGTGACGCGCTTCCGGGAGATGTCGATGACGACCCCGGTCTCCTCCGGCTCGGGCTTCTCTGCCTGCTTGCGCGCGGCCACGGCGGAGCGGTCCTGCAGGGCGAGCCGGACGACGTCGACGTCACGGCCGCCGGAGCCCTCGGCGGCGACGGCCACGGCGGCGTACGTCTCCGAGGTCGGGACGAGCTGCGCGGTCAGGGCCTTGAGCTGCTCGACGACCGCAGCGAGGGTCGTGCCCGCCGCCGCTGCCTTCGCCTCGTCGATGCCGACGTAGAGAGCGAAGCCGCGTGCCTCGGTGCCCTCGGGCAGGGCACGGTTGCGCTGCGGGGCGACGACCGGGCTGGTCGGCACGCCGGTGGCGACGGGCGGCGCGACGGGCTCGCGACGCGGACGGATCGGGGTCACGGTGCCGAGGTCGGTCGGCGCGGGTGCGGCGGTGCGGAGGGCGGTGCGGGGCTGAGCGATGGTGAGCGACATGGCGGTTCTCCGGGCGATGTGGCTGCGGTGTCGAGGTGTGCCGCGGCCGTGTCGAATGCGTCGGTCCGGGTACGGCGAGTGCCGTGGGCCCTGCGGTCCTGCTGCGGACCGGGGCCGACCCGGGGGTACGGGAGACAGACCTCGTGACGTGGTGCGCGTCGTCGACGTGGTCGTCACCCGGGGATCACGCTCGCGCGACGGGGGTGGTGTCGCGGGGGATCCGGCTGGAACGGGTGCCGATCAGGCACACATTCGACAACGCATGACGGCCGTGGCCGGCATCATCATGCCGGCGGTCCCCTGGGCCTCGGAGAGGACGCGGGTGGACACGGTTGCAGTCATGGGACGAGTATCGGTGGGATACCAACGTCGTGTCAACCGTCCGCACGGACGGTGCGTTCTGCGAACGCACCGGCACGACGGACAGGAGGCGCGGTGCCAGCTGGCACCGCGCCTCCAGTCGGAACGTGGTCGCGTCTACTCGGCGAGTCCGTAGAGGCGGTCGCCCGCGTCGCCGAGGCCCGGAACGATGTAGCCGTTCTCGTCGAGCTTCTCGTCGAGCGCGCCGAGCACGATCGAGACGTTGCGGTCGCCCACGGCGGCCTCGACCGCGGCGAGCCCCTCGGGCGCGCCGAGGATGCAGACGCAGGTGACCTCTTCCGCACCGCGGTCGAACAGGAAGTCGATCGCGGCCGCGAGGGTGCCGCCCGTCGCGAGCATCGGGTCGAGGACGAAGCACTGCCGACCGGAGAGGTCGTCGGGCAGGCGCTCGGCGTAGGTCTGCGGCTCGAGGGTCTCCTCGTTGCGCGCCATGCCGAGGAAGCCGACCTCGGCCGTCGGGACGAGCTTGACCATGCCCTCGAGCATGCCGAGCCCGGCACGCAGGATCGGCACGACGAGCGGGCGTGGCTTCGCGATCGAGACGCCCATGGTGTGTGCCACCGGGGTGTCGATCGGCGTCGCGGTGACCCGGACGTTGCGCGTGGCCTCGTACGCGAGGAGCGTGACGAGCTCCTCGGTGAGGGCGCGGAACGTGGGGGACGGCGTCGTACGGTCGCGGAGCACCGAGAGCTTGTGGGTGATGAGCGGGTGGTCGGCGACGTGGACTCGCATAGGGTCGAGCCTACCGTGCTGCCGACCGCCAGGAGGTTCCGTGGAAGCACCCGCCGCCCGCCCGTTCGTCCCCGCGATGGAACGCGCGCTCGACGAGGCCCGCGCGTGCCTCGCGACCGGGGACGTCCCGGTGGGGGCGGTCGTCCTCGACCGGGACGGCGCGGTCATCGCCGTGGGACGGAACGAGCGCGAGGCGCGACAGGACCCCACGGCACACGCCGAGGTCCTCGCGCTCCGGGCGGCCGCGGCGGCGATCGGCGACTGGCACCTCGAGGAGCACACCCTGGTGGTGACGCTCGAGCCGTGCCCGATGTGCGCCGGTGCGGTCATGGCGGCCCGGGTGCCGCGGATCGTGTTCGGCGCGTGGGACCCGAAGGCCGGCGCGAGCGGGAGCGTCTACGACGTCGCGCGGGACCGTCGGCTGCCGCACCGGTCCGAGGTGATCGGCGGGGTGCTCGAGGGGGAGTGCGCCGCGCTGCTCGACGCGTTCTTCGCCGAGCGTCGCTGACTTGTGGGCGTCACTTCCAGAGGACCGCGACGAACACGTTGACGATCGCGAGCGCCCCGGCCGAGTGGAAGAACGGCAGGGCGGCCTTCGCCTTTGCGGTACCGGCGTCCGCCCGCTTCTGACGCGCCCGCGCGACGAGCGCCAGCACGAGTGCGACCGCCGCGATGACGAGCTTCACGCCGAGCTTGACGTGGTTCGCGCCGCCGTCCTGCGTCGCGTCGATGATCCCCATCATCCCGAGGCCCGTGACGAGCTGCACGACGAGACCGGTGATCGGCCAGGAGGTCTGGAAGCCGCCCTTGCGGCGCACCTGCACCAGGAAGGCGCCGATGACGGCAGCGAGACCGAGGAAGTGGAGGACGAGCAGGATGCTGAAGAGCGCCGACATGTGACCATCGTGGATGACCGGCCACGGCGCTCGCCAGCAAGGTTCCCCTTAGTCTGCGGCGCGGATCACGATCGCCTCGGTCGGCGGGCGGGGGCCCGTCCGGAGCACGTCGGGTTCGACGTAGATCACGCGTGCGATCGGCACCGCCTGGCGCACCCGGTGCTCGACCGTGTCGATGCCCGCGGCGACGTCGCCGAGCCGTCGGTCGCCGTCCACCGCGACCTTCACGCCGACCATGAGCTCGTCGGGGCCGAGGTACAGGGTCTTGATGTGGATGATCGAGTCGACCTCGGGACCGTCGAGCACCGCGTGCTTGATGCGCTCGACGTCGGCCGCGGTGGCACCCTCGCCGACGAGGAGGCTCTTCGTCTCGATGCCGAGCACGACCGCCACGGCGATGAGCAGCGCGGCGATGAAGATCGTGCCGATCGCGTCGAACACGCCGTTGCCCGTGATCGCGGTGAGGCCGACGCCGAACAGGGCGAAGACGAGGCCGAGCAGCGCCGCGGTGTCCTCGAGCATCACGACGGGGAGCTCCGGGGCCTTGGCGCGGCGGACGAACTGCACCCAGCTCTGCCGGCCCTTCTGCGGTCGTGCTTCCCGCAGCGCGGTGCGGAGGGAGAAGCCCTCGAGCCCGATCGCGATGACGAGCACCACGAGCGGCAGCCACCAGTTCTCCAGCGGGTGCGGGTGGGTGAGCTTCTCGATGCCCTCGTAGAGGGAGAACACCCCGCCGACCGAGAACAGGATGATCGACACGACGAACGCGTACACGTAGCGCTCACGCCCGTAGCCGAACGGGTGCTCCTCGTCGGCGGCACGCCGGGCACGACGGCCGCCGAGGAGCAGGAGGAGCTGGTTGGCGGAGTCGGCGAGGGAGTGGACGCCCTCGGCCAGCATCGACGCGGAACCGCTGATCGCCGCGGCGATGAACTTCACGATCGCGATCCCGACGTTCGCACCGAGTGCGGCGAGGATCGCCCTCGTGCCTCCAGAAGCGCTCACAGCTGTCCCCTTCTCCCGATCTGTTGGACGATCCTAGGCGAGGGCGCTCGGTAGGGTCTGGGGCATGACGATCGAACTGCCCCGCACCGCCCTGCTCGGCGTCGGCTCCATGTCCGGCGCGGTCCTCGACGGCCTGCTCGCGGCCGGTCTCGACCGGGCCACCGTGACCCTGACGACGAAGTCGGAGCAGTCCGCCGCGGCACACCGGGAGCGTGGCCTGGACGCCACCGCCACCGACACCGACCCCGACGCGAACCGGGCAGCGGTGCGCGGCGCGTCGCTCGTCGTGCTCGGGGTGAAGCCCTACGCGATCGGTGACCTGCTCGACGAGGTCTCGGCGGACCTCGAGCCGGGGACCGTCGTCGTGAGCGTCGCCGTGGGGACGACGACCGCGAGCATGGAGGCGAAGGTGCCGGCCGGTGTCCGGGTCGTCCGAGCGCTCCCGAACACGCCGATCGGTGTCGGGCACGGGGTGACCGGGATCAGCGCCGGTGCCTCCGCGGACGCCGACGCCGTCGCGCTCGCGTCGTCGGTGTTCGACGCGTCCGGTGTCGTGATCGAGGTGCCGGAGTCCCAGCTCGACGCGCTCTCCGCCGTCTCGGGCTCCGGGCCCGCCTACGTCTTCCTCCTCGTGGAGCAGTGGCAGCAGGCCGCCGAGTCGCTCGGGTTCTCCCACGACCAGGCCGAGGCGATGGTGCAGGGGACGCTCCGCGGTGCCGTCGAACTGCTCGCCGCCTCCGGCAAGGAGCCCGCCGACCTGCGGAGGGCCGTCACGAGCCCGAAGGGGACCACCGAGCGTGCCGTCGCGGTGCTGCAGGACGCCGACCTGGCGGGGACGTTCGAGCGGGCGTCCCGCGCGGCGATCGCCCGCGCCGAGGAGCTGGCGAAGGGCTAGCGACCAGCGGGCTGGTGTTCCTCGGGCCGCCCCTCGGACGCGACGCCCGCGGCAGCCGGGGACGGCGCGGTCGGTCGGGCACGTCCGGCCCGGGCCATCGCCCAGATGACGAGCACCCCGGCGAGCACGGTGAGCACCGACCCGCCGATCGTCACCGCGTGGTCGAACGCCACACCCTGGGCGTGGGTCCACGGTGTCGCGGTGAGCGACCCGGTGAACACGGCACCGAGCACCGTGCCGGCGATCGCCACCCCGACGGCCGAGGCCACCTCGGAGGAGGTGTCCACGAGCGCGGCGCCGATCGTCGTGCGGTCCTCCGGCAGCCCGCGCAGGACGTTCGTGCCGGCGACCACCCCCACGACCCGCATGCCGGCGGCGACGAGCACGAGCGCCAGGGCGATCCACCCGTAGCCGAGCGGCCCGAGCAGCGTGTACACCGCGAGCCCGACGACGACGGCGGCCGCACTCGACCAGGCGGCGTGCCCGAGGCCGACGCGCCGGACGAACGGTCCGACGAACGCGCTCCCGGCCACGAGCACGGCCACCTGCGGGAGCATGCCGATCGCGGCGAGGGCCGGCGGCCACCCCCAGGCGAGCTGCAGGTGCAGCGTCACCAGGTATCCGAGGCCCGCGACCGCGAGGCCCGTGGCCGCCTTGTAGGCGAGGCCGCTCGAGACCAGCGGCCGGGCGACGAGCGCGAGGTCGAGCAGCGGGTGCTCGACGCGGCGCTGTCGCACGGCGAACCAGACGCCGCCGACGATCGCGCCGGCGGTGGCCGCCCAGGCCGTCCAGTCGTCGAGCCCGCCGTCGGCGAACCGCGTCGGCGCGACGAGGGCGAGGAGGATCGTCACGGTCCCCAGCGCCGCTCCGGTCCAGTCCACGGGAGCACGGTGCAGCCCCGTCGGATCGTCCGCGGTGACGCCGACGCGGATCCCCACGAACGCGAGTGCGGCGATCGGGACGTTGACGAGCAGGAGCACCTGCCAGGGCGCGACGGCGAGGACGAGTCCGCCCACCGTCGGTCCCACCGCGAGCCCGACGAGCCCGACGGTGGAGATCACCGTGATCGCCCGGACCCGCCGCTCGTCGTCGTCGAAGAGCCGGAACGCGAGGGCCATCGACCCGGGGGTGGTCATCGCCGCCGCGATCCCGGTGGCGACCCGGACGGCGATCAGCTGGTCGGCGGTGGTGACGAACGCGGTCGCGAGGCTCGCCAGCCCGAGGAGCACGAGCCCTACGAGCATCACCCGGCGTCGGCCGTACCGGTCCGCGACGGCACCCGCAGCGAGCATGAGCCCGCCGAACACCACCGAGTACGCCGTCGTCACCCACTGCAGCCCGGTCGCGCCGACCTGCAGCTCACGACCGATCGTGGGGAGCGCGACGTTCAGGACGGAGTTGTCGAGCATCTCGAACAGGAAGACCGCGGCGAGCCCGGCGAGGGCGACACGCGATCCGCGCAGGGATCGGGGAGAGTGGGGGGACCGGACGGCGTTCATGCGTCTAGGTTAAGTCAGTAAACTGAGTGAGTCAATCAGCGAGGAGTCCGCATGCCCAGGAGCGCGCCCCGCGGCGGGCCGGAGACTCGTGCGCGGATCGCCGAGACCGCGTCCGGGATGTTCGCCGAGCACGGCTTCGACGGCGTCACCGTCGCGCAGGTCGCGAAGGCCGCCGGGGTCTCGAGCGTCACGGTCTTCAAGCACTTCCCGCGCAAGGAGGACCTGTTCCTCGACCGCTCCGCCGAGACGGTCGCGCTGTTCGTCGCAGCCGTCGAGGACGTTCCGCGTGACGAGGCGCTCGACGCGCTCGAGGCGCTCGCACTGCGCCTGGTCGACGAGCGCGCGCCGGTCTCCGGGCTGGCGCCCGGCGCACACGCGTTCTTCCGGACGGTCGCCGACTCGCCCGCCCTGCAGTCGCGCGCGCTCGAGCACGTGGCGGGGGCGCAGCGCGCGCTCGGGGACGCCGTCGGCGACCGACTCCTCGCAGCGCTCTTCGTCGCCGGCTACGCCACGGTCTTCGTCGGGACGGCACGTGCCGTCCTCGCGGGGGAGGACGACGACACCGTCGTCACGGCGCACCGCGCCGGACTGGAACGGCTCTTCCGCGCACTCCGGGACGGCGTCGCGTCCGCGACGTGACCGGCTGACGGACTGGAGGGACGGTGCCGGCCCGCCCCGCGCCTCCTGTCCGTCCTGTCCTCACTCCAGGGCGGCGAACCGTTCCAGCGCACTCTCGGTCCCCGAGACGATGATGACGTCGTTCTGGCCGATCACGCTCTCCGGCGTCGCCGGGACGAAGGCCTCGCCGGGGGTCTTGATGCCGAGCACGGTCAGGCCGAAGCGGGTGCGGATCACCGTGGTCGCCAGGTCCTTGCCGCGGACCGACGCCGGCGGGAACATCTTGACCACCGCGAAGTCGTCGTCGAACTCGATGAAGTCGAGCATCCGGCCGGACACCAGGTGTGCGGTGCGCTCGCCGGCCTCGCGCTCGGGGTAGACGACGTGGTTCGCGCCGATGCGGGACAGGATCGTGCCGTGCGACCGGCTGATCGCCTTCGCCCAGATCTGCGGGATGCCGAGGTCGACGAGGTTCGCGGTGATGAGCACGCTCGACTCGAGGTCGCTGCCGGTCCCGACGACGGCGATCGGGAAGTCCTGCGCACCGATCTGCCGCAGGGCGTCGATGTCGGTCGCGTCCGCCTGCACCGCGTGCGTGACGCGGTCCGACCACTTCTGCACGAGGCCGGCGTCGGTGTCGACGACGAGGACCTCGCGGTCCTGCCGCTCGAGCTGCCCGGCGGTGGCGGCGCCGAACCGTCCGAGGCCGATGACGAGCACCGGAGCGTCGTGGCTGACGGCACCGAGCGGGTGCGGACGGTTGCGGTCAGCCAACGATCGGCCTCTCCTCGGGACGGCGGAACAGTTGCCGGCTCTGGCTGGCGGCCAGTGCAGCGGCGATGGTCACTGTACCGACACGGCCCAGGAACATCGTCGCCGCGAGCACGTACTTGCCGGACTCGGGCAGGTTCGCGGACACTCCGGAGGACAGCCCGCACGTCGCGAACGCCGAGATGACCTCGAACAGCACGCGGTCGAGGGACTCGTGGGTGATCTGCAGGAGCACGACGGTCGCGACGGCCACGATGGTGGCGCCCCAGAGCACGACCGCCACGGCCACGCGCAGGACGTCGCTCGGGATGCGCCGACCGAACGCCTCCATGCTCTGTCGCCCGCGGGCCTCGGCGACGGCGGCGAGGAACAGGACCGCGAGCGTCGTGACCTTGATGCCGCCGGCGGTCGAGGCCGAGCCGCCGCCGATGAACATGAGCATGTCCGTGACGAGCAGGCTCGACCCGTTCAGCTGGTCGAAGTCGACGAGGGAGAAGCCGCCGGACCGGGTCATCGTGGAGAGGAAGAGGGCCTGGAACGCGGTGCGACCAGCGCCCTCCTCACCGAAGGTGGTCGGGTTCGATGCCTCGAGCGCGATGTACACCGCGGCGCCGCCGACGAGCAGGACCGCGCTCGTCGCGAGCGTGAGCTTCACGTGGATCGGCCAGCGGCGCGGCGTCCGGAGCTGCTTCGTCAGGGCACGGATCACCGGGAAGCCGATCGAGCCCGCGACCACGCCGACCATGAGCAGCGAGAGGAACCAGTAGTCGTGCGCGAACGGGGTGAGTCCGCTGGCGTTCGGCGCGAAGCCGGTGTTCGTGAACGCCATCGCCGCGTAGTAGAAGGAATCCCCGACCGCCGTCCAGAAGGGCATCCCGGCGATGAGGACGGACGGCAGCAGGAGGAGCCCGAGGACGATCTCGATCGACAGGGTGCTCACCGCGACCGTCGCGAGCAGGGTGCCGACTTCACCGAGACGGACGGCCTGGCCCTCGGGCACGGCGCCGTGGTGGGTCCGCAGGGGGTTCGAGTCGCCGGCCGCCATGAGCTTCGCTCGGAGTCCGAGCTTCCGGGTGACGAAGAGGCCGAGGATCGAGGCGAACGTCAGGACGCCCACGGCCCCGATCTGCGTGCCGATCACCACGAGGCTCTTGCCGAACACCGACCAGTGCGTCGCCATGTCCACGGTGGCGAGCCCGGTGACGCAGACCACCGACGCCGCGGTGAAGAGAGCGTCCGCGAAGTGCGTCGAGCGTCCGTCCGCCGCGGCCCACGGCGTCATGAACAGGCTCGTGAAGACGAAGATCAGCGCCACGAAGACGACGATCGCCAAGCGGGACGGCGACGAGCGGAGGGCGGTGCCGAGACGGGACGGCCGTCGACGGGTCGCTCCCGCCGAGCGGGACGGCGGCTCGTGTCGGTCGAGCATCGTATGCCTCCGTGGACATGGGCGGGACGGTTCGTCATGGTACATCCGTGACGCCCCGGCTAGCCTTGCCCCATGGCCGACATCTTCAGCGTCGTGGCGGACCCCACCAGGCGTGAGCTGCTCGGGACGCTCCTGTCCGCGTACGGCTCGGACGTCACCGGCGGCGAGCTCAGCGTCGGCCAGCTCGTGGAACGCCTCGGCGTCAGCCAGCCGACCGTGTCGAAGCACCTGCGCGTGCTCCGCGACATCGGCCTCGTGACGAGCCGCGAAGAGGGGCAGCACCGCTACTACCGCCTCGACCCGGAGCCGCTCGTCGGCATCGAGGAGTGGGTCCTCCCGTTCACCGGCGCGGTGGACGCCGACGGCACCCCGGCCACGACGGCGTGGACGCTCGACGGGCAACCGGTCTCGGTCCGACGCTCCGGCACGGCGGGCAAGGCCACGGTCGAGGTCGGCACCGAGCTCGGCCGCGTGATGGCCGAGGCGTCCTACCGTGCGACCGCGGCGCTGTCCGGCGCGCAGCAGGGCTGGGAACGGGTCGTCGACCGGAGCCGGAAGCGCTTCACGCGGCGCGGCGACGAGGACTGAACGGGACCTGGACACCGGGTCGCACCGGCCCCTACAGTTGCCAGTGACCACACAGGTCACACCGATTTCCCGAAGGCGGACCATGACCGGCAGTTTCGACGACGTGCGCTTCCTCACCGTCGCTGAGGTCGCCGAGATGATGCGCGTCTCCAAGATGACCGTCTACCGCATGGTCCACGCGGGGGAACTCCCCGCCATCCGCTTCGGCCGGTCCTTCCGCGTCCCGGAGTCCGCCGTCGCGGACGTCCTGCGCGGTGGCATCGCCGACGTCGGCTAGGTGGGTCCGAACCGGCCCGTTCGACATCGCGTCAGGCCTCCGCTAGACTCGGCGGGGTTGTTTTTCCGCGGTCTCGTTGGCCCGGTGTCCACACAACATCAGTCCGAGTGAGGTCCGTATGGGTTCTGTCATCAAGAAGCGTCGCAAGCGCATGGCGAAGAAGAAGCACCGCAAGCTGCTTCGCAAGACGCGCCACCAGCGTCGCAACAAGAAGTAGGCCCCGAGCCTGCAGCGTCACGCCCCGGTTCGCCGGGGCTTTCGCTTTTCCGGGGGCGGATATGGTGGTCCCATGCCCGCCGTGACCCTGCTGACCAAGCCCGGCTGCCACCTCTGCGACGACGCCCGACCGGTCGTCGAACGTGTCGTGGCCGAACACCCGGGGACGACCCTCCAGGAGCTGTCCATCATCGACGACGACGCCCTCCGCCTGGAGTACGCGGAGGACATCCCGGTCGTCCTGGTCGACGGGCGTGTCCACAGCAACTGGCACGTCGACGCCGACCGGCTCCACCGTGCCCTCGAGAAGGCCGAGGCCCGCGCATGATCCACCACGTCGTCTCCTGGACCCTGCGCGAGGACCTCGACCGCGCAGAGTCCGTCGAGCGGATCCGCGAGCTCCTCGTCGGGCTGATCGGCACCGTCGACTCGATCCGTTCCCTGCAGGTCGTCGAGAACGTCGCCTACCCGGGGAAGAACCAGGACGTCGCCGTCGTGGCGACCTTCGACGACCTCGCCGGCCTCGACGAGTACCAGGTGCACCCGCAGCACCAGGCCGCGGCAGCGGAGATCCGTGGCCTGGTCACGGGGCGGGCGGCCATCGACTGGGAGAGCTGAGCCGCGCCTCCAGGCCCGCGCCGCGCCGCGCTCGCTTCGTGAGCAGAAATGGTCGCCTCCCGACTCGGGAAGCGACCATTTCTGCACACGAAGGCCGGCGGCAGTGCCGCGGACTACGGGGTGAGGCGCGTCGGGCCGCGGAACAGGTACGTGACCTCGCGGATGGACGGCTCGTGCAGCGCGAGCATGAGCACGCGCGCCAGGCCCATGCCGAACCCACCGTGCGGCGGCACGCCGTAGCGGAAGAAGTCGAGGTACCAGCCGAGCTCCTCGGGGTCGAGGCCCTTCTCGACGGCCTGTGCCGTCAGGGTGTCGACACGGTGCTCGCGCTGTGCACCCGTCGAGATCTCGGCACCGTTGAACAGCAGGTCGTAGCTGTTCGTGAGGGTCGGGTCGTCGGCGTGACGCATGTGGTAGTACGGCCGGATCGACGCGTCGTAGTCGGTGACGAAGACGAACTCCGAACCGTGCGTCTCCTTCGCCCAGGCGCTCACGCGGCGCTCGCCCTCGGGGTCGAGGTCACCGTCGGCGCGGACGACCTCGTAGCCGCTGTCGGCGACGATCTTCCGGGCCTCGGCCAGGGTCACGCGCGGGAAGGGTGCGGTCGGGACGACGAACTCGAAGCCGAAGACCGCTTCGACCTCGGTGCCGTACTTCTCCTTGACGGCGGTGAAGCCGGCGACGAGGAGCTCCTCGTGCATGGCCATGACGTCCTCGTGCGACTCGACCCACGAGATCTCGGCGTCGACGCTCGTGAACTCGGTCGCGTGGCGGCTCGTGAACGACGGGTCCGCACGGAAGGCGTCGGCGATCTCGAACACCGCGCCGAAGCCGGCCGGCTGCGCCATCTGCTTGAAGTTCTGCGGCGACTGCGCGAGGTACGCCGTCGTCTCGAAGTACTCGAGCTGGAAGAGCTCGGCACGCGACTCGGACGCCGAGGCCATCAGCTTCGGGGTGTGGATCTCGATGTAGTCACGCTCGACCCAGTACGTGCGGAACGCGTGCTCCATCGTGGTCTGGATGCGGAAGATGAGATTCTGCTTGCGGTTGCGCAGGTCGAGGAAGCGCCAGTCGAGGCGCTTGTCGAGCGAGGAGTCGTCCGCGATCGGGGTCTCCGGGACGGCGGCGCTGATGACGGTCAGGTCGCCGACCTTGACCTCGAGCCCGCCGAGCTTGACGCGCTCGTCGTGCTTCAGGGTGCCCTGCACGTGCACGAAGGTGCCGTGCGCGAGGCCGGAGATCGCCTCGGTCGTCGCGAGTGCGGCGGCGGAGGCGTCGTCGCCCTCGACCGCTTCGCGCGTGGCGGGGTTGACGAGCTGTGCGGCGCCGGACTCGTCACGGAGGACGACGAACTGCACCTTCTTCTGGTCTCGGACGGTCTCCACCCATCCGGCGACGGAGACGGGGCCGTCGGGGCGTGCGGCGAGGTCGGCGATGCGGGTGCGTTCGATCACGGTGGTCGAGTCTACCGGTTGCGCCTCCGGCGCCGTCGTCGGGTGCGTTCGTCCCTCCACAGGTCGGCTCGCGTCCGGTGTCGTCCACAAGGTGGGCCCGGAGGCGCGGGACGGGTCCGATGTCTCCGTAGCGTTCCCGACGTGGCCGGGTCGCGAGCTGGAGGGAGGCCCCGCACGACGGCAGGGGTCGAGGGGCTCGCGGCCCGGCCGCCCGCGGCGGGGGAGCTGTCACGGGAGTGAAGCGCGCAGGCTGCCGAGCGTCCCGATGAACTCCTCGGCCATGCCCGCCCGCTCGACGAGCTTCGCGTGCCGCGCCCGCGCGTCCACGAGGAACTCGTCGAGCCGTGCGGCCAGCGCAGGCGCGTCCCCGGGGTCCTTCGCGGCCAGACCGTCGACGACCCGGAGCAGCTCGGCCATCTCGTCCAGCGTGAACCCGAGCGGCTTCATCCGCCGGATCACGAGCAGCCGTTCGAGGTCCTGTTCCGTGTAGACGCGGAACCCGCCGGTCGTCCGTCCGCTCGGCACGAGCAGCCCGACCTCGTCGTAGTGCCGGATCGTGCGGAGGGACATCCCGGCGCGGTCGGCCAGTTCGCCGATGTGCATCGTGGTGCTCACGGGGACGACTCTACCCTCACGTGAGGGTAGAGTTCAGGGCGATGTCCGTGACCACCCACGCTCCCACCGCTCCGAGCGTCCTCAGCGCCCTGCGTTCGCCCCGCCTCCTCGCGCGCGAGGTCCTCGCCGGGATCGTCACCGCGCTCGCCCTCATCCCCGAGGCGATCTCCTTCTCGGTCGTCGCCGGGGTCGACCCGGCGGTCGGGCTCTTCTCGAGCGTCGTCATCGCCGTCGTGATCTCGATCGTGGGCGGCCGTCCGGCGATGATCTCCGCCGCCGCCGGGTCCGTGGCGCTCGTGATCGCCCCGCTCGTGCGCGACCACGGGATCGCGTACCTCGTCCCGACGATCGTCCTCGGCGGCCTCATCCAGATCGTGCTCGGCTTCCTCGGGGTCGCCCGGCTCATGCGGTTCATCCCGCGCAGCGTGAACGTCGCGTTCGTGAACGCCCTCGCCATCCTGATCTTCACTGCGCAGCTGCCGAACCTGTTCGGGCCGGACGTGCCGGCGGTGGTCTGGGCGCTGACGGCGCTCGGCGTCGCCGTCATCATCGGGTTCCCGTTCGTCACGAAGGCGGTCCCGGCACCGCTCGTCGCCGTCGTCGTGATCACCGCGATCACGATCCTGTTCGGCGTCGCCGTGCCCACGGTCGGCGACGAGGGTGCGCTGCCGAGCGCGCTGCCCGGGTTCAGCGGCATCACCACGCCGTTCTCGCTGGACACGCTGCAGACCATCGCGCCGTACGCGTTCGGCGTCGCGATCGTCGGGCTCATCGAGACGCTCCTCACCGCGCAGCTCGTCGACTCGATCACCGAGACCGGTTCGAGCAAGTGGCGTGAGTCGTGGGGCCAGGGCATCGCGAACGTCGCGTCGGCCTTCTTCGGCGGTACCGGCGGCTGCGCGATGATCGGCCAGACCGTCATCAACGTGAAGACGGCCGGGGCCCGGACGCGCATCTCCACGTTCGCCGCCGGAGCGTCGGTGCTCGTGCTGACGATCGTCCTGCACGACCTCGTGGCCGAGATCCCGATGGCCGCGCTCACCGCCGTGATGATCATGGTCTGCGTCGCCACCTTCGACTGGCACAGCATCCGACCCCGCACGCTCCGGCGGATGCCCCTCGGCGAGACCGCGGTGATGGTGATCACCGTCGTGGTCGTCGTCGCCACGGACAACCTCGCGACCGGGGTGCTCGTCGGGGTGGTCGTCGCCGCGCTCGTCTTCGCCCGCCGAGCCGCCCACGTGGTGACCGTCGCGCGTGAGGTCGTCGACGAGCACACGGTCCGCTACCGGGTCCGCGGGGCGCTGTTCTTCGCCTCGTCGAACGACCTCGTCACCCGCTTCTCCTACGCCGAGGACCCCGAGCACGTCGTCATCGACATGTCCGACGCGCACGTGTTCGACGCGAGCACGGTCGCGGCCCTCGACGGGGTCGAGCAGCGCTTCGCCAAGCACGGATCGACGGTCGAGGTGGTGCACCTCAACACCGGGTCCACGGCGCTCCACGGGCGGCTCTCCGGCGAACTGGGCTGAGTGGTTCCGCATCCGGTGAATCCCCTGTGCGGGCGGTGGGAACCCCTGAGCGACCTACACTGGAACCCATGCCCGCGTCCCGAATCCACCTCGTCCGTCACGGCGAGGTGCACAACCCGGACCGTGTCCTCTACGGGCGGCTCCCCGGCTTCGGGTTGAGCGACCTCGGCAAGCAGATGGCCCTCGCCTCCGCGACCGCGTGGAAGGACGCCAGCGTCGACGTCCGGCGGATCGTGGCCTCGCCGTTGCAGCGCACGCAGGAGTCCGCGGTGCCCTGGTCCGAGGCCTTCGGGCTCGAGGTCGCCCTCGACGAGCGGCTCATCGAGCCGACCAACCGGTACGAGGGACAGCCCCCGGGCTTCACGAAGCGTTCGCTCGGACGCCCGGCCGAGTGGCCCTGGATCGCGAACCCGTTCCGGCCGAGCTGGGGCGAGGCGTACGAGTCCATCGCGAACCGGATGCTCGCGGCGATCGCCACGGCGTGGGAGAGCGTCGATGACGGAGACGTCGTCCTCGTCAGCCACCAGTTGCCGATCTGGATGGTGCACCGCCGTCTCGCCGGCGAACCGCTCTGGCACGACCCGCGCAAGCGACGCTGCGACCTCTCCAGCATCACCACCGTCGAGCGTGTACCCGCCACCTCGTCCGGTCGGTTCACCGAAGTCGGGTACGCGGACCCGGCGCAGGCCCTGCGCGCGACCGCCATCGACGAAGGAGCAGTGTGATCACCAGCAGGAGCAAGCGGTTCGCGGTGCTCGCGGCGACGGCGGTGACCGCCGCCCTCGTCCTGACGGGGTGCTCGTCCGACAACGACTCGCTGTCGAAGCAGTACGGCAGCGGCACGACCCAGAACTACATCTCCGGTGACGGCGCCGTGACCGAGGTCGCCGCCGACAAGCGCACCGACGCGGTCGACTTCGAGGCGAAGGACATCGACGGCGAGACCCTGTCGTCGAAGGAGCTCACGGGCAAGGTCGTCGTCCTCAACTTCTGGTACGCCGGCTGCCCGCCGTGCCGTGCCGAGGCGAAGTACCTCAACACGGTCCACGACCAGTTCGCCGACGACGACGTCCAGTTCATCGGCGTCAACGTCCGTGACGAGCAGGCCACCGCCGAGGCGTTCGAGCGCACCTTCAAGGTCGACTACCCGACGGTGCTCGACCAGAAGACCGGCGCGATGCAGCTCGCGCTCTCCGGGCAGATCGCCCCGAACGCCGTGCCCGCCACGATCGTGCTCGACAAGCAGGGCCGCGTCGCCGCCCGCGTCCTCGGTGCGGTCGACGGCCCGGGCATCCTGAACACGCTCGTCTCCGACGAGTTGTCGGGCAAGGCTTCCTGACCCGTGTCCAGCAACCCCTTCGCCGACGCGATCCTCAGCGGGCAGATGGCCGTGGCGCTCCCCGTCGCGGCACTCGCCGGGCTCGTGTCGTTCCTGTCCCCGTGCGTGCTGCCCCTCGTGCCGGGCTACCTCGGCTACGTCGGCGGCGTCGCCGAGGGCGGACAGCGCCGCGGTCGCGTGGTGCTCGGGGTGCTGCTGTTCATCCTCGGCTTCACCGCGGTGTTCGTGGCGTACACGACGGTCTTCGGCGCGCTCGGGTTCTGGCTCGTCCGGTGGCGCGACCTCATCACGCAGATCCTCGGCGTCGTCGTCATCGCGATGGGTCTCGTCTTCGTCGGCCGCTTCACCTTCCTGCAGCGCACGATCAAGCCCGGGTGGACGCCCGCGACCGGCCTGGTCGGTGCGCCCCTGCTGGGCATCGTGTTCGGGCTCGGCTGGACGCCCTGCCTCGGCCCGACCCTCGCGGCGATCAACCTGCTCAGCGTCCAGTCCGGCAGCGCCTGGCAGGGCATGTGGCTCGGTGTCGCGTACTGCCTCGGCCTCGGCATCCCGTTCGTCCTCGTCGCGCTCGGCGCCGGCTGGGCCACGGGTGCGATCCGCGCCGTGAAGCGCCACATGCGCATCGTCAACATCATCGGAGGAGCGATCCTGATCGTCATCGGTCTGCTCATGGTCACCGGCATCTGGTCGGCCGTCATGTCGAGCGTCGGGGCGGTGATCCAGACCTTTGTCCCCGCAGTCTGACCCCGACATCGACTCCACCGACACCTCGGCGGACCCGCAGCGACCGTCGGACCACGTCGACGGATCCGGCCCGGAGACGGCAGCAGGCGGGTCGGGTGACTCCGGCGTCAACCAGCCGAAGCTCGGGGCCGTCGGGTACCTCCGCTTCTTCTGGCGGCAGCTCACGAGCATGCGCACGGCGCTGTTCCTCCTCATGCTGCTGGCACTCGCGGCGATCCCGGGGTCCCTGGTCCCGCAGCGCACGGCCGACCCGAACGGCGTCGTCCAGTACAAGGCCGACCACCCGCAGCTCTTCCCGGTCCTCGACAAGCTGCAGGTCTTCGACACCTACACGTCGGTGTGGTTCTCGGCGATCTACCTGCTGCTCTTCGTCTCCCTGATCGGCTGCATCGTCCCGCGCACGAAGCACCACTGGCAGGCGCTGCGCACCCGACCCCCGAAGACCCCGGTCCGCCTGAGCCGTCTGGCCGGCTACCGCTCGGTCGCCGTCGACGGCGAGGGCGTCACGCCGGAGCACGCCGTCACCCGCGCGATGGCGATCCTCAAGCGCTCCGGCTACCGCGTCGAACGCTTCGGCGACTCGGTGAGCGCCGAGCGCGGCTACCTGCGCGAGACCGGCAACCTGGTGTTCCATGCGGCGCTCGTGGGCGTGCTGCTCGCGGTCGGTGTCGGCGGCGGGTTCGGGTACACCGGTCAGCGGCTCCTCGTCGAGGGTCAGACGTTCTCGAACGTGCTCGGCTCGTACGACTCGTTCAACCCCGGTCGCTGGTTCCAGCAGAGCGACCTCAAGGGCTACAACTTCACGCTCGACAAGTTCGTCACCAAGTACGAGGAGCGGAACCTCGACGCCCTCGGCCAGGCGCTCGACTACTCGGCGACGGTCACAACGCAGGAGAAGGGCGGCTCCAAGCAGACGAGCCGACTCGGCGTCAACGACCCGGTGAGCGTCGGCGGCACCAACGTCTACCTCCTCGGCAACGGCTACGCGATGGACGTCACCGTGCGCGACGGCGACGGCAACGTGGCGTTCAAGGACACCGTGCCGTTCCTCCCCGAGGACGCGAACTACACGTCGACCGGCGTCATCAAGGTGCCGGACGCGCTGCCGGACCAGCTCGGCATGGTCGGGTTCTTCTACCCGACGGCGTCGAAGCTCTCGACCGGCGCGTACGCCAGCGCCTACCCGGACGACCAGAACCCGCTGCTGACCCTGCAGGTCTACACGGGTGACCTCGGGCTCGACGACGGCGTCCCGCAGAGCGTCTACACGCTCGACACCAGCGGGCTGCAGCAGATCGCGGGCCGCCAGTCCAAGACCGCCAGCGTCGAGCTGAAGCCCGGGCAGACCAAGACGCTGCCGGACGGCGCCGGGTCGATCACGTTCGACGGGGTGAAGCGCTACGTCTCGCTCGACGTCCACCACGACCCGTCGCAGCTGTGGGTCGGCGGCTTCGCCGTGCTGTCCGTCCTCGGGCTCCTCACGTCGCTCTTCGTCCCGCGCCGTCGCGTCTGGGTGAAGGTCGTGCCGCGCCGCGACGGCAGCGCCGACGCCGAGCCGGGCTACGACCTCGAGTACGCGGGCCTCGCACGCGGCGAGGACCCGAACCTCGAACGGGCCGTGGCGGACATCGCCAAGCGCCACACGTCGGACCTCGGAGTTAGGATGCCCCAGTGAACGACATGACCACGAACCTCGCGACCTACTCGGTCGTGCTGACGTACTCCGCCATGGCGGTCTACGTCATCGCGTTCATCGCGTTCGCCCTCGACATGGCGAAGCGGGCCGGCAACGTGACGGCTGCGTCCGACGCCGCTGCGACGCCCGCCGCCGGCGCGGAGCGGACCGTCGCGACCGTCCAGGGCGGCACCGTCGTCCTCGAGCAGGTCGCCGTCACCGACGAACGAGCCGGGCGCCGCGGGACGAAGTTCGAGCGGGTCGGCATGGCGATGACGATCCTGGCGCTCGTGCTGCACGTCGCGTCCGTCGTCCTGCGCGGGATCGCGGCCGACCGCGTGCCGTGGGGCAACATGTTCGAGTTCTCGCTGACCGGCACGGCGCTGATCACCCTGATCTTCCTACTCGTGCAGTTCTGGCAGAACCTGAAGTTCCTCGGCGTCTTCATCACCGGCCTCACGATCATCCTGCTCGGCATCGCGACCGTGAACTACTGGGTGCCCGTCGTGCCGCTGCAGCCCGCGCTGCAGTCGTACTGGCTCGTCATCCACGTCTTCGTCGCCATCGCCGGCACGGGCTTCTTCGCCCTGGGTGCCGGACTCGCCGTGGCGCAGCTCGTGCAGACCTACCGCCAGGGTCGGACCGCCTCGGGCAAGCTCCGCTTCATGGAGACGCTGCCGGACGCCGACCGGCTCGAGGTCCTCACCTACCGCGTCCTGCTCGTCGGGTTCGTCCTCTGGACCTTCACGCTCATCGCCGGTGCGATCTGGGCCGAGCGCGCCTGGGGTCGCTACTGGGGGTGGGACACGAAGGAGGTCTGGACCTTCATCATCTGGGTGGTCTACGCCGGGTACATCCACGCGCGTGCGACCCGCGGGTGGCGTGGCGCGCGGTCGTCGTGGCTGGCTCTCATCGGCTTCGCCGCGGTCATGTTCAACTTCTCGGTCGTGAACGTGTTCTTCAAGGGCCTGCACAGCTACTCCGGACTGTGAGCCGGACGGGTCGCTGATGCGACCCTGGTCGCGACCACCACCGGACGGGAGGCGCGGTGCCAGCTGGCACCGCGCCTCCCGTCCGTCGTCGGCGCGAGTCCGAGGCCCGTGCCCCGGTGCGAGTCCAGGCGCGAGCGCGAGGTCGCGCAATCCGTCGCCCGGCGCGCGTCGGAACGACCGAACGTGCGACCTCGGCGAACGTGAGCGGCAGGTCGTGCGACCGGGCCGACCCGGGCGGCCGGCCGGGCGGTCAGCCGGCGAGGAGCGCGTGCACCCGCTCGAGCCGCGCGAGCCACCACGCGGCACGCTCCGGCGACGCCGCGTTCCGCTCGAGCAGGTCCCGGTCGACCTCGACCCGCCGCACCGGCACCCGCCCGTCCACCGGCAGCAGCGGCGCCGCCGACACGTCCGACGTGAACATCGCCGCGGTGCCGAGCCCCGCGGCGTACCCGGGCGAAATCGCCTCGGCCGCGAGGAACGCTCCCATCCCCAACCCGACCGACGTGTCGAGCGCACTCGACACCACGCAGGGGAGCCCGGCGTCGGCGACGACCGCACGCGCGGCGGTGATGCCGCCGAGGGGCTGCGCCTTCACGACGAGGACGTCGGCGGCACCGGCCCTGGCGACGGCGAGCGGGTCCGAGGCCTTGCGGACGCTCTCGTCCGCGGCGATCGGCACGCCGAGCCCAGCGATCCGCTGCCGGAGCTCGGCGAGTTCCGGCACCGTGCGGCACGGCTGCTCGGCGTACTGCAGGTCGAACGGGGCGAGGCGCTCGAGGGCCTCTGCGGCGGAGTCGACGCTCCAGAGCCCGTTCGCGTCCACGCGGACCGCGGCGGAGGGGCCCATAACCCGTCGGACCTCGGCGACGCGGGCCACGTCGTCGTCGATCGTGGTGCCGGGTTCGGCGACCTTCACCTTGGCGGTCGTGCAGCCCGGGTACCGGGCGAGGAGGTCCGCGACGCCGTCCGGAGCGATCGCCGGCACGGTGGCGTTCACGGGGACGCTGTCCGCGGCGGGCTCGTGCGTCGTCCAGCCGAAGTCGACCGCGGCCCGGAGCCATGCGGCGGCCTCGGCGTCGTCGTACTCGACGAACGGGGAGAACTCGGTCCACCCGGCCGGACCGCGCAGGACGAGGGCCTCGCGCACCGTGATGCCGCGGAACCGCACTCGCATGGGCAGTGTCACCACGTGCGCGTCGGAGAGGAGGTCGTCGAGGTCGGGGAGCACCTGGCCATCATCCCAGGAGCACCCAGGGCACCCCACGGTTCCTCGGAGCGGACCGCCAGGGCAGCGCACTAGTCTGCATCGGTCGGCCACGGTCGGCACCCCAGCACGAACGTCGGCCACGGTCGGCACCCCAGCACCAGCACCAGCACCGAGGACGAGGGAGGACCTGTGGCGCCGGAACCGCAGCAGCGCGCGTCGCAGCGATCCGCAGCACCTCCCTCGGCGCGTGCGCAGGCCCCGGGCGCGCGTGCGCAGTCTCCGAGTGCGCGTGCGCAGGCCCCCGGTCGCGACACCGGCGAGTTCGCCCGGCTCATGCAGCGGAACACCGTCGACGTCCGGCAGGAAGCCCAGAAGGGGCGCAAGAAGCGCAACCCGGTGGTCGGCAAGATCGCCCTGGGGCTCGCGGTCGTCTCCGCCGCGATCGACGCGAGCGCCTTCGCCGTCTTCATGGGCGGCGACACCGACTTCGCGTTCGGCATCTGCTTCGTGGTGGTCTTCCTCACGCTCATCGCCGCGGTGCTCGGGTTCGTCGCCGCGGTGGGGTCGTTCGGCCGCTGGTACGGCGCAGTCGGCGTGGTCGTGGCGTTCTTCGCGAACCCGGTGATCCTCATCGTGCTGCTCGTGATCGTCGCCCCCGAACTGCTGACCGACATGGGTGGTTCGGCCGCGACGGACGGCGCGGGGCTGTAGCACGCGGCGGTAGCGTTGGAGCATGGCTGCTCCCGTCTCCGACCTGTTCGACCCCGACGTCTGGACCGCGGCTCCGATCGCGGAGCAGTTCACCGACATCACGTACCACAAGCACGTCTCCCACGGGATCGTCCGGGTCGCGTTCGACCGGCCCGAGGTGCGGAACGCCTTCCGTCCGCGCACCGTCGACGAGCTGTACCGCGCGCTCGACGACGCCCGGCAGGACCCGCGTGTCGGCGTCGTGCTCCTCACCGGCAACGGCCCGAGCCCGAAGGACGGCGGCTGGGCGTTCTGCTCCGGCGGCGACCAGCGCATCCGCGGCCGGAGCGGCTACCAGTACGTCGGTGACGAGGGCGCCCCGCCCGAGGGTGTCGACCCGGCAGCGGCGCAGGCGTCGATGGGGCGGCTGCACATCCTCGAGGTCCAGCGGCTCATCCGGATGATGCCGAAGGTCGTCATCGCCGTCGTCCCGGGGTGGGCGGCGGGTGGGGGCCACTCGCTGCACGCGATCTGCGACCTCACCATCGCGAGCGCCGAGCACGGCAGGTTCAAGCAGACCGACGCCGACGTGGGGTCGTTCGACGGCGGGTACGGCAGCGCCTACTACGCCAAGCAGATCGGCCAGAAGTTCGCGCGTGAGGTCTTCTTCCTCGCGCAGGAGTACTCGGCGCAGCGCGCGTACGAGATGGGCGCCGTGAACGCCGTCGTCCCGCACGAGGACCTCGAGCGCGAGGCGATCCGCTGGGGAGAGATCGTGCTCGGCAAGTCCCCGACGGCGATCCGGATGCTCAAGTACGCCTTCAACGCGGTCGACGACGGCATGGTCGGCCAGCAGGTGTTCGCGGGCGAGGCCACGCGGCTCGCCTACGGCACCGACGAGGCGGTCGAGGGTCGTGACTCCTTCCTCGAGAAGCGCGCGCCCGAGTGGACGTCCTTCCCCTGGCACTACTGATGGCCCGTCCGCTGGTCGCGACCGGCACGTCGGACCCGTCGGTCGTGCTGCGGGGCCTGGAGGCGGCACTCGCCGGCGGCCCCGCCCTGCTCCCGGTCGCGGACGGCGCCCCGGCGCTGCCGACACCTGCTCCGGCCACCGTCCCGCAGCGGGTCGCCCTGGTCGTCGAGACGAGCGGGTCCACCGGCACCGGCAAGCGTGTGGCGCTCTCGTCGGAGGCGCTGCTCGCCGGTGCCGCTGCGGCGGACGCGGCACTCGGGGGCGCCGGCGGCTGGGTGCTCGCGTTGCCGACGCACTACATCGCAGGGCTCAACGTCCTGACCCGGTCGATCACCGCGGGGACGGTGCCCGTCGTCGTCGCTCCCGGGCACTTCGACGCGAGTGCGTTCGCCGACGCGGCCGACCGGCTCGTCACCGGTCCCGGGGCACCGCGGCGCTACACCTCGCTCGTCCCGGTGCAGCTCGCCCGGGTGCTTGACGACGAGCGGGCCACCCGTGCACTCGCCGGGTTCGACGCGGTGCTCGTCGGCGGGCAGGCGACCCCGGCGCCGCTCCGTGACCGGGCCCGCGCCGCCGGCGTCCGGATCGTGACGACCTACGGCGCGAGCGAGACGAGCGGCGGGTGCGTCTACGACGGCGTCCCGTTCGGCACCGTCCGCACCGAGCTCGTGGACGGCGAACTGTTCCTGTCCGGGCCGATGCTCGCCGAGGGCTACCTGGACGACCCCGACCGCACGGCGGCGACCTTCACCGAGCGCGACGGACACCGCTGGTACCGCACGGGCGACGCCGCCGAGGTCGTCGACGGTGTCGTGCGGGTGCTCGGCCGGCTCGACGACGTCGTGATCTCGGGCGGCGAGAAGGTCCCGCTCGGCGCCGTCGAACGGATCGTCCGCGGGCTCGACGGGCAGGAGGGTGCGGTGGTCACGCGTCGGGCGTCGGGGGAGTGGGGCGAGGTCCCCGTCGTCGTGACCGACCGTCCGCTCGACCTCGACGTGGTCCGCGCCGCGGTCGGCGACGCCCTCGGGCGGGCCGCACGGCCGGCCGACGTGGTCGTCGTCGAGCGGCTCCCGATGCTCGCGACCGGCAAGCCGGACCGCCGGGCGATCCGCGCGATCGCGGACCCGACCGCCTGACGGAGGCGGGTCGACCGTCGATCGCGATCCGTTCCTCCTGGGCCGGCGTCCCGGACGCACGGCGGACGCGGATACGATGGACGGTCGTGGCACGCACGAAGAACACGAACCGGTCCAGGAACCGCTCCGGCAACCCGGCCAAGGCCGCAGCACCGCAGCGCACGAAGCGCCGCGCGACCGCGGGCGACTGGATCGGCGGGGCGCGCCTGCGCACCCTGACGCTCGGTGTCGTCCCCGTCGTGATGGGCACGACGGTCGGGTTCGTGGACAGCGGTGCGGCCGGTGACTTCGGCGACTGGCTCGCGAAGGGCCACCACCTGCCCATCGCGATCCTGGCGCTGCTCGTCGCCCTGTTCCTGCAGATCGGCGTGAACTACAGCAACGACTACTCCGACGGGGTGCGCGGCACGGACGAGTTCCGCGTCGGGCCGGCCCGCCTCACCGGAGCCGGACTCGCGAAGCCCCGCACCGTGCTGACCGTCGCGCTGACGTTCTTCGGGCTCGCAGCCGTCGCCGGCATCGTCATCGTGGTGCTCACCCAGCTGTGGTGGCTCCTGCTCGTGGGCGCTGCCGCCATCGTCGCGGCGTGGTTCTACACCGGCGGCAAGAAGCCGTACGGGTACAACGCCCTCGGCGAGGTCTTCGTGTTCGTGTTCTTCGGACTCGTCGCCGTCCTCGGCACGCAGTTCGTCCTCATCGACCGGGTCACCCCGAGCGGGTGGGCCGCTGCGATCGCCGCCGGGTTCTTCGCCTGTGCGGTGCTGATGGTGAACAACATCCGCGACATCGACGAGGACCGTCTCGCGGGCAAGCGCACCCTCGCGGTCGTGGTCGGACGGCCGGTCGCCCGGGTGCTCTACGGCCTGTTCCTGATGCTGCCGTACGTGGTGCTGCTCTGGTTCGTGCTGCTCTACTTCCGCACCGGGTTCACGTACTTCTCGCTGCTGCTGGCGCTGCCGGCACTCGCGATCGGCGTCTCCTCGCGGAAGCCCCGGGAGCTCATCACGGCGCTCCAGCTGTCGTCGTTCGCGTCGCTCGTGTTCGGCGTCGTGCTCGGCATCACGCTCGCCGTCCAGCCGTAACCAGGCGGGTCAGTCGTCGCGGTGCTCGCGGCGCGCTGCGTGGCGGTCGGCGTCGGAGACCGGCTGCTCGACCGGGGAGTCGCTGTCGGCCGCGTCGACGAAGTCGTCCTCGAAGTCGGTGTCGACGTCGTGCTCCGGCGCCGGTCGACGGTTCGCCAGGCTCTCGGTGACGCGACCGCGCAGCTTCGGCAGGGCGATGTACGAGATGAGCAGCGCCACGAGCGCGGCGACGATCGTCGCCCAGTAGCCGGGCATCGGCGTCAGGAGCAGGAGCAGTGCCAGCGCCGCGGCGAAGATGCCGAGGCGGGCCAGGGTGTACACGAGCCACGCTTTCACCTGCGCAAGTCTACGGATGCGCAACCGGCAGGGACCCCACAGGCTGCCGACCTAGACTCCCGGCCATGATCCGACTGTGGCTGATCGTCGTCGTGGCCGCCGTGGCGTTCACGGTCTACGCGGCGATCGACTGCGCCACGATGCCCCGCGAGCGTGTCCGTTCCCTCAGCCGTGGTGTGTGGGTCCTCCTCGTGATCGTGCTCCCCGTGCTCGGCGGCGTCCTCTGGTTCGTCCTCGGCCGGGCACCCGCGACCCGTCCCGGCGGCGGCTCCGGGTACCGTGGTCCCGAAGACGACCCGGACTTCCTCGGCGGCCCCAGCGGCCCCGAGCAGCACCGCACGGACAAGGACCAGGACGACGAGACCCTCCGAGACCTCGAACAGCAGTTCCGCGAACGAGAACGACGCGCCGACCGAGACCGCCGCAACCAGCACCGCGACGACGACGGCCGCACCGATCGCTGACGGCCCGGCCGGTTCCGGCAGCCCGGCGACCGACTTCGCCGTCGCGCTCCTGACCGAGCTCGCCCGGGCCGGTGTGACCGACGTCGTGGTGAGCCCCGGCTCCCGGTCGCAGGCGCTCGCCCTCGCTGCCGTCGCCGTCGAGCGGGCGGGCGGCATCAGCGTCCACGTCCGGCTCGACGAGCGCACCGCCGGCTTCTTCGCGCTCGGGCTCGCCGTCGAGTCCGGTCGGCCCGCCGCGGTCGTGACCACCTCGGGCACCGCGGTCGCCAACCTGCACCCCGCCGTGCTCGAAGCGCACCACTCCGGTGTGCCGATGATCGTCGTCAGCGCGGACCGCCCGGACGAGCTCCGGGGCATCGGCAGCAACCAGACCACGGTGCAGCCCGGGCTCTTCGGGCCGGCCGTCGCCGTCGTCCGCGACGTCGAGGCACCCACCGCGCACGGGGTCGACGCCGACACCGCCGCCACCGTCCGGGAACTCGTGCGCGAAGTCGTCGCCGCGGCCGCCGGCCACACGGGGCAGCCCGGGCCGGTGCAGCTCAACGTCGCCTTCCGCGAACCGCTGTCGGCCGGACTGGGCGAGGGGACGGTCCAGCCGGTGCCCGACGACGAGGTCGACCTCGCGTTCGCCACCAGGCGGGTGCACTCCGGTCTGCCGGTCGTCGACCTCGCGCCGGACGACGAGCCCGCGACGGTCGTCATCGCCGGACACGACGCGGGGGCGGACGCCGAGCGGATCGCCTGGGAGCTCGGTGCGCCGTTGCTCGCCGAGGTGTCGAGCGGTGCGCGGTTCGGGCGGAACCTGGTCGTCACCTACCGGGAGCTCCTGCGCGACCCGGACTTCGGCGGCGCGGTCCGCCGCGCCGTCGTCCTCGGTCACCCGACCCTCAGCCGCGAGGTCCCCGCCCTCCTCCAGCGCGCCGACGTCGAGACGATCGTGGTCCGCGGACCGGGGGCCGATCCCTACGACCCGGCCCGCGCCTCCCGGCCCGACGCCGCGACCACCTTCGTGTCGGACGTCCGCGTGGCGGGCCGCACCCGGCCGGAGCACCGCGCCTGGGTCGGCCGGTGGGTCGCCACGAGCCGCGCGCTGCTCGGTGGTGGCGACGCCGGCCCCGACCTCGATGCGAAGCGCTCCAGCGACCGCGCCGAGCGCAACAAGTTCCTCCGCGACGAGGTCGCGCTCCGCCGCCGCGCCGTCGACCGCACGATGCTCGCGGACGCCGTCTGGGGTGCGACCTGGCCGCACGACCGCCTCGTGCTCGGCGCCTCGCAGATCATCCGCGTGGCCGACGGGCACGTCGCGGGCAAGGCGATCCGCGTGCACGCGAACCGCGGACTCGCGGGCATCGACGGGACGATCTCGACCGCGCTCGGGATCGCCGCCGCGCTCGAGCGTTCCACGGCCTCGGTCGGCACGACACGCGTCCTGCTCGGCGACCTCACGCTCCTGCACGACCTCGGGGCGCTCGTGACCGGCACCGAGGAGCACCCGCACCGCGTGCAGGTCATCGTCGGGAACGACGGCGGGGGAGCGATCTTCCGGGGGCTCGAGGTCGCGGCGACGACACCGGAGGCCGACATGCGCCGCATGATGACGACGCCGCAGCACGTCGACGTCGAGCCGGTGGTGACCGGGCTCGGCTGGGAGTACCGGCGCGCGGCGACCTGGGGCGACCTCGAGCGGGTCCTGACGGACCCGGCCGAGCGCGTCGTCATCGAGGTGCCGCTGGCCGACTGAGCGGCACCGGGCCGCGGCGGGCGCGCCGGGCCGGCACCGCGCCTCCTGGCAGTCGACTAGGCGAGCGCGTCGGTGACCGGACGGAACTTCAGGGCCGTCTCGGCGACCTCGCGCGCCGGGTCGGACCCGGCCACGATGCCCGCGCCGGCCCACGCCCGCACGGTGCCGTCGTCGGTGATCCGGGCGCTCCGCAACGCGAGCATCCACTCGCCGTCCCCGTTCGCCCCGAGCCACCCGACCGGCCCGGCGTAGCGCCCGCGGTCGACGCCCTCGAGCTCGGAGACGAGCCGGACCGCGACGTCGGTCGGGGTCCCCGCGACCGCGGCGGTCGGGTGCAGGGCATCGGCGACGTCGAGCGAGGTCGTGCCGACGGGCAGCGTCGCCTGGACGTCGGTCGCGAGGTGCCACAGGTTCGGCAGCTGCAACCGGAACGGCTCCGGGTCGGCGCGGAGGTCGGACGCGATCGGGGCGAGCGCGGCCAGCAGGCTCTGGATGGCGAAGCCGTGCTCCTCGACGTCCTTCGCGCTCGCGGCGAGGGCCTCGGCGGCGGCGCGGTCGGACACCGGGTCGGTCCCGCGCGCCGCACTGCCCGCGAGCACGCGCGCCGAGAGTCGGGTGCCGTCGGTCCGGGCGAGGGTCTCGGGCGTCGCGCCGACGATCCCGTCGACGGCGAACGTGACGCACTGCGGGTACGCCTCGGCGAGGTCGAGCAGGATCGCTCGCCGGTCGGCGCCGTCGGGGAGGGTCCCGACGAGGTCCCGCGCGAGCACCACCTTCTCGGCGTCGCCGGCGGTGATCCGCCGGACGGCGTCGGCGACCGTCGCGGCGTAGGCGTCCTCGTCGATGGCACCGGGACGGAGCGCGACGGACACGTGCGGACCGACGTGCGGCACCGGCACCGACGTGCGCGTGAAGGCGAGGGGTTCGGGGTCGAGCGTGGTGTCGACGGCGGTGAGCCAGGCCTTCCCGCGGCGGCGGCCGATCACGACGCGCGGGACGATCAGCACGCTCGTCTCGGTCGAGTCGTCGGCGAACGCGAACGAGCCGAACGCGACGAGCCCGGTGCCGCGCAGCTGCACGGGGTCGTCGACCACGGCGTCGCGGACCAGGGACCGCCAGGCCGCCGAGGCCTCGCGCATCCGGTCCGGGCCGGTGAACGTCCACCGCACGGCCTCGCCGATGCCGACGATCCCGTCGCCGTTGCGGACGAACGCGAGCGGGCTGTCCCGGAGGGTGTGGCGGAGGACGGCGCCCGGGTCGTCGAGGATCCGGGTCGAGACCGTCAGCGGTGGGGCCGCCGTGGTGGTTCGGGTCACCCCACAGATCGTACGCGCCGCGCGGGGAACGTCCGGGCACGACCTCTAGGATGTTGTGGGTGAGCAGAGCGGACCTGAACAAGCGGCCGGACGAGGTGGCGGCCATGTTCGACGACGTCGCCGCGAAGTACGACCTCACGAACGACATCCTCTCGGCGGGCAACGCTCCGCTGTGGCGTGTCGCGACGGTCCGCGCGGTCGACCCCCAGCCCGGCGAGAAGGTGTTGGACATCGCCGCGGGGACCGGTACGAGCGCGGCGGCCTTCGCGAAGAAGGGTGCCGAGGTCACGGCGCTCGACCTCTCCGCGGGCATGATCGCCGTCGGCCGTGAACGCCACCCCGAGATCACCTTCGTCGAGGGCGACGCCGAGCAGCTGCCCTTCGACGACGACACCTTCGACGCCGTCTCGATCTCGTTCGGGCTGCGCAACGTGAACGACCCGATGCAGGCCCTCGGCGAGATGCTCCGGGTCCTCAAGCCCGGCGGACGTGTCGTCATCTGCGAGTTCTCCACGCCGCCGCTCGCCCTGCTCCGCTTCGGGTACGGCACGTACCTCAAGCGCGTGCTCCCGGGCGTGGCACGCCTGTCCAGCAGCAACCCGGCGGCCTACCGCTACCTCGCCGAGTCGATCGAGGCGTGGCCCGACCAGCAGGTCCTCAGCCAGTGGCTGCGCGGCGTCGGGTTCTCGGTCGTCGCCTACCGGAACCTCACGGCGGGTATCGTCGCACTGCACCGCGGTCGCAAGCCCGTCGCGGGCGAGGTCCGCGAGTCCGTCGCCCGGCGTGCCAAGGCCCGTCGCGAGCACCAGCACACCGGTGAGCAGCCGAGCGTCGACCCCACCGACGCCTGACCGGTCCCTCCACCCCCGAACACGGAGCAGCACTTGAATCCGAGCGTCCCGGTCGCACGTCGCGCACCGAGTCTCCGCGCATCGCTGGGCATCGGCGAGCGACTGTTCGCCACGCCCGCGGAACGCCGGTTCATCGCCGCGGTCGACGACGGCCTCGAGCTCGTCGAGCAGGGGCTCGAGGAAGCCATGCGCTCCACCGACACCCTCGCCGACACCACGAGCCGGTACCTGCTGTCGGCCGGGGGCAAGCGGATCCGGCCGACGCTCACGCTCCTCATCGCGCAGCTCGGTGACGGGGTGACCGACGCGGTCGTGAAGGCCGCCGTGAGCATCGAGACGACCCACCTGGCGTCGCTCTACCACGACGACGTGATGGACGAAGCGCCCGTCCGACGCGGTGTCCCCGCGGCCCACGTGACCTACGGCAACAACGTGGCGATCCTCACCGGCGACCTGTTGTTCGCTCGTGCCAGCCTCATCACGGCCGACCTCGGCACCGAGGGCATCCGGATGCAGGCGGAGACCTTCCAGCGGCTCTGCATGGGGCAGCTCCACGAGACGACGGGCCCCCAGCCCGAGGACGACCCGGTCGAGCACTACATCCAGGTGCTCAGCGACAAGACCGGCTCGCTCATCGCGACGGCTGCCCGTGCCGGCGTGATGTTCTCGGGCGCCGACCGCACGTACCTCGACGCCGTCGGCACCTTCGGCGAGAAGGTCGGCGTGGCCTTCCAGCTCGTGGACGACGTGATCGACCTCGCCCCCGCGAAGGCCAAGACCGGCAAGATCGCCGGCAACGACCTGCGCGCCGGCGTCGACACCCTGCCGCTGCTGCAGCTCAAGCGCCTCGCCGCGACCGGTGCCCCCGACGCGGTGGACCTGCTCGGGCGCATCGAGCGCGACGTGAACGCCGCACCGGACGACGTCGTCGACTCGGCGCCGTACCAGTCCGCCGTGGCCGCCCTGCGCGAGCACGAGGCGACCGCCGCGACCCGTGCCGTCGCGGTCCGCTGGGCGACGGACGCCGTCGACGCCCTCGCACCCCTGCCGGACGGCACCGTCAAGCGGGCACTCGTCCGCTTCGCCGAGTCCGTCGTCGAACGCAGCCGCTAGCGCCGGACCGCCGCGGTGACCGACGGTCCCGCCCCTCGAACCCCCTCGGGAGCACCCCACCCGAACGAACTGGAGACGATCAGTGCCCACCCTCCGAGTCGCCATCGTCGGCGCAGGCCCCGCCGGCATCTACGCCGCCGACATCCTGCTGCGCGAGGCCCACGGCCACGACGTGTCGATCGACCTGTTCGAGCAGCTGCCCGCCCCCTACGGCCTGGTCCGCTACGGCGTCGCCCCGGACCACCCGCGCATCAAGGGCATCGTCAACGCGCTGCGCGACGTGCTCGACCGCGGTGTCGTCCGGCTGTTCGGCAACGTCCGCTTCGGCGAGGACATCACCCTCGACGACCTCCGGCAGCACTACCACGCGGTCGTGTTCTCGACGGGTGCGATCAAGGACGCCGACCTCGACGTCCCCGGTGTCGAGCTCGAGGGGTCGTACGGCGCCGCCGAGTTCGTCAGCTGGTTCGACGGCCACCCCGACGTCCCGCGCACGTGGCCGCTCGAGGCCGAGAGCGTCGCGGTGATCGGCAACGGCAACGTCGCCCTCGACGTCTCGCGCATCCTCGCGAAGCACGCCGACGACCTGCTGCCGACAGAGATCCCCGCGAACGTGTACGAGGGGCTCAAGGCGTCCCCGGTCACCGACGTGCACGTGTTCGGCCGCCGCGGACCGGCGCAGGTGAAGTTCACCCCGCTCGAGCTCCGCGAGCTCGGCGAGCTCCGCGACGTCGACATGATCGTCTACGACGAGGACTTCGACCACGACGAGGCCTCGAAGACCGCCATCGCCACGAACAAGCAGGTCATGGTGATGAACCGCGTCCTCGAGCAGTGGCGCACCCGTGAGACCGGCCAGGCGAGCCGCCGACTGCACCTGCACTTCTACGCGAAGCCCCTCGAGTTCGTCGGCGAGGACGGCAAGCTCACCGCCATCCGGTACGAGCGCACGCGGCCGAACGGCCAGGGCGGCGTCGAGGGCACGGGCGAGATCCGCGAGATCCCGATCCAGGCCGCCTACCGTGCGGTCGGGTACTTCGGCTCTCCGTTGCCCGGCGTCCCGTTCGACGAGCGCCACGGCGTCATCCCGAACCACGAGGGCCAGGTCCTCGACGACGACAACCAGCAGATCCCGGGCGTCTACGCGACCGGCTGGATCAAGCGCGGCCCCGTCGGGCTCATCGGCCACACCAAGTCCGACGCGATGGAGACCGTCCAGCACATCGTGAACGACCAGGCGAGCTGGTGGACCCCGGCCGACCCGTCCGAGGGCGCGATCCCGGCCCTGCTCGCCGAGCGTGGTGTCGAGTACACCGACCTCGACGGCTGGCACAACCTCGACACCCACGAGCTCGCCCTCGGCGAGGCCGAGGGCCGCGAACGCATCAAGGTCGTCCCGCGCGAGGACATGGTCGACGTGTCCCTCGGCCGCGTCGACGCCCGCACGGGCTCGGCGACGAGCTGACCGGCAGCCCGCGAACGCCATGACGACCGCACGCCCCGCACCGCCCACCGCGCTGCGGGGCGTGTCCGTCTCCGGGGTCCGGCTCGAGGGCGTCGACGTCGCCCGTGCGCTGGCGCTGCTCGGCATGATGGCGACCCACGTCGGGGGCATCGCCGACCAGGTCGACTGGTCCGACCCCGGCACCTGGGCCGCCGTCGCCCACGGTCGCTCGTCGTCGCTCTTCGCGGTGCTCGCCGGGGCCTCGATCGGTCTGACGAGCGGTCGGACGTCGCCGCCCGGCCCGCCGCGGATCGGTCGGGTCCGTGGCCGGCTCGCGATCCGCGCGCTCGTCGTCGTCGCGGTCGGCCTGCTGCTCATGGCGCTGCAGACCCCCGTCTACGTCATCCTCCCGACGTACGGCGTGCTGTTCCTGCTGGCGATCCCGGTGCTCCGGGTCCGTGCGCGCTGGCTGCTGGTCCTCGCTGCGGCGTGCGCCGTGCTGTCGCCCGTCGTCGCCCTCGGCATCGTCCCGCTCTACGCGGGCGCCGGCATGTGGGAGGTGCAGCTCGGCCTCGTCTACCCCGTGGTCACCTTCCTGGCGTACGTGCTGGTCGGTCTCGCGGTCGCCCGTGTCGGACTGGAGGCGCGGCGCACCCAGGTGGTCCTCCTCGCGTCCGGCACGGTGGTCGCCGCCCTCGCCTACATCGTCGGCAACGCGGTCGCGCCGGTGCCCGCCGACGCCGGGTTCGCGTTCCCCGGCGTGCCGTACGCGGGCGAGGGGAGCACCGCCGCCGAGGCCACCGCGCAGCTGTTCCTGTCGCCGCGGGACCACTCCTCGTCGATCGTCGACGTCGTGGGGACCGCGGGGGTGGCCGTCGCCGTCATCGCGCTCTGCACGCTGGTGTTCGACGGGCGGGGAAAGGTCGTCCGACGCATCGGGTACCCGTTGGCCGCCGTGGGGTCGATGCCGCTCACGGTCTACGCGGGGCACCTCGTCGTGCTCGCGGCGTTGCCGACGTACCCGGACTCGGCGGCGGCGTGGGGCTGGTTCGCGCTGGGGTCGATCGCGTTCGCGATGCTCTGGCGGCGGTTCCTCGGGCGGGGACCGCTCGAGCGCGTGACGGCCCGGCTCACCCGCCTGGTGCCGGACCCGCGCTGACCGCCGCCGTCGCGCACCCGCGCCCGCGCAGCCGCGCGCGGCACCGCCGTCGCGCACCCGCGCCCGCGCGACCACCCGCCGCCCGCACCTGCCCGCCGGTCGCGACCCGCGCCTCCTGGGCCGGCCGCTACTGCAGCGCCGCCGTGAGCCGCGCGACGTTGTCGAGCACCTGCGACCGACGCGGCCGCTCCACCCACGCGTCGAGCGTCAACTCGAAGCTGTGCTCCTTGTAGGCGTCCTGGACCTCGCGCAGCGCATCGACGAAGCGGCTGCCGCGGACCATCACGGACACCTCGAGGTTGAGGCTGAACGACCGCATGTCCATGTTGCTCGACCCGATCACCGCCACGTCGTCGTCGATCGTGAAGTGCTTCGCGTGCAGGATCGTCGGCGCCCGGTACAGCCAGATCTTCACGCCGGCCCGGAGCAGCCCCTCGTAGTAGGAGCGCTGCGCGTGCCAGGTCATCGCGTGGTCGCCCATCTCGCCGACGAACAGCTCGACCTCGACCCCGCGCTGCGCCGTGGTGGTGATGGCGTAGAGCATGGAGTCGTCGGGGACGAAGTACGGCGAGGTGATCGACACCTTCTGCTGGGCCGAGTAGAGCAGGGCGTTGAAGAGGCGCAGGTTGTTCTCGCCGTCGAACCCGGGGCCGGACGGGACGACCTGGCAGTCCAGTGCGTCACCGCGGTCGGCCCGCTGGACGGGGTCGCTCTCGCGGAGCAGCAGCTCGTCGGTCTCGCTGTACCAGTCGGTCACGAACAAGGCGTTGAGGCCGGCGACGACGGGACCCTCGAACCGCGCGAAGAGGTCCTTGTACTGCATTCCCTTGTCGATGTGGGACTTCAGGTCGTAGGACTTGTCGATGAGGTTCTGCGACCCGGTGAACGCGATCGACCCGTCGATGACCACGATCTTCCGGTGGTTGCGGAGGTCCGGGCGCTGGAACTTCCCCTGCAGCGGTAGCAGCGGGAGCATGAGGTGCCACTCGATGCCCGCGCGGTCCATGAACGCGAGGGTGTCCTTGTAGCCCGGGTAGCCGCGGCTCGCCCAGTGGTCGAGCAGGACCCGGACGGTGACGCCGCGGGCCTGGGCGCGGGCGAGCGCCTCGAAGAACGGGCGCGTGGTGTCGTCGAGGGTCGCGATGTAGAACTCGACGTGCACGAACCGCCGCGAGCCGTCGATCGCGCGGGTCATCTCGGCGATCGACTCGTCGTAGTCGGGGTAGAGCTCCGCGGAGTTGCCGCCCACCAGGGGCATGGCGCCGAGTTCGCGGTTCAGGCGGGTGATGCTGTCCAGCCACGCCGGCCACGGGTGGTCGCGCCGGACGCGCTCGATCCCCTCGGTCTGCTCGAGGATGTACGCGTTGATCTCGGTCTGCTTCTCACGCCGGGCGTGCGGGAGCTTCGTCGACCCGATGACGAGGAAGACGATGAACCCGATGTAGGGGATGAGGAAGATCGCCAGCAGCCAGGCCGTCGCGGTCTGCGGCTTCCGGTTGATCGGGACGTAGATGATCGAGAAGACGCGGATCGCCAGGTCCAGCAGGACCAGGAAGACCGTGATCGCGACGGTGAGCCAGTGCTCCACAGCGGCGGGCGGCGCGTCAGCGGAAGTTGATGAACTGCAGCGGCACGTCGAACTCTTCACCCTTGAGGAGCTGGATCGTGTTCTGCAGGTCGTCGCGGCTCTTCGAGGAGACGCGCAGTTCGTCGCCCTGGATCTGGTTCTTCACGGTCTTCGGGGCGTTGGCCCGGAGGAACGCGCCGATCTTCTTCGCCACGTCCTGCTCGATGCCGTTCTTGAACTTCACCTCGATGCGGTACTCCTTGCCCGACGGGTACGGGTCGCCCGCGTCGAGGCTCTTGAGGCTGATGTTCCGCTTGATCGCCTTGCTCTGCAGGACGTCGAGGACGGCCTTCGCGCGCTCTTCCGAGTTCGCCTTGATCAGGACGTCCTCACCGCTGAACGCGATCGATGCGTCGGCGCCCTTGAAGTCGTACCGCTGCTCGATCTCCTTGGCGGCCTGGTTGAGGGCGTTCTCCGCCTCCATCTTGTCGACCTTGCTGACCACGTCGAAGGAACTGTCTGCCATGCGGGACAGCCTAACGGCGGACGGGAGGCGCGGTTCGGCACCCGTGGATCGGCCCACGGTGGTCACGAGCACCGTCTCGGATCGGCTATGCTTTCATGCGCGCCTTCGGTTGGTGACTACACGGGCCGGGTGCGCACATGGCAAGTTACCCAAGCGGCCAAAGGGATCTGACTGTAAATCAGCCGGCGTAGCCTTCGGGGGTTCGAATCCCTCACTTGCCACCATCGGAACGGCCCCGTCCTCATCGGACGGGGCCGTTCCGTTTCCGCGAGGATGGACGCATGCCCTCCGACCTCACCTCCGTCCAGTTCGCCGACCTCGCCGAGTCCATCGCCCGTGAGGCAGCAGCGCTCGCCGCACGCCGACGGGTCGAGGGGGTCGAGGTCGCCGACCGGAAGTCGAGCATCGTCGACGTGGTCACCGCTGCCGACCGCGAGGTCGAGGCACTCGTCCGGGCCCGGATCGCCGAGGCCCGGCCGGACGACGCGTTCTTCGGTGAGGAGTCCGGCACCGGCGCCGGAACCTCCGGCATCACGTGGGTGGTCGACCCGATCGACGGCACGGTCAACTACCTCTACGGCAGCGCCGAGTACGGCGTGAGCATCGGCGTGGTGCGCGGGCCGGCCGACCCGACCTCGTGGGAGCCGATCGCCGGCATCGTCGTCCAGCCCGCGACCGGCGTCGTGTTCCGCGCAGCCGCCGGCGAGGGTGCCACGCGCGACGGGGTGCCGCTGCACGTCGGGACGCCGGCCTCGCTCGCCGAGACACTCGTCGCCACCGGGTTCGGGTACACCGCCGAGCGCCGTCGGCAGCAGGTCGCGGTGCTCGCCGGACTCATCGGCGAGGTCCGCGACATCCGCCGTGGGGGAGCGGCCTCGCTGGACTGCTGCGCGGTGGGGGTCGGCACCGTGGACGCCTACTACGAGCGCGGGATCAACCCGTGGGACATGGCCGCCGGGTCGATCGTCGCCCGTGAGGCCGGCGCCGAGACCCGGATCTGGGAGGCCGGCGGCACGCGGTCGTTCCTCTTCTCCGCACCCGCGGTCGCGGACGAGCTCGCGGACCTGCTGCGGCTTCTCGAGGAGTCCGTGCTGGCCGGGTGAGGACATCCCGAGGACTGGCGTCTCCCGGACGCTCCTGCTAGCGTGCTCGGGTCCCGTTATCTGCTCGTTACCAACGAGCGCGTCTCGCCCCGATCAGGATCCACGCCGAACACATGCCCCACGCTCCCCTCACGCCCGTGCACACCGACGGCTCCGTGGACGCTCCCGCACCGGTCGTCCACCTGACCCGACGGGCCCGCATCGAGGCGGAACGCGCGGCGGCGACGGCGTCCTCCGGGGGAGCACCGGAGCGCGTCGAGCACGCGACGGCCGTGGCGGAGGCGAGCCGCGCCTCCCGCGCCTCCCGGGCCTCCCTCGGTGACTCGACCTTCGACGACCTGGTGAGCCCGGGGACACCCGCGACCCCGGCCGCGCCCGTGTCGCCCGTCGACCTCGCGCCGGCCTCGCCCGCGATGCCCGCGGCGACCGCATCGCCCGTGACGCCGCCGGCGCCCTCGTCGCCGGTCGTGGCTGCTGCCCCTGCGGTCGCGGCACCCACACCGTCCGCGCCGTCCGCGCGCCGTGTCCTCGGGCAGGTGCCGGCGTCCCGTCGGACCGGGCGTGCCACCACCGCCCCCGTGCAGGCCGACCGGGCCACGCGCCACATCGCTCGCACGGCTCCGGCTGCAGCGACTCCGGTCGCCGGGGTCGCGCCGCGTGCCGCGCGGGGGTCGCAGGGTGCGTCGTTCCGTCGGGCGGCCTCGCGGGTGACGGCCGTCGGCGCGCTGCTGTTCGTCGCGGGGCTCGTCGTGTCGACCTCGCTGCCCGCACAGGCGCTGTACACCCCCGAGCCCGGCTCGACGTCGGCGCGGGCGACGGCCTCGGGCGACACGCAGTCCCTCAGCGTCGGTGCCGGTGCGACCGACGCCGAGACGAACCGCGACCAGTACTCGGTGTCCTCGGCGACGCAGTACAAGAACGTCGACTCCTCGAGCTTCACGAACGACCCGAACGGCACGATCCAGTGGCCGTTCCTGACCGGTGTGCCGATCACCTCCGGGTTCGGCGGACGCCAGGTCGAGGGGTGCTCCTTCTGCTCGACGAACCACATGGGCGTCGACTTCGCTCCGGGTGAGGGCACGCCGATCCGGGTCATCGCCGCCGGCACCGTCCTCAAGGTGCAGGCCAACGACGGCGGCTTCGGCAACGACGTCTGGGTCGAGCACGACGTCGACGGCAAGCAGTTCGTCAGCGTCTACGGCCACATGGAGGACAACTCCTTCAAGGTCGTCAAGGGCCAGCAGGTCGAGGTCGGCGACGAGCTCGGTCTGGTCGGCAGCACCGGCAACTCGACCGGTCCGCACCTGCACCTCGAGGTGCACGTCGACGGTGTCCCGGTGGACCCGCTGGCGTGGCTCGAGGCCAACGCGAACTAGCGGTTCAACGCGGCACGCCCGGGCGTCACGGCCGGTTCCTGACCACCGTCGCGGGTCTGCTATCCTCGTGTGGTGCCGCCGAGCGGTACATGCCCCGATAGCTCAGTGGTAGAGCACTTCCATGGTAAGGAAGGGGTCGTCAGTTCAATCCTGACTCGGGGCTCCGACCCGGTGCGGTAGTCGTGCCGGATCCTTGGCGGGGTAGCTCAGTTGGTTAGAGCACACGACTCATAATCGTGGGGTCGCGGGTTCAAGTCCCGCCCTCGCTACCGCAAGCCCGGCGATCCGTTCGCCGGGCTTTCGTCGTTCTCGGGCGGTGCCGCGCGCGCGTCTCGCGTGTGCGTCTCGCGTGCGGGTCGGCGTTGGCGTCGGTGCGCGTCGCGGCGGCGCAGCGTCGAACCACGTTCCCGACATCGAACCGGGCCCGCGACCTGGTTCCGTGTCGTTCCCGTGGTTCGTCCCGGCGCCCGCTCTTGGCGGGGCAGCGCCGCGGCGCTGCCGTGCCCGCCGCGTGGCCTCGGGCGCCTGCGCGCAACGCAAGTCGCCCCGAACCGGGGGAGTGCGCGGTTCGCCGTGCCTTGCGTTGTGCGGCACGCGTGCCGGCGGGGGCGACCGCTCGCCGTCGCGGTCCGCGGGCTGCGTCGAACCACGTTCCCGACGTCGAACCGGCCCCACCACCTGGTTCCGTGTCGTTCCCGTGGTTCGTTCGTGCCTCCGGCCGCGCCGGCCGCGCCGGGCGCCTGCGCACAACGCAAGTCACGCCGAACCGTGCGAAGACGCGGTTCGCAGCGACTTGCGTTGTGCGGCGTCCGGCGACGCGCCCGCGCCGCGCCCGCGCGCCGCGCTACCGCGCGCTGAGCACGCCCGCCTGACGGAGTGCCCGCTCGATCACCGCGGCCGTGCTGCGCCAGGCATCGTGCCGCCGCTTCGCACCGATCTGCCCGCCCGACACCGCGGTGCCGTGCCCGGAGTGCCGCAACGTGATCGTGGTCGACGTCCCCGTGACGGTCGTCGAGAGCTCGTACCGCCGGAACTCCCGCGACGGGTGCACGAGCGCCCCGAGCAGGATCGTGAGCACCCGGTTGCCCGTCGTCGCGGTGAGCGTCCCGCCCGTCGACTCGACGTGGTGCCCTGCCTGCTGCAGTGCGGCGCCGGCGGCCTCCATCGCGGTGCAGCGGTCGCCCGTGTGCACGGCGAACTCGGTCGTGTGGTCCATCGTTCCTCCCCATCCCCGGAGATCGGTGTCGGTTCCCCCGAACCGCGTCGGGTCAGCATAGCCGATGCATTCTCATGAACACAGGCCCCCGAGCGGGCGTCGCTAGACTGCCGGACGTGTCTGTGAACCCCGAGCTCGTCGGCAGGACGTTCCCGCCGGCCCAGCCCTACCTGGTCGGTCGCGAGAAGGTGCGCGAGTTCTCCCGCGCCGTGTTCGCGACGAACCCGATCCACCACGAGCCCGAGGCCGCCCGCGCCGCCGGCTACGACGACGTCGTCGCCCCGCCGACCTTCGCGGTCGTCGTGCAAGAGGCCACGCTCGCCCAGCTCCTCGCCGAGCCCGACGCCGGCATCGACTTCTCCCGCGTGGTCCACGGCGAGCAGGCCTTCGCCTACGAGCGACCGATCGTCGCCGGGGACGAGCTCACCGCGACCCTGACCGTGACGAGCGTGAAGACCCTCGGCGGCAACGCCATGGTCACCGCCGAGAGCACGATGAACGACGCCGCGGGGGAGCACGTCGTCACGGCGACCTCCACCCTCGTGGTCCGAGGAGACGACGCATGACCACCGCACCCGTGACCGCGCTCGAGGTCGGCACCGTCGTCGCCGAGCGCGACGTCCACATCACCCGCGACTCGCTCGTCCGCTACGCCGGCGCGTCCGGCGACTTCAACCCGATCCACTACCGCGACGACGTCGCCGCCTCCGTCGGCCTGCCCGGTGTCCTGGCGCACGGCATGCTCACGATGGGGCTGGCCGTGCAGCCGGTCTCCGAGTGGCTCGGCGACCGCGGCTGGGTGGTCCGCTACGGCGTCCGGTTCACCCGCCCCGTGGTCGTCGACCCGGAGCAGGGCGCCACCGTCGGCGTCGTCGCCAAGGTCGGCACCGTCGACGACGACGGCCGTCCGCAGCGCATCGACCTCACCGTGACCGCCGCCGGGCAGACCGTGCTCGGCAAGGCGCAGGTCACGGTGGCGTTCCGCTGACCGTGACGGAGTCGGTCCTCGCCGACCTCACGACGCTGCGCGTCGGTGGTCCCGCGGCGCGGCTGCTCACGGCGTCGACCACCGACGAGCTCGTCGCGCACGTCACGGCGGCGTGGGACGACGACGAGTGGCTGGTCCTCGGCGGCGGCAGCAACCTGCTCGTCGCCGACGACGGCTTCGACGGCACCGTCGTGCTCGTGCGCACGACGGGCATCGAACACGACGCCGACGACGACGGCGTCACCGTCCGCGTCGCGGCCGGCGAGCCGTGGGACGCGTTCGTCGCCACGACGGTCGAGAACGGGTGGACGGGCCTGGAGGCGCTGAGCGGCATCCCGGGCACCGTCGGCGCCGCCCCCGTGCAGAACATCGGCGCCTACGGGGTCGAGCTGTCCGACGTGCTCACCCGGATCGAGTTCCTCGACGCGTCGACGGGGGAGCGCGCGTGGGTCCCAGCGGCCGAGCTGGCGCTCGGCTACCGCACCTCGACCCTCAAGCACGGACGGCGCGGTGCCGTGCTGACGGTCGAGTTCCGGCTCGGCACCGTCCGAGGCGCCGGGGTCCCGGTCCGCTACGCCCAGCTCGCCGGGTCGCTCGGTGTCGAGCTCGGGGCGTTCGTCGAGCCGGCGACGGTGCGGTCTGAGGTCCTGCGGCTCCGGGGGTCCAAGGGCATGGTCCTCGACGCGGACGACCACGACACGTGGAGCGCGGGGTCGTTCTTCACGAACCCGATCGTGTCCGCCGCCTTCGCCGAGACCCTGCCGGCCGAGGCGCCGCGCTGGCCGGCGGGCGACGACGTCAAGCTCAGCGCCGCGTGGCTCATCGAGCACGCCGGCGTCCACCGCGGGTACGCCGTCCCCGGGTCCCGCGCGGCGATCTCGTCGAAGCACACACTCGCGCTGACGAATCGCGGGGGAGCGACCGCCGCCCAGGTGGCCGAACTCGCCCGCTACGTCCAGGTGACCGTCCTGAACCGCTTCGGTGTCTCGCTCGTGCCGGAACCCGTCGTGGTGGGCGACCTGCTCGCCTGAGCCGAGCCGCGCCTCCTGGCCCGCGACGCGCAACGGCCCACCTCGACGAGGTGGGCCGTTCCGCATTGACGGGTGACTACGCGAAGAACTTCGCGAGCCGCGCGACGCCCTCGGCGATGTCGTCGTCACCGAGCGCGTACGACAGGCGGAGGTAGCCGGAGGGGCCGAACGCCTCACCGGGGACGACCGCGACCTCGGCGTGCTCGAGGATGAGGTCGGCGAGCTCGAGCGTCGTGGTCGGAGTCGAGCCGGCCCACTCGCGGCCGAGGAGCGCCGTGACGTCGGGGTAGACGTAGAAGGCGCCGTGCGGGGTCGGCGTGACGAAGCCCGGGATCGCGTTCAGACCCGCGACGATCGCCTGCCGACGGCGGTCGAAGGCCTCGCGCATGGCCGTGACGGGTTCCTGCGGGCCGGTCAGCGCGGCGATCGCGGCGCGCTGCGACACGTTCGACACGTTGCTCGACAGGTGCGACTGCAGGTTCGACGCCGCCTTGACCGCGTCGGACGGTCCGATGAACCACCCGACACGCCACCCGGTCATCGCGTACGTCTTCGCGACGCCGTTGACGAGGATCGTCGTGTCGGCGAGGGCCGGGACCGCTTCGAGGATGCCGGTGAACCGCACGCCGTCGTACACGAGGTCCTGGTAGATCTCGTCGCTGATGACCCAGATGCCGTGCTCGAGCGCCCACTCGCCGATGGCCTTCGTCTGCTCGGCGGTGTACACCGAGCCGGTCGGGTTCGACGGCGAGCAGAACAGCAGCGCCTTGGTCTTCGGGGTGCGGGCGGCCTCGAGCTGGTCGACCGTGACGAGGTAGTCCTGGTCGCTGCCGGCGAAGACCTCGACGGGGACGCCCCCGGCGAGCCGGATGGCCTCGGGGTAAGTGGTCCAGTACGGCGCCGGCAGGAGGACCTCGTCGCCGTCGTCCACGATCGTCTGGAACGCCTGGTAGACGGCCTGCTTGCCGCCGTTCGTGACGATCACCCGGGCGGGGTCGACGGTGATGCCGGACTCGCGGGCGGTCTTCTCGGCGATCGCCTGCTTGAGCTCGGGCAGGCCGGTCGCGGGCGTGTACCGGTGGTTCTTCGGGTCCTGCGCTGCCTGCACGGCGGCGTCGACGACGTGCTGCGGCGTGGCGAAGTCCGGCTCGCCCGCGGCGAACGAGATGACCGGGCGGCCGACGGCCTTGAGCGCCTTGGCCTTCGCATCGACCTTGAGCGTCGCGGACTCGGCGATCGCGGCGATGCGGGACGCGATGCGCGGCCGATCGGTGGTCGCGGCAGCGGGGTGGGCGGTGGACTCGGGGCCTGGGGCTTCGGTGCTCACGGGGCCCAGCCTACCGGCGCGGCACGCCGGAGCATCCGTCAAGTGGACACCGTGTGACGGACTCCCGTACACTCGACCACCGGAACACGGATCGGTGACGAACCGTGTCCGAAGGGCGGTGGCTCAATTGGTAGAGCAGCGGTCTCCAAAACCGCAGGTTGCAGGTTCGAGTCCTGTCCGCCCTGCACATCTGGAAGGGTAGAAGTTGGCGAGCAAAGACATGGAGACGACGGCGGATGACGTCGTCGCCAAGGCGAAGCAGGACCGGGCCGAGCGCCGTGGTCCGTTCGCTGCCATCGTGCTCTTCATCCGTCAGGTCCTCGGCGAACTCCGCAAGGTGGTCACGCCGACCCGCAAGGAGCTCTTCAGCTACACGGGCGTCGTCCTGGTTTTCGTCGTCGTGATGATGATCCTGGTGTCGGTCCTCGACTTCGTGTTCGGACTCGGCGTCGGGTACGTGTTCGGCAACGGGCCGACGGCCTGAGCCGGACGCCGGCTGTCCTGACCGCTCGCGGACAGGAGTACGGTCGCCCGAGACGGCGCCGGTCGTGAACCGATCCGCCCGCCAACCCGATCCGCATCACCGAACGGAAAGATTCGACAGTGTCTGACAACTCCCGCGACGACATCGACCTCGCCACGGCTGCCGAGCAGTCCTCCGAAGTCGAGGAGAACCAGGAAGGCGACGTCGAGACCGGCGAGGAGCGTTCGGCCGAGTCCGCCGAAGAGCGAGCCATCGAGATCGAGGACGAGAACGACGAGTCCCTCGGCCTGAGCGACGAGCCCGACGACGGCACCGTCGACGCCGGCATCGACGAGGCGCTCACCGCGCTGGCCGAGTCGCGCGACCCCGAGGCCGACGCCGTCGTGGACGACGCGCTCGAGATCGACACCGCCGACGAGGCCGAGGCCGCCGTCGAGGCAGTCGAGGACGAAGAAGAGGTCGAGCTGGAAGAGGAGACCGCGGCCGAGGCCAACGCGACCCTCGCCGCCGATGAGGCCCTCGACGCTGAAGAAGCCGAAGAAGAGGCCGAGGTCGACCCGTACGAGGCCTTCAAGGCCGAGCTGCGGATGAAGCCGGGCAAGTGGTACGTCATCCACTCCTACGCGGGCTTCGAGCGCCGCGTGAAGTCGAACATCGAGAACCGCATGGTCTCGATGTCGATGGAGGACTACATCTACCAGGTCGAGGTCCCGATGGAGGACGTCGTCGAGATCAAGAACGGGCAGCGCAAGCTGGTCACCCGCGTCCGGATCCCCTCGTACGTGCTCGTCCGCATGGACCTCAACGAGGACTCGTGGTCCGTCGTCCGGCACACCCCGGGTGTCACCGGCTTCGTCGGCAACGCCCACAACCCGACGCCGCTCCGCTTCGACGAGGCGTTCGGCATGCTGAAGTCCCTGGTCCAGGTGGCCGAGGCCGCTCCGACCAAGGGCGGCGCGAAGGGCTCCGGCGGCGCACAGTCCCAGCCGGCGGCCGAGGTCGACTTCGAGATCGGCGAGACGATCACCATCAAGGAAGGCTCGTTCGCGGGTCTCCCGGGGTCGATCTCCGAGATCAAGCCGGAGAGCGGCAAGCTCACGGTCCTCGTCTCGCTGTTCGAGCGCGAGACCCCGGTCGAGCTCAGCTTCGACCAGGTCACCAAGCTGTAGTCCAACCCGATCATCGGGTAGACTCAACGAGTTTGGCCCCGCACGCTTCGTGCGTGCGGGGCTTCACCGCGGTCCGGAACGGCCGGGCCAGCGGGAGAGTGCACGGATCCCCGTGCGTTCGATTCCAGGAGGAAGACAAGTCATGGCACCGAAGAAGAAGGTCACGGGCCTGATCAAGCTGCAGATCAACGCGGGCGCCGCCAACCCGGCCCCGCCGATCGGTCCGGCGCTCGGTCAGCACGGCGTCAACATCATGGAGTTCTGCAAGGCGTACAACGCGGCGACCGAGTCGCAGCGTGGCAACGTCGTGCCGGTCGAGATCACCGTCTACGAGGACCGTTCGTTCACGTTCGTCCTCAAGACCCCGCCGGCGGCAGAGCTGATCAAGAAGGCCGCGGGTGTGCAGAAGGGTTCCGCGACCCCGCACACGGTCAAGGTCGCGAAGATCTCGATGGACCAGGTCCGTCAGATCGCCGAGACCAAGCAGGCCGACCTGAACGCCAACGACATCGAGCAGGCCGCGAAGATCATCGCCGGCACCGCTCGCTCGATGGGCATCACGGTCGAGGCGTAAGCCCCACCTGCTCAGGCACACAACCGAACACCCTTCCGTGGGAGAGCCGCGCCGGCTCGTCAACCACGTAGCTCCCAAGGAGAACACCATGGCGAAGAAGTCCAAGGCCTACCAGGCCGCGGCCGCGAAGATCGAGGCCGACAAGTTCTACACCCCCACCGAGGCAGTCGCCCTCGCGAAGGAGACCGGTTCCACCAAGACCGACTCCACCGTCGAGGTCGCCCTCAAGCTCGGTGTCGACCCGCGCAAGGCGGACCAGATGGTCCGTGGCACGGTCATCCTGCCGCACGGCACGGGCAAGACCGCCCGCGTCATCGTCTTCGCGGTCGGCGCAGCGGCTGAGGCCGCCATCGCCGCCGGCGCCGACGAGGTCGGTGGCGACGAGCTCATCGCGAAGGTCGCCGAGGGCTACACCGCCTTCGACTCCGCCGTCGCGACGCCGGAGCTCATGGGCAAGGTCGGTCGTCTCGGTAAGGTGCTCGGCCCGCGTGGCCTCATGCCGAACCCGAAGACCGGCACCGTGACCCCGAACGTGGCGCAGGCCGTCAACGACATCAAGGGCGGCAAGATCGAGTTCCGCGTCGACAAGCACGCCAACGTGCACTTCGTCGTCGGCAAGGCCTCGTTCACGCCGGAGCAGCTCGACGAGAACATCTCGACCGCGCTCGAGGAGATCAACCGCCTCAAGCCGAGCGCCTCGAAGGGCCGCTACATCATGAAGGGCGCCGTCTCGACGACCTTCGGCCCGGGCATCCCGCTCGACGTCAACAGCATCTGATCCACTGATCAGTCTCGGAAGGACCCGCACCGCTCCCGGTGCGGGTCCTTTCGCGTACCCGGCGCGGTGTGCCGGTAGCGTGGCCTGGTGCGCACCCTCGTGAACTCGCTCCGGCTGCTCGCGGTCATCGCCGTCGTGGCCGCCATCGTCGGGCAGTGGCTGGTCAGCTCGAAGCTCCCGAGCTACAACCCGTGGAACTTCTTCGGCTACTTCACGATCCAGTCGAACATCATCATCGCGTTGGCATTCGCCGTGACCCTCGTCGCGGCGGCCCGCCGGAAGCGCGGGGACCTGCGCGTGAGTCTGTTCCGCGGCGCGGCGACGGTGTACATCGCGACGACCGGGATCGTCTACAACACCCTGCTCACCGGGGTCGACGTGTCGGCGAACGTGCAGTGGTCGAACGACATCCTGCACAAGGTCCTCCCGGCGTACGCGGTGCTGGACTGGCTGCTGTTCTCCGACCGATCGAAGCTCCTGCTCCGGCACGTGTGGTGGTTCCTGATCTACCCGGCCGTCTGGACGATCGTGGTGCTCGTCCGCGGCGCGACGGACGGATGGGTGCCGTACCCGTTCCTGAACCCCGACCTGGGCTACGGCGTCGTGGCGCTGTACTGCCTCGGGGTGGCGGTGTCGATCGTCCTGCTCGGCGTGCTCGTCATCGGGATGAGTCGCCTGCGGATCGTGAAGGTCTAGCTCCGGAAGTCGCGCAGCCGGTCGAGCACGAGGTCGGCGAGCTGGATCAGCCCGCGGATCTGGTCGTCGTCGCGGTCGACCCACCGGCACTCGGGCTCGTCGGCGACCGGCACGAAGCCGTCGTGGCGTTCCCAGACGAACAGGGTGCGGTCGGCACCGAGCACGTACTGCTGCCACCAGATCTGGCGGAGGTAGTGCCGGGGGATGCTCCGCCAGCCCTTGCCGGTGGTCTTGATCTCGGCGAGGACGACCCGCGACGAACCGTCGACACCGACGCCGTCCGGGGTCGCGAGGTGGGCGCGGTTGGTGGCGGCGTGGAACAGGTGTGCGGACGGCTGGATGCCGTGCGTCGCGGCGACCCAGGCGGCGATGACCGGTTCGCGTTCCTTGCCGTGCTCCGTGTACGAGTTGCCGGAGAACCGCGAGCCGTACCGCTTGTCGGTGACGACCGCGTCGACGGCGCGCAGCGAGGCGAGCCGGGCGACGTCGGTGGCGGTGATGCCCATGGCGCGGGCGCGGAGCCACGCGACGCGGTCGGAGGAGTGCGCGACGATGCGCTCGGTGTGCCCGCGGAGCGCGGTGAACGCGTCGTGGACGACGGGGCCCGATGCCGTGGAGCCAGCCACGGATGCGACCGACACCGGCGTGCCGGGGGCGGGTTGCGCCTCCAGGCCGGGGTCCAGGTCGCCCCACAGGGTGGGCTGCACGATCGTCACCCGTCGATTCTCTCCCCACGCACCGACGAGACGAAACCGACGCACCGGCGGACCCACGGACGCGACGCACCGGTCAGGAGACCAGCTGGCGCCCCTCGGCGAACGTCACCAGCTCGTCGACCCCCGCGGGTGAGAGCGCGTACCCGATGGCGAGCGCCGCCGCCCCCTGGAGCGCCGCGAGCGACCCCGCCCGCGACTGCGCGATCACCAGGTGTTCCGTGGCGAGGGGCATGGAGCGGGAGTAGACGACCTCGCGGACCCCGGCGAGGAGGTGCTCCCCGGCCTGGGTGATCGATCCGCCGAGCGCGATGACCGACGGGTTCATGAGCGAGACGCACGTGGCGAGGACCTCGCCGATGTCACGTCCGGCCTGGCGCACCGCCTGGATGGCGTCGAGGTCCGACCGGTTGACGAGTTCGAGGACGTCCGCGCTGGAGTGCACGTCGTGCCCCTTCGTGCGGAGTCGTCGGGCGATCGCCGGACCGGAGGCGACGGCCTCGAGGCACCCGGTGTTCCCGCAGTGGCACGGCACGTCACCGGCGCTCGAGACCCGGACGTGACCGATGTCACCCGCGGTGCCCTGCGCGCCGCGCTGGAGCTCGCCGTCCGAGACGATCCCGGAGCCGATGCCGGTGGCGACCTTGACGAAGAGCAGGTGGTCGACGCCCGGCCAGCCGTGCTCGCGCTCCCCGAGTGCCGCGATGTTCACGTCGTTGTCGAGCAGGACGTGGGCGGCGATGTGCGCGCGCAGCCATCCGGGCACGTCGAAGCCGTCCCAGCCCGGCATGATCGGCGGGTTCGCGGGGCGTCCGGTGGAGAACTCGACCGGCCCCGGGACGCCGATGCCGATCGCGATGACGTCGTCCCGGGCGCGGCCGACCTCGTCGAGGAGCGCGTCGATCGTCTCGACGAGCCACGACAGGGTGGGGACCGGGCCGGCAGCGATGTCGATGCGTGCTTCGCGGGTGGCGAGCGGCTCGGCGACGAGGTCGGTGACGGCGACGCGGCCGTGGGAGGCCCCGAGGTCGGCGGCGATGACCAGGCGTGCGCGGGGCATCAGCGCCACCTGCGCAGGCGGGCGTCCGCCCGTGGACGCCGCGGTGTCCACGGGTCCGACGAGCCCGACCTCGATGAGGGCATCGAGGCGCACGCCGATCGTGGAGCGCGCGAGTCCCGTCAGGCTGGCGAGCTCGGCCCGGGTCCGCGGCACGCCGTCGCGGAGGATCTGGAAGAGCTCGCTCGTCCCGACCGGAGGCGACGCTGCCGTCCGGTTCAAGTCGACCATGTGGGGGAGTGAAGCACACATCGAACGCGCCACGCAACGAAGTTCGTCGAAGAACCACGAACTTCTGCTTGACCGCCGACAAAAGTGGTCATAGTGTGACGCTCGGTCGACGTCGACCACACCATCTCGACGAGGAGAACCCCTGGTGACCCAACTGCTCTCGGTCCAGCTCTACACAGTCCGCGACGCCCTCGCTGCCGATCTGCCCGGCACGCTGCAGCGCATCGCCGACATCGGCTACACGAACGTCGAGGCATTCGGCTTCGTCGACCGCGCCGAGGCGCTGCGCGATGCCCTCGCCGCGGCCGGACTGCAGAGCCCGAGCGGCCACGCCCGCCTCCTCGACGCCGGCGAGCAGGACCTCGAGCAGATCTTCCACGCGAGCGTCACCGTCGGCCTCACGACCCTGATCGACCCGCACATCGACGAGGCCCGCTGGACCACCCGCGAGGACGTCGAGGCCATCGCCCGCGAGCTGAGCGCCCTCGCTCCCCGTGCCGCGGACCACGGTCTCACTCTCGGCTACCACAACCACGCGTTCGAGTTCTCGAACCGCATCGACGGCGTCTCCGCCTACGAGGTCTTCGCCGACGCGCTCTCCGACGACGTCGTGCTCGAACTCGACACCTACTGGGTGAAGGTCGGCGGCGACGACCCGGTGGCGATCATCGGCAAGTACGGCGACAAGGTCCAGTTCCTGCACGTCAAGGACGGCGACGGTTCGCACGACGACAAGAAGCAGGTCGCCGTGGGCAACGGTGTCATGCCGATCCGCGAGATCATCGCCGCGGCGCCGGACGCGCTGCACGTCGTCGAGCTCGACGGCCACGAGGGCGACGTCTTCCAGGCCGTCACCGACTCCTACACGTTCCTCGAGGGGGCCCGCGCATGACCGACACCACCACCGCGACCGACACGCAGGTCGACGCCACCGAGACCACCCGCACCGGCCCGGTCGGCGTCGGCGTCATCGGCGCCGGGGTCATCTCGGACCAGTACCTCTCGAACCTCACGGTCTTCCCCGACGTGACGGTCCACTTCATCGCCGACATCGACCTGCCCCGCGCAGCGGCACAGGCGGAGAAGTGGGGCGTCGCCGGATCCGGCACGGTCGAGGAGCTCCTCGCGAACGACGACATCGAGATCGTCGTCAACCTGACCATCCCGGCCGCCCACGTCGAGGTCGCCCTGCAGGCCCTCGCCGCCGGCAAGCACGTCTGGGGCGAGAAGCCCTACGCCCTCGACCGTGCGAGCGCCGCCGAGCTGCGCGACGCCGCCCGTGCCGCCGGCAAGACCGTCAGCGTCGCTCCGGACACGTTCCTCGGCGCCGGGCTCCAGACCGCGCTGCGCACCATCCGCGACGGTCGCATCGGCACCCCGCTCAACGGCCTGACGCTCTTCCAGAGCCCCGGCCCGGAGTCGTGGCACCCGAGCCCCGAGTTCCTCTTCGCGTACGGCGCGGGCCCGCTGTTCGACATCGGCCCGTACTACATCACGACCCTCGTGCAGGCGTTCGGCCCCGTGAAGAAGGTCACCGCGACCGCGTCGAAGTCCCGCGCGACCCGCACCATCGGCTCCGGCCCGAAGGCGGGCACCGAGTTCCCGGTCGAGGTCCCGACGAACCACTCGGCCCTCATCGAGTTCGAGAACGGCGGCAGCGCGCAGAGCGTCTTCTCGTTCGAGTCCGACCGCGGCCGCACCGGCTTCGTCGAGATCGCGGGCGAGACCGGCACGGTCGTGTTCCCCGACCCGAACAACTTCGACGGCGACACCGAGCTGTACGCACTCGGTTCCGAGGAACCCGAGACGATCCCCGCCGTGGGGTCCACCTACTCGCGCGGCACCGGCGTGGTCGACCTGGCCCGCTCGCTCCGTGCAGGAGAGGAGAACCGGGTCCCCGGTGCCCTCGCCTTCCACGTCCTCGACGTGATGGTCTCCATCGCCGAGGCAGCCGAACGTGGTGAGGCGGTGCTCGTGGAGAGCACCGTCGCACCCTCCCCGACCCTCCCCGAGGGCTGGGACCCCGCGGCGTCGACCCTGGCCTGACCGGCCGGAGCGGCACCGCACACACAGCAGCACCCGACAGCACGACCAGTACCACCCCCTGCACCATCTCAACGACGAGAAAGTAGAGAGTCATGCGCACTGCCATCCGCGCACTGGCCATCACCGCGGCCGCGGCACTCACCGTGACCGGCCTCGCAGCCTGCTCCTCCGGAGGCTCCGGTTCGTCCGGCGACTCCAAGACGCTCACCTACTGGGCGTCCAACCAGGGCACGTCGCTCCAGAACGACAAGGAGGTGCTGACCCCCGTCCTCAAGAAGTTCACCAAGGAGACCGGGATCAAGGTCGACCTCCAGGTCATCGGCTGGAACGACCTGCAGAACAAGATCCAGACCGCCGTCACCTCGGGCCAGGGCCCGGACGTCGTCAACATCGGCAACACCTGGGCGACCTCGCTCCAGGCCACCGGCGCCTTCCAGGAGTTCGGTGACTCGGAGATGAAGGCGATCGGCGGGTCCGACAAGTTCGGCAAGGTCGCGCTCTCGACCGGTGGCGCGCCCGGCAAGACCGTCACGAGCGTCCCGCTCTACGGCCTCGCCTACGGCCTGTACTACAACAAGAAGATGTTCTCGGACGCCGGCATCGAAGCGCCGACCACGTGGGAGGACCTCACCGCCGACGCGAAGAAGCTCACCTCGGGTGACAAGTACGGTTTCACCATCGCCGGTGGCTCGTACACCGAGAACTCGCACTTCGCGTTCATCACCTCCGCCCAGAACGGCGGCGAGTGGTTCGACAAGGACGGCAAGCCGACCTTCACCCAGAAGGCGAACGTCGACGGCATCAAGCGCTACCTCGACCTGATGCAGTCCGACAAGGTCGTCAACCCGTCGAACGCGCAGTACGACAACGGCACCCAGGCCGTCTCGGACTTCGCGAACGGCAAGGCCGCGATGATGCTCACGCAGAACAACGCGAACGCGACCATCACGTCGCAGGGCATGAAGACGGACGAGTTCGGCGTCGTGCCGTTCCCGACCACCGCTGACGGTCAGGACATCGCGTCCTTCCCGGCCGGCATCAACCTGTCGATCTTCAAGAACACGAAGAACAAGGACGGCGCGCTCAAGTTCGTCAAGTACATGACGAGCGCGGACACGCAGACGACGCTCGACAAGCCGTACTCGGCGCTGCCGGTGCTCGCCGCGGCTGCTGACTCGGTCACCGACGAGCAGACGAAGACGTTCCTCGACATCTACAACAACAAGGCGAAGCCGCTCCCGCTGGTGCCCGCCGAGGACCAGTTCGAGTCCACGGTCGGCAAGGCGATGAACGACATGTTCGCCAAGATCGCGACCGGTTCCACCGTCTCGGACAGCGACATCAAGTCGGCGCTCCAGACCGCCCAGGACCAGGTGTCCCAGGCCGCTGGTTGATCCGCCCAGGAGGCCCGGGTCGCGTCCGCAAGGACGCGTCCGGGCCTCCACCCCTCAGGTCTACGGCCCCTCCCGCTCCGGGACGGTCGTTTCCAGACCCCTCAGGTCCACGGCCCCGCCCACGTCGAGCCCGCGACCTGCGGTTCCGCACCCGGCCACACGCCGGGGGTGAGCCGATCGGCTCACGCATGCCGCGCCTCCCGACCGCTGCCACGGTCCGCGCGAAGCACCCGATCCCCCTCCTGCCGAAAGGCCCCCGCTCATGTCCACCTCGGTCCTGCCCGACTCCGAGCGCATCGACCTGACCCACACGAAGGGCCCGACCACGTCGGGCCGTCCGCCCGGTCGGAAGCGCAAGGGACACTGGCTGCCCTACGCGCTCGTCGCGCCCGCCATCCTCTTCGAGCTGCTGATCCACATCGTGCCGATGCTCACCGGCATCTGGATCTCGTTCATCCAGCTCACCAAGTACTTCATCGCCAACTGGGGTGCCGCACCGTTCGCGGGGCTGCGCAACTACTCGGTCGTCATCGACTTCGACCAGGCGATCGGCAAGGGCGTCCTGAACTCGTTCCTCATCACGTGCGGCTTCACGGTCCTCGTGGTCGGGCTCTCGTGGACCTTCGGCATGGCCGCCGCGGTCGCGCTGCAGAAGCCGTTCAAGGGCCGCGGTCTGTTCCGCACGCTCTTCCTCGTGCCGTACGCGCTGCCGATGTACGCCGGCATCATCACCTGGAAGTTCATGTTCCAGCGTGACTCCGGTGCGATCAACCACATCCTCGTGGACCAGCTGCACCTGTTCAACGGCACCGGGCCGTTCTGGCTGATCGGCTCGAACGCCTTCGTCTCGGTCGTCGTCGTGGCGATCTGGAAGACCTGGCCGTTCGCGTTCCTCATGCTCATGGCCGGCCTGCAGTCCGTGCCGAACGACGTGTACGAGGCGGCCTCGGTCGACGGCGCGAAGCCCTTCCGCCAGTGGCGCTCGATCACGCTGCCGATGGTGCGCCCGGTCAACGTGACGCTCGTGCTCGTGATGTTCCTCTGGACGTTCAACGACTTCAACACGCCGTTCGTGCTGTTCGGCTCGACCGCCCAGCCCCCGGCGGCGGACCTGCTGAGCTTCCACATCTACAACGCGTCCTTCATCACCTGGAACTTCGGCTCCGGTGCCGCGATGAGCGTCCTGCTCCTCATCTTCCTGCTCATCGTCACCGGCATCTACCTCGCCGTGACCAACCGGAGGTCCGTCCGTGCGTGAGACATTCGGCGCCAAGTCCTTCAAGGTCGTGACCCTGGTCGTCCTGACCCTGTTCACGGTCGTCCCGCTCTACGTGATGATCACCACGGCCATCAAGCCGCTCGGTGACGTGCAGAACGACTTCACGTGGATCCCGACGAACATCACCATCCAGCCGTTCATCGACATGTGGTCGACGGTCCCGCTCGGCAAGTACTTCATCAACTCGCTCGTGGTCTGCACGGTCGCGACGGTGTTCTCGCTGATCATCGCGACCTTCGCCGCCTACGGTGTCTCGCGCTGGAACTTCAAGGGCAAGAGCACCTTCACCACCGCGGTGCTCTCCACCCAGATGTTCCCCGGCGTGCTGTTCCTGCTCCCGCTGTTCCTCATCTTCACGAACCTCGGGAACGCGCTCGGCATCCAGCTGGTCGGCAGCTGGACCGGCCTGATCATCACCTACCTGACGTTCACGCTCCCGTTCTCGATCTGGATGCTCGCGGGCTACTTCGAGACCATCCCGCGTGAACTCGACGAGGCCGCGATGGTCGACGGCTCCGGCCCGATGGGTGCCCTGTTCCGGGTCATCCTGCCCTCGGCGCGTCCGGGTCTGGTCGCGGTCGGCATCTACTCGTTCATGACGGCGTGGGGCGAGGTGCTCTTCGCCTCGGTCATGACGAACGGCGACGGGCAGACGCTGGCCGTCGGTCTGCAGCAGTACTCCACACAGACGAACGTGTACTGGAACCAGATCATGGCGGCGTCCCTCGTCGTCTCGATCCCGGTCGTGATCGCGTTCCTCATCGTGCAGCGGCAGTTCGTGGCCGGCCTGACGGCCGGTGCGGTGAAGTAGGCGGGACCGCCTGACGGGAGGCGCGGTGCGGGTCCGACCCGCACCGCGCCTCCCGTCCGTGCGTGCGCTGGTGTGCGGGTGCGTGCGCCGGCAGCGAGACTCGGCCGGGCGGACGCTTTCGCGTCCGTGAGGCCACGAAGGTGTCCGCCGGGGCGAGACTCGGCGGACGGAATCCGGACAGGATGGGACCATGAGCGAGCCACGCGGGCGGCAACTGCTGCCGGGACAGACCAGCCGGGTGCACATGTACGACGTCGAGAGCCGGACGAGCCGGCTCGTGTTCGAGTCGAGCTCGGTGCTCGTCGAGGCGCCGAACGTGCTGGCCGACGGCACCCTCGTGCTGAACGGGAACGGCGACCTCTGGCTGCTGCGGCCCCCTGCCGACGGCGACGCCGTGCTCGACGAGACCGCCCTCGTGCGCGTCCCGATGCCCGGCGTCCCCGAGATCAACAACGACCACGTGCTCGACCCCTCGGGCAACTCCGTCGTGGTGAGCGCCCGCGACGGGGACCTGTACCGGGTGCCGGTGCCGGCCGGGGGAGCGGCGGCGACCCTCACCGACGTCACCACCGCGCTGCCGGTCGTCCGGAAGTTCTACCTGCACGGCATCGCGCCCGACGGCGAGACCCTCGCGGCGATCGTCGGGGAGCGCACCGAGGAGGGCGTCTGGACCACCGACGTCGCCCTCGTCGACCCGGCCACCGGGGACCCGACGTTCCTGACCCGCGACGAGCACCCCGACGACGGCGTCTCGTTCGCGGGCGACATGCTCGTGTGGAACTCGGAGCGGTTCACGCCGGGCACCGCGCAGCTCGTCGCCCTCTGGCCCGGGGCGACCGACCCGGTCCGGATCACGAACGACGACCGGGTGAACTGGTTCCCGCACGTCTCGCCGGACGGTGCCCACCTGCTCTACCTGTCGTACGAGCCCGGCGTGCAGGGCCACCCCGCCGACCACCGCGTGGAGCTCCGGCTCCTGCCCGGCTCGCTCGTGCGCGGCGCCCGGATCGCCGTCCAGCCGGAGACCCTCGTCACGCTCGAGGGCGGGCAGGGGACCGTGAACGTGCCGCCGTGGTCGCCGGACTCGCGCTGGTTCGCGTACTGCGACTACCCGGCGGCGTAGCGCCCGGCGCCGGCGCGCACCGCCGGGCGCCGGGCGCCGCGAGTTCACGCGCTGAGCGACAGTTCACGCGCTCGGTGGCCCGTGAACTGTCGCTCAGCGCGAAACACCGGCGGAGCAGCGGCCCCGGCGGCCCCGGCGGCCCCGGCGGCCGGCCCGCCTACACCTCGCGCACCTGGCCCTGCTTGATGTGCAGGCGGCGCTCGGCCCGCTTCGCCACCCACGAGTCGTGCGTGACGATGACCACGGTGAGCCCGCGCTCCTTCCACTGCTTCTCGATGAGGCCCATGATCTCGTCACGGGTCGCCTCGTCGAGCGCACCGGTCGGCTCGTCCGCCAGCAGCACGCTCGGGTTCTTGACCAGCGCCCGCGCGATGGCCACGCGCTGCTGCTGCCCGCCGGACAGCTCCGCGGGCAGGTGGTCGAGCCGTTCGCCGAGGCCGACCTCCCGGAGCGCCGCGGTCGCCCGGTCGCGGATCTCCGACCGCGACCGGTTCGCGAGGGATCCGGCGAACGCGGTCTCGACGTTCTCCAGCGCCGTCAACGTCGGGATGAGGTTGAAGCTCTGGAAGACGAACCCGATCTCGGTCGCCCGCAGGTTCGTCAGCGCCCCGTCCCCGAGCTTCGCCACGTCCTGGTCACCGAGGAGCACGCTGCCGGCACTCGGACGGTCGAGCGCGCCGAGCATCTGCAGCAGGGTCGACTTGCCGCCGCCGGTCGGCCCCTGGATCGCGACGAGCTGCCCCTGCGGGATGGTCAGGTCGACGTTCGTCAGCGCGGTGACGGTCCGGTTCTTCTGCTTGTACGTCTTGCTCACGTTCTTCAGGGCGTAGATCGGCCTGGAGGCGCGGCTCGCCTCCGCAGCGGAGGGCGCGGTGTCGATGCTGGTCACGGGGGCTCCTGTCGGTTCCGGTGTCGATGCGGTGCTGTCGCGGCCGGCGACGACGGGGGTCGCGCCGGTGGTCGGCCCGGGCATCAGGCCACGCTCCGCAGGGCCTCGGCCGGACGGAGCCGGCTCGCCCGCCAGCCGCCGAGTGCGCCGGCGATGAGGCCGCCGAGCACGGCGAGGCCGATGGCGAGCAGGATCACCTCGACGGTGACGGGGGCGTGCAGGACGACGTCGGTCGTCGAGGCCGTGCTCGCACCGCCGCCGCCGAACCCACCGGCGGGGGCACCACCGGTCGTGCCGCTGCCGGCCGCCGCCGTCGCCGCGCCGCCGGGCATCCCGCCGCCGCCCATGCCGCCGCGGTTCGTCGTGGACGAGGCGCTCGCCGAGATCGTCGGGGAGATGACGTTCACGACGAGGATGCCGATGAGTCCAGCGGCCGCACCGATCACGCCGCCGATGATGCCCTGGACGAGGGACTCGCCGGCGACCTGGCGCGTGATGCGGCCGTTCGACCAGCCGATCGCCTTGAGGGTGCCGAACTCCCGCGTGCGTCGGGTGACGCCGGAGATCGTGAACAGGATGGCGATGAGGAACGCCGCCGCGAGGACGACGATCGACAGCCAGGTGCCGAGGTTCGACACGAGGCTCGAGGCGGTGCTCAGCGAGCCGGAGACGCTCGACGCGAGGTCGGCCTCGGTCGAGACGGTGGCGCTGGTGAGCTGCTTCTGCAGCGCGGACTTGATCGTGCCGACGTCCGACGAGGACGACGCCGAGACGTAGATCGAGGTGACCTTGCCGTCCAGGTCCGCCAGTGCCTGCGCGGTGTCCAGCGGGATGTACGTGTTCGAACCGGTGGTCGACGACGAACCGGTGGACGACACGATGCCGATGACCGAGAAGTCCTTCCCGCCGATCGAGACGGTGTCGCCGACGGCCTTCGACTCGCTCTTCGCGTAGGCGGCGTCGAGCACGACGACGTCCTTGCCCGCGTCCGCCGACGTGAACGCGCGACCCTTCGTGAGCTCGGTGCTCGTCAGCGGCCCGACGGTGTCACCGGACACCGGGATGCCCGTGACGGTGAACGAGTCGACGCTGAACGACCCGCCGCCGAAGCCGCCGCCGCCCTCGCCGCCGCTCGGCGGACCCTGCTGGGTCCCGGTGCCGCTGCTGTCGCTCGAGCTGCTGCTGCTGTCCGACTGCTGCTGCACCTGGCCCGAGAACGTGCTGTTCTCGAGGGTCAGGACACCGGTCGCGGCCTTCACTCCGCTCGTGCTCGTGACGGTCTGCACGTCCGACGCGCTGAGCGTGCTGGACCCGCGGGAGACGGCGAGCCGGGACTGCGACAGGTCGGTCGAACCACTGCCGCTGCCGGAGCTGCCCTGGCTGCCGAAGTCGAAGCTCGGACGTCCGGTGGCGGAGCCCGTCGGGGTCTCGGTCTTCGTCACGGTGATGTCAGTACCGACGCCGTAGACGGACTGCAGCACGCTCGCCTGCGCGGCCTTCACGCCGCCCGCGATCGAGGACACGATGACCACGAGGGCGATGGCGAGCGCCATGCCGATCGCGATGATGACGGTCTGCTTCTTGCGGTTCGTGAGTTCGCGCCTGAGGTAGGTCAGGAACATGGTTCTCCTCGGTGTTGGGGTCGAGGAGACCGTAGGGAGGCAGTCGATGAGCGGCGCTGCGGGATCCCAAGAACTTCCGATGAAGCCTCAGCTGGCGTCGCCGTACGTCCGGCGGAGGTGCTCGGCGTAGCCGCCCGGTGTCCGACCGTCGAACCGGCCGCTCGTCACCACGGGGAGGTCCGTCGTCGCACGCACGTCGAACCCGAGGGCTCGTGCACGCTCGACGAGCCGGACGTCCTCGTGCTCGGGCACCGGGTCGAAGCCGCCGATCGCCAGGCACACGTCCCCCCGCAGCCCGAGGTTCGCACCGTGCACGTGGCCGAGCGTCGACCCCGGCGGGTGCGCGTGCGTCCACCGGGCGAGGACCACGGGGTCGAGGTCGTCCGGGTCCGGGACCACGGCCCCCACCAGGACGTGCGCGCCGTCGGCGTGGGCCTCGACCTGCTGCACGAGCCAGCCCGGGTCGACGCGGGAGTCGGCGTCCGTGTGGGCCGTCCACCGCTCGGACGGCTCCGGTCCCGTCGCGAGGGCACGGGTGGTCCCGACGGCCCGTGCTCGTCCGACGCCGAGGTGCGCGGTCTCGACGACCTCGAGGGGGACCTCGGTCCAGAGCGGATCCGCGGCCGCCGCCGACCGGAGGACGAACGCCGTCCGGTCCGTGCACCCGTCCAGGACGACCACGACCGACACCTCGACGGTGGGGTGCGCTCGCCGCAGGACCCGGACCGCGTCGGCGAGGGCTTCGACGCAGCCGCCGATGCCGTCCTCCTCGTCGTGCGCCGGCACGACGACGTCGACGCGTGCGGGGAGCGTCACGGGGTCAGCCCTTCCGTCGTCGCGACGGAGACCACCGACGGACCGGGGAAGACGCTCAGGACGAAGTCCTCCTCGACGTGCCGGACGAGCGCGGGCCGCGGCCACCGCTCGGCGATCCGGGCGTCCACGGCGTCACCCGAGGTCACGGCGTCGTCGTCGGGGTGCCGCCAGTGACAGGCGACGAGGACACCGTCGTCGTCGAGGGAACCGAGCGCCCGGTCGATCGTGGCGTCGAGGTCCGCCGGCGACAGGTAGTACCCGACCTCGGACACCACGACGAGGTCCCATCGACCGTCCGGCCACTCCGACGGCAGCTCGGCCTGGACGAACCGGGCGGCCGGCGCACGCAGCCGGGCACGTTCCAGTGGTGCCGCGGCGATGTCGGTCCCGAGCACGGCGTCGGCGCGCTCGGTCAACGCGGCCGTCAGCACCCCCGTCGCGCAGCCGAGCTCGAGCGCGGACCGGTACCGCTCGCGGGGGAGCGCCGCCAGGGTCACGGCACGCTTCCGCCGTTCGTACCAGGAGCCCTCGAAGTCCCAGCCCTCCGGCTTCCGCTCGTAGTGGGCGTCGAAGGACTCCCGGGAGCGGGACGACTGCACCGCGGACACGGCGAAGAACCACTCGGTCGGCCGCAGGTGGTGCGCGGCGTGCCGGGCGTCGACGATCGCCTCGTCGCCCGGGGCCGGCGAGAGCGGCCGCGTCTGCGAGGGGTAGGCGTCGAGTGCGGCGCGCTTCCGGTCCAGGACCGCCGACGACAGCGCCAGCGACCGGGCCCGGTCCCAGGGCGCCGCGGGGTCGGACGGGTCGTCCCAGTGCCACGCCCAGATCGGGTACTCGAGCAGCTCCGCTCCCGGAGTGCCCGCGACGACGTCCGCGGCGACCTCGCCCGCGATGCGGTGGTCCCGGTGCCCGTCCCCACGCCACGGCGCGACGACGAGCACGGGACCGTCGACCGGCCCGACCCGCTCGGTGAGCGCCGCGCGGAGCACGTCCGGGTGCTCACGGAGCCCACCGTCCGGGACGTCCAGGACCGTCGCGCTCGCCGCGGGGGCGAGTGCCGCCAGCGCCGCCCGGAACTCGGCGTCCCGGATCGCCCGGAGCCGGTCGGGGGAGGTGCTCGGCGAGTCCGGGTGCGAGCCCTCGCCGCAGGTGACGAGCAGCACGTGCACGGGGACACCGGCGTCCGCGGCGGACGCGATCAGCCCGCCGGCGCCGAGGGTCTCGTCGTCGGGGTGCGGCGCGACGACCACGACCGCGGCGACCCCGTCGAGCCGCACCGGCAGCGAGGGCACCGACCGCAGGAAGGGCGTCCAGTCGGCGGGGTCGGTGCCCGGCTCGCGGTGGTCGAAGCTCACCACGCGACACCGCCGCGCTCGACGACGATGCGGCCGGTGCGGGCGAGGTCCCGAGCGCCGTGGTCCTGCAGCACGTAGAGCTCGAGGTCGGCGACGCGCGCGGCGACCGCCGGGTCCGAGGTCAGGGGAGCGGGGCCGATCGTCCGCACGACCCGCTCACGGACGGCGTCGACGGCCCGGCGGACCCGGGAGCGCACGACCTGGGCGAGCAGCGACCAGTCGTCGGAGGTCGGGGCGGACGCGTCGCCGGAGTCGGTGCCCGGGCCGTCGATCCGGGCTGCGGCGTCGGCGAGGGCGTCCTCGGCGTCGGCGAGGTCGGCGACCGTCGCGCCGAGGGCGGCCTGCAGCAGCTCGGACTCGGGCCGGGACACCACCAGGGAGCGGAGGACCCGGGCGAGTCCGACCGCGCCGCCCCACCAGCACGCCGCGACACCGATCCCGCCCCAGGCGAACCCCGGACGCGTGAGGTACCACCCGGGAGCGCCGACGGGCGTCGCGTGCACCCCGGCGAAGTCGACCGGGCCGCTCGGCACGTCCGGCATGCCACGGGCGACCCAGGCCTCGTCGTGCACCGTCACACCGTCCTGCCGGAGGTCCACCGCGAACAGCTGCCGGTCGTCCCCGACGTGGGCGGTGACGAGCGCGTTCGAGAGGCTCGACGCCAGGGAGCACCACGGCTTCGTGCCGTCGAGCGCGAACGAGCCGCCCGAGCCGCCCGACGTCGCCGTGAGCCGCAGCCCCGGGCCCTCGGCGGCGAACACGCCCCACGTCGACCCCTCCGGAGCGTCCACCCCGGCCTGCGCGAGGATGCCGAGCGCGTCGAGGTGCGGCTCGACCGTGCGCGAGAGGGCGACGTCCGCGGCCGCGACGGCAGCCAGAGCGGCGAAGGATCCACCGGCCGTCCCCGCGGACAGCAGCGGGGCCGTGGCGGCGACCGACCGCGCGAACGCGAGCCGGTCCGCCGGGGCCGCGCCGCGCCTCCCGGGACCGCCTGCGATCCGGGCGGACTCCTCGATGCGCGCGGTGTCGACGGATCGGGCGGAGGCCGGCCAGGCCGAGGATCGGAGCATGGCGCTCACGGTACGGAGCCGACGCCGAGTGCCTGCTCGGGAATCCACAGAGCGCCGAGGGGCGCTCCACAGACCGCTCATAGGAAACTCTCGATACTCGAAGACGTGACCATCTCCCAGCCTGCAGCAGCCCCGCGCCTCACGCGTGCCGACGGAACCCCGTTGCGCATCCTCGTCGTCGACGACGAGGCCAGCCTCACCGACCTCCTGTCCATGGCGCTCCGCTACGAGGGCTGGGACGTCAAGAGCGCGAACGGCGGTCAGGACGCGCTGAGCACGGCGCGCGAGTGGAAGCCGGACGCGATGGTGCTCGACGTGATGATGCCGGACCTCGACGGTCTGCAGGTGCTCAGCCGGCTGCGGCAGAACAACGACGACACCCCCGTGCTGTTCCTCACCGCCAAGGACTCCGTGGAGGACCGCGTCACCGGTCTCACCGCGGGCGGCGACGACTACGTCACGAAGCCCTTCTCCCTCGAAGAGGTCGTGGCGAGGCTCCGCGGGCTCATCCGTCGCTCCCAGATCTCGATCTCCGAGGCCGGCGACTCGCGCATCGTCGTGGGCGACCTGGTGCTCGACGAGGAGTCGTACGAGGTGTCCCGCGCCGGTCGGCCGATCGAGCTGACCGCGACCGAGTTCGAGCTCCTCCGCTTCCTGATGCGCAACCCGCGCCGCGTGCTGTCGAAGGCGCAGATCCTCGACCGCGTGTGGTCCTACGACTTCGGGGGCAAGTCCTCCGTCGTCGAGATCTACATCTCCTACCTGCGCAAGAAGATCGACGCGGGCGAGACCCCGATGATCCACACCGTGCGCGGCGTCGGGTACGTCATCAAGCCCACGTCCTGAGGTCGGTGCAGTGACCCTCCGTCGTCGGCTCGTCCTGAGCATCGTCGCGCTCGTCGTCGCCGTCAGCGCGGTCATCGGTGCCGGGAGCATCATCGCGCTCGCGTCCATCCAGACGGGCACGATCGACAGCCAGCTCTCGAAGGCGACCGACCGTGCGAGCACGAAGTTCGGCGAGGGACAGCAGAACCCGAACGGGCAGCGCCCGAACGACGACGCCCTGCAACCCCTCGGCCAGGCGGCCGGCACCCTCACCGCGTACTACTTCTCCGGTGGCGGCGCGGGCGGGATCGTCCTGACCGACAACAGCTCGCGGTTGCAGCTCACGACGACGCAGCTCGACCGCCTCGGCAATGTCAAGGTCGGCGTCGACCCGGCCACGATGGACCTCGGCGGATCGCTCGGCCGCTACCGCGTGGCCGCCGTGCAGGTCGACAACCCGGTGCTCGGCAACGCCGTCCTCGTGGTCGGACTCCCGATGTCACCCGTGTACGAGAGCGTTCGGTCGCTGCTGCTCGTCGTGATCATCGTCGTCGCGGCAGCGCTCGTCGCCGCGTCCGTCGTCGCCGCGGTCGTCGTCCGCCGGTCCCTGCGGCCGCTCGAACGGGTCGCCGAGACCGCCTCGACCGTCGCCCGCATGCCACTCGAGCGCAGCGACGCCCTGCAGGACGTCCGGGTGCCCGACACCGACCCCCGCACCGAGGTCGGCCGCGTCGGCAGTGCCTTCAACCGGATGCTCGGCCACATCGCCGGCGCCATGCAGGCCCGCGAGCGCTCGGAGCAGAAGGTCCGCCAGTTCGTCGCCGATGCGTCGCACGAACTGCGGACGCCCCTGGCATCGGTCCGTGGGTACGCCGAGCTCACCCGCCGGATGGGTGCGGACCTGCCGAAGGACGTCGTGTACGCGATGAGCCGGATCGAGTCCGAGTCGAAGCGCATGACGAGCATGGTCGAGGACCTGCTGCTGCTCGCCCGACTCGACGAGGGCCGCGAGATCCAGTTCGACGACGTGGACCTCACCGGGCTCGTGCTCGACGCGGTGAACGACGCGCACGCGGCATCGCCGGACCACCCGATCGAGGTGGACGTCCCGTCGACCCCGGTGACGGTGGTGGGCGACGCCGCGCGCCTGCACCAGGTGATCGTCAACCTCGTCACCAACGCCCGGACCCACACCCCGGACGGCACCCGCATCACCGTGGGGCTCGCGCCGTCGGCCTCGGGGACCGGCGTGGACCTGACCGTGCGGGACACCGGGCAGGGCATCGACCCGGAGTTCCTGCCGAAGCTGTTCGAGCGGTTCGCCCGCGCCGACAGCTCCCGCTCGCGCACCGCGGGGTCGACGGGGCTCGGGCTCGCCATCGTGGACGCGGTCGTGCAGGCGCACGGCGGGTCCGTGGACGTGACGAGCGAGCCGGGGGACACCGTGTTCACGGTGCACCTGCCGTCGGAGCGGCCGGCGGCCGGCGCGGCGTCGGCCGCGGCGTCGTCCGCGGCTGCGGTCGGCGCTGCGCCGTCCGCTTCCGCTTCCGCTCCCGCTCCCGCGTCCGCTTCCTCGTCCGCTTCCGCTTCCGCTTCCTCGTCCGCGTCCGACGACTGGTCGGCGACCCCGGTCCCGTCCGCCACCGACTGACGGACGGGAGGCGCGGTGCGGGCCGGCACCGCGCCTCCCGTCCGACGGTTGGTCGCGACCGTCGTGCCGTGCTACAGTTCTCGAAGCCAAAGACCGCCGGTTGTCGTGCTGCTCGCAGTGCGAACGAAGGTCCTCACTCATGAGGCAGCCCGCGCAGGTGTTCCGAACCACTCCTTCCGTTCGCGGGGGAGCAGCTCCGAGCCTCTGCGCCGGAGCTTTTTTCATGTGGTGGGGTCCTGGGGCTGCCGGCAAGAACCCCAAGGAGAACCATGGCGAACAAGGAAGCTGCGGTCGCCGAGCTCACGGAGTCCTTCCGTAGCTCGAACGCCGTTCTGCTCACCGAGTACCGCGGTCTCACGGTCGCGCAGCTCAAGGAGCTCCGCAACTCGATCCGTGAGCACGCCACGTACGCCGTGGTGAAGAACACGCTGACCAAGATCGCGGCGAACAACGCCGGCATCTCGTCGTTCGACGACGAGCTCGCCGGTCCGTCCGCTCTCGCCTTTGTCCACGGTGACACCGTCGCCGTCGCGAAGTCGCTGCGTGCATTCGCCAAGGCGAACCCCGAGCTCGTGGTGAAGGGTGGTTACTTCGACGGTAACCCGCTCTCCGCGACCGAGGTGGACAAGCTCGCCGACCTCGAGTCCCGTGAAGTCCTGCTCGGCAAGCTCGCCGGCGCCTTCAAGGCCTCGCTGTTCGGTGCTGCGTACCTGTTCCAGGCCCCCCTCTCGCAGGCCGTCCGCACCGTGGACGCCCTTCGCGAGAAGCAGGAGTCCGCGGCCTGATCAGGCTCGCGTTCCACAACCACACGATCTAGCTAGTAGTAGGAGAAAATCATGGCGAAGCTTTCGCAGGACGAGCTCATCGAGGCCTTCAAGGAGCTCACGCTCATCGAGCTCTCGGACTTCGTGAAGAAGTTCGAAGAGGTCTTCGAGGTCACCGCGGCCGCCCCGGTCGCCGCTGCCGCTCCGGCTGCCGCCGGCGCCCCGGCCGAGGCCGCTGAGGAGAAGTCGGAGTTCGACGTCGTCCTCAAGTCCGCTGGTGACAAGAAGATCCAGGTCATCAAGGAGGTCCGTGGCCTGACGTCGCTCGGCCTCGGTGAGGCCAAGGCGCTCGTCGAGACCGCCGACGCCAAGATCCTCGAGGGTGTCAACAAGGAGACGGCCGACAAGGCGAAGGAGGCCCTCGAGGCCGCCGGCGCCACGATCGAGCTCGCGTAGTCTCGACCGTTCGGTCACGAAGGCCGCTGCCCCTCGGGGCAGCGGCCTTCGTCGCGTGCGGGGGGCTTGCGGCGGCCGGCGCTGCGGGGCGTTTCCGCGAAAGCGACACTCTGCCTTCGGATGCACGCGCCAATGTGTCGCTTCGGCGGCACCGTCGTCGCGACTCAGCTGTGAAGTGTCGCTTTGGTCACATGAGCGGGGCAGGCCAGGAGGCACGGCACCTGTCCACAGATCGGCGCAGGACCGCCTCCACGCGCGTCCAAGACGACAAGGTGCCGTCATGCACCCTGCGAACGCGATCGAACTGTTCCGTACGACCCGGCTCGACCGAGCGGCCGGTCGACACCTCCAACGCCGGCGCGCCGCGGACGAGCTGGTGCGGGTCCGCCACGGCGTGTACGTCGAACGGGCTGCATGGGATGCGCTCGACGGTCGGTCACGGCACCTCGTCCGCATGCGCTCGGCCATCCCGTTGCTCCGCCCGGGCGCCGTGTTCGCCTTCGAGTCAGCGGCCGCCGTGCACGGTCTGCCGAGGATCGACCCGTGGACCACTCGCGTCCGAGCGATGGTGCCGTCGCTCGACCACGACGTGCACCGCGTCGACCTGACGCTGCACGCCGGCACCACGCTGCGGTCCGGACGTCTGTTCTGGGGTGTCCCGTACGCCTCGCTCGCAGCGACCACGATCGAGATCGCCCGTCGCGGCTCACTCTCCGCCGCCGTCGTGGCCATCGACCACGCGCTCCGTCGGGGGGAGCAGCTCGTCGAGCTGCAACGCCTCGCGTCGGAGGCCGGACCGTGGGGCTCCTCGCGGCTCGAGCACGCCTTCGCGATCGCCGACGTGCGCCACGAGTCGGTCGGGGAGTCCTACTTCGCGGCCCGCGCCGCAGAGCTCGGATGTCCCGACCTCGAACCGCAGCACGAGTTCGTCCACGCAGACGGAACGGTGGATCGGGTCGACTTCTGGCTTCCGCGGCAGGGCATCGTGATCGAGTTCGACGGGCGCCAGAAGTACGAGGACCCGCGCATGCTCGGCGGTCGGGACCCGCACGATGTCCTCTGGGCCGAGAAGCGCCGCGAAGATCGCATCCGGTCCCGACGCGAGGTGCACGGCGTCGTCCGCGCGGACTGGTCACACCTGATCGACCCTGAGCGCTTGCGGGCGCTGTTCCGCACGCACGGCGTTCCGTGTCGATGACCGCGACGCCTGTGATCACCCGCCGAAGCGACACGCTGCCGCCGAGGCTCGACGTCTGTGCGGCGAGAGCGACACGTTCGCGCCGAAGCCCGGCGGGAACCTGTCGCTTTCGCGGACGAGCGGCGCAGCGGGCGGGCGGGTGGTCGGCCGGCCCGGGCGGCGGGCGGCGCCGCGCGCGCGTCAGCGCAGCGTGCTGTGGCGGCGGCCGTAGGCCAGGTAGAGCGCGGCGCCGGCGACCATCCAGATGCCGAAGGCGATCCAGGTGCCGATGCCGAGGAACACCGCGAGCAGCACGCAGCAGAGCGCGCCGATGATCGGCACGACGGGGAACAGCGGCACGCGGTACGACCGCTCGAGCGACGGCTGGGTCCGACGGAGCACGATGACCGACACGTTCACGAGGGCGAACGCCACGAGCGTGCCGATGCTCGTCGCGTCCGCGAGCTCCCCGAGCGGTACCAGTGCGGCGACGATCGTCACGACGACCCCGATGATGAGGGTGTTCCAGACCGGGGTGCCGGTGCGGTGCGAGACCCGGCCGAACACCTTCGGCACGAGTCCGTCGCGGGCCATCGTGAGCAGGATGCGGGTCTGCCCGTAGAGCACGGTGAGCACGACGCTCGCGATCGCGATGACGGCGCCGATCGAGAACACCAGGGCGACCCACGGCTGTCCGGTGACGTCGACGACGATGCGCACGAGCGAGGCCTCGGTCGACGAGAACGACGTCCACGAGCGGGCGCCGATGGCCGCGATCGCGACGAGGATGTACAGCGCCGTGATGAGCGCGATCGACCCGATGATCGCGCGGGGGAGGTCCCGCCGCGGGTTCTTCGCCTCTTCTCCGGCGGTCGACGCGGCGTCGAACCCGATGTACGAGAAGAACAGCCGGGACGCGGCCGCGGTGACCCCGGCGGCACCCATCGGTGCGAGCGGCTCGAAGTTCTGCGCCTGGAACGCCGAGAACGCCACGATGACGAAGAACACGAGCAGGGCGATCTTCACGATGACCATGACCGTGTTCACCCAGGCGCTCTCGCGCGCACCCGGGAGGAGGACCGCCGTGGCGAGCAGCACCAGGACGGCGGCCGGCAGGTTGACCATGCCGCCCTCGCCCGGAGGCGCCGACAGTGCGGTCGGCAGGTGCAGCCCGAACACCCGCAGGGTCTCGTCGACGTACTCGCTCGCGCCGACCGCCACGGCGGCCACGGAGACGGCGTACTCGAGCACGAGGCACCAGCCGCACACCCAGGCGATGCCCTCGCCCATGGTGGCGTAGGTGTACGAGTAGCTCGACCCGGACGTCGGCACGGCACCCGCCATCTCGGCGTACGACAGCGCCGAGAGGAGGGCGGCGACACCGGCGACGACGAAGGAGATCCAGACCGCGGGACCGGCGAGCGGCACGGCGGTCCCGAGGACGACGAGGATGCCGGTGCCGAGCGTGGCGCCGACACTGATCATCGTGAGGTGCCAGACCCCGAGCGACCGCCGGAGCGGCTCGCCGTCCACCCCCGCCGAGGCCTCGGCCTGCAGCTGCTCGATCGGCTTCCGTCGGGCGAGCTGTGCGCGGAGGGACGTGGGGCGGGTGGGCGCGGACGTCAATGGGACCTCGAGTGGTGCGGGGAAGGGGACGGGAAATGGTCGCATGCCCCCTGAACGGGGTCAAATGAGCCACGGCGGCCCGATGTCCCACCCCGGGGCTAGGTTTGCAGCATGGATCGGGGTGACGCGTCGTGAGCATGCACGGCGGGATGCGCGGCGGCGGCGGCGGCGGTGGTGGCGGTCGCGGTGGCGGTCGGATCTCCAGTGGCGACTTCGAAGCGCAGAAGGCCGCCAACGCCGAGGCGCCCAAGATCCCGAACCTCCTCAAGCGCATCGCCGGGCTGTTCGTGCCGCACCGGAACGCGATCATCCTGACCGTCGTACTGGTGCTGATCGGCGCCGCGATCTCCGTCGTCCCACCGCTCCTCACCCAGCGGGCGTTCGACGAGGGGCTCTTCCCGAAGGGCGGCGGCGGGCCCGACCTGCCCGTGCTGTACGTCCTCGTCGGCGCCATGGTGGTGCTCTGGATCGCGAGCGCGGGGATCGGCGTCTGGCAGACCTACCTCACCGCGACGGTCGGCAACAAGGTCATGGGCGCGATGCGCATGCGGCTGTTCGGACACCTCCAGCGCATGGAGCTCGCGTTCTTCACCCGCACGAAGACCGGTGTCATCCAGTCCCGCCTGCAGAACGACGTCGGTGGCGTCGCGAGCGTGCTCAACAACACGATCTCGTCGATCCTCGGCAACACGGTGACGGTGATCGCCGCCGTCGTCGCGATGCTGCTCCTCAGCTGGCAGATGACCCTCGTCGCGGTCGTCCTGCTGCCCCTCCTCGTGATCGCGCAGCGACGGGTCGGCCAGGTCCGCGCCAAGATCGCCGCGCAGACACAGGAGTCGCTGTCGGACATGACCGCGATCACGCAGGAGGCACTGAGCGTCTCCGGCATCCTGCTCGCGAAGAGCTTCAACCAGCAGCGTGCGGAGACGCAGCGGTACGGCAACGAGAACCGCAACCAGATCCGCCTGCAGGTCCGTCAGCAGATGTCCGGTCAGTGGTTCTTCGCGATCGTGTCGATCTTCCTGTCGATCATCCCGGCGATCATCTACGTCGTCGCCGCGTACCTCATCATCGGCGACGTGCCGATCACGGCCGGCACGATCGTGGCCTTCACCACCGTGCAGTCCCGGCTGCTGTTCCCGACCGTCGGCCTGCTCCGGGTCGTCCTCGACCTGCAGACCTCCGGCGCGCTGTTCGCCCGCATCTTCGAGTACCTCGACCTCCAGCCCGCCATCACGGACCCGCCCACGGCGAAGCCCGTCGACGAGTCCCGGGTGGGGCACGTCGCCTTCGACGACGTGACGTTCACCTACCCGGACGGCGAGGCGGACAAGCCGACCCTCCGCGGGGTGTCGTTCGAGCTCCAGCCCGGTCAGTTCGCCGCGTTCGTGGGGCCGTCGGGTGCGGGGAAGACGACCGTGTCGTACCTCGTGCCCCGGCTGTACGAGGCGACCGCGGGCTCGGTCCGGTTCGCCGGACAGGACGTCCGCGAGCTGGCGCACGAGGACCTCATGCGCCACGTCGGCATCGTCAGCCAGGAGACCTACCTCTTCCACGCCACCATCGGCGACAACCTGCGCTACGCCAAGCCGGACGCGACCGACGACGAGATCGAGCAGGCCGCGCGCGCGGCGAACATCCACGAGACGATCGCCTCGTTCCCGGACAGCTACGAGACGGTCGTCGGGGAGCGCGGCTACCGGCTGTCCGGCGGCGAGAAGCAGCGGATCGCGATCGCGCGGGTGCTGCTCAAGGACCCGCCGGTGCTCGTGCTCGACGAGGCGACGAGCGCCCTCGACTCGATCTCCGAGCGTGTCGTGCAGACGGCCCTCGACAACGCCGCGGCGGGCCGGACGACGATCTCGATCGCGCACCGGCTCTCGACGATCCGCGACGCCGACGTCATCTTCGTGCTCGACCACGGGCGGATCGTCGAGCAGGGTACGCACGAGGAGCTCCTCGAGCGGGACGGCACCTACGCGATGCTGCACCACCAGCAGAACGCCCCCGCCGACGCCGTCGGCAGCTGACACACCAGGCGCACCGCACGCGGGACGGGAGGCGCGGTGCGGCCCGCACCGCGCCTCCCGTCCGTCGCCGGGTCGCGACCACGGCGTTTTCCGGTCGACCCGACGGACACGAACGATGCTCGTGTGGTAGCTGTGAAGGAACCAGACGCAAGCGCACCGGGCCCCTGAGCGGAGTCCGAAGTGACAGCTGTCCCACCGACGTCCGACCCCATCCCGCCGACGGGCCCGATCGCCCCCGATGCACCACGCGTCGTCGAGGACGCGCCCCGCAAGAAGGGGAAGTTCCGCGCGTTCCTCACGAGCGGCTCCCTCGACATCCAGTCCAAGCTCCTCGTGATGCTCCTCGCGGTGAGCATCGTGGCGGCGCTGGTCGTGGGTGTCGTCGGCTACCTCAACGGCCGGAGCTCGCTCGAGGCCGCGGCGTTCAACCAGGTGACCTCGTTGCGCGAGGCGAGGATCACCGAACTGCAGCGCTCGTTCGGCCAGTTCACCCAGATGGTCGTCGCGCAGACCCGCAACGAGAGCGTCATCGGCGCGACGAAGGCCTTCGAGTCCGGGTGGGACGACCTGCAGTCGCGGCCGGTGTCCGACGACGACCACACGAAGGTCGAGGACTGGTACCGGGACTCCTTCGTCCCGCAGCTCGACGACCGCAACGGCGGCACCGCCAACCCGGACCAGTTCGCGCCGACCGAGGACCCGCAGGCCTACCTGCAGGCGCGGTACACGGCGCCGTTCACCGACTACGACAAGGCCATCGACCAGGACGACGCCGGGGACGGCAGTGCGTGGTCGGCGGCGCACGCCGAGTACCAGCCGTACTTCAAGCAGGCGGTCGAGGCCGCCGGGTACGAGGACCTCCTGCTCATGGACACCGACGGGGACGTCGTGTACTCGGCGTACTCCGGCGCGGACCTCGGCACGAACCTCGAGAGCGGGCCCTACCGCGACTCGAACCTCACGACCGGGTACCAGCAGGCACTGCAGCTGACGAGCTCGGACGACTTCGTGGTGACGGACTTCGCGCGGTACGTGCCGAGCCTCAACGTCCCGACGCTCTGGGTGATGTCGCCGGTGGCCGAGGACGGCAAGATCATCGGGGTGATGGCCGTCCAGGTGCCGGTCGACCTCATCACGCAGGTCATGACGGGCAACGAGCAGTGGAAGGACGACGGCCTCGGGGACACCGGGGAGTCGTACCTCATCGGTGCCGACCACCTCATGCGGTCGTACCCGCGCCAGCTCATCGAGCACCCGAAGCAGTACCAGCGCGACGTCGTCGCTGCCGGGACGGCGCCCTCGACGGCGGCCCGCCAGGTCGCGGTGAAGGGCTCCGTGCTCCTGCAGGAGGTGAACACCACCCCGGTGACACGGGCGCTGCAGGGCAAGTCCGGCACCGTGATCTCGACCGACTACCGCGGGAAGGAAGTACTCGCGGCGTACGCGCCGCTCGAGGTCGACGGGCTCCGCTGGGTCGTCGTGGCGCAGATGGACACCGCCGAGGCGTTCGCCCCGGTGAACGACTTCGCCCGCAACATCGGCCTCGCGCTCGTCGGCATCATCGTCCTCGTCAGCCTGCTGTCGCTGCTGCTGGCCCAGGTGTTCGTCCGGCCGATCCGGCGGTTGCAGACCGCGGTGAACCGGGTCTCGTCCGGCGACCTCGGCGTCGAGGTGCAGACGAAGGCCGGCGACGAGATCGGCGACCTCGGACTCGCGTTCAACGACATGAGCCGCAGCCTCCAGGTGAAGCAGGACCTGCTCGACGAGCAGCGACGGCAGAACGACACCCTGCTGCTGACGCTCATGCCGGAGGAGGTCGCCCGTCGCTACAAGCAGGGCGACGAGACGATCGCGGCCGACCACCAGGACGTCGCCGTCGTCTACGCGGACATCATCGGGTTCGACGAGTTCGCCGCCGGCCTCACCGCCGAGGAGTCCCTGTCCCTCGTCAACGACGTCTGGCGCTCCCTCGACGAGGCGGCCACCCGCCACGGCGTCGAGCGGGTGCGCACGACCCGGAGCGGGTACCTCGCCAGCTGCGGCCTGAGCGTGCCGCGCGTGGACAACGTCCGCCGCGTCGTCGACTGGGCGGAGGAGGCGCAGGGCGTGCTCGAGCGATTCAACGCGCAGCACGGGTCGAAGATCGGGTTGCGCGCCGGCATCGACACCGGCCAGGTCACGAGCGGGCTCGTCGGGCGCTCGAGCATCGTCTACGACATGTGGGGCGACGCCGTCAGCCTGGCGTTGCGGGTGCAGGGGATCGCCCCGGCGCCGGGGGTGTACGCGACGCAGCGCGTGGTCGACAAGCTCGGCGACCGCGGGGGCGTGCAGGACGTCGGCGAGGTGCAGACGCAGGCCGGACCGCAGCGGGTCTGGAAGCTCGAGCGCACCGGAGCGGCGTCGTGACCGCGTTCTGGGAGCAGCCGTGGTTCTGGCCGGCGATCAGCGTCATCGTCGGCCTGCCGCTGCTGCTGCTCGTCCTGACCGAGCTGCAGTCGAACCTCGAGCGGCGAGGCAACTCGCTGCACAAGGTGGTCGGACTGCTGCGGAACGCCGTGGTGCCGATCATCGCGATCCTCGTCCTGTCCGTCCAGGTCACCGACGCGGTCGACCCGGGCAAGCCCGTGGTGAACCAGATCATCGGCACGGTGCTCGGGTTCCTCGTGATCGTGTTCGTCCTGAACGGGCTGAACATCGTCCTGTTCACGAACGCCCGGAAGGGCACCTGGCGCGAGAAGATCCCGTCGATCTTCGTGGACATCGCCCGCATCGTGCTCATCGCGCTCGGGCTGGCGCTGGTGTTCAAGATCGTCTGGGGCGCGGACGTCGGCGGGATCTTCACCGCGCTCGGTGTCGGCTCGCTCGTCATCGGCCTCGCGCTGCAGTCCGCCGTCGGTCCGGTGATCGCCGGGCTGTTCCTGCTGTTCGAGCAGCCGTTCCGGCTGGGGGACTGGCTCGACGCCGGTGGCGTGCGCGGCCGGGTGGTCGAGGTGAACTGGCGGTCGGTGCACATCGACACGGGCGCCGGGATCCTCATCATGCCGAACTCCTCGTTGGCGGGGGCGTCGTTCACGAACCTCAGCCGGACAGGAGGCACGTTCCCGGTCGCCACGGACGTCACGTTCACGACGGACGACCCTCCGGCAGCGGTGGTCGCCCTGCTGCAGCGGGTCGCGTCCGGCCTGCCCCAGCGGTACCCCGGCACGCAGCCGGTGGCGGTGCCGACCGGCGGATCGTCGTACACCGTGTCCTTCGAGGTCCGCGGACCGTCGCAGGAGGGCGATGCGCTCGCCCAGTTCCGGATGTGGCTCTGGTACGCCGCCCGGCGCGCAGGGCTCGGCCTCGACGGCGACACGACCGACGACTTCGTCACTGACGAGCGGCGGGACGCCGCCCTGGCGTCGATCGCGCCCACGCTGTACCTGACGGGCGACGACGGGGCCGCGCTGGCACCGCTCGTCCGGCTCGAGCGGTACGCCGCCGGCGAGACGATCGTCACGGCCGGCACGGTGCCCGACGCGGTCCGGTTCGTCCTGTCCGGCAGCGTCGACCTGCGCGTCCCGTTCGAGGACGCCGAGTTGCCGGCGACCCGCGTCGAGACCGGCGACTACCTCGGGCAGACGGCGTTGACCCGGGAGGCGCTGCTCACCACCGCCGTCGCGCTCACCGAGGTCGCGGTGCTGGTCGTGCCCGCCACCGCGCTCGACCAGATCGTGCGCGGCACGCCGGCGCTCGCCCGGGACATGGGGGAGGTCATCGACCGCCGCCGGCAGGAGGTCTCCGCGGCGGTGTCCGCCCACGTCGCATCCCAGCGGAAGACGGTGTCCGCCGCCTAGACTCGACCGCGTGCGTTACGCGAACTCCGTGGTCGACCTCGTCGGCGACACCCCGCTCGTCAAGCTCAACCGGGTGACCGAGGGGGTGCGCGCGACCGTCCTCGTGAAGGTCGAGTACCTCAACCCCGGTGGGTCGTCGAAGGACCGGATCGCCACCAGGATCATCGACGCGGCCGAGGCCTCCGGCGACCTGGGCCCCGGCGGCACCATCGTCGAGCCGACCTCCGGCAACACCGGTGTCGGCCTCGCGCTCGTCGCCCAGCAGCGCGGCTACCGCTGCGTGTTCGTCCTGCCCGACAAGGTCGGCGAGGACAAGCGGAACGTGCTCACCGCGTACGGCGCCGAGATCGTCGTCACGCCGACGGCCGTCCCGCCCGAGCACCCGGAGTCGTACTACTCGGTGTCCGACCGGCTGGTGCGCGAGATCCCCGGCGCCTACAAGCCGAACCAGTACGCCAACCCGAACGGCCCGCGCAGCCACTACGAGACCACCGGTCCGGAGATCTGGCGCGACACCGAGCAGCGCATCACGCACTTCGTCGCGGGTGTCGGCACCGGCGGCACCATCTCCGGCACCGGACGCTTCCTGAAGGAGGCCTCGGACGGCCGTGTCCGCATCGTCGGCGCCGACCCCGAGGGCTCCGTCTACTCGGGCGGCACCGGTCGCCCGTACCTGGTCGAGGGCGTCGGCGAGGACTTCTGGCCGACCGCGTACGACCCCGGGGTCCCCGACGAGATCATCGCCGTGTCGGACGCCGACTCGTTTGCGATGACCCGTCGGCTCGCCCGTGAAGAGGGCCTGCTCGTCGGTGGCTCGAGCGGCATGGCGGTCGTCGCCGCGCTCCGCGCCGCCCGCGACCTCACCGAGGACGACGTGGTCGTGGTGCTCCTGCCGGACGGCGGCCGCGGCTACCTCGGCAAGATCTTCAACGACCGGTGGATGCGCTCCTACGGCTTCGCCGAGACCGACGACGAGCGCACCGTGGGGTCGCTCATCGCGGGCAAGGACGGCCGGCTGCCCGACCTCGTCCACGCCCACCCGGCGGACACCGTGCGCGAGGTCGTCGACATCATGACGAAGTACGGCGTCTCGCAGATGCCCGTGCTCAGCGCCGAACCGCCCGTCGTCATCGGCGAGGTCGTCGGCGCGGTGGCGGAGAAGGACCTGCTCGAGCAGGTCTTCACCGGCGCCGCGAAGATGACGGACGCGCTGTCCGGGTTCGTGGGCGACCCGCTCCCGCTCATCGGCGTCGGCGAGTCGGTCTCGTCGGCGCGCCGTGCGCTCGAGTCGGCGGACGCCCTGCTCGTCGTCGAGGACGGCAAGCCCGTCACCGTGCTGACCCGCCACGACCTGCTCGCCTACCTGTCCGAGTGACCCGCATCCCGCGTGACGCCCCCGACCCAACGAGGAACGAAGCCCGCATGACCGAGTTCAGCACCCGCGCCGTCCACGCCGGACAGGAGCCCGACGGCCCCACCGGCGCCGTCATCCCCCCGATCCACCTCACGTCGACGTACGTGCAGGACGGTGTCGGCGGCATGCGGAACGGCTACGAGTACTCCCGCGCCGGCAACCCGACGCGCGACTCGCTGCAGACCCTCCTGGCGGACCTCGACGGCGGCGTCGCGGCGTACTCGTTCGCGTCCGGGCTCGCCGCCGAGGACGCCCTGCTGCGCGCCACGCTCGTCCCCGGTGCCCGCGTGGTGATGGGCAACGACGTGTACGGCGGGACCCACCGCCTGGTCAGCCGGTTGCACGTGCCGTGGGGCGTCGAGCTGGTGGTCGTCGACATGAGCGACACCGACCGCGTCCGTGCCGCGCTCGAGGATGCTCCGGCGCAGACCGTCCTCTGGGTCGAGACGCCGACGAACCCGCTCATGAAGATCGCCGACATCGCCGCGCTCGCCGAGATCGGCCACGCGGCCGGTGCCGTGGTCGTCGTCGACAACACCTTCGCGTCGCCGTACCTGCAGCAGCCGCTGTCGCTCGGCGCCGACGTCGTCGTGTACTCGACGACGAAGTACCTCGGCGGCCACTCCGACGTCGTCGGCGGCGCCGTGGTGCTCGCCGACGAGGAGCTCGCCGCGAAGGTGCAGTTCCTGCAGTTCGGCGCCGGGGCGATCTCGTCGCCGTTCGACGCGTTCCTCACCACGCGCGGCATCAAGACCCTCGCGGTCCGGATGGAGCGGCACTCGCGGAACGCCCAGGCGGTGGCCGAGGCACTCGTCGGGGCTCCGGGTGTCGAGCGCGTGTACTACCCGGGGCTCGCCGAGCACCCCGGCCACGACGTCGCGGCACGCCAGATGCGCGGCTTCGGGGGCATGCTCTCGGCCGCGCTGAGCGGTGGACCCGAGGCAGCGCGCCGTTTCGCGGAGTCGACCGAGGTGTTCGCGCTCGCCGAGTCGCTCGGCGGGGTCGAGTCGCTCATCGGGTACCCGTCCGAGATGACGCATGCGTCGGTGAAGGGCACGGAGCTGGCGGTGCCGGAGAACGTCGTGCGCCTGTCCGTCGGCATCGAGGACGCCGGCGACCTCGTGGCGGACCTCCAGCAGGCGCTCGCGCGCTGACCCGCTCGACGGCGGTGGCGGGCCCGACCTCGGCGGCCCGCCCGGCGTCGGTGGGCGGCCCTACGATGATCGGGTGAGCACCGCGGCGACGAGGACCAGTCTGTTCAGCGGACCGTACGCCCTCGCCACCGTCGGCATGGTCGCGATCGTCGCAGTCGCGGCGTTCCAGAACCTGGCGATGACGACCGTCATGCCGGAGATCAGCCGCGACCTCGACGGCGAGACCCTCTACGCGCTGGCCTTCGCCGCACCCCTGGCTGCCGGCGTGCCGGGCATGGTCCTCGCGGGCAACTGGACCGACCGCGCGGGTGGGCGCATCGTGGCGTGGGTGTCGGCCGGGCTCTTCGCCGTCGGCACCGCCGTCGTCATGCTGGCCCCGACGATGGAGGTCTTCCTCGTCGGCCGGCTCGTCGAGGGCTTCGGTGCCGGCGCGATCGACGTCGTGCTCTACGTCCTCGTCGCGCGGATCTTCCCCGCCGACCTGCACGGCCCGGTGTTCGCCGGGTTCGCCGCCGCGTGGGTGGTGCCGGCGCTCGTCGGTCCGGCGCTCGCGGGCATCGTCACCGACGTCTGGAACTGGCACTGGGTGTTCGCCGGTGCACTCGTCATCGCGGTCGGCGCGTTCTCGCTGCTCGTCCCGACCCTCGGCCGGCTGCACCCACCCGCACCCGAGCTCCGTCCGGCGTGGCAGCGGTCCCGGATCGGCTGGTCGGTCGCCGCCGCGGTGGCGATCCTGCTGCTCAACGTCGCCCCGGACCTCAGCGCGTGGGCGCGGCTCGCCGCCGTGCTCATCGGCCTCGTCGGGACGTGGTCCGCACTCCGCCCGCTGCTGCCCGCCGGCACCTTCCGCGCCGCCCCCGGGCTGCCGTCGGTGATCCTGTTGCGGGGGCTCGTCGCAGCCTCGTTCTTCGGCAGCGAGGCGTACGTGCCGTTCCTGCTGCAGGCGAAGGACGGCCTGTCCGCCTCGGCGGCGGGGCTCGCGCTGACGGTCGCGGCACTCAGCTGGGCCGGGTCGAGCTGGCTGCACGGACGGCTGGGCGAGGAACGGCTCACCGCGACCCGGACCTTCGCGATCGGGCTCGCGCTCGTGCTCGTCAGCCTGCTCACGGCGCTGACGGTCGCCACGTTCGGTCTGCCGTGGTGGCTGCTCGTGGTCGGGTGGTTCGTCGGCGGCGCGGGCATGGGGGCGATCTACCCGCGGACCTCGATGCTGACGCTGCGCTTCTCCGGCGAGGGCGACGACGGGTTCGCGAGCTCGGCCCTGACCATCGCCGACGCCTCGGGCAGCGTGATCGGGCTCGCCGTCACCGGGCTGCTGTTCATCGGGACGGGCGGTGCCGACGCCGCGGTGTCGTTCCCGCTCGTGTTCGGCGGCATGACCCTGATCGCGGTGCTCGCCGTCGCCGCGGTCCGTCGCCTCGGCCCCGTCCCGGCACCGTCCGTCGTCGCGGTGGGCGGGTAGCGTGGCGGTCGTGCTCCTCCGCGTCGTCACCGCCACCGTCGTCATCGGTGCGGCCCTCGCCCTGGCCGGCTGTCAGGGCACGACGTCGGCCGCGCCCACGCCGGTGCAGAGCACGGACCTGACCAGCTCCGACGGCGGGTTCGACCGGCACGCGGTCATCGGCGTGGTCCTCGAACCCGGGCAGGACACGCTCGGCGCAGACCTGCGGTCCGGACTGGCCGACGCCGGCTTCGACCCGGACGTGCGCGTCGCACCGGCCGACGGCTCCGCCGCCGCGCAGCGCACCGCGGTGGACCAGCTCGTCCGTACGGGCGCGAAGGCGTTGCTCGTGCGGGCGGTCGACGCCTCGGCGCTGACCGGGGTCATCCAGACGGCGCACGACGCCGGTGTCGTCGTGGTGTCGCTGGGGGACCCGCTGCCGACGAGTGGCACGGGCGGCGACGGCGTCTCCGCGGACTACCGGGTGCCGGCCGGCGACGACCAGGCCGACCTCGTCAGCGGGGCCGTCGACGTGGTCGAGTCGCTCCAGCGCGGCGAGAAGCCCACGACCGACTGACGTCCGTCGGGCAGGGCGGTCAGCGCCACCACGACGGGAACGACAGCACGATCGTGTCGACCAGTGCCTTCCGCGACCGTCGCGGTCCGGCGAGCCAGGCCTCGATCGCGCCGACGAAGCCCTGCGCCACGAAGCCCGCGGCGACGTCGTCGAGGAGTTCCGGCCGGTGCTCGCGCTCGAGCGTCCGGATGTGCTGCTCGCTCGACACCGTGAAGTGCTCCACGAGGAGTCGGTGCAGCGACGCGTCGTTCGGGTCCGGCAGCGCCTTGCCGTAGATCTCGCGGTGCGCGACGACGTGCTCGACGACGGCGTTGATGCCGCGTCGGGTGATCGTCGCGAACTCGTCGACGCCGGCACCCCGGGCGAACGCCGCGCGTCGGACCTCGGCGTCGTCCTCGCGGATGCGGTCGAGCTCCGGCGTGAGGACGTCGGCGAGCAACGACCCGGGGGAGACCGCGTGCGAGTAGAACGTGGCGCGGTTGATGCCGGCCGCCCGGGTGACGTCGGCGACCGTGATCTCGGACACCGGCCGGTCGGCGGCCAGTCGCAGGATTGCCTCGCGCAGGGCAGCGGTCGTGTGCAGGATGCGGGCATCCACCATGACGCCACCCCCTTCTGATCCGGTTCCGTCCCGCCGGTGTTCCGGCGGAACGGGCGGGACGACGTCCGCCGGCGGTCGACCGGCGGCGAGCAGTCCGACGGTACCGCATGTGCCGCGTCCGATCGGGGCGGGAGCCGTGGCAACACGCGGGAGAACGCCCCGGACTGCTGCGGTGGTGCTCGGGGGACCCGTAGGATGGTTCCGCGGACGAATCGATTCGATCGACGCCGCGATCACCTCCCCACCCCTCACCGTCGAAGGACTCCTGCTCGTGACCGCGCCCGCCACCACCGGTTCGCTCCGTGTCGTCCTGCACCCGGGAGACGCGCTCTCCCGCCGGCAGCGACTCGTCTACGTCTTCGTCCTGGGCGCCCTCACCGCGCTCGGACCGTTCACGATCGACCTCTACCTGCCGGCGTTCCCGTCGCTCAAGGACGAGTTCGGCATCACCGACGGGGCGGTGCAGCTCACCCTCACCGCGACGACGCTCGGCTTCGCGGCCGGACAGCTGCTGGTCGGCCCGTGGAGCGACAAGGTCGGTCGCCGGCTCCCGCTCATCATCGCGACGAGTCTGCACGTCGCAGCATCGCTCGGAGCCGCACTGGCGCCGAATGTCGAGGTGCTGGCGCTCTTCCGCGTCCTGCAGGGCATGGGTGCAGCGGCCGGTGGCGTCGTGGCGATGGCGACCGTGCGCGACCTGTTCGGCGGCAAGCCGCTCGTGCGGATGCTGTCCCGCCTCGCGATGGTGAACGGCCTGGCGCCCATCCTCGCCCCGCTCATCGGCTCGCAGATGCTCCGGTTCGTGAGCTGGCACGGGATCTTCGTCTTCCTCGCCTGCTACGGCGCCGCTGTCGTGCTCGCCGCGGTCCTGCTCATCGTCGAGACGCTCCCGCCGGCACGTCGGCACGAGGCCGGGCACTCCACCATCGGGCAGCGGTACCGGGCGCTCTTCTCGGACCGCGTCTTCGTGGGGGTCGCGCTCATCGGGGCGATGGTCTTCAGCGGGCTCTTCTCGTACCTCAGCGCGTCACCGTTCCTGTTCCAGGGCCTGTACGGGCTCGACGCGCAGCAGTACGGTCTGCTGTTCGCGGTGAACTCGGTCGGCGTCGTCGTCGGCGTGCAGGTCTCCGCGCGGTTGGCGCAGCGCGTCGGACCGCAGTGGATCCTCGCGTGCTCGACCGCGACCCTGTTCCTCGCCGCCGTCGCGATCATGGTGCTCGACCAGCTCGGCGCCGGACTCGTCGGGGTGCTCGTGCCGCTCTGGTTCTTCATCGCCGCGTGCGGCTTCTCGTTCCCGCTCGTCCAGGTGATCGGGCTCGCCGCCCACGGCAAGGAGGCCGGCACCGCCGCCTCGCTCCTCGGCGCGCTGAACTTCGGCGTGGCGGGGATCATCTCGCCCGTGGTCGGGTGGATCGGCATCACCACGGCGACCCCGATGGCAGTGGTGATGGCGTGCACGTCGGCCGTCGCGATCGTGCTGCTCTGGGCGGTCGTCCGACCGAGGACGGTCCCGGCGCTCACGCACTGACCGTCGCACGGTGCCACGGCACGCGCCGGACAGGAGTGTCCGGCCGTTCGTATGCTGTGGACATGAGCGACGTGGTGGCGCAGGCACGGGCAGCGGCCGAGGCCGCGAAGCAGGCGGCCGACGAGGCCCGGCGCCTCGCGGACGAGGCGGTGCAGCGGGCGGAGGAACTCGCCGCCGCGGTGGCGCAGGGCCAGGAGGCGCGGCTCGAGCCCGACGCGGAACCGGCGGTCGTCGACTCGCCGGCCCCGGCGGTGGACGCGACCGCCCCGGCGGGCGAGCCGACGTCGACGGCCGGCACCGTGCCTCCCGAGCCGACCACCACCGAGGGGCCGCTCGGCGCGGACGCCGTCGCGGCGATCCGCGCCGGCTACGAGGTCGAGGGCAGCGCGCTGCAGCTCGGTGCCCTCGTGAACGGCGCCGCGGTGCCCGACGTGCAGGTCCGGATCCCGCTCGGCATGCTCAACCGACACGGTCTCGTCGCGGGCGCGACCGGCACGGGCAAGACGCGCACGCTGCAGGTCCTCGCCGAGCAGATCGCCGCGAACGGGGTGCCCGTCTTCGCCGCCGACATCAAGGGCGACCTGTCCGGGCTGGCGGTCGCGGGCACGCCGAACGACAAGCTCCTCGCGCGCACCGCCGGGATCGGCCAGGAGTGGCGCGCGGTGGCGAGCGAGGCGGAGCTCTACTCGCTCGGCGGGCAGGGGACCGGCGTGCCGATCCGTGCGACCGTGTCCGGGTTCGGACCGCTCCTGCTGTCGAAGGTGCTCGGGCTGAACGACACGCAGGAGTCCTCCCTCGGGCTCGTGTTCCACTACGCGGAGCGGGCCGGGCTGCCGCTCGTCGACCTGTCCGACCTGCGGAGCGTGCTGACCTTCCTCGTGAGCGACCAGGGCAAGGCGGAGCTCGCCGAGCTCGGCGGGCTGTCGAAGCAGACCGCCGGGGTGATCCTCCGCGAGCTGATCACCTTCGCCGACAAGGGCGCCGACCAGTTCTTCGGCGAGACGGAGATCGACACGACCGTGTTCCTCCGCACCGCCGCCGACGGCCGGGGGATCGTCAGCCTGCTCGAGGTGCCCGGCGTGCAGGACCAGCCCGAGGTCTTCTCGACGTTCCTGATGTGGCTCCTCGCCGACCTCTTCAACGAGCTCCCCGAGGTGGGCGACCAGGACAAGCCGAAGCTCGTGTTCTTCTTCGACGAGGCGCACCTGCTCTTCAGCGGGGCGTCGGCGGACTTCCTCGAGCAGATCGTCCGCACGGTCCGGCTCATCCGTTCGAAGGGCGTCGGGATCTTCTTCGTCACGCAGACCCCGAAGGACGTCCCGAACGACGTGCTCGCCCAGCTCGGCTCGCGGATCCAGCACCAGCTGCGGGCGCACACCCCCGATGACGCGAAGGCGCTGCGCGCGACGGTGTCGACCTACCCGACGAGCGACTACGACCTCGGGGAGGTGCTGACCTCGCTCGCCACCGGTGAGGCGATCGTCACCGTGATGAACGAGAAGGGCGCGCCGACGCCGGTGGCCTGGACGCGCCTCCGCGCCCCCGAGGGCTCGATGGACCCGATGCCCGCGGCCGAGATGACGGCGCGGGTGCAGGCATCGCCGCTCCTGTCCACCTACGGCACGCGGCTCGATCCCGACTCGGCGTACGAGATGCTCGCCCGCCGGATGGAGGCCGCCGCTGCGGACGCGGCTGCCGCGGACGCCGAGAAGGCCGCGGCGACCGCTGCCGCCGAGGCGGAGAAGGAGGCGGCCCGCGCCGCTGCCGCCGCAGCGAAGGAGGCCGCGGCGAAGGAGAAGACCGAGGCGCGCGAACGGGCCGCGGCGCAGAAGGAGTACGAGCGGGCGCAGCGGGAGTTCGAGCGAGCCGAACGGGCGGCCGATGCGCGGCGGTCGGGGCGCACGTCGTCCCGGACGACGACGTCACGGAAGGCGGACGACCCGCTGTCGGACCTGCTCGGGTCCGGGCTGGGCAGGACGATCGCCAAGGAGGTCGTGCAGGGGATCTTCTCGACCCTGCGCCGCCGTCGCTGAGGGGTCAGCCGAGGAGGCCGGTGGTCTCGACCACGAGCAGCCCGGCGACCGCGAGGACCGCCACCGCACCGACGGCGACGTACGCCCCGCGCTGCTCGTACCAGGACCGGCTCGCCGGGTAGCGCCGCACGAACTCGCGGATCGACATCGGCCGGGTCTCGTCGGTGACCTGCACGCCGAGGGCGTCCACGATGCTGTCGATGCCGGCGTCGCTCCAGGTGTCGGCGCGGAGGCGGAACAGGTGGGCGCCGGCGGCGTCGAGCGCGATGAGCTCGCGCGTCGTGCGCTCGACCGCGCTGCCGTACGTGGTGGCGAGGACCAGGCTGTGGACGCGGTCGCGGTCCACCCGCCGGTTCTGCGTGAGGACGCCGCGCACCGTGATCGCCACCGGGTCGATGCCGATGAACGCGGTGCCGAGGCGCACGAAGACGACGGCGACGGCGGCCGCGAGCAGGATGACCGCACCCGTGACGACCGGCCAGAGGCGCATCGGGAGGGAGACCCAGACGAGGGCGACGGCGAGGGGGACGGCCGAGAACACGACGCTCAGGATCGTCGAGCGCACGAGCGAGCGACGCGGCCGGAGGACCACGTCGTACACGGTCGCGCTCGGCCGAGCTGCTGCCGGCGCCGTCAGGTCCCCCACGTGGACTCCTCGTCCCTCGGGTGCCCGGGCAGCGTTCGACGCTCGCCCGGGGAGCGCGCCCCTGCCGCTCCGTGCACCGTGTCCGACCCGTCCCGGGGTCGTTCGTCTGGGCAGTCTAGGCGACCGACGGGTATCGGGGACAGCCCGTTCCACCCCTCGGCATCGTTTCCCGGCCAGTCCATGGCGAACGGGGTTCGGCGGGGTCCGCCGGGTGGGGGACCGTCCTGTCCGGAGTGCGCCGGAGTGCGCCGGAGTGCTCCGGACGACGAACGCCCCGGGAACCGATCGGTTCCCGGGGCGTTCCGTGCTCTGGCGGAGAATGGGGGATTCGAACCCCCGAGGGCTTGCACCCAACACGCTTTCCAAGCGTGCGCCATAGGCCACTAGGCGAATTCTCCTGGCGCCGTCTTCCGACGACGACACCCAATGGTACAGGTTCTCCGGAGTGCTCACGACCGCGTGTCGGAAGTGCCGGGGCTCCCAGATGTCGTGCCGTGTGCGCCGACTACCCTGGACGCGTGTCGACCCGCATCTACATCACGTCAGCAGAAGGACACACGGGCAAGAGCACCGTCGCCCTCGGTGTCCTCGAGACCCTCGCACGCTCGGTCGGACGGGTCGGGGTGTTCCGACCGGTCGCCCGCTCCGTCGACGAGCCGGACTACGTGCTCGAGCTCCTGCTGCAGCACACCGCGGTCGGCATCTCCTACGACGACGCGGTCGGCGTCACCTACGACGACGTGCACGCCGACCCGGACGCGGCGCTCGCGACGATCGTCACCCGCTTCGCCCAGGTCGAGCGGCAGTGCGACGCGGTCGTGGTGCTCGGGTCGGACTACACCGACGTCGGCAGCCCGACGGAGCTGTCGTTCAACGCCAAGGTCGCGGTCAACCTGGGCGCTCCGGTGCTGCTCGTGCTCGGTGGCCGCGACGCCGCCGAACGCGGTGCCCGCACCCCCGAGGACATGGCCCAGGTCGCCGACGTCACGACGAGCGAGCTCCGCGCCGCGCACGCCCAGCTGTTCGGCATCGTCGTGAACCGTGCCGACCCCGATGCCCTGCCGTCGGTCGTGTCGAGCGTCCGGCAGGCGGTCAGCGACGACCACCCCGACCTGCCCGTGTGGGCCATCCCCGAGGACCGCGTCCTCGTCGCCCCGACCGTCCGCGCCCTGCTCGAAGCCACCGGGGCGACCCTGGTGCGCGGCGACGGGGCGCTGCTCGACCGCGAGGCCCTCGGCACCGTCGTCGCCGGCATGAGCATGGAGAACGTCCTGCCGCGCCTGATCGAGGGCGGGATCGTCGTCGTCCCGGGGGACCGCAGCGACGTCCTCATCGCGACGCTCCTCGCGAACCAGTCCGAGACGTTCCCGAGCCTCGCCGGGGTGATCCTCAACGGCGGGTTCGAGACGGCACCGCAGATCTCCCGCCTGCTCGAGGGGCTGTCGAGCTCGCTGCCGATCGCGCAGAACGACCTCGGCACCTACGACACCGCGCTCCGCATCACCCAGACCCGCGGACGCCTCGCGGCGGACTCGCCCCGCAAGGCCGACCTCGCGCTCGCGCTGTTCGAGCAGCACGTCGACGCCGACGCCCTCCGCGACCGCCTGCAGCTCACGCCCTCCGGGGTCGTGACGCCGCTCATGTTCGAGCACGGACTGCTCGACCGGGCCCGCGGGTACGGCAAGCGCATCGTCCTGCCCGAGGGCGAGGACGACCGCATCCTCCGCGCCGCGTCCACGCTCCTGCAGCGTCAGGTGTGCGAGCTCACGATCCTCGGCGACCCCGCCGCGATCCGGACCCGGGCGACCGAGCTCGGCCTCGACCTCGACGCCGCACAGCTCGTCTCCCCGTTCGACCCCGAGCTCCGTGAGCGCTTCGCCGAGGAGTACACCCGCCTCCGGGCGCACAAGGGCATGTCGATCGAGCTCGCCCGCGACACCGTGACCGACGTGTCCTACTTCGGCACGATGATGGTGCAGCTCGGGCTCGCCGACGGCATGGTCTCCGGCGCGAAGCACACGACGGCGCACACGATCCGGCCGTCGTTCGAGATCATCAAGACCCGGCCGGACACCTCGATCGTGTCGAGCGTCTTCCTGATGGCCCTCGCCGACCGGGTCCTCGTCTACGGCGACTGCGCGGTCATCCCCGACCCCACGAGCGAGCAGCTCGCGGACATCGCGATCTCGTCCGCCGAGACCGCGACGCAGTTCGGCATCGACCCGCGCGTGGCGATGCTCAGCTACTCGACGGGCGACAGCGGCTCGGGAGCGGACGTCGACAAGGTCCGCGCCGGCACCGCCTTCGTGCGCGAGCGCCGCCCGGACCTGCTCGTCGAGGGGCCGATCCAGTACGACGCCGCCGCCGACCCGACGGTCGCGTCGACGAAGATGCCGGACTCGCCCGTCGCGGGTCGCGCCACGGTGTTCATCTTCCCCGACCTCAACACGGGCAACAACACGTACAAGGCCGTGCAGCGCTCGGCCGGTGCCGTGGCGATCGGCCCGGTCCTGCAGGGTCTGCGCAAGCCGATCAACGACCTCTCCCGCGGTGCGCTCGTCGGCGACATCGTCAACACCGTCGCGATCACCGCGATCCAGGCCGGCACCGCGACCGACGCGGGCTGACCCGCGCGACCCGCACCGCGCCTCCCGTCCGACCGAGAAAGTGACCCATCCCGTGACCGCAGCCCTCGTCGTGAACTCCGGATCGAGTTCGTTCAAGTACCAGCTCATCGAGCTCGAGGGGGAGCGCACGCTCGCCTCCGGGCTCGTCGAACGCATCGGCGAGTCGACGGGTGCGTGGAAGCACACCAACGCGCTCACGGGGGAGTCCTCGTCGAACGACTCGACCCCGGTGGCCGACCACGCGGCCGGCTTCCAGGCCATGATCGACGCCTTCGCGAAGGTCGGGCCGTCCTTCGACGAGCACCCGCCCGCCGTGGTCGGCCACCGCGTCGTGCACGGCGGCACCACCTTCGACCGGGCCACCGTGGTGACGGACGAGGTCGAGCAGCAGATCGAGGCGCTGAACAGCCTCGCGCCGCTGCACAACCCGGCGAACCTCGAGGGCATCCGCGCGGCGAAGCAGGTCTTCTCGGACGTGCCGCAGGTCGCCGTGTTCGACACCGCGTTCCACCAGACGATGCCGCCGCACGCCTACACGTACGCGATCCCGGCCGACCTCGCCGCGAAGTACGCGATCCGCCGCTACGGCATGCACGGGACGAGCCACAAGTACGTGTCCGAGCAGGCGGCAGAGTTCCTCGGCCGTCCGCTCGCTGAGCTCAAGACGATCGTGCTGCACCTCGGCAACGGGGCGTCCGCCGCGGCGATCGACGGTGGACGCTCGATCGAGACCTCGATGGGCCTCACCCCGCTCGAGGGTCTCGTGATGGGCACCCGCTCCGGAGACCTCGACCCCGCGGTCCTCATCCACCTCCACCGCGAGGCCGGGCTCTCCTTCGACGAGCTCGACACCATGCTCAACAAGGAGTCCGGGCTGCTCGGCCTGACCGGCAACGGGGACATGCGCGACGTGCAGGACGCGGCGCTGCACGGCGACGAGGTGGCCGAGGCGGCGCTCGCCGTCTACCGCCACCGCATCCGTCGGTACGTCGGCGCCTACACGGCGCAGCTCGGCGGGCTGGACGCGGTGGTCTTCACCGCGGGGGTCGGCGAGAACAACGCGCTGCTGCGCCGGCGCGTGCTCGCCGGGCTCGAGCACCTGGGCATCGAGATCGATGCGGACCGCAACGAGTTGGCATCTCGGGAGGCGCGGCGCATCTCCACGGACACGTCGCGCGTCGCGGTGCTCGTGATCCCGACGAACGAGGAACTGGAGATCGCCCGGCAGTCGGCTGCGGTCGCGCTCTGACGCACGGCGCGGCGCCGCGGGCGGCGGGCACGGCGCGCTTGCGGCGGGCGCGGCGCCGCGATCGAACCACGAATCCGACGTCGAACCACCGTCGTCGCCCGGTTCGATGTCGGATCCGTGGTTCGACGCCGCTGCCGTGGTGGGCGTCAGCCGAGCGACGCGACCGCCGCGGGGATCGGGGTGTCGCCGCTCGTGACCTCGAACTGCACGCCGACCGCGGTGTCGTCGAGGAGCGCGTGGAGCACCACCGCCGCGACGTCCGCCCGTGGGATCGTGCCGCGGGGAACCGTGGCGCCGACGTCGACCGTGCCCTGGGGCGGCGTGTCGAGCAGGCCCCCGGGGCGGACGATCGTCCAGCGCAGGTTCCGCGCCCGCAGGTTCGCGTCCGCCTCGGCCTTCGCGCGGAGGTACACCTGGAAGACGTCGGCCTCGGACCGGGCGGGCACGACCGCACGCTCCGGGTCGTACGAGTCCGCCGCCATCGCCGAGATCATCACGTAGCGGCGGATGCCGGCGCGCTCGGCCGCGTCCGCCAGGAGGATCGCCCCGTCCCGGTCGACCGAGAGCTTCCGCTCGGCGCCGCTCCCCGGACCGGCCCCCGCGGCGAACACCACCGCGTCGACCCCGCGCAGCCGGAGCCCGAGTTCGTCGTCGTCGAGCTGCTCGAGGTCCGCGACGATCGCCCGTCCGCCCTGCTGCTCCACGTCGGTGACGTGCGCGGGGTTGCGGACGATGGCGACGGCGTCGTGGCCGGCGTCGGTGATCTGGCGGGCGAGGAGGAGGGCGATCTGGCCGTGGCCTCCGGCGATGGCGATCTTCATGTGTCCGATCTTGCCCGTCGCGTCCGGTAGACTTCTCGGCGGCTCCTCACGTGACGCCATCCAGGCCAACTCCCCCAGGGCGGAAACGCAGCAAGGGTAACCGGGCTCTGGCGGGTGCGTGAGGAGTCTTTTCGTGCGCCCGGCGTCTCTTTCGTAACGGGTTGCGGACAGCAACCTGATCGTGTGCAAAGATCGCCCTCAGGAACCCCCAACCAGGGCTCCTGACCCTCCACCGCCTCACCAGCGGGGGAGTTCCGGATCAGGTGGCGAGCGCGCTCGCCAGGAAAAGAGACACGCATGCGCAGGCACGTGTCGCTGCGGGGTACCCGTGTACCCACGACGGCGGGCGACTGGACACGACGGATCTTCGGTGCTGGCGGCCGAGCTCGACGACGAGCATCGGACGATCGGCGTCTCCTCCTGCGCGGCGGCGTCATCGCCACGGTGACGGCGCTCCTCGCCGCCACCGTGGCGATCCAACCCGCTGCGGCTGCACAGACCGACGTCTCCGAGGCCGAGGGGCTCCTGCTCAGCGGCTCGGGCATCGTGGACGTCGACGGCATCGCCCAGCTCGGCGGCGCCTACTCCGCACGCGGTGCGACGACCGGCGGCGGGACGACGAACCAGCCGCTCAACGTCGAGGCCCTGAACACCGTGGGGGTGGACCTCGGCAACGACGTCGACCTGCTCGGGGCGAACGGCATCCTCACCCTCGGGGTGGCCGGCCAGTACGCGACGACCTCGGCGAACGGTGCGACGGCGTCCTCCGGCCTCCTGACGAACGACGGCGGCATCGGCGTCGGTACCGGGATCGGCACCGGGGCGTCGACGCTCGACCTCAACCCGCTCTTCAGCCGGGTCGGTGCCGACACGACGGTGCTCTCGAACGCGCAGCTGCGTGTCGGGGCGCTCGCCTCGACCCTGTCCGCGACGCGCGGCGCGACGGTCAGCACCACGAGCGACTACCGGATCGCCGGAGCCGACCTCACGCTGACGAGCCCCGCCGTCCAGGGGCTGACGACCTCGCTCCGTGACGAGCTCCGCACGGTGTCGGGTTCGGTGAACGGCGTCTTCGGCACCGGGGGAGCGCTGCAGGGCACCACCGCAGCGGTGTCCGGCCAGATCCAGACACTCCTCCGCCAGGCGCTGCTCGGCACGGTGAACGTGAGCGGCACCACCATCACCGCGAACGTGAACCTCAACCTCGACGGCACCCTCACGCAGGTCCTCCAGCAGCCGCTCACGGACGGCGCCGTGACGATCGTCCCGGCGACCGGCACGATCACGGTGGACCTCGACAAGCTCACGGCCCTCAACGGCCAGCCCGCGAACACCCCGGTGCTGACGACGGTCGCCGTGGACTCGATCAACCAGAGCATCGCCACGATCCTCGGCACGCAGCTGCCCACCACGCTGCAGACGGCGGTCGTCAACACGATCAACTCCACCGCGGTTCGCGTGAACATCGCCACCAACGCCACCGTCCTCGGGCAGTCGGCCGCCGCGATCGGTCTGCAGGTCGACACGACCCTCGGCGCGCTGGCCGGCACCGCGACGGCGAACCCGACCGTCACCGCATCGGGGAGCCTCGTCGGCCTGCCGCTGCCCCTCGGCACCGTGCTCGCGCCGGTCGTCTCCGGCATCGTCGTCCCGACCCTGCAGACCGCGCTCCGGCCGATCATCGGCGGGACCGCCCTCACGCAGCTCGGCACCACCCTGACCACCACGACCACAGCCGTGGCGACGCTGCTGTCGCCGGTCGTCCTGCTCCTCCGCCAGGTCGTCGACCTCACCGTCAACGCGCAGGACACCACGACCGGGTTCCGCGACCGCCGCGGGTACGACCCCGGCTCGCGGAGCGTGCACGCCCTGCGGCTGTCGATCCTGCCCGGGGCGAACGTCGCCACCGTCGACCTCGCCACGTCGACCGTGCGGGCCTCGGCCTTCGTCGCGCCGACCATCACGGCACCGACCGCGAACCAGGTGTTCAGCGTGCCGACGGCGTCCTCCACCCGCAGCGTCACCGTCAGCGGTGCCGGCGAGCCCGGAGCCACGATCGCCGTGACCCTCGGCGGCGGCCGGACGGGCACCGCGACCGTGGCGGCCAACGGGACGTGGACCACCTCGGTGGCGAACGTGCCCACCGGCTCGTACACGGCGACCGCGACCCAGACCGTCGGGGGAGCAGCGGCGGGCTCGGCCACGCAGCAATTCTCCGTCGTCGCGCAGCAGGCCCTGACCATCTCGACGCCGACCGCGGGGCAGACCTTCACGACCACCGGCACCACCGCGCCGGTGACCCTGGCCGGCACCGCGACCGCGAACGCCCGCATCGACGTCGACCTCGGCGGCGGCCTCACCGCGACCGGCACGGCGAACGCGAGCGGCGCGTGGAGCATCACGGTGCCGGACGTCCCGATCGGCGAACCGACCGCGAGCGTGACGCAGACCGTCGGGGACACCACCTCGGCGCCCGTGACCCGGGCCTTCCGGGTCGTCGCCGCAGCCGGCCTCACGGTCGACAGCCCGACGGCCGGCCAGGACTTCCCGCTCGCCGGCACCACCCGGGACGTGCCGTTCTCCGGTTCGGCGCAGCCCGGCGCACGGGTCGACGTCGACCTCGGTGGCGGCCGCACGGCCACGACCACGGCGAACGCCGGCGGTACCTGGTCGACGACGGTGACGGGTGTCCCCGCGGGGTCGTACTCCGCCCAGGTGACGCAGACCGTCGGGTCCTCGACGAGTGCCCCCGTGACACGTGCCTTCACGGTCACGGCCGCCCCGGCGCTGACGATCGACGCACCCGAGGACGGCAGCACGATCACCGTCGCGGACCCGACCTCGACCACGCCCGTCACGGTGTCCGGCACCGCCGCACCGAACGCGCAGGTCACGGTCGGCATCGGCGGGTCCTTCACCGCGACGGTGACCGCGACAGGCGGCGGCGACTGGGAGGAGACCTTCCAGGGCGTCCCGGTCGGCGACCGCACCGCGACCGCTCGGCAGACCGTGGGCGGGACGACCTCCGGCCCCGTGACGAGCGACTTCACCGTCGCCGCCGGTGACCCGATCGCGATCACCGCCCCGGCACCCGGTGCCACCGTCACCGTGCTCGACGCGGACACGACGACCGACCTCGACGTGACCGGCACCGCCGAGCCCGGCGCCGACGTCGCGATCTCGCTCGGCGGCGGGCTGACCGCCACCGCGACCGCGAACGGCGACGGGGACTGGACCGCCACGGTCCAGGACGTCCCGGTCGGCCGGTACACGATCCAGGCGACGCAGACCGTGGGCGGGACCACCTCGCCGGCCGTCCGCCAGGTCGTGACGGTCGTCGCCGGCGCGGCGCTCGCCGTGACCTCGCCGACCCAGGACGGCACGACCGACGTCGCGACCGACGACTCGACGATCGACGTCGTCGTCTCGGGCACCGCGCAGCCGGGCGCCGGCATCAGCGTGGTCCTCGACGGGACGGGCGACCCGGTCACCACGACCGCCGGCGACGACGGTGCGTGGTCGGTGACCCTGCCGGACGTCGGCACGGGCGACCACACCGCGAGCGTCACGCAGACGGTCGGCGGGCAGACGTCCGCAGCCGTCGACCGGGACTTCGCGATCGCCGTCGCCGACGACCTGGTGATCGAGTCGCCCACGGACGCGCAGGAGGTCCCCGCGGGAGCGGGCGGCCAGATCGGCGTCGTCGTGCGCGGCACCGCCGAGCCGGGTGCGAGCGTGCGGGTCACGGTCGACGACGGCGACCCGGTCGACGTGGTCGCCGACGGCTCCGGCAACTGGGCGACCGACCCGACGCAGCTCGGCATCGGCGACCACACCGTCACCGCCGTGCAGACCGTGAACGGCACGACCGGACCCACGGTGACGCGCGACTTCACCGTCGTGCCGGGGACCGCCGTCGCGATCGACTCGCCGGCCGTCGGTTCGCGCTTCGTCGTCGTCGACGGCGACGCGACCGCGACCGTCCCGATCTCCGGCACCTCGGAGCCGGACGCGGACATCTCGGTCTCGCTCGGCCCGGACACGCAGTTCACCACCACGGCCGACGGCGACGGCGTGTGGAGCGTCGACGCCACCGGTCTCGCACCCACCGGCACGTACACGGTGAACGCGAGCCAGAGCGTCGAGGGCGTGGTCACCACCGCGATCCCGACCACGTTCCAGGTCGTCACGGCCGCGCAGCTCGCGATCACCGCCCCCGGCACGGCGCCGATCACGGTCGCGGGCGACGACGTCCGACGTGACGTGACGGTCTCCGGCACCGGCCAGCCCGGCGCCGCGGTGACCGCGAGCACGACCGGCGAGGACGACCAGCGGACGACGGTCGCCCCGGACGGCACCTGGTCGGTGACCTTCCCGGACCTCGCGGTCGGCGAGCACCCGGTGTCGGTGACGCAGACGCTGCCCGGGACGGTCTCGTCCCCGGCCGTCTCCGACCCGGCGACGCGCACCGTCACGATCGAGGCCGCGGACACGGTCACGGTGACGACCCCGGCCGCCGACACCGTGCTGCTCGTCCCGGACGCCGACGCGACGCGTGACGTCACGGTCACCGGGACGGCCGAGCCGAACGCTCCGGTCACGGTGCGACTCGGCGACGACGAGGCGACCACCACCGCGGACGGCGACGGCGACTGGACCGTCACGTTCGGCGGGGTCGGTGTCGGTGACCCGACGCTCATCGCGACCCAGACGGTCGGCGGGACCAGCGCCTCCAGTCCCGCACAGACCGTCACCGTCCGTGCCGGGACCGCGCTCTCCCTGACCGCTCCGACGAACGGCGCCGTCCTGACGGTCGCCGACGCGGCCGGCACGGCCGACGTGCGGGCCGCGGGACGGGCACAGGGCGGGGCCACCGTCACGGTGACACTGTCGAACGGTGACTCCGACGAGGTGACCGCCGCTGCCGACGGCGCCTGGGAGACGACGTTCGCGGACGTCCCGGTCGGCGACTACACGGTCCGCGCGACGCAGGTCGTCGGCGGGCAGACGTCGGCACCCGTCACCGCGGCGGTGTCGGTCCGCGCCGGTGCGCCGCTCACGGTGACGACCCCGGCGGGGGCCACCTCCGTGACGGTGGCGGACTACGACGCGACGACCGACGTGCGGTTCGCCGGCACCGGTCAGCCCGGGGCGACCGTCACGGTCGACCTCGGTGACGGCGGGACCGCGACGGCACGGGTCGACGACGACGGGGACTGGGCCACGACGGTCGAGGACGTGCCCACCGGTTCGTGGACGGCGGAGGTCACCCAGGCCGTGAACGGGACGACGAGCGCGGCGGTCGCACGACCGGTGTCCGTCGTCGCCGCGGCCGACCTGACCGTCCGCCAGCCCGACGAGGACCCGATCACCGTCGCGGACGGCGACGCCACCACCACGGTGACGATCGCCGGTGACGCCCAGCCGGGCGCCACCGTCACGGTCACCGTCGACGACCGCGACCCCGTCGAGGTCACCGCCGGTGACGACGGCGCGTGGAGCGTCGACGTGCCGGACCTCGGCGTCGGCACGCACGACGTCAGCGTCACGCAGACGGTCGACGGGTCCACGTCCACCACCCCGGTCGAGTCGGCCTTCGAGATCGAGGCCGGAGCCCCGGTCGAGATCGCCGAACCGACGGCAGGCCAGGAGTACACCGTCGCCGGCGAGGGCGCGACCACCACGGTCGACGTCAGCGGGACGGCGGAGCCCGGTGCGACCGTCGTGGTCGACCTCGGCGGCGGACGCAGCGAGTCCACCACCGCGGACACCGACGGCGACTGGAGCGTCTCGGTGCCCGACGTGCCCGCGGGCACCCCGACCGTCAGCGTCACGCAGCGGATCGGTGACACCGTCTCCGCCCCGGTCACCGTCGGCATCCGGGTGCTCGTCGCGGACCCGATCACGATCGCCACCCCGGCGAACGGGTCGACCGTGCGCGTCGCGCAGCAGGACTCGATCGCGACCGTGACCGCGAACGGCGCCGCCGAGCCGCTGGCGACCGTCCGGGTGGCGGTCGACGGGGGCTACCCCCGGACCGTGACGGCGACCGCCGCCGGCACCTGGTCCGTCGACCTCGAGGGCCTCGGCACCGGCGAGCACACCGTCCGTGCCACCCAGACGGTCGAGGGATCGACCTCGGCGCCGGTCTCGACGACCTTCACGGTCGCCGCGGGTGCAGCGCTGACGGTCGACACGCCGGCGTACGGCGACACCGTGACCGTGCCGGCCGGCACCACGACCGCGAGCGTCCCGGTCAGCGGCCAGGGGCAGCCCGGCGGCACCGTGCGGATCGTGACCGACGACGGCGACCCCGTCCAGGTCCCGGTCGGCCCGGACGGCCGCTGGTCGACCGAGCTCACCGGTCTCGATGCCGGCGACCACACGATCGTCGTCACGCAGGTCGTGAACGGCACGACGTCGTCGCCGATCGAGCGCGACCTGACGGTGGAGGTCGCCGCGGTGGACACGATCGTCGTCACCTCCCCGGAGAACGGCACCGCCTACCGCGTGCTCGGCGGCTCCACGGACGTCCGGGTCACCGGTGTCTCCGCCCCGAACGCGGCCGTCTCGGTCCGCGTCGACGGCGGGGCCCCGGTCACGACGACGGCGGACGGCGACGGCGAGTGGGCCGTCACCGTGCCGGACGTCGGCACCGGCCCGCACACGATCGCCGCCGCGCAGACGGTCGGTGGGACGACGACGAACGCACCGCAGGTCGGGTTCTCCGTCGCCGCGGCCGCACCGGTCCGGGTCACCAGCCCGACCGACGGCCAGGTCGTCCCGACCACCGGTGCCACGACGTCGATCCCGGTCAGCGGCACCGCCGAGCCGGGCGCCACGGTCTCCGTCGACATCGACGGCCGGACCGCGACGACGACCGCGGGTGGTGACGGTTCGTGGACCGTCACCGTCACCCGGGTCCCGCCGGGCACCCACACCGTGTCGGTCACCGAGACCGTCGGCGGCGTGACCTCCGACCCGGTGACGAGCACCGTGCGGGTCGTGGTCGCCCAGCCGACCGACGTGACCATCACGAGCCCGGTCCCCGGCCAGCTCATCCCCGCGACGGGCACCGGTGACACCGGCAGCTTCACGGTGACCGGGCACGCCACACCGGGAGCGCTCGTCACGGTGCGCCTGTCGAACGGGCAGGTCCGCACCACGACCGCGGACGCCGACGGCGACTGGAGCGTCACGTTCGACCGCGTCCCCGAGGGGGAGTGGACCATCGAGGCGTCGCAGTCCGTGAACGGCACGACGACGGTCTCGCAGCCGGTCCCGATCGTGGTCGACGCGGTGGAGCCGCTCGCGGTCACCTCGCCGACGCCGGGCGCGCACCAGACGGCCTCGGCCGCCGGGACCGTCGACTGGCGGGTCACCGGGACCGCCGAGCCGGGAGCGACCGTCACGGTCGTCGCCGACGACGGCACGCCCGTCACGACGACGGCGGCCGAGGACGGCACCTGGTCGGTCGTCCTGCGACTGGCGGTCGGGCAGCACACCATCCGCGTGACGCAGACGGTGGCGGGTGCGACGTCGGCCGTGCAGTCGGTCGCGGTCGTGGTCGACGCCGCGGTGCCGGGTGGCCCCGGCACGCCGGGGACGCCCGGGACGCCCGGAACGCCCGGTGCGCCCGGCGCGCCTGGGACTCCGGGTGCGCCCGGGGCCGGCGGCAACGCGTCCGGGAACGGGAGCGGGACCGGTTCCGGGTCCGGTGGGCTCGCCTTCACCGGCGCCGACGTGGCCCCGCTCGCCGGGGCAGCGGGTGGCCTGGTGGTGCTCGGCTTCCTCCTGCTGGGCCTGTCGCGGCTCGCCCGCGGCCTCCGCCGCCGCGGACGCGTCTGAGTCCGTCGCACGCACGAACCGCGCCTCCCGTCCCGTCGTCTGCACGGACGGGAGGCGCGGTTCGTCACGTGCCCGCCGCCCACTTCCCACAGGTGGTCCGGTCCGACCATCGGGTGTCGGTCGTCCCGGCTACCCTTGGGGCGTGGTCACCGCCCTGTATCGCCGTTACCGGCCCGAGAACTTCGCCGAGCTGATCGGACAGTCGCAGGTCACCGATCCCCTCCGGACGGCCCTGCGCACGAACCGGGTCAACCACGCCTACCTGTTCAGCGGCCCGCGCGGCTGCGGCAAGACGACGTCCGCGCGCATCCTCGCGCGCTGCCTGAACTGCGCCGAGGGCCCGACCGACACGCCGTGCGGCGTCTGCCCGAGCTGCGTCGAACTGGCACGCGGCGGCGGGGGATCGCTCGACGTGATCGAGATCGACGCCGCCAGCCACAACGGTGTCGACGACGCCCGTGACCTGCGCGACCGTGCCGTGTTCGCCCCGGCGCGCGACCGCTACAAGATCTTCATCCTCGACGAGGCGCACATGGTGACGCCGCAGGGCTTCAACGCGCTGCTCAAGTTGGTCGAGGAGCCGCCGGAGCACGTCAAGTTCATCTTCGCGACGACCGAGCCCGAGAAGGTCATCGGCACGATCCGCTCGCGCACCCACCACTACCCGTTCCGCCTCGTCCCGCCGGCAGCGATGCTCGAGTACGTCGAGCAGCTCTGCCAGCAGGAATCGGTCTCGGTCGCGCCCGGCGTGCTGCCCCTGGTCGTCCGCGCCGGCGGTGGTTCCGTCCGTGACACCCTGTCGCTGCTCGACCAGCTCATGGCCGGCAGCGAGGACGGGGCGATCGCGTACGAGCGGGCCGTCGCGCTCCTCGGCTACACCGACGCCGCACTGCTCGACGACGTGGTCGACGCGCTCGCCGTGGCCGACCCGGCATCGGCGTTCGCCGCCATCGACCGGGTCGTGCAGACCGGGCAGGACCCTCGTCGCTTCGTCGAGGACCTCCTCGAGCGCCTCCGTGACCTCATCGTCGTGGCCGCGACCAACGAGAGCGCCGCGGCCGTCCTCCGGGGCGTCTCGCCGGAAGAGCTCGACACGATGACCCGGCAGGCCGGTGTCTTCGGTGCGACCGGGCTCTCGCGTGCGGCGGACATCGCGAACCGGGCGCTGACGGACATGACCGGGGCGACCTCGCCGCGGCTGCACCTCGAACTCATGACGGCGCGGATGCTCGTGCCCGAGGTCGACGACACCCAGCGCGGTGCCCTCGCCCGGGTCGAGCGACTCGAGCGACGCATCGGTGTCGGGGACGCCGGCGGGCACCAGGCCGGGCCGGAGTCGCTCCCGGCCGCGGGGTCGACCACCGCCCCCGCGCCGAGCACGCAGCCGACCGCACCCGCTCCTCGGGCGGCCCAGGCCCCCGCGGCTCCGGCCCAGGCCCAGGCCCAGACGCCGGCGCCGGCTCCTGTTCCGGCCGCCGCCGAACCGCCCGCCACCCCGGCCCCGACGTCGACCGACCCCGGTGCCACCGCTCGGGATGCCGCTGCCTCGTGGGCCGCCGCGGTGCCGAGTGCACCCGAGGCGCCGTCGAGCGGGCCCGGGTCCACGCCGGCACCCGGAGCCACGCCGACGCCCGCCGCGGGCGCTGCGAACGCGTCCTCGACCGGCCAGGGCGCGGCTGCGGGCGACGAGCCGGCCGTGCGTCCCATCGGCGCCGTCGGGTTCCAGCAGCTCCGCGACTCCTGGCCGCAGATCGTCGAGCACGTCCAGCGGCAGAAGCGTTCGGCGTGGTCCGTGGTCGTCACGGCGCAGGTCACGGCGCTGCGCGAGGACGTCCTCACCCTCACGTTCCCGAGCCAGCAGGACGTCGCCTCGTTCAAGGAGATGTCCGACCCGAACGCCAGCGTCAGCGAGCTCCTGCGGGCCGCGATCGTCGACGTGCTCGGGCTCCGTGTGAAGTTCGTCGCCCGTGGTCCCGGTGGGCCGGGGCAGCAGCGACCGCCGCAGCAGCCCGGGGCCCAGCCGCCGCAGGGGGCCGCGCAGCCGACGCCGAGTGCCGCGCCTGCCCCTGACGCTGCGGGTGCTGCGGGTGCTGCACGGCCCGGTGCCGACCGGTCCGCCGAGACGGCTCCGGCCGCTCCCGCGCGTCCGGAGCCGACGACGTCCGAGCCGCACGGGTCCGCCGAGCAGCAGGCGGCGGGGGACTCCGCCGACCGGTCCGCTGCGCAGGAGTCCGGCGGGGGCGCATCCGCCACGGGAGCACCCTCGGCGGCCGAGTCCGCCGCGCGCGAGACGGCACCGTCGGAGCACGCGGCACCGGCACCGGCACCGGCACCGGCACCGGCTCCGGCACGGCCGGACTCGGCGCCCGCGCAGGGAGACCAGCGCCCGACGCAGTCCCGCCCTGCACCCACCCCCGCCGCGGAGCCCACCCCCGCCCCGGAGCCCACCGGCGCCCCGGAGCCCACCGGCGCCCCGGTCACCGAGTGGGCCGTCGCCACGATCCCCGCCGCGGATCCCACCGCCGGGGCCGAGCGCTCGTGGTCGGCACCGTTCGGCACCACCGACACCGGTGAGCCCGTCGCTCCCGTCCCGACCACGTCCGACCCGACGGTGGACGCGGCCCTCGCGGCACAGCTGCGCCCCGCGTCCTCGCTGGGCGCCCCCGCACCGCAGGCGGCCCCGTCGACGCAGGCCGCGCCTCCCGGCAGTCCGGACACCGACGCCGACCGCGGCCCGGGCGCCGAGCCGTCCACCGGCCCGGACGCCGCGCCGTCCACCGGTCCGGCCGCCGCACCGGGCGGCAGCCCGGACGTCCCCGTCGACGACTACCCGCTCGACGACGACCCGTACGGCGACGGCGACCCCTACCCCGACGCGCAGCAGTCCGCCGCACCGCAGCAGCCCGCCGCCCCCGCGCCGAGCCAGCAGCGCCCGGCACCGGCCCAGCGCCCCGCCGCACCCGCCCCGCAGGTCCGCCGCACCCCCGTCGCGGGCCGCTACGGCGAGGCCGTCGTCCGTGAGATCCTGAACGCCCAGTTCATCGAGGAGACCTCCCTCCACGAGGAAGGCGCCTGATGTACGACGGCATCGTGCAGGACCTCATCGACGAGTTCGGTCGCCTCCCCGGCATCGGACCGAAGTCGGCGCAGCGCATCGCGTTCCACATCCTCCAGACCGAGTCGTTCGACCCCACCCGGCTGTCCGAGCTCCTGGCGGACGTCAAGGAGCGGGTCCGCTTCTGCGAGATCTGCGGCAACGTCACCGAGAACGTGCAGTGCAGCATCTGCCGTGACCCGCGCCGGTCGCCGGCGGTCATCTGCGTCGTCGAAGAGGCGAAGGACGTCGCCGCGATCGAACGGACGCGCGAGTTCCGCGGGCTGTACCACGTGCTCGGCGGCGCGATCAGCCCGATCGACGGCATCGGCCCGGACGACCTGCGCATCCAGCAGCTCATGACACGACTGGCGGACGGCACGGTGGACGAGGTCATCATCGCCACCGACCCCAACCTCGAGGGAGAGGCCACGGCGACGTACCTCAGCCGACTGCTCGTCCCGATGGGCATCCGCACGACCCGCCTGGCGTCCGGGCTGCCCGTCGGCGGCGACCTCGAGTACGCCGACGAGGTCACGCTCGGCCGCGCGTTCGAGGGCCGTCGGGTCGTCGGCGGCTGACCTGCCGGAGCCGAGCAGCGCGCAGGATCCTTGCGTCTGCACCGGCTCTGACGCAACATCCTCGAAACACCGACTACCATCATGAGACCGCGTGACAGTCGCGGAACCGTCGTCCCCGGGAGTACCAACCAGTGGCCTTGATCGTGCAGAAGTTCGGTGGATCGTCCGTCGCGGACGCCGAGAGCATCAAGCGCGTGGCGAAGCGGATCGTCCAGACGAAGAAGGCCGGCAACGACGTCGTCGTGGCCGTCTCGGCGATGGGCGACACCACCGACGAGCTCGTCGACCTCGCGCACTCCGTGACACCGATCCCCGCCGGACGTGAACTCGACATGCTCCTCACCGCGGGGGAGCGCATCTCGATGGCGCTCCTGGCGATGGCGATCAAGAGCCTCGGGGTCGAGGCGTCGTCGTACACGGGCAGCCAGGCCGGCATGCTCACCGACGCCCAGCACGGCAAGGCCCGCATCGTCGACGTCACCCCGAAGCGCGTGCGCGAGGCACTCGACGCCGGGCACGTCGCGATCGTCGCCGGGTTCCAGGGCTTCAACCGCACGACCGGCGAGATCACCACGCTCGGTCGCGGCGGTTCGGACACGACGGCCGTCGCCCTCGCCGCGGCCCTCGACGCCGACATCTGCGAGATCTACACCGACGTGGACGGCATCTTCACCGCCGACCCGCGCGTGGTGCCGAAGGCCAAGAAGGTCGACCGCATCACCAGCGAGGAGATGCTCGAACTCGCAGCATCCGGTGCGAAGGTCCTCTACATCCGTGCCGTCGAGTACGCCCGTCGGCACGGCGTCACCTTGCACGTCCGCTCCTCCTTCAGCAACGCCGAGGGAACCATCGTCTACAACCCTGCAGAGGGGGAAACCGTGGAAGAACCGATCATCACCGGCATCGCCGGAGACCTCTCCGAGGGCAAGATCACCGTCGTCGGCGTGCCCGACACCCCGGGCAAGGCGGCGGAGATCTTCACGATCGTCGCCCGCGCCGGCGCGAACATCGACATGATCGTGCAGAACGTGTCCGAGGCCGTCACCGGGCGGACCGACATCTCGTTCACGCTGCCGAAGGACCAGGGCCAGGGCGTCCTGACCGCGCTCGAGGTCGCGAAGGCCGACATCGGCTACGAGGGCATCCAGTACGACGACCAGATCGGCAAGCTCGCCCTGGTCGGCGCCGGCATGCGCACGAACGCGGGCGTCTCCGCGGCGCTCTTCCGCGCCCTGCACGAGGCGTCGATCAACATCGAGATGATCTCCACGTCGGAGATCCGCATCTCGGTCGTCACCCGTGCCGACACCCTCAACGAGGCCATGCGCGTGGTGCACAACGCGTTCGGCCTCGACGCCGACTCCGAGGCCGTCGTCTACGCCGGCACCGGCCGCTGACCCGTCAGGAGCACCGCATGAGCACCCTCACCGTCGCCGTCGTCGGCGCCACCGGCCAGGTCGGCGCCGTGATGCGCCGCCTGCTCGAGGAGCGCGCGTTCCCGGCCGACCACGTCCGGTTCTTCGCGAGCGCCCGGTCCGCCGGCACCACGCTGCCGTTCCGCGGCGAGCAGATCGTCGTCGAGGACTCCGAGACCGCCGACCCGTCGGGCATCGACATCGCACTGTTCTCGGCCGGTGCCACCGCCTCGCGGGCACTCGGGCCGAAGTTCGCCGCCGCGGGCGCCCTCGTCGTCGACAACTCCAGCGCCTGGCGCATGGACCCGGACGTCCCCCTCGTCGTGAGCGAGGTGAACCCGCACGCCATCGACGATGCGCCGAAGGGCATCATCGCGAACCCGAACTGCACGACGATGGCGATCATGCCGGTCCTCAAGGTGCTCGACACCGAGGCCGGCCTCCGTCGCCTCGTCGCCACCACCTACCAGGCGGTCTCGGGTTCCGGGCTCGCCGGCGTCGAGGAACTGCTCGGCCAGGCGCGGGCAGCGCTCGAGCAGGACACCGCGGTGCTCACGCACGACGGCTCCGCCGTGACCTTCCCCGAGCCGGTCAAGTACGTCCGCCCGATCGCGTTCGACGTCATCCCGCTCGCGGGCAGCATCGTCGACGACGGGCTGGGCGAGACCGACGAGGAGAAGAAGCTCCGCAACGAGAGCCGCAAGATCCTCGAGCTCCCCGACCTGCTCGTCGCCGGGACCTGTGTCCGCGTGCCCGTCTTCACGGGCCACTCCATCTCGGTCAACGCCGAGTTCGCGCGTCCGCTGTCGCCCGAGCGTGCGACCGAGATCCTCGCCGACGCACCCGGGGTCGAGCTCGCCGACGTCCCGACGCCGCTGCAGGCCGCCGGGCAGGACCCGTCCTTCGTCGGCCGCATCCGTGCGGACCAGTCCGCACCCGAGGGACACGGCCTCGCGCTCTTCGTCAGCAACGACAACCTCCGCAAGGGCGCCGCGCTGAACGCGGTGCAGATCGCCGAGGCGATCGTCGCGCGCCGGACGGTCGCTGCGTAACCCTGTGCGATCCAGGAGGCGCGGTGCCAGCTGGCACCGCGCCTCCTGGCGTTCCCGGCCCGGCTTGTCAGCCGACGCCGCTAGCATTGTCGGGTGGCAGTGAAGCAGGTGGACCCCATCGACGTCGTCCTGGTCGGGGGAGGGATCATGAGCGCCACCCTCGGCGCCATCATCCACCGGCTCGAACCCACCTGGAAGATCCGCGTCTACGAGCGCCTCGGCACCGTCGCGCAGGAGAGTTCGAACCCGTGGAACAACGCCGGGACGGGCCACTCCGCGCTCTGCGAGCTGAACTACACGCCGGAACTGTCGGACGGCCGTGTCGACATCAGCAAGGCCGTGACCGTCAACGAGCAGTTCCAGGTCTCGCGCCAGTTCTGGGCCCACCTCGTCGAGACCGGTGACCTGCCGGAACCGTCGAACTTCATCAACCCCACGCCGCACATCTCGTTCGTGTGGGGTGCCGACAACGTCGAGTACATGCGCAAGCGGTACGAGGCGATGAAGAACCACCCGCTCTTCGCCGGGCTCGAGTTCTCCGACGACCCGCAGCAGATCCGGAAGTGGGCGCCCGCGCTCATCCCGGGTCGGAAGAAGGACCAGCCGATCGCGGCGACGTACTCCGCCGCCGGGTCCGACGTGGACTTCGGGTCGCTCACCCGGCAGCTCTTCGACCAGCTCGAGATCGACGGTGTCGAGTTCGAGCCGTCGCACCAGGTCACGAAGCTCACGCGTTCGACCGTCAGCGAGGGCTGGGTGCTCGACGTCCGCAACGAGATCGGTCGGTCGACCCAGCGCATCGCGGCGAAGTTCGTCTTCGTCGGCGCCGGGGGCGGGGCCCTCCACCTGCTGCAGAAGTCCGGCATCCCGGAGATCCGCGGGTACGGCGGGTTCCCGGTCTCCGGCGAGTTCCTCCGCACCGACGATCCCGAGGTCGTCCAGAAGCACTCGGCGAAGGTCTACGGCAAGGCCAGTGTCGGTGCGCCGCCGATGTCCGTCCCGCACCTCGACACCCGGATCGTCGACGGCAACGCCTCGCTCATGTTCGGGCCGTACGCGGGCTTCAGCCCGAAGTTCCTCAAGCAGGGCTCGCTCTTCGACCTCGTGAAGTCGATCCGGCCGCACAACCTCCGGCCGATGCTGAGTGTCGCGTTCTCCAACTTCGACCTGGTGCGCTACCTGATCGGGCAGCTCCTCGCCTCGAAGCAGACGAAGTTCGACGCCCTGCGCGACTTCATGCCGAGCGCCGAGCCGGGCAACTGGCACCGCATCACCGCCGGACAGCGCGTGCAGGTCATCAAGCCCGACAAGGACAAGGGCGGCGTCCTGCAGTTCGGCACCGAGGTCATCACCTCGGCCGACGGCTCGATCGCCGGCCTGCTCGGTGCGAGCCCGGGGGCGTCCACCGCGGTGCCGATCATGCTCGGCCTGCTCCGGAAGTGCTTCCCGGACCGCTGGGACCGCTGGGAAGCCGCGGTCCGCGTGATGGTGCCCACCTACGGGCAGGACCTCGGGTCCGACGCGGCGCTCGCCGACGCGACGCTCGAGCGCACGGCGAAGGTGCTCGGACTCCACCACTGAGCCGCTCCCGCTTGCGTGTCGTTCGAACGTGTGTTCGAATGACTGCATGCGGTGGAGTGGGCAGGCGATCGATGCCTCGCGGAGCGATGCGCTCCCCGGGCTCGAGTCGAACAGCGGGTTCGTCCGGAGCGTGACGACGCCGGAGTTCGCGGGTGTCACCTTCCACGAGGTCCTGGCCAAGAGCGCGCTGAACCGCGTCCCGAGCGCGGACGGCAGCGGGACGTACGGGTGGACGATCAACCCGTACCGGGGCTGCAGCCACGCGTGCGTGTACTGCTTCGCCCGCCCGACGCACACCTACCTCGAGTTCGACGGGGGAGCGGACTTCGACCAGCAGATCGTCGTGAAGACCAACGTGGCCGACGTCCTGCACCGCGAGCTCACGAAGCCGAGCTGGGACCGACACCCGGTCGCGCTCGGCACGAACACCGACCCGTACCAGCGGGCCGAGGGCAAGTACCGGCTGATGCCCGGTGTGATCCGTGCCCTGGCCGACTCGGGCACGCCGTTCAGCGTCCTGACGAAGGGCACCCTGCTGCGCCGCGACATCCCGTTGCTGGTCGAGGCCGCGCGGTCGGTGCCGGTCGACCTGGCGATGTCGATCGCGGTCTACGACGACGAACTCCAGCAGCAGGTCGAGCCAGGCACCCCGACGACGGCGGCGCGCCTGGCGACGGTCCGGGCCATCCGTGACGCGGGCCTGACGTGCTCCGTGTTCCTCATGCCCGTCCTGCCGTACATCACCGACACCCGTGCCCACCTCGACGACGCCGTCGGGCGAGCCGCGGCCGCTGGGGCGTCGAGCGTCATGTACTCCGCACTCCACCTGCGTCCCGGCGTGAAGCCCTGGTGGTTCGCGTGGCTCCAGCGCACCCGGCCGGACCTCGTCGAGCGGTACCGGTCGATGTACCTCGACAACACCTTCGCGCCGAAGGACTACCGGCGCTGGTTGTCGGAGCGGGTCCGTCCGATCCTGCGCGCGCACGGCATGGGGCTCGGCCACGTCGATCCGGCGACGGGCTCGATGGGGTTCTCGAACCGGCTGAGCGACCCCGGGGCAGCGCCCGCGACGCCGGCGGGAGCGATCTCCGGACCGTCGCCGTTCGAGGAGCAGTCCCGTCCGACGTCCTCGCCGCTCAAGCGCGCCGATCCGGGGTTCGACCAGCGCCTGGTCCCACGCACTGCACCGGTCGTGCCGACGCTCTTCTGACGGGCGTCCGGCACGAGGGCGTCGGTCCGCGTTCGGGGGACACCGGGAACACCCGTGTGCCGGTATCATCGAGCGGGTCGCCGATCACTCCGACAATCGGGGTACACGGTCGCACCAACCGTGGTTGGATCGTGGGCGGCGTTCCCCCACGTCCGGAAGGACCCCCACCCGTGCTCGGCATCCCCACGCACCTCGCTCCGCGAGTGAACGCGTGGTCGACCGTGCGGGCCTTCCACGCCGCGGCGATCGGTTCGCTCGCCGCCGCCGCGATCGCCCTGGTGCTCTACCGCCTGGCCGAACCGGACGTCCGGGTGATCGGTGCCGTGCTGGCGCTGGTCCCGATGCTCGGAATGATCGCCGTCCACGTGCAGTTCGGCACGTGGCGGTCGGCCGTCGCGTTCCTCGTCGTCGGCGGGGTGTGCGCGTGGTGGTTCGCCGTGGTCGTGCAACGCGAGGTCCCCGCCGGGTGGGTCGCCTCGTACCTGCTCTCCCTGTCGATCATCCCGCTCGTGCTGGTGGGCGGTGCCGGCGCGGTCGCGGGGCGGGTGGCACTGTGGTCGATCGCCGGGTTCCTGGTCGGTCGGGTCGCGACGTCGATCGCGATCGCGCAGGCGGGCGGTCCCACGCACCCCCTCGTGCTCGCGTGGGTGACGCTCGCGTTCGTCATCGCCCTCGTGCTCATCACGAGCCGCAACACCGCCCGCTCCGAGCGTGTGCAGCCCGAGCTGCTCCGTTCCGCGCGCGAGGAGCACGTCTCCGCGTACCGCGCCGGGGTCGAGGCCGAGGCAGCGGCCATCCTGCACGACACGGTCCTCAACCACCTCGGTGCGATCGCCCTCGCGCCCGACGGCCCGATGGACCCGCAGCTCGCCCGCACGGTCGAGGCGGACGTCGCGATGCTCACGGGCAAGGAGTGGCTCGCGCCGGGGGCCCGCCCGGCCCGCGCCGAACCCGGTGCCGCGGTGCGCGCGTTCGAGCAGATGGTCGACGACCACCGGGCGCTCGGACTCACGGTGACCGTCACCGGTGACCCCGCGGCCCTCGTCCGGTTGGACCAGGCGGCGATGACGGCGATCCTCCGTGCCGTCGGCCAGTGCCTCGCGAACGTCCGGAAGCACGCGGGCACCGACGCGGCCGAGGTGAGCGTGTTCGACGACGGGGTGGCGTGCACGGTCATGGTGGTCGACGACGGGCGCGGTTTCGACGAGTCCACGACGAGCCCCGACCGGATGGGCCTGCGCGGGTCCGTGCGGGAGCGGATCGGCCGGGTCGGCGGCGACGTCCAGGTGTGGTCGTCACCGGGCTCGGGGACGAGCGTCATGATGTCCGTGCCGTACGGTGCGGTCACCGGGACGACCCCGGTGCCGAACGCCGGGTCCGAGGTCGGCCGGTGACGCGCCCCGGTCCCGCCCGCGACGCCGGCCGCACCGCGCAGCAGTACGACCCGCTCGGCGCGATGGGGTCCCGCCCGCTGGCGATCGTGCTCGGCGCCTGCGGTGTGCTGTGGGCGCTGTTCGTGTCCGTCTTCGACCGGGACGTGGTCGGCAGCCCCACCCTGAGCGCCCTCACCGTGCTGCTCGTCGCGGCCTCCGGAGCGGTCGTGTTCGTCGCGTCGAGTCCGTTCCGCGCACCGTTCCCGCGCTGGGCGTTCGTGGTGCACGTGCTGCTCCTCGCCGCGGCGACGATCACGAGCGTCGCCGCCCAGTGGGGTCCGGACCGCAGCGCACTGAACGACTTCATGTCCCTGCTCGCCGCGACCGGCATCGTCATGACGGCACCGTACCGACCCTGGACGGACCTGGCCCTGGGCGGCCTGCTGCTCGCGGTCGTCACCGGGGTCTCGTGGGGCATCGTGGCGTGGGCGTTCCCGCACCACGTCCCGATCGGCGTCGCGGCGTTCCTGGCGGCAGCGCCGACGCTCGTGCTCACCGCGGCCTCGGCGGTGTTCGCGTGGACGTTCGCCGGGCTCGCCGAGCGCGTGCAGATCCGTGCCGGGTCGTACTCGGTCGAGCGTGCGGAGCGCGACGGCATCGACGCCAGCGTGCAGCAGGACCGTTCGACGATCCTCGCCCGCGACGTCGCACCCTTCTTCGCCGAGCTCCGCACGCGCGAGGTCATCACCGACGCCGACCGCGCCCGGGCCCGGTCGATCGCCGACGGCATCCGGCGCTCGATGGTGGCCGACGCCGACCGGACCTGGTTCGAGCAGGCCGTCCGCACCGACGGGGGCACCGACGCCGTCGTCGACGACCCCGACGGGCTCATCGCCACCCTCGACGCCGACCAGCGCACCGTCGTCCGGACGTTCCTGCGGGCCGCACTGCGTGCCTCCACGGTCGACCCCGCCGGGTTCCGCGCCACGATCCGACGGACGGGGACGGACGACGGGGCGGCCGGTGACGCGGACGGAGGCGCAGGCGGCGACGAGCGCACCAACGGCACCGCGCAGCCGCCCGCGACCGGCCGCGGAGTGACCGTCGCGATCGACCTCGCCGTCGCCGATTCCGACGTCGGCATCCACCGCACCTTCGACCCCTACTTCGCGGTCCTCCGCGTGACGTTCCCCGATCTGGACGTCGCGGTCCGACCCTCCGCCCTCGCACTAAGGTTCTCGTATGACCAGCACTGACCCGAGCCGGATCACGGATGGTGCGCCCGCCGTCCCGAACCCGGGGACACGACGCGTGCGGCTGGCGATCCTCGACGACCACGAGGTGCTGTTGGACAGCCTGTCGAGCTGGATCGCGGTGAACGCGTTCGACTTCGACCTCGCACTGACGGCCCACACGTGGCTCGAGATGGTGCACAGCGAGAACTTCCCGACCGACCTGGTGTTCCTCGACTTCCAGCTCAAGGAACCCGTCTCGATCGAGGCCCGCGTGCGCACCTGCCGTGCCGCCGGGGCCAAGGTCATCGTCCTGTCGAGCGTCGACAGCCGTGAGTCCCGCGACCGTGCGCTCGCCGCCGGCGCCGCCGCATTCCTGTCGAAGTCGCTCCCCATGCGCGAGGTCATGGACGTCGCGCGCGAGATCATGGGCGTCGCGCGGGACACCCCGCCGCAGCGCGACTGGCGTCCGTTGCCGACCGGGGCGAACGCGCACCAGCGGCCGAAGCTCAGCCACGGCGAAGAGGAAGCGCTGCGCCTGTACGTGTCGGGCTACTCGACGAACGAGGTCGCCGCGCAGATGAACGTGCAGTACGAGACCGCGAAGACCTACCTGCGCCGCGTGCGCGAGAAGTACAGCAAGGTCGGCCGGCCCGCGTCCAAGAAGTCCGACCTCATTCGTCGTGCGGCCGAGGACGGGTTCCTCGCGTAGTGGCGAAGCTCTACTTCCGCTACGGCGCCATGAACAGCGGCAAGAGCACCGGGCTCCTGCAGGCGGCCTACAACTACGAGGAACGCGGTCACCGGGTCCTGCTCGCGAAGCCGTCGGTCGACACCAAGGGCGACCGTGAGATCGTCTCGCGCCTCGGGGTGACCCGCACCGTCGACATCGTGTTCACGCCCGACGCCGACGTCCGTGCGGCGGTCACCGAGGCCGGTGCCAGCGATCCCGAGTCGGACCGGCTCGACGGCATGGTCCGGCCGGTCAGCTGCGTGCTCGTCGACGAGGCGCAGTTCCTCACGCCCCGCCAGGTCGACGACCTGCTGCGCATCGCCGTCCTCGACGAGGTGCCGGTCATCACGTACGGCATCCGGACGGACTTCCGCACCGAGGCGTTCCCCGGCAGCGCCCGCCTGCTCGAGGTCGCGCACTCGCTCGAGGAACTCAAGACGATCTGCCGCTGCGGCCGCAAGGCGGTCTTCAACGCCCGCAAGGTCGACGGACGGTTCGTCTTCGACGGATCGCAGGTCGCGATCGACGGGGTGGACGTCACCTACGAGTCGCTGTGCGCCAACTGCTACCTCACGGAGTCCGGCGGACGCCTCGACGGCGACTGACGGGTCCGCCGGCCCGCCTTGAGCAGACGCGACCGTCTGCCGGCCTGGAGGCGCGGGTCGGCGCCGACCCGCGCCTCCAGGCCCGCACACGGTGCGGAATGCACGTCGGCCGGGTGGCGTTGGCGACTGCATGAGCGACGCATCCGTGCACCTGTCCGTCCTCGACCTGGCGACCCGCGAGTACGGCCAGTCCAACACCGAGGCCCTGCAGGGCTCCATCGACATGGCGGTGCACGCCGAGAAGCTCGGCTACGAGCGCTTCTGGGTCGCCGAGCACCACGGCATGCCGGGGATCACGTCCTCCGCGCCGGCGGTGCTGCTCAGCGCCGTGGGTGCCGCGACGTCCACCATCCGGATCGGTTCCGGCGGCGTCATGCTCCCGAACCACGCGCCGCTCGTCATCGCGGAGCAGTTCGGCACGCTCCGCGCGCTCTACGGCGACCGGGTCGACCTCGGCCTCGGGCGTGCCCCGGGCACCGACGGCGCGACCGCGATGGCGCTGCGCCGCACCGACCGGCTCGACGTCGACGACTTCCCCGACCGGCTGGCCGACCTGATCGGCTTCTTCACCGGGATGGACCCCTCGAACCCCCTCGCCAGGATCCAAGCGGTGCCGGGCTACGGCGACGTGCCGGAGTTCTGGCTGCTCGGGTCCTCCGGGTACAGCGCGCAGGTCGCCGGTGCCCTCGGTGTCTCGTTCGCCTTCGCGCACCACTTCGCGTCGGACAACACCGAGGCCGCGCTCGCGCTCTACCGTGACTCCTTCCGGCCGTCGCGCTTCCGGCAGACCCCGAACGCGCTGATCGGCGTGCAGGTCGTCACCGACGAGGACCCCGCCGTGATCGACGAGCAGAGTGCCCCGGGCATGATCTCGTTCATCCGGATGCGGCAGGGCGCGAAGCCCGAGCCGGTGTCCATGGAGGAGGCCCGCGCGTACGAGTTCAGTGACCTCGAGCGGCGGTTCATCCAGGCACGGACCGAGCGTCAGGCGTACGGCACCGCGGACGAGGTCGCGGCGAAGATCAACGCCCTCGTGGCCTCGACCGGGGCGAACGGCATGATCGTCGCTCCGGGGGCTGCCCAGGCGCGGTACCGGCACCAGGCGCTCGACGTGGTGGCGGGGCTGCACGCGGAGGGGCGGCTCGTGGCTGCGGGGGAGGGCGCGTCGGTCTGACGCCCTGGCGAAAGCAGAAGGCCCTGGTTCCGGAGAACCAGGGCCTTCTTCATACTGTCTCAACACAGTGTCGGGGTGACAGGATTTGAACCTGCGACCTCCTCGTCCCGAACGAGGCGCGCTACCAAGCTGCGCCACACCCCGCGGTGTGGTCACTCCGTACCGGAGCAACCCCAGAAGTCTATCCGATGATCGGGGGTGGTCGTGACCATCCGGCGAACTCCCGGGCGCGTCGTGTTCAGTCCGTGCGGGCGGTCAGGGTGACCACGACGGCCTCGGGTCGGCAGGCGAAGCGGACCGGCGCGTAGATCGACGTGCCCAGGCCCGCAGAGACCTCGAGCCACGACCAGTGCCCACGGTGCTGCCACTTGTGCAGCCCGCTGACGTACCGACGCGGCAGGTCGCAGTTGGTGACGAGCGCGCCGACACCGGGGACCTGGACCTGTCCGCCGTGGGTGTGCCCGGCGAAGATGACGTCGGCGCCCTGGGTGACGAAGGCGTCGAGCACCCGGCGGTACGGCGCGTGGGTGATGCCGAGGGCGACGGGGGAGGGACCGTCCTCGTCCTCCGACCAGGGCACGTCGCCGCGCATTTCGTCGACGTTGGTCGGCAGCAGGTCGAGCCGGTCCCAGTCGCGGTGGGCGTCCGACGTCCCGAAGAGCTCGAACCGCGATCCGCGGAGTTCGATGGCGTGTGCCTGGTCGTTCACGTCCAGCCAGCCGAGGGACTCGAAGAACGCCGTCTGCCGGTCGATGTCGAGCTCGACCGGGCGGGTGCCGTGCTTGTGGGTGCTCGGGCCGCCGAAGTACTTGAGCGGGTTGCGCGGCGTCGGCCCGTAGAAGTCGTTCGACCCGTACGCGAACGCGCCGGGGACGCCGCGGAACGGCTCGAGCGCGTACTCCACCGCAGCGTTGGCCGTGGGGTGCCCGAGGTTGTCGCCGGTGTTGACGATGAAGTCGGGCTCGACGAGGCTCAGGTCACGCAGCCACTGCTGCTTGTCGGCCTGCCACGGCGCCATGTGGATGTCGGACAGGTGCAGCACGGTGACGTCGCGCGACCCCGGCGGGAGCACCGGGATGGTCTCCCACCGGATGCCGAACCGACGTCGCTCGACGAGCGTGCCCCAGGCCGCCGACGCGGCACCGACGGCCGCGCCCGCTGCGATGACCCCCAGCGCAGCGCGACCGCGACTCACTTGCAGTCCTTGGGCGCCTTGCCGTTCTTGTCGCCGTAGAGGGTCAGCGTCACCGCGGAGTCCTTGCTCGCCGCGGCGTGCACGCCCGGGTCGACCGAGGCCACACGGCACGTCTTGCCGGCGCCGCCCTTGACGTACGAGTCGGAGATGCTCACGTTCGAGAATCCGAGCTCGTTGAGCTTCGACCGTGCCGTGTCCAGCGTTGCTCCGGCGATCGCGGGCATGACGATCTGCGAGCCGTCGGAGGTGTAGACGGTGACGCTCGAACCGCTCGAGAGCAGCGAGTTCGCCGACGGCGAGGTCGACGAGACGGTGCCGGCCTTCGCGGAGCCCGGCTGCGCGCCGCCGTCCACGTAGGTGAACCCGGCGCCGGCGATCGCGGCCTTCGCCTCGGCAGCGGTCTTGCCGGTCACGTCCGGGACGGCCTTCGCGTTGCCGCGCAGGGCCGAGGACGACGGGTCCGTGAAGGCACCGGCCGGGTACAGCGCGTTCATCGGGGTCTGCGCCTGCCGCCAGACGTCCGCACGGGCGCTCGCGTAGGTGCCGCTGACACCGTTGCCGTAGTGACGGAGGTTGTTCTTGCCACCGTCGGTGTTGCCCTGCCAGTAGGCCGTGGCGACGCGGGTGCTCGACCCGACGAGCCAGATCTGGTCGGCGTCGTCGGTGGTGCCCGTCTTGCCGAACAGCTGGGTGCCGTCGTAGGTCTGGGCGCCGACCGCGGTACCGCCGGAGATCGTGCCCTTCATCGCGTAGACCGCGGTCTGCGCGACGGAGGGGTCGAGGACCTGCTTGCAGGCCTTCGGCTGGCCGCCGAGGCTCTTGCCCTCGGCGTTGGTGACGTTGTCGATCGCGATGGGCTCGCAGAAGGTGCCGTTGTTGGCGACGCCGGCGTACGCGGCGGCCATCGTCAGCGGCGCGATGTTGTTCGTGCCGAGGATGGACGACGGGTACGAGTTGAGCTCGGTCTTGTCGTCACCGGAGTGCACGCCGAGGTCCTGCGCGGTCTGCTTGATGTCGCAGAGGTCGAGCTTGGCGGCCATCGAGGCGAACGCTGCGTTCACCGACAGGGCGGTCGCACGGGCGACGGTGTAGTTGCCGTTCTCACCCGCGGAGTCGTTCTTCGGCGCCCAGTTCGTGTAGCTCGGTTCGCCACAGTGCTGCCAGACGGCGGTGTTGTGCGGCGTCCCGTTCACGGTCTCGTTGAGGCCGTGACCGGCCTTGAGCCACTGCAGGAGCGTGAAGAGCTTGTACGTCGACCCGACCTGGAAGCCGATGCCGCCGCCGTACTTCTTGTCGACGCTGTAGTTGATCGACGTCGACGTCGGCGGGGACTGCAGCGACTGGTCGTAGTCCTTGTTCTGCGCCATCGTCAGGATGCGACCCGTGCCGACCTCGACCGAGTCGAGCGCTGCGCCGAGCTTGAAGTTCGTCTCGGCCTTGTTGTCGTAGGTGTTGAGCACCTGCTTCTGCTGCGCGTTGGCGTCGATGTCGAGCGTCGTCTGGATCTTGTAGCCGCCGTTGCGCCAGGCGGCGTCGCGCTCCTTCTGGGTTGCGCCGAGCTGCGACATCTCCTTGACGACCTGCACGGCGTAGTCGCAGAAGAACTGCGAGCCGTCGCCGACCGAGGCCTTGCAGCCCTGGGACGGCTGCGTCAGGTGGACGTAGTCCTTCGGGTTCGACTTGACGGCTTCGTCGTACTCGGCCTTCGTCAGGTGCTTCTGCGCGTACATCGACTTGAGGATGACGTTGCGGCGAGCGACGTTGGCGTCGTAGTACTTCGGGTTCGACAGGTTGCGCGTGTTCGGCGACTGCACGATCGCGAGGATCGAGGCGGCCTCGGCCGGGGTCAGGTCGGTCGCGCTCTTGTTGTAGTAGTGCTGCGCGGCGGCCTGCACGCCGTAGGTCTGGTCGCCGAAGTAGGCGATGTTGAGGTACCCGGTGAGGATCTCCTTGTGGGTGTACTTCTTCGCGAGCCCGATGGCGAGCTTCATCTCCTCGAGCTTGCGGGGGATGGTCTGCTCGACCGCGTCGTTGTACGCCTTGAGACGCTCTTCCGGAGTGGTGAGCTCGAGCGCCTGGTTCATCTTGATGTTGCGGACGAGCTGCATGGTCAGCGTCGACCCACCGCCCGACTCGCCGAGGCCGCCCGCGAGGGAGCCCACGCCCGCACGGACGAGCGAGGTCATGTCGACGCCGCCGTGGTCGTAGAAGCGCTTGTCCTCGCCGTCGATCGCCGCGTTCTTCAGCTGGTCGCTGATCTGGTCGAACTTCAGCTCCTGACGGTTCTGGTCGTAGACCGTCGCGAAGTGCACGCTCTTGCCGCCCTGGTACGCGTACAGCTCGTTGCGCTGCGGGAGGTCACCGATCTCGATGTACTCCGGCAGGGACTCGAACACGCCGATCGTCGACGTCGTCGTGACACCGGCGACCGCGATGGCCGGGGTGACACCGATCGTGACGAGCAGACCGGCGAGCACGCTGAAACCGACGAAACCGACGAAGGCGCCGACTGCAGAGACGGGCTTGGTCCGCGAGGCAGACGTCTTCTGGGCAGACATAGGATGCAGCCTAAACGACACCGCCGACTGAAAGGCTGGCAAGGATCTCCATGACTCGCTGGGAATACCTCACGACCCCGTTGATCATCCACAACACCACCGCCATCCTCAACAACTTCGGTGACGAGGGGTGGGAACTCGTCCAGGTCGTCACCGGCCCCGAGGGCGGACTCGTCGCCTACCTGAAGCGCCCGAAGGCCGACGCATGACCGTCGCCGACCGGCTCGCCGAGCTCGGGCTGACCCTGCCGGCGGTCGCGGCCCCCGTCGCGGCCTACGTTCCCGCCGTCGTCACCGGCCGGTACGTCTACACGGCCGGTCAGTTGCCGTTCGCGGACGGTTCGCTGCCGGTCACCGGCAAGGTCGGCGGCACGGTCGACGCCGAGACCGCCACGGCCCAGGCGCGGGTGGCGGCGCTCAACGCCCTCGCCGCCGTCGAGTCGGTCGCCGGTTCGCTCGACCGGGTCGCCCGGGTCGTCAAGGTCACGGTGTTCGTCGCGTCCGACGCGTCCTTCACCGGCCAGCCGGGTGTCGCGAACGGTGCATCGACGCTCGTCGGCGACGTGTTCGGTGACGCCGGCGTCCACGCGCGGAGCGCGGTGGGCGTCGCCGTGCTCCCGCTGGACGCGCCGGTCGAGGTCGAGCTGGTGGTGGAGCTCACCGACTGACGGACCGTCAGCAGCGCACGTCACGCGAGCCGTGCCTCCAGTCCGATCGGACAGGAGGCGCGGCTCGCGTCGTTCCTGCTACATGAGTTCCGAGATGGTCGCCATGATCGTCGGGTCGGCCAGCGTGGTCGTGTCGCCGATGCGACGGCCCTCGGCCGCGTCGCGGAGCAGGCGACGCATGATCTTGCCGGAGCGTGTCTTCGGCAGCTCGGGCACGATCACCACCTGCCGGGGCTTCGCGATGGCGCCGATCCGCTTGCCCACCCAGTTCCGGAGCTCCGCGGCGGCGGACTCGCGGTCGACGTCGGCCGCCGCCTCCGACGTGAGGATGACGTAGGCGACGACCGCCTGCCCGGTGGTCTCGTCGGCGGCACCGACGACCGCGGCCTCGGCCACGCCCTCGTGCCCGACGAGGGCCGACTCGATCTCGGCCGTCGACAGGCGGTGTCCCGACACGTTCATGACGTCGTCGACCCGACCCTGGATCCAGATGTCGCCCTGGCCGTCGAGTCGGGCGCCGTCGCCTGCGAAGTACCGACCGGGGAAGCGTGACCAGTAGGTCTCGACGAAGCGGTCCGGGTCGCCCCAGATGCCGCGCGCCATCGACGGCCACGGCTCGGTGATGGTGAGGTAGCCGCTCTCGCCGGGGTCGGCGCGGTGGCCGTCGTCGTCGACGATCTCGGCGACGATGCCCGGCAGCGGTGTCTGGGCTGCTCCGGGCTTGAGCTTCGTGACGCCGGGCAGCGCGGAGATCATGATCGCGCCGGTCTCGGTCTGCCACCACGTGTCGACGATGGGCGTGCGGTCGTGGCCGATGACCTGGCGGTACCAGTTCCACGCCTCGGGGTTGATCGGTTCGCCGACGCTGCCGAGCAGGCGGAGGGTCTCGAGGCTCCGGGCCTCCGGGACCGCGCGGCCGGCCTTCATCGCGGCGCGGACCGCGGTCGGAGCGGTGTAGAGGACCGTGACGCCGTACGCGTCGACGATGTCCCACCAGCGGCCGGGCTTCGGCTCGTCCGGGGTGCCCTCGTAGAGCACCTGCGTGACGCCGTTCGCGAGGGGGCCGTAGACGACGTAGGAGTGCCCGGTGATCCAGCCGATGTCGGCGGTGCACCAGTAGACGTCCTTCTCCGGGTGCATGTCGAACACGTTTTTGTGCGTGTACGCCGCCTGGGTCAGGTACCCGCCGGAGGTGTGCACGATGCCCTTCGGCTTCCCGGTCGTGCCCGAGGTGTAGAGGATGAAGAGGGGCGTCTCGGCGGGGAAGGCCTGCGCCTCGTGGGTGGGGTCCGCCTTCGCCAGTTCGTCGTGCCACCAGAGGTCGCGCTCGTTCCAGGCGATGTCGTTGCCGCCGCGCTTGACGACGAGGACGTGCTCGACGCTGTCGGTGCCTTCGCCCTCGAGTGCCTCGTCGACCGCGGGCTTGAGTGCTGAGACCGCGCCACGGCGCCAGCCGCCGTCGGCCGTGACGACGAGCTTCGCGCCGGCGTCCTCGATGCGGGCGCGGAGGCTCTCGGCGCTGAAGCCACCGAACACGACCGAGTGCACGGCGCCGATGCGGGCGACGGCGAGCATCGTGACGACGGCCTCGGGGATGAGGGGGAGGTAGACGACGACGCGGTCGCCCTGCCCGACGCCGAGGTCGGTGAGCATGTTCGCGGCGCGCTGCACGTCGGCGGTCAGCTCGGCGTAGGTGATGCGTCGGGTGTCCCCGGGAGCACCCTCGAAGTGGATCGCCACCCGGTCGCCGTTGCCCGCGCGGACGTGCCGGTCGAGGCAGTTCTCGGCGACGTTGAGCGTGCCGTCGGCGAACCACTTCGCGAACGGGGCTCCGGACCAGTCGAGGGTCTGGGTGAACGGCGTCCGCCAGTCGAGGAGCGCGCGGGACTGGTCCGCCCAGAACGCCTCGCGGTCGGCGGAGGCGGCCTCGTGCAGGTCCTCGTGTGCGACGGCGTCGGCGACGAACTCCGGCGACGGGGGGAACGTGGCGTCTCGGCCTGCGTCCGGGGTGCCCGGGCTGCCGGGGGCTCCGTCGCTGCGGGGGTCGGTCTGGGTCGGAGCGGACATCGATGTCCTTTCGCGTCGTTGCGGCAGGGGTGCAGTCGGAGACTACCCCTCGGCATGGGCGCGGGTCGGCGGGGGCGTGTGCGGCCGTGGCGGTCCTGTTCGCTCTGGGCGTGCACCGCGGCACGCCCAGAAGTCGATCCGGGGGTTGCTTCCGGAGGCCGATCATGGGGTACAGTAGTTCCCGCTGGACTCGTTTCCGGCGGCAACGGTTCGGATTCCCCCCAATCCACCGATGTCAAGGCGGCACCTGTTCCCCCCAACCGGTGCCGCCTCTTCTCGTTTCCGGGCCGGTTCGTGCCACGGATGACCGCGCTCGTGGTCGGTGACACGCGTCGATCCGCGCGGGCATGCCGAAGCGTGGACAGACCTGTCCATGCTCCTGCATGGAACGGCGCGTCGGGTTGTTCGACACGTGTTGCACAACCGAACTCGGCCCCGCTCGGTGGGCCGTGGCGTGCGGGTGTTCCGGTGCTGGGACACCGAGTGGGGTACGGCAATGCGTGCCGGGGTACAAAACGGTCCGTTGCTCGCCGAGCGGGCAGCTCTCCACAGAAGGTGGAGTGGACCGCCGAACGGCGACGGCCGTTCCCTACTCTCTGGTCGCATGCACCGACACCGTGCCGACGCCCCGTTCCTGCCCGGCGCCACGCGACCGATCCGGAGTCGGGACGTCGTCGCCGCCGAGTTCGAGGAGCTCGCCGCGCTCGTCGGCGACGCGGGCGTCACCGACGTGCTCGTGGTCGGCGGCCGCGGGACGTGGGTCGACCGGGGGCGCGGGCTCGAACGAGCCGGACCCGAGCTGCCCGAGCGGCGTGCGCGGGAACTCGCGACCGAACTCGTGGCACGGGGCGGGCGGCACGTCGACGAGACCACGCCCTGCGTCGACGTGCGCCACGGCGACGGCATCCGCGTGCACGTCGTGCTCGCACCCGTCTCCGTCGGTGGGACCGCGGTCTCGATCCGTCTGCCCGCGCCGACCCGGCCGACCCTGCAGTCGCTCGAGGCGCTCGGAGCGTTCGCGCGCGTCCCTCGGTCGGTCCTCGAGCGAGCGGTCGACGAGCGCCGCAACGTGCTCGTCACCGGCGCGACAGGGAGCGGCAAGACCACCATGCTCGCCGCGATGCTGGCGGCCGTCCCGCCCGACGAGCGGATCGTCACCGTCGAGGACGTCGCCGAACTCCGGATCGACCACCCGCACGTCGTCACGCTCGAGGCCCGGCAGGCGAACGCCGAGGGTGCCGGTGCGCTCGGCCTCGACCGGCTCGTCCGCGAAGCGCTCCGCATGCGACCCGACCGCATCGTCGTCGGGGAGTGCCGGGGCGCCGAGGTCCGCGAGCTCCTCTCCGCCCTGAACACCGGGCACGACGGGGGAGCGGGGACGGTGCACGCCAACGGGATCGCCGACGTGGCGGCGCGGCTCGAGGCACTCGGTGCGCTCGCCGGGCTCGGGCCGGAGGCGCTCGCCCGGCAGGCGGTCAGTGCGCTCGACCTGGTGGTGCACGTCGAGCGGCACGCGGGTCGGCGGCGGTTGGGCGCGGTGGGTGCGTTCCGTGTCGGTCCGGACGGGAGGCTCGTGGTCCGTCCGGTGGACCGGTCGCGGTGAGACGGTCGGTGCGCCCACGGCGCGCGGCGCTCGACCCAGCGGCGGCAGCCCGGACGCTGGACCGGGTCGCGACGCTCGTCGCCGCCGGCGTCCCGCCCACGCGGGCGTGGGCACTGGTGGGCGGATTCCCGCAGGACGCCGGCCCCGCGTGGCAGGACGTCGCCGCCGTGCTCCGCGTCGCCGAACACACCGGGGCGCCGTCGGCGGGCACCGTCCGCGCACTCGCCGGAGCGCTCCGGCGGTCGGCGGCATCGGACCGCGCCGTCCTCGTGGCACTCGCCGGTCCACGAGCGAGCGCCCGGGTGGTGCTCGCGTTGCCGCTGCTCGGCCTCGCGCTCGGGTCGACCTGGGGATCGGGTGCCGTCCAGGTACTCGTGGCGTCGCCGATCGGCTGGACCTGCGTCGTCCTCTCCACCGCGCTGGTCGTGCTGGGGCGGGCGTGGACCGCGCGCCTCGTCCGTGCGGCGACGCCCGACGGGCACCTGCCGGGCGTGCTGCTCGACGCGTGGGCGGTCGCGGTGTCGGGTGGTGGGTCGTGGGCGGACGGGGGAGCGGCCGTGCGGACCGCCTTCGCCGACCGACCGTGCCGTGCTGCGGACGGCGAACACCTCCGGGAGGTCCTCGCACTCGCGCAGCGTGCCGGGGTCCCGGCGGCGTCGCTCCTCCGCGCGGCCGCCGAGGACGTCCGCGACGACGTCGCCGCCGCGGGCCTCGCCGCCGCGGAACAGCTCGCGGTCCGACTCGTCCTGCCGCTCGGGGTGTGCGTGCTCCCCGCGTTCGTCCTCGTCGGGGTCGTCCCGGTGGTGGTCGGGGTCCTCTCCTCCACCGTCGTCGACGTCGGCTGATCCTCCACAGATCCGGTGACCGGTCCCGTGTCGAGGGACGCCCGCGGCGAGGCTGGTCGCATCGCACCAGGAAGGACAGTCACATGACCGACACACCCAGCACGCACCGCCAGCCCCTCGGCGCCCGACTCCGGCGACGACTCGACGACGACCGGGGATCGGCGACGGCCGAGTACGCGGTGGTGATCCTCGCCGCCGTCGCGTTCGCCGGGGTCCTCGTCGCCGTGATGCGCTCCGGAGAAGTGCAGAGCATCCTCACGGAACTCGTCCGTGGTGCCCTGTCCCTCTGACCCGTACGCGGCTGACCCGCGCCCGGCGGCGGACGGGGAGCGCGGCACCGTGAGCGTCGAGTTCGCGGTCGTGCTCCCCGTCGTGGCCCTCGTCCTGACCTCGCTCGTCGCCGCGGTGCTCGTCGTCGACGGCCTCGGACGCCTCCAGCTCGCGGCGGCCACGGCGGCACGAGCGTTCGGTCGCGGGGACGACGACGCCGGGCGCGCCGCACTCGAGCACCTCGCACCCGGGGCCGGCATGACGGTGCACCGCGACGGTGGCGTCGTCTGCGTCCGGGCAACACGAGGGGCCGCGGGGCCGTTCGAGGCCGTCCCGCTCCGTGCCACCGGCTGCGCCGCGGAGGACGGACGGTGAACGAGCGCGGGTCCGCCACCGTCCTCCTCTCGGCGGTCGTCGGCGTCGTCCTCGTCGTCCTGACGGCGGCGCTCGCCGGAGCCGGACTGCGCGTGGCCACGATCCGCGCCCAGGCCGCTGCCGACGCCTCGGCGCTCGCCGCTGCGGCGGCCCTCGTCGGGCTCGTCCCGGGCGAACCCTGCGCCGTCGCGACGCGCGTGGCCGCGCGGAACCAGGCAGCCCTCGACACCTGCGTCACGGCTGCCTCCGCCGCCCGGGTCCGGGTCGTGGTCGGCGGCGGACCGTTCGCCGTGGGCGCAGTCGCAGTCGCCGGTCCGGCGGACGACCAGCCCGAACACTATGTGTATGGTGTGCCTGTCGGCCCCCGGTCATCGGTGCCCCGGTCGACCCGGACGCGCTCGTCGTCCAGGGCCGACGCGCACCATCGATCAAGGAGACACGTGCCAGGCACGAAGAAGCTCGTCATCGTCGAGAGCCCCGCGAAGGCCAAGACGATCGCGCAATACCTCGGTGACGGATACGAGGTCCAGGCGTCCGTCGGACACATCCGGGACCTCGTCGAGCCCAAGAACCTGCCGGCGGAGCTCAAGAAGGGCTCGCTCGGCAAGTTCTCGGTGGACGTCGACAACGGCTTCGAGCCCTACTACGTCGTCTCGGACGCGAAGAAGAAGACCGTCTCCGAGCTGAAGCGTGCGCTCAAGGAAGCCGACGAGCTCTACCTCGCAACTGATGAGGACCGCGAAGGCGAGGCCATCGCGTGGCACCTGCTGCAGGTCCTCAAGCCCAAGGTGCCGGTCAAGCGCATGGTCTTCCACGAGATCACGAAGGAGGCGATCCAGCGCGCGCAGGAAGCCACCCGTGAGCTCGACACCGCGCTCGTCGACGCGCAGGAGACCCGCCGCATCCTCGACCGTCTCTACGGGTACGAGGTCTCGCCCGTGCTCTGGCGCAAGATCGGTCCGGGGCTCTCGGCTGGTCGCGTGCAGTCCGCTGCCACGCGTCTCGTCGTCGACCGTGAGCGCGAACGCCTCGCGTTCGTGTCCGCCAACTACTGGGACCTCAGCGCGCGCTTCGAGAAGGAGGGCGACGCCGCCTTCACCGCTCGACTCGCGCGGGTCCAGGGGACCCGGGTCGCCTCCGGTCGTGACTTCGACGACCGCGGTGCCCTGAAGGGCGAGGCCGTCCGCCTCGACGAAGCCGCCGCGGCCGCGCTCACCACCGTGCTCGAGCGTGCCGGTGACGCCACCGTCCGCAGCGTCGAGTCGAAGCCCTACACGCGCCGCCCGGCAGCACCGTTCACGACGTCGACCATGCAGCAGGAAGCGGCGCGCAAGCTCCGCCTCTCGCCGCGACAGACCGCCCGTGCGGCGCAGACGCTGTACGAGAACGGCTACATCACCTACATCCGTACGGACTCGGTCAACCTGTCGAAGCAGGCGCTCGACGCCGCTCGCAAGCAGGCAGCGGACCTCTACGGCGCCGCGACCGTGCCGGACAAGCCGCGCGTCTACGCAAGCAAGAGCAAGAACGCGCAGGAAGCGCACGAGGCGATCCGCCCCGCCGGCGACACCTTCCGCACCCCGTCGCAGCTCGAGGGGACGCTGACCGGTGTCGAGTGGCGCCTCTACGACCTCATCTGGAAGCGCACCATCGCGTCGCAGATGGCGGACGCCAAGGGCTCCACGGCGTCGATCGTGCTCGGCATCTCCTCCGGGGAGTCCGTCGAGGGCATCCCGGCCACGGCGAACGGCACCGACGCCGAGTTCACGGCGTCCGGCACGGTCATCACCTTCCGCGGGTTCCTCAACGCCTACGAAGAGGGCAAGGACGAGGACCGCCACGAGTCCTCGGACCGCTCGGGCAACGACGTGGCGCTGCCGGACGTCAAGGAAGGCGAGCACCTCGCCGTCGACGATGTCGTCGCGAAGGGCCACGACACCACCCCGCCGCCGCGCTACACCGAGGCGAGCCTCATCAAGACGCTCGAAGACCTCGACATCGGTCGCCCGTCGACCTTCCCGACGATCAGCCCGACGATCATCGACCGCGGCTACGTGTCGCTGCGCGGGACCCAGCTCGTGCCGAACTGGATCGCGTTCAGCGTGGTCCGGCTGCTCGAGGAGTACTTCGGTGACCTCGTGCAGTACCAGTTCACGGCCGACATGGAAGCCGACCTCGACCGGATCGCGAACGGCGACGCCGACCGGGTCGACTGGCTCAAGGAGTTCTACTTCGGTGGTGGCGACCAGCGCGGGCTCCGCACGGTCATCGACAACCTCGGCGAGATCGATGCGCGCGAGATCAACTCCGTCGAACTGGCGCCGGGGCTGACCCTCCGCATCGGTCGCTACGGCCCCTACATCGAGGTGCCGAGCGACGACCCCGAGAAGCCCCGTCGCGTCAACGTGCCCGAGGACCTCGCTCCCGACGAGCTCACCGCCGAGAAGGCCCGCGAGCTCGTGGACGCCCCGGTGCTCGGTGACCGCGTCGTCGGCATCAACCCCGAGACCGGAAAAGAGGTCCTCGCGAAGGACGGCCGGTTCGGTCCGTACGTGACCGAGCGCACCCCGGAGCCGGAACCCGCGGTCGACGCCGCGACGGGCGAGGTGCTCGACGCGCAGGCCACGCCGGCCGCCGCCGAGGCGGAGCCCGCAGCGAAGACCACCGCGAAGGGTGCCGCGAAGAAGGCACCGGCGAAGAAGACCACGAAGAAGCCCGCGGCGACCAAGGAGCGCACGGCGTCCCTCTTCAAGTCGATGGACCCGCAGACGGTCGACCTCGAGACGGCGCTGAAGCTGCTCGACCTGCCGCGGGTCGTCGGCAAGGACCCCGAGTCCGGCGACGACATCACCGCGCAGAACGGCCGCTACGGTCCGTACCTCAAGAAGGGCACGGACACCCGGACCCTGCCGGGCGAGGACGCGATCTTCGACATCGACCTCCCCGGTGCGCTCGAGCTCTTCGCCCAGCCCAAGTACGGCGGCCGCAGCTCGGCGAGCGCAGCGCTCAAGGAGTTCGACGCCGACCCGGTGTCCGGCAAGCCGATCAAGATGAAGGACGGACGGTTCGGTCCCTACGTCACGGACGGCGAGACCAACGCGACGATCCCGCGCGGCGAGGACGTCGAGGCGGTCGACCACGCCCGCGCCGTGCAGCTCATCGCGGACAAGCGCGCCAAGGGACCGGTGAAGAAGAAGGCACCGGCGCGGAAGCCTGCGGCCAAGAAGAAGTGACCGGCCGGTTCATCACGCTCGAGGGCGGTGACGGTGCGGGCAAGACGACGCAGGCGGAGCTGCTGACCGCCTGGCTCGAGGAGCACGGCCGGACAGTGGTGCGCACCCGTGAGCCGGGCGGCACCGACCTCGGCACGCGGATCCGCGAGATCGTCCTGCACGAGCGCGGCCACGTCGCGCCTCGGGCCGAGGCCCTGCTCTACGCGGCCGATCGCGCGCACCACGTCGAGACCCTCGTCCGCCCCGCCATCGCTCGAGGCGACGTGGTGCTGCAGGACCGGTACATCGACTCCTCGGTGGCGTACCAGGGGGTCGCGCGCGGCCTCGGCGCCGAGCACATCCGTTCGGTGTCGGACTGGGCGTCGGACGGGCTCACGCCGGACCGCACGATCCTGCTCGACCTCGACGTCACCGTCGGGCGTGCGCGGGTGGCCGCGGCGCGCGGCGACACCTTCGACCGACTCGAGTCCGAGGCCGAGACGTTCCACGAGACGGTCCGCCAGGCGTTCCTCGACATGGCCGCCGCCGAGCCCGAGCGCTTCCTCGTCGTGGACGCGTCCGCCCCGGCCGCGGACGTCCAGCGCGCGATCCGTGCCGCGGTCGGTCCACTGGTCGGGATCGTCGAGGGATGACGGTGGCGGCTGGCAGGATGATCCCGTGAGCGTGTGGGACGGCCTGACAGGGCAAGAGGAAGCGGTCGCGTCGCTCCGCAACGCGGCCGAGTCGCCCGACGGCACCGGTGGCATGACGCACTCGTGGCTGATCACCGGGCCCCCCGGCTCCGGCCGGTCGAACGTCGCGTCCGCCTTCGCCGCCGCACTCGTCGGCAACGGTCCGGACGACGACCACACGCTCCAGCAGATCACCGCGAAGACCCACCCCGACGTCTCGGTCCTGACGACGCAGCGGGTCATCATCACCATCGACGAGATCCGGCAGCTCGTCACGTCGTCGCACTACTCGCCCTCCGTCGGCCGGTACCGCGTGGTGATCATCGAGGACGCGGACCGCATGACGGAACGCACGTCGAACCTGCTCCTCAAGGCGCTCGAGGAACCGCCGGAGCGCACCGTGTGGATCCTCTGCGCCCCGAGCGAGGCCGACCTGCTGCCGACGATCCGGTCGCGCGTGCGGTCGGTCCGCCTCCGCGTGCCGGGCATCGAGTCCGTCGCAGACCTGCTCGTCGCCCGGACCGGTGTGGACCGCGTCCTCGCGATGGACGCCGCACGCCAGGCGCAGAGCCACATCGGCATGGCACAGCGTCTCGCCACCAGCGAGGACGCCCGCGACCGTCGACGCCGCACGCTCAGCACAGTGCTCGGCGTCCGGACCGTCGGAGACGCCGTGATGGCCGCCGCCGACCTGCTCGCCGTCGCCGACGAGGACGCCAAGGCGATCACGCAGCAGCGCGACGCCGAGGAACGTGACGCCGCGATGCGCTCGCTCGGCATCGAGCCCGGCGGCACGATCCCGCCGGCACTCCGTTCGCAGCTGCGCCTGCTCGAGGAAGACCAGAAGCGTCGGGCGACGCGGAGCCTCCGGGACGGGCTGGACCGGATCCTCGTCGATGTCTCGTCGCTGTACCGTGACCTGTTGCTGCTCGGGCTCGGGGCGCCGGCGGAACCGGTGAACCTCGCGATGCGGGAACAGCTCGACCACGCGCTGCAGTCGGTGCCCCCGGCCGCTGCGCTCGAGGTGCTCGACGCCATCGCGCTCGCTCGGCAGCGCATCGCCGCGAACGTGGCGGCCCTCCTCGCGCTCGAGGCGCTGCTCGTCACCATCGCCCGCGCGCGCCGCTGACCCGCGCCCTGGGCGGGACCACCTGCCCGAGGTGAGATGCAGGACGCGCTCACACCGCGCCTCCAGGCCGTCCCGAACCGCACCCTGTGACGTTCCCCATCCGCCCGCGCCCCCGCGCATGGGACAATCACCGCATGTCCGACGCAGAACCCGGCCTGCGCGAGCGGAAGCGCCGCGCCACCCGACTCGCGATCCAGCAGGCCGCGCTCCGCATCGCGATCGAGGAGGGGCTCGCGGCGGTGACGGTCGACGAGATCTCGCGGCGTGCGGACGTGTCGCCGCGGACGTTCTTCAACTACTTCTCGAACAAGGAAGGCGCGATCCTCGGCGACGATCCCACGCTGCCGGACGACGACACCCTCGCGGACTTCGTGGCCGGTGGGCCGACGGGGGACCTGCTGGCCGACCTCGGGGCGTTGCTCGTGCACTCGACGCGCGAACTCATCGAGGAGCGCGGGCTGATCGAGGAGCGGCAGCAGGTGCTCCGCGCCGCGCCGGAGCTCTTCAGCCGGCGGATGGAGTCGATGAAGGAGTTCCAGGCGGCGATCGAGGGGGCCATCGTGGCGCGCTTCGCGGCGGCCGCGGACGGAGCTCCGGACGCCTCCGGCGAGACCCCGGAGCGGCGTCGTCGGGCGCGGCTGGCGTCCCTCGTGGCACTGGCTGCGCTGCGGCACGCGTGGTGGGAGTGGTCGGACGCGGGGTCGGACACCCACCTCGTCGACGAGCTCGAACGGTCGTTCGCCGACCTCGACGCGCTCGTTTCGCGTTCGCTCGTCTGAACCTGTATAGTCGTGTCCCGTGCCGCTCCGGCAACGGAGCGTCCGCCGCCTTAGCTCAGTCGGCAGAGCGATTCACTCGTAATGAATAGGTCGTCGGTTCGATTCCGACAGGCGGCTCCGAGAAGCCCCGGTCAGACAGTGTCTGACCGGGGCTTTCTGCTTCCCGAACCGGGCGCCGGGCGCCGGGCCCGGCCCGGCCGCCGGGCCCGAGCCGGGCCCGAGCCGGGCCGGGCGCCTGCGCGCCGGGCCCGACCCGGCCTCAGGGTAGGTAGTACGTCGGGTTCGGCAGCTTCACACTCCGGTCCGCGGACCCACCGAGCAGGTCGCTGTACTGGTCGCCGAAGTTCGCCACCACGTCGTACCGCCCACCCGAGCGCGACTCGATGTGCGCACGGGTCTGCGACTTGTACTCGACGGTGGTGCACTTCGCCGTGGCGCAGGTGATGTACGACGGCTGCTGCGAGGCCCCGACGCCGGTCCACTTCGTGTAGTACGTCTGCGTCCCGCGCTGCGTCGCCGCGAACTGCGGGTACCCGACCTTCTGCAGGTTCCCGATCGTGGCGGTCTTCTGGTCGTCGTTGCGCCCGGTGAGCCCGATGATCGTGCAGCCGGAGCGCTGGGCGATCGACACGAGCGAGGTCATCGACGGGGTGGCGGGGAAGCGCTCGTCCTGCACCCACTCGTCCTGGCGGGCGGGATCGAACACGAAGTGCATGTCGGCGACCTCCATGTCGTAGGTCCACAGGGTGGTGTCGTCGGCGTCGAGCACGATGGCGGGGTTGCGGTGGAGCTTCCGGCCGACGGCGCACTGGGCGGCGACGACGGGAGCCTGCTTCCGGACGATGGAGCGCATCTCGCGGATGTAGGGCGAGTCGGTGCGGTTCGCGAAGCCGGTGCCGGGGTCGCCGTAGTACGTCGCGATGGTCGACTTCACGGAGTCGATGTTCGGGATGCCCTCGCCGCTCTGGGTGGCGCCGGAGGAGCCGTCGGCGGCCATGGTGAAGTGCGTGCGGGGCGTCAAGCGCGGCTCGGACAGGCCGGGCAGGTCGGCCGAGGGCAGGTAGTAGGTCGGGTTCGGCAGCTTCACGGAGCGGTCGGCGTACCCGCCCTGCAGGTCGCTCCACTGGTCACCGACGTTGAGCGCGATGTCGTAGCCGAGGTCCTGCTCGATGTGCTTCCGCGTGAGCGCCTTGTACTCGACGGTCGTGCACTTCGCCGTGGCGCAGGTGATGTACGACGGCTGCTGGGACGCACCGACTCCGGTCCACTTCGTGAAGAAGCGGTCCTGGGCGAACGCGGTGTAGCCGACCTTCGACAGGTTCTGGACGGTGGCGGCCTTCTGGTCGTCGTTCCGACCGGTGAGTCCGAAGACCGTGAACCCGAGCGACTGCGCCCGGTTCACGAAGCCGACCATCGACGGCGTCGGGGGGAAGCGCTCGTCCTGCACCCACTCGTCCTGGCGGGCCGGGTCGAACACGAAGTGCATGTCCGCGACCTCCATGTCGTAGGTCCACAGCGTCGTGTCGTCGGCGTCGAGGACGATCGCGGGCTTCTCGCCGCGACGGACCGCGGCGTCGTGGATGCGCTGCAGCTGGGCGCTCTGCCGGTCGATGATGGACCGCATCTCGCGGATGTAGGGGGAGTCGGTGCGGTTCGCGAGTCCGGTGCCGGGGTCGCCGTAGTACGTCGCGATGGTCTTCTTGACCGAGTCGATGTTCGGGATGCCCTCGCCGCCCTGGCTCGCGCCGGAGGAGCCGTCGGCCGCCATCGTGAACTGCGTCCGGGGCTGCAGTCCCGCGTCGGCCGAGTGTCCCGGCGGTGCCCAGCCGTGTCCGGGCGATCCCCAGTCGTGCGCGGTCGCCGGGGTGACACCGACGAGGGTCGAGGTGATGACGATGGCCGCGCTCGTGGCGACGACGGACAGGACGGATCGGCGCATGGAGGACCTGATCGCTTTCTGCTGGGGGAGCGGCCGTCGGACGCGACCGCTGGACCCCCGTTCAGGGGGTGCAGCAGCACGCTAGCTGGCAATCACCAGTGCAGTCCATACCAAAGTGCTGCGGGCGGACCGCGGTGTGCCGACAGTGGCCCCTGGTAGACAGGTCCTATGACGGTTCGCTGGGGAGTCATCGGTACGGGCGGCATCGCACGGTCCTTCGTGGGCGACTGCACGGCCGCGGGGGTCGAGTTCGTCGCGGTCGGCAGCCGGACGCTCGCGAGCGCCGAGACGTTCGCGGCCGAGTTCGGGATCCCGCGGGCGCACGGCTCCTACGAGGACCTCGTCGCCGACGACGGCGTCGACGCCGTGTACGTCGCGACACCGCACTCGCGGCACGCGGCGGACGCACTGCTCGCCATCGAGGCCGGCAAGCACGTCCTCGTCGAGAAGGCCTTCACGATCACGGCGGACGAGGCCCGCCTGGTGGTCGACGCCGCCCGGCGCGCCGACGTCGCCGTCATGGAGGCGATGTGGACGCGCTTCCTCCCGCAGATGTCGATGATCCGCGAGCTCGTGGCCGAGGGCCGCATCGGGCGGGTCCGGCTCGTCGAGGCGACGCACCACCAGGCGCTGCCGTCCGACCCGGCACACCGGTTGAACGACCCGGCGCTCGGCGGTGGCGCGATGCTCGACCTCGGCATCTACCCGATCTCCTTCGCGGTCGACGTCCTCGGCGTGCCCACGTCGGTCGTCGCCGCGGGCACCCTGAGCGAGCAGGGCGTCGACACCCAGATGGGCCTGGTGCTGACGCACGAGGGCGGGACCCAGTCGATGCTCCACTTCGGGCTCGACCTCCGCAGTCCGAACACCGCCTCGGTCATCGGCGAGGACGGCCGCATCGACCTGGACTCGACGTGGTTCACGCCGACGACCTGGCGGCTCCGCGACCGCGACGGGAACGTCGTCGAGGAGTTCGACGGGCGCGAGGAACTCACCGGCTACGCGCACGAGGTCCGCGCGTTCGAGTCGATGGTCGAGTCCGGCACCCACGAGGGCGGCCCGATGGACCCCGAGGAGACCGTCGCGATCATGGCCCTCATGGACGAGGCCCGCCGACAGGTCGGCGTCCGGTACCCGGCCGACGGCTGACGCGACCGACCGACGGCTGACGCCCGGAAGGGCGCGGAACGTCCGGATCCGGGAAGTGGGCCTGGAGGCTCCTCCCGCAGTTCCGTAGGATCGTTCGCGATGTCCGACCAGCAGCCTTCACCGCGCGGCGTCGCGGACCGCCTCCGCGACGCGCGCACCGCCGTCCGCGCCTCGTTCGCCCGCCGCCCGGTGCCGTGGATCGCGGGTGGCCTCGCGGCCGTGCTCGTGCTCGGGTCCGGCGGTGCCGTGGCCGTGGCAGCGGCGACGATGCCCACCCCGACCACCACGGCGGCCGCGACGGCGTCCGCCACCGCGTCGAGCAGCCCCGCACCGACGACGGCCGCCCCCACCCCGACACCGACGCCGAGCGGCCGCGCGGTGCCGGACGACGCCGCGGGCCCCTCCGCCCTCCGGACCTGCACGATCACGAACGCCGCCTCGGCGAGCGGCCTCGGCGCGTTCGAGGGGTACGTCATGAACGCGAAGACCGGCGAGGTGCTGTTCTCGCGCAACGGTGACGAGGCCGCACAGACCGGCAGCGTGATGAAGACCCTGACGACGGCGACCGCGCTGGCCGTCCTCGGCGGCGACCACCGCATCCCGACCACCGTGACGAAGGAGTCCGGCGGTGCGATCGCCCTCGTCGGCCACGGTGACGCCACGCTCTCGGCAGGCGGAGCGACGGTGTACCCGGGCGCCCCGACGCTCGCGCAGCTCGCCCAGCAGGTGAAGGCGAAGCTCGGCAACACCCCGGTGACGACGATCGTCACGGACGACACGTACTGGAACGACGCCGACGCCTGGGACCCCACCTGGCCGGTGAGCGAGCGGACGATCGGCTACCAGCCGAACGTCACGGCGCTCATGGTCGACGGTGACCGCGCGAACCCGGGTGCCCAGACCTCGCCGCGCTCCACCGACCCGGTCGGTCGCGCCGGGGACCTGTTCCGCACGGCCCTCGCGAACGCCGGGGTCGCCGGTGCGGGGAACGCGCAGATCGTCAAACGTGCGACGACCAGCACGGACACGATCGCCACGGTCTCCTCGCAGCCGGTGTCGACGCTCATCGGGCAGATGATCCCGAACTCGGACAACACCCTCGCCGAGATGCTCGCGCGGATCTCGTCGAAGGAGTCCGGCTCGGACGGCTCCGCGGCCTCGCTGACCGCCGTGTACCAGGCGGCCCTGAAGTCGTACGGCGTCGACCCGGCCGGCATCGTCATCAAGGACGGCTCGGGGGAGAGCGCCGCGAACGCCGTGTCGCCGAACTTCGTCGCGCACCTCATGGTGCAGGTCGCCGCTGGTGCGAAGGGCCTCGGGACGCTCGCGAACGCCCTGCCGGTGTCCGGGCAGTCCGGCACGCTGGCCAGTCGGTTCACCGGGGCGAACGCCGTCGCCCGGGGCAAGGTGCACGCGAAGACCGGGTGGATCGACAGCGCCAACACCCTCGGCGGCTACATCGACGCGGCCGACGGCACCCGGCTGACGTTCGCCTTCTACGCGATCGGGTCCTCGCGGGCCGCGGCGCTGCCCGCACTCGACGCGGTGACGGCGGCGACGTACTCGTGCGGGAGCAGGCTCACCGGCTCCTGAGGCCGCGGGTGTTGGATGGACCCATGTCCAGGGCACTCCTCGTCGTCGACGTCCAGAACGACTTCACCGAGGGCGGTGCCCTCGGTGTGACCGGCGGGGACGACCTCGCGCGACGCATCACCGCGTTCCTCGGTCGGCACGCCGACGAGTACGACCTCATCGTCGGCTCCCGCGACTGGCACCACGGCGACGACGACAACGGCGGCCACTTCGCCGGTCCCGAGGGTCCGGACTACGAGACGACCTGGCCGGTGCACTGCGTCGCCGGGACCCCGGGGGCCGAGTACCACCCGCGGCTCGACACCGCTCCGATCGACGTGCACGTCTTCAAGGGGCAGGGCACGCCGGACTACTCGGCGTTCCAGGCGCGCACCGAGGACGGCGTCCCGCTGCCCGAGGTCCTCGCCGAGCGCCGCGTCGTGACGATCGACGTGGTCGGCATCGCCACCGACCACTGCGTGCGCGCCTCGGCGCTCGACGCCCGGGCGGCGGGATACGACGTCGCGGTCTACGACGACCTGGTGGTCGGGGTGGACGACGCCCGGAGTGCGCGGGCGCTCGACGAGATCCGCGCCGCAGGTGGGCACGTCGACCACAGCGACATGGACGAGGGACTGGCGAACCCCGACGGCGCGCTCCTCTGACCCCAGCGCGCGGAAGTCGGGCGGTGGCCCTCCGCGGCTTCAGACGAGCAGCTGGTGCTTCGCCAGGTCGCGGTAGAGCGGCGTCGACTCGACGAGTTCCGAGTGGGTCCCGACGCCGACGACCCGGCCGTGCTCGAGCACGACGATCACGTCCGAGTCCACCACCGTGGACAGTCGGTGCGCGATCACGAGCAGCGTGCGGTCCTCGGCCACGGCGTCGATCGCGAGGCGCATCTTCTGCTCGTTGACGCCGTCGAGCGACGAGGTGGACTCGTCGAGCAGCAGGATCGGCGGAGCGGCGAGGAGTGCCCGGGCGATCGCGAGCCGCTGCCGTTCACCGCCGGAGAGCATGACGCCGTCCTCGCCGACCTGGGCGTCGAGGCCGCGGGGGTCGCGGTGCAGGACCTCGCCGAGGTTGACGGCCTCGAGCACGCGGACGCAGTCGTCCTCGGTGGCGTCCGGTGAACCGAGCAGCAGGTTCGCCCGGATCGTGCCGGCGAGCACCGGAGCGTCCTGTTCGACGTACCCGATCTGCGCGCGGAGCTCGGCGCGGTCGAGGCCACGGACGTCGACGCCGCCGAGCCGGATGACGCCGTCGGTCGGGTCGTAGAACCGTTCGATGAGGGCGAGTGTGGTCGACTTGCCCGCGCCGGACGGACCCACGAGTGCGACCCGCGATCCGCGGGGGACCCGGAAGGACACGTCGTGCAGCACCACGTCGTCGGAGGCGGTGTCGTCGTCGACGGCCGGCTCGGCGCCGTCCGCACCGGAGGCCTGGGCCGGACGCGCGTACCGGAACGACACGTGTTCGAAGGCGATCGCGTCGTCGCTCTCCACCGCGGCGGCGACGCGGACGGCCTGGTCGTCCTGCGCCTCGGTCGGGAGGTGCAGGATCTCCTCGATCCGGCCGAGCGCACCGAGCGCCTGGGCGACGGCGACGGCAGCGCCCATGGCCTGGCCGAGCGGCATGATCATCATGAAGAGCAGCAGGATGAACGTGATGAGCGTCGCGATCGTGATGGTGCCGGCTGCGACCTGTGCACCACCGACGCCGAGGACGGCGATGAACGCGACCTGCATGACGATGCTCGCGACGGGCACCACGAACGCCGACATCCGCGCGATGTCGAGGCCACGACGGTAGGCCTCGGTCGCGTGGCCGTCGACCTCGTGCACCTCGCGCTCGGTGGCACCGGCGGCACGGATCGTGCGGACGGCACCGATGCCGCGTTCGACCGCCGCGGTGAGGTCGCCGACCTTCTCCTGCGCGCGCTTCGACGCGACGCGGATGCGGCGGCTGAGCCCGCCGACGACGACGATCGCGACGAGCACGATGACGACGACGATGCCGAGGAGCAGCGGGTCGATGACGGCCATCGCGATGATGGCGCCGATGAACGTCAGGGCGCCGCCGATCGACTCGATGAGGCCCTGCGTCAGCACGGCGCGCAGCAGTGTCGTGTCGCTGCCGACGCGGGAGACGAGGTCGCCGGTGCGGCGCGTGTCGAACTCGGAGATCGGCAGGTTGAGGATGCGAGCGATGAGCTTCCGCCGGGTGGACAGGACGACGCCTTCACCCGCGCGCTGCAGCAGGAAGTGCTGCACACCGTTGAGGACACCCGCGACGATGACGAGTCCGACGAGCAGCCAGACGAGGGTGCTCAGCGTGTTGCCGTGCTGGACGGCGGTGATGACCTGGTTGACGAGCAGCGGCTGCGCGAGGGACGCACCGGCACCGAGGACGCTCAGCACGATGATGACGACCATCGCGGGCTTGTTCTCGAACAGGTAGCTCAGCAGTCGGCCGAACGTGGCGCGGGGACCGTCGGTCTTCTTGGGTCTGGCGAAGGGGGAGCTCATCGTGTTCCTAGTTTCTGCCGTACTTCTTGTGCACTGCCTGGCGGCTGACGCCGAGCAGCGTCGCGATCTCCTGCCACGAGGCGCCGGCGTTCCGGGCACGTCGGGCGGCGAGTTCCTCGGTCCGGTCGAGCTCACGACGGAGTTCGCGCACGCTGGCGAGGGCGGAGAACGGGTCGTCTCCGGCTGCGCCGGCGGCGAGGCTCGTGATGGTCGGTCGGTCCACGCGTGTCAACCTACATTGACACACCGACGGATGTCAACCCGGGTTGACGACGGACGGGAGGCGCGGTGCCAGCCGGCACCGCGCCTCCCGTCTGTGCAGGTGGTCGCGTCAGGCGCGCGCGTCCACCGGTGCTGCGTCCGGTTCACCGGCGGTGTCCGCCGCGTCGAGCGCGGCGCTCTTCGTCTCACGGATGAAGAACAGGGCGACGAGCGTCACGACCGCGGCGATCGTGAGGTAGAGCCCGACCAGGAAGATGTTGCCGTCCGGCTGCCACAGCGCGAGCGCGATGGTCGGAGCGAGCGAAGCGCCGAGGATCGACGCGACGTTGTAGGCGATCGCCGAACCCGTGTAGCGCACGTTCGTCGGGAAGAGCTCCGGCAGCAGGGCGCCCATCGGACCGAACGTCAGGCCCATCAGCGACAGTCCCACGATCAGGAACGTCACCACCGTGATCGGACCGGTCGACGCGGCGAACCAGAACTGGAACGTCAGGCCGAAGAGCGCGATGCCGATCGTGGTCGGGATGAGCGTGCGACGACGACCGAACTTGTCGGCGAGGATGCCTGCGATCGGCGTGAAGATGCCGAAGAACACGACGCCGATCATGAGCAGCGTGAGGAACTCGCCACGGGTGTAGCCGAGGCCGATCTTCGGGACGAGGGGGCCGGCCTCGGCGCCCGTGGTGCCGTAGGACAGCGTGAACGTCGTCATGAAGTAGAAGAGGACGTAGGTCGCGACCATGCCGAAGGTGCCGACGATCACGGCGCGCCACGAGGTGCGGAACACCCGGCCGAGCGGGACCTTGGCGACCGAACCGGACTCCTGGACGCCACGGAACACCGTCGACTCGACGAGCTTGAACCGCACGTAGAGGCCCACGATCACCAGGACGGCCGACAGCAGGAACGGGAGTCGCCAGCCCCAGGCCTGGAAGTCCGGGTTCGGGGTGCCGTCGGCGCCGGCGGGCATCGCCGCGTTGATCGCGATGAACAGGCCGTTGGCGAGCAGGAAGCCGATCGGGGCACCGAGCTGCGGCATCGAGCCGAACACCCCGCGCTTGCCCTTCGGGGCGTTCTCGGTCGCGAGCAGTGCCGCCCCCGACCACTCGCCACCGAGCCCGACGCCCTGGGCGAAGCGCATCACGGCGAGGAGCACCGGCGCCCAGATGCCGATCGAGTCGAACGTCGGCAGGCAGCCGATGAGGAACGTCGCGGTGCCCATCACGAGCAGGGACGCCACGAGGGTCGCCTTGCGGCCGACGCGGTCGCCGAAGTGGCCGAAGATGATCGACCCGACCGGGCGGGCGAAGAACGCGAGGGCGAACGTGACGAACGAGGACAGCTGCGATGCCGTCGGGTCCTCGTTCGGGAAGAAGAGCGTCGGGAAGACGAGGACCGCGGCGGTCGCGTAGACGTAGAAGTCGTAGAACTCGATGGAGGTGCCGACGAGGCTGGCGATCACGACGCGGGAGCGCGGGTTGCCTGCGGTCTTCGGGGATGCGGGTGCCGGTGCGGCGGACATGGGGTGAGGAGACTCCGTGGATGACGCTCGGGGGGAGCGCAGCGGTGTTCCGGACGGCGGACACCGATCGGTTCGCGCGGGGTGGCGCGGGCACTGATCGGGTGCGTTCGGTTCGGGGTGGTGTACCGCTTGTGACGGGGGCCACCATTGTACGACAGATGTCGTGAACCTGCGAATCCGCTGGATCGTGGCCGGGTCGGGCCGGCGCTCGGTCAGGCCAGCGGGCTGCCCGCTTCGAGGTGCGCGGGGAGCTGGTGCCCCATCCGGTCGCGCTTCGTGTCGAGGTACGCCGCGTTCTGCGCGGAGACGCCGACGACCAGCGGCACCAGGCTCTCGACCGTGATGCCGTGCTCCTCGAGCTGGCGACGCTTCTCCGGGTTGTTCGACAGGAGGCGGACGGTGGTGATGCCGAGGTCGGCGAGGATGCCGGCCGCGCCGCCGTACGCCCGCGAGTCGGCGGGGAGACCGAGCGCGAGGTTCGCGTCGAGCGTGTCGAGGCCGTCCTCCTGCAGGCGGTAGGCCTTGAGCTTGTTGATGAGACCGATGCCGCGGCCCTCTTGCCCGCGGAGGTAGATCACGACGCCGCCCTCGGCCGCGATCGTGTCGAGCGCGGCGTCGAGCTGCGGGCCGCACTCGCACTTGAGGGACCCGAACGCCTCGCCCGTCAGGCACTCCGAGTGCACCCGGACGAGGGCGCCGTCGCGCGGTGCTGCGCCGTCCGGGCCGGTGGCGATGATCGCGACGTGCTCGGCGCTCGTCACGAGGTCGCGGTACGCGCGCATCTCGAACGTGCCGTGCGTGGTCGGGACGTTCGTCGACACCTCGAACTGGACCGGGCTCCCGGGGGTGGGGGAGGTGAGTGCATCGGTCATGTGGTGCTCCGGTCGTTCTGGGGCCCCGCGATCCCGGGCTCGGCCGCCGCCGGCCGGGGTGCGCGGTGGGGTCGTGCTCGGACCAGCAGGTCGGGGCCGAGGCTGGTGGTCGATAGTACGTCCAACCGCCGACGCTCGCCGATGCTTCCCACACCGACGTCACGGAGGGCGACACGGGGGCCGCCGAGCAGGACGGGCGCGAGGTAGACGAGGTACTCGTCCACCAGACCCGCCGCGATGAGCGCCGAGGCGACGGTGGGTCCGCCCTCGACGAACACCGAGTGCACGCCGTGGTCCCGCAGTGCCTGGAGCGAGGCGGCGAGGTCGTGGCCGGACAGCGTCAGCAGGGCGCGAGGGTGGCGGCGGACCGCGGCGTCGTCCGGGACCGGCCGGTCGCCGAACACCACCGGGACGGGCTGGTCGGCGAGGAGTTCCCCGGCGTCGCCCCGCGCGGTGAGGCTCGGGTCGTCGGCGAGGACCGTGCCCGTCCCGACGAGGATCGCGTCGTGCGCGGCGCGCTGTTCGTGGACGTGCTGGCGTGCGGCCGCACCGGTGATCCACTGGCTCGTGCCGTCTGCTGCTGCAGCCCGGCCGTCGAGGCTCGATGCCCACTTCACCGTCACCCACGGGCGTCCGAGGCGCACCGAGAGGAGCCAGCGCTCGAGGAAGTCCTCGACCTCGTCGGCGAGGACGCCCGAGACGACGTCGACTCCGCCGGACCGGAGTCGCTCGGCACCCCCGTGGGCTGCCGGCCCGGGGTCGTCGACGGCGTACACGACGCGGCCGATCCCCGCTTCGAGCAGGGAGACGGCGCACGGACCGGTGCGACCGGTGTGGTTGCAGGGTTCGAGGGTGACGACGGCGGTCGCGCCGACCAGGTGTGCGGGGTCGACCTTCGACATCGCGTCGACCTCGGCGTGCGGGGTGCCGGCGCCCTTGTGCCAGCCCTCGGCGAGGACCGCTCCGTCGGGGGAGAGGATCACGGCGCCGACGCGGACGTGGTCACCGACCGCGGGGCCGAGGGCCGCGAGCTCGAGGCCACGGCGCATCGCACGGAGCTCGGCCGGCGAGACCGAGGGGTGCGCTGCGGGGGAGGCCGCGGAGTCCGACGGCCGAGGGGTGACGGTCACGGTCCGAGACTATCCGCGAACGGTCGGTGACGCGTCATCCGGGCGTGCCGTCGTCGTCTCGGCCGGCCACGGCAGGTCGGACGCGGGAGCGCCGTCGGCCCGCCGGAGCCCCTTCCACGCTGTCGTCGGAGCGCCGTCCCGCCCGGGGATGAGCGCGTCGCCGGTGCCGGTGTACGAGAACCCCGCGGCACGGGCGACCGAGGCCGAGGCGGTGTTGCCGGCGTAGCACTCCCAGTACACGTCCGGCGCACCCTGCGCGAAGGCCCAGTCGAGCACGAGGCTCACGGCGTCGTGCATCAGTCCGGCGCCGCGTGCGGAGGGTGCGAGCCAGAAGCCGAGGTCGCGCCGCGCAGTGCGGTACCCGATGATCCCCTCGAGCCAGGTGGACCCCGTCCGACGGATCGCCCAGGTGTACTCGCGGTCGGAGGCCCAGCCCGGACCGACGAGCGCGTCGACGAAGGTCGTGGCGTCCCGGGCGGTGTACGGCGTGGGGATCGTCGTCCAGCGCACGATGTCCGGGTCATGGCAGGCCTCGGTGATCGCCGTCGCGTCCGCCCGGGTGGGCACGTCGAGGTGCACCCGGGCAGACGACAGCGTGACGGGGCGCACGGTCAGCGCCGGGTGCGGGGCACGAAGCCGATGCGCTCGTAGACCTTCGCGAGGGTCTCGGCGGCGATCGACTCGGCACGCTCGGCGCCGACGGCGAGGAGCCGGTCGAGCTCGGCCGGGTCGTCGAGCAGCTCGAGTGTGCGGGCACGCACGGGCTCGAGCTCGGCCACGACGGCGTCGGCGACCTCGCCCTTCAGGTCGCCGTAGCCCTTGCCTTGGAACGACTCCTCGAGCGCGGCGACCGGGGTGCCGGTGAACGCCGAGAGGATCGACAGCAGGTTCGTCACGCCCGGCTTCGCCTGACGGTCGGCCCGGATCTCGCGCTCGGTGTCGGTGACCGCCGAGCGGATCTTCTTCGCGGTGCGCTTCGGGTCGTCGAGCAGGCGGATGAGGCCGTTGTCGGACGCGGCCGACTTGCTCATCTTGCTCGTCGGGTCCTGCAGGTCGTAGATCCGCGCCGTGTCGGTGAGGATCCGGGCCTCCGGTACGACGAACGTGTCGCCGAACCGCGAGTTGAAGCGCCCGGCGAGGTCGCGGGTGAGCTCGACGTGCTGCCGCTGGTCGTCACCGACCGGCACGACCTTCGTGTCGTACAGCAGGATGTCCGCCGCCATCAGGATCGGGTACGTGAAGAGCCCGACCGACGCGGCTTCGGTGCCCTGCCGGGCGGACTTGTCCTTGAACTGGGTCATCCGGCTCGCCTCGCCGAAGCCGGTGAGCGTGTTCAGCACCCACGCGAGCTCGGCGTGCGCCGGGACGTGCGACTGCACGAACAGCGTCGCCTTGGTCGGGTCGATGCCCGAGGCGATGTACTGCGCGGCCGTCGCCCGGGTGTTCGCGCGGAGCTCGGCCGGGTCCTGCGGGGACGTGATCGCGTGCATGTCGACGACGCAGTAGATGGCGTCGTAGTCGTCGAGCAGCGTCCGCCACTGCATGAGCGCGCCGATGTAGTTGCCGAGGTGGAGGGAACCGGCCGAGGGCTGGATGCCCGAGAAGATGCGCGTCTTGGTCATGGTGCTGTCCTGTGCTGGAGAAGTGTGGGGGTGCGGGTCAGAGTTCGTAGTCGACGACCACGGGGGCGTGGTCGGACCATCGCTGGTCGTACGCGGCGGCGCGGTCGACCGTGTACTGCGTGACCTTCGCGGCGAGCTCCGGGGTCGCCATCTGGTAGTCGATCCGCCAGCCCGTGTCGTTGTCGAACGCCTGACCGCGCCACGACCACCACGTGTACGGCCCCTCGACGTCGCCGGCCTGGGCGCGACCGACGTCGACCCAGCCGAGACCGGGCCCGGTGGTGCCGTCGGCGCCCTCGACCTGGGCCCCCTGCTCGCCGAAGAACCGCGAGAAGTAGGCACGCTCACGCGGCAGGAAGCCCGCGCGCTTGACGTTGCCCTTCCAGTTCTTGATGTCCCGCTGGTCGTGCCCGACGTTGAGGTCACCGACGACGACCGCGAGCGGGTTGTGCTCGCGGAGCTTCGGCAGCCGCTCGGTCATCGCGTCGAGGAACTTCCACTTCTCGTCCTGCTTCGGGGTGTCCACCTCGCCCGAGTGCACGTACGTCGAGACGACCGTCACCGTGGTGCCGCCGATCTCGTAGTCGGCCTCGAGCCAGCGCCCGGCGGAGTCGAAGTCGTCCGCACCGAGCGCGACGCGGTGCACGTGCGCGCTGTGGCGGGAGGCGATCGCGACGCCCGCCCGACCCTTCGCGGTCGCGGGGTCGTGCACGATGTCCCACTCGTCGCCGAGGAGCCCGGCGAGGTCGTCGCTCGACGCGCGGACCTCTTGCAGGGCGAGTACGTCGACGTCGCGGGTGGCGAGCCAGTCGCCCATGCCCTTCCGGAACGCGGCACGGATGCCGTTCACGTTGACGGATGCGAGGCGCAGGCGTGTCATGCAGAACACCCTATCGGCGGGTGCCGACACGGCTGCGCCGGTCGTAGGCTCGCGCCGTGACCGTCGTGATGACCGTGGGGGAGCTGCTCGCCGCGTTCCGTCCCGTGGCCGAGCAGATGCTGCGTCCGGAGGAGTTCCGGGGAGCGGAGTTCTGGGTGTACAGCGACTGGTCCGAACGACTGCGGCGGGTGGTCGACACCGAGGTCGCCGACGAGGGGATGGCGCTCGCCTGGTCGATCGCCGGGGACGACGGCGATTCGTGGCTGTGGCTCCGCGACGGGGAACCGGAGATGCTGCTGAAGATCGCCGACGACCTGCAGGACTTCATCGCTGAGAGCGCCTTCGCCTGGGGCGAGCTGCGCCCGATCCCGCCGCTGGGGCAGGAGCAGTAGGGGCGACCGGACGACGGACGGGAGGCGCGGTGCCAGCTGGCACCGCGCCTCCCGTCCGTCCTGTCGTCAGGCCGCGTCGTGGTCCGTCTTGAGGAACTCGACCAGGCTGTCCGCGGTGGTCTCGGCGTCGTCGCCGTTCACCGTGAGGGTGACCTCGTCGCCGTTCTCGATGCCGAGGCCGAGGAGCGCGAGGATGCTGCCGGCGTTCCCGGACTTGTCGCCCTTCGCGATCGTGACCTGGTGGCCGGACGCGGTCACGGTCTGGACGAAGAGGGAGGCCGGGCGTGCGTGCAGGCCGGACGCGCTGGCGACGGTGACGGTGCGGGTGGCTTCGGACATCGATGTACTCCTGTCGATGGGTGGTTGGCTCATGGTAGCGAGCGCGGGGTGGGCGGTTCCGGGGCGGGACGCAGGGTCAGTCGCGGCCGGGCCAGAAGACCTCGGTGCCGGCGGCCTCGACCTCGCGGACGAGGTCGGCGTTCACGCCGGGATCGGTGATGATCGTGTCGATCGCGGCGAGCGGGGCGACGCGGCCGAACTCCTCGCGACCGAACTTGGTGTGGTCGGCGAGCAGGATGCTGCGGCGCGCGGACTTGATCATCGCGGACTTCACGGCGGCCTCGGCCATGTTGTGCGTCGTGAGGCCGCGCTCGGGCGTGATGCCGTTGATGCTGATGAACGCGACGTCGACGCTGACCATCCCGATGAGCTGGTGCGTCCACGTGCCGACGCCGGCGAGCGAGTCGCTGCGGATGTTGCCGCCGAGCAGGTGCAGGTCGATGCCCGGTCGGTTCGCGACCGCCATCGCCACGGGCAGGGAGTGCGTCACGACGGTGAGGCCACGGTCGGTCGGGAGCAGCTCGGCGAGGCAGATCGTCGAGGTGCCGGCGTCGATCATGACGGACCCGTTCTCGGGCAGCTCGCCGAGCGCGGCCTCGGCGATGACCATCTTCTCGGCCTGGTTGATGCCGCCACGGTCGCCGACCCCCGGGTGCAGGGTGATGCGCTCGACGGGGATCGCGCCACCGTGCGCACGTCGGACCAGCCCGCGCCGCTCGAGCGAGGTGAGGTCGCGGCGGATCGTCTCCGGGGTCACCTCGAGCAGCTCGGCGAGGTCCTTGACGTCGACCCGGCCCTGCGCACGCGCCTGTTCGACGATGCGCTGGTGGCGCTCTGGTGCGTACATCGGGGCCTCGTCGTCTCGGAAGCGGTGGGGGAGTCGGAACGGAACGGACACGACCGGGCACGTCTTCGGCGACCGCGATCCGAACGGATCCGCCACCAGACGCAAACGGGCATCTGTTTCTGCATTTTTATCCCCGGATGTGTTTGTTTGTCAACGTGGATCGGGGTATGGTGCTGCTCAGCCGCACCGGCGGGGTCTCGTCTCCGCGCTGCGCGCACCGAACGAACCACCCCACCGCAAGCGCGCGTGAGATGAAGGAGTCTCGAATGTCCGAACTGCTCGGCACCGGCGTCGGCCGTGGCGTCGCCCACGGCCCCGTGCTCCGCATGGCCGACCCGCTCGGCGAACCGTCGAAGGACGCCCTGACCGGTTCGGCGGACGACGCGAAGCAGGCCGTGGCCGCCGCGATCGCAGCGGTGGCGGAGGACCTCAACAAGCGGGGGCAGCTCGCCGGCGGGGACGCCCAGGCCGTGCTCGAGGCGCAGGCGCTCATGGCGCAGGACCCGACCCTCCTCGACGACGTGCACGCCCGCATCGACGGCGGCACCAACGCCGAACGCGCCGTGTTCGAGGCGTTCGGCCAGTTCCGCGACCTGCTCGTCTCGATGGGCGGGTACATGGGGGAGCGCGCCGCCGACCTCGACGACGTCGCCCAGCGCATCATCGCCAAGCTCCGCGGCGTCCACGCCCCGGGTGTGCCCGAGTCGGACACCCCCTTCGTGCTCGTCGCCCGCGACCTCGCGCCGGCCGACACCGCACTCCTCGACCTCGACAAGGTCCTCGCCCTCGTCACGCGTGACGGCGGCCCGACCTCGCACACGGCGATCCTCGCCCGCGCCAAGGGCATCACCGCGATCGTCGGCGTGACCGGCGCGGACGACCTGTCCGACGGCACGGTCGTCGTCGTGGACGCCGCCGCCGGCACCGTCGTGACCGACCCGTCGGCCGAACTCGTCGCCGACGTCGAGCAGCGCATCGCCGACCGCCTCGCCGCGGCCGCAGCGCCCCTGACCGCCGGCGCACTCGCCGACGGGCACACCGTCCCGCTGCTCGCGAACCTCGGCAGCCCCGCCGACGCCGCGGGCGCCGTTGCTCTCGGTGCGGAGGGCGTGGGGCTCTTCCGCACCGAGTTCCTCTTCCTCGACTCGCCGAAGGCGCCGACCGTCGACGAGCAGAAGGACTCCTACAAGCAGCTGCTCGAGGCCTTCCCGGGCAAGAAGGTCGTCGTCCGGGCGCTCGACGCGGGTGCCGACAAGCCCCTGCCGTTCCTCACCGACAAGGACGAGGAGAACCCGGCCCTCGGTCGACGCGGTCTCCGGGCGCTCCGGAACCACCCCGAGGTGCTCCGCGACCAGCTCACCGCGCTCGCCCAGGCCGACGCCGAGACCGAGGCCGACCTCTGGGTGATGGCCCCGATGGTCGCCGACGCCGAGGAGACCGAGTACTTCGTCGACCTCGCCCGCGAGCTCGGGATCCGCACCGCCGGTGTGATGGCCGAGGTCCCCTCGCTCGCGCTGATGGCCGAGCAGGTGTTCACCTCCGCCGACTTCGTGTCGATCGGCACGAACGACCTGACCCAGTACACGATGGCCGCCGACCGCATGCTCGGCACCGTTGCGTCCTACCAGGACCCGTGGCACCCCGCCGTGCTCCGCCTCGTCGCGCAGCTCGGCGCAGCGGGTGCGGACGCCGGCAAGCCCGTCGGCATCTGCGGCGAGGCAGCGGCCGACCCGCTGCTCGCCGTCGTGCTCGTCGGTCTCGGCGCCACGACCCTCTCCATGACCCCCGCGGCCCTGGCCGACGTGCGCGCCGAACTCGGCAAGCACACCCTCGACCAGGCCCGCGAGATGGCACAGGCGGCACTCGCCGCGAGCACGGCGGCGGCCGCCAAGTCCGCCGCGGCCGCGACGCACGCCGCCTGATCCGACCCCCCCCCCCCCAGCACCACCTCCCCTCCACACGCAGCAGCAGCACCTCACAGAAAGTCACCGCACATGACAACGTCGTCCGTTGCAGCGCCCGACGCCCCCGCGAATTCGCGGGGCGGCGCACGCGTCGCCGTTCAGAAGTTCGGCACGTTCCTCTCCGGCATGGTCATGCCCAACATCGCGATCTTCATCGCGTGGGGCATCATCACCGCCTTCTTCATCGAGACCGGCTGGACGCCCGTGGGCATCCTCGGCGGCTTCGGTGAGACGGGCGGCGTCGCGAACGTCGGCCTCGTCGGCCCGATCCTGACCTACCTCATCCCGCTCGCGATCGCGATCCAGGGTGGCCGGATGGTCTACGAGACCCGTGGTGCGGTGGTCGGTTCGATCATGACCATGGGTGTCATCATCGGCGCCAACGGCACGACGATGATCCTCGGCGCGATGATCTGCGGGCCGCTCGGCGCGTACCTCATCAAGCAGATCGACAAGCTCTGGGACGGCAAGATCAAGCCGGGCTTCGAGATGCTCGTGAACAACTACGCGGCCGGCATCCTCGGCTTCGGGTTGGCCATGGCCGGGTTCTTCTGGCTCGCGCCGCTGTTCAAGCTCATCGCCGAGGGCCTCGGCGACGCGGTGAACTTCCTCGTCCAGCACTCGCTGCTCCCGCTCGCCAGCGTGATCATCGAGCCGGCCAAGGTGTTCTTCCTCAACAACGCCATCAACCACGGTGTGCTCGACCAGCTCGGCGCGCAGCAGGTCCAAGAGTCCGGCAAGAGCATCCTCTTCCTGCTCGAGGCGAACCCCGGCCCGGGTCTCGGCATCCTGCTCGCCTTCACCTTCTTCGGTGTCGGCATCGCCCGCTCGACCGCTCCCGGCGCGATCATCATCCAGTTCCTCGGCGGCATCCACGAGATCTACTTCCCGTACGTGCTGCAGAAGCCGGTCCTGTTCATCGCCGTCATCCTCGGTGGTGCCACGGGCGTCGCGACCAACGTCGCGTTCCACTCCGGTCTCGTCGCCCCGGCGTCGCCCGGATCGATCTTCGCGGTGCTCGGTGCGACGGCGAAGGACAGCTTCCTCGGCGTCATCCTCTCGGTCATCCTGTCCGCAGCGGTGTCGTTCGCGGTCGCGTCGTTCTTCCTCATCGCGACCCGCAAGCGTGACCTCGCGAACGGTGGCGGCGACATGAGCGCCGCGATGGCGAAGCTCCAGGCGAACAAGGGCCGCGACGTCAACGCCGCGACCTCGGGCCTGCTCGGCAACAACTCCCCGGCGAACGAGGAGGAGGCCGAGGCCTCGCTCGGCGGCGTCGGTTCGGCGACCACCGCGACCGCCACCCGCGTCCAGAACCTCGTGTTCGCCTGCGACGCCGGCATGGGCTCCAGCGCGATGGGCGCCAGCGTCCTCCGCAACAAGATCAAGAAGGCGGGCATCGAAGGGGTCACGGTCTCCAACAAGGCGATCGCGAACCTCTCCGGTGACGAGGACCTGATCATCACGCAGGAGGAGCTGACGGAGCGCGCGAAGCAGAAGAACCCGAACGCACAGCACGTGTCGGTCGGCAACTTCATGAACGCGCCGCAGTACGACCAGGTCGTCGAACAGCTCAAGAACCAGTAACGAAGTGCAGTATCGGAGGGGACGGGCCACGGCTCGTCCCCTCCACACGTCCACGACGCCACGTCACGAAGCAAGGAGAACCCCGATGCCCGTCCTGCAGGAGAGCCAGATCCGGATCCACACCGAGGACACCGCACCGACCAAGTCGGAGGCGATGAAGGAGGCTGCCGAGATCCTCGAGGCTGCAGGCGCGGTCACGGCGGACTACTACCCGGCGATGCTCGAGCGCGAGAAGAGCGTCTCGACCTACATGGGGAACTTCCTCGCCATCCCGCACGGCACGAACGACGCGAAGGACGCCATCAAGTCCTCGGCGCTGTCGTTCATCCGCTACGCGACCCCGATCGACTGGGACGGCAACCCCGTCCGCTTCGTCGTCGGCATCGCGGGCGTCAACAACGAGCACCTCGACATCCTGTCCAAGATCGCGATCGTGTTCAGCGACGAGGACGAGGTCCAGAAGCTGACCGACGCACCGGACACCGCCGCGATCCTGTCGATCCTCGGTGAGGTCAACGAGTGAGCACCCCCACCGCCGTCCACTTCGGCGCGGGCAACATCGGCCGCGGCTTCGTCGGCCTGCTCCTGCACGAGGCCGGCTACGAGGTCGTCTTCGCCGACGTCGCCGCGCCCCTCATCGACGCTCTCGCCGCTGCCGACTCGTACACGGTGCACGAGGTCGGTCAGAACGCGCGCGACCACGAGGTCACGAACTTCCGTGCCCTGAACAGCGCCCAGGACGAATCGGCCGTCGTCGCCGAGATCGCCACGGCGTCCATCGTCACCTGCGCCGTCGGACCGAACGTCCTGAAGTTCATCGCGCCGGTCATCGCGAAGGCGCTCCAGCAGCGCGACGCGGACGCCGCGCCGATCGCCGTGATGGCGTGCGAGAACGCCCTCAACGCCACCGACCGCCTGCGCGAGTTCATCGTCGAGGCGCTCCCCGCCGACGTCCGCGACCAGGCCCTCGCCAAGGCTGTCTTCGCGAACACCGCGGTCGACCGCATCGTCCCGGCGCAGCCCGAGGGCGCGGGCCTGGACGTCACCGTCGAGACCTACTTCGAGTGGGCCGTCGACCGCACGCCGTTCGGCGGGAACGAGCCGGAGATCCCCGGCGCCCACTACGTCGACGGCCTCGCCGCGTCGATCGAGCGCAAGCTCTTCACGGTGAACACCGGGCACGCGACCGTCGCGTACCACGGCTTCCTCGCCGGGGCGGACAAGATCTCGGACGCCATCGCGATCCCCGCGGTCCGGTCCGAGCTCGAGTCCGTGCTCGCCGAGACGAGCGACCTGCTCGTCCGCCGCCACGAGCTCGACCCCGAGGTGCACCGTGCGTACGTGCAGGCCATCATCGGGCGCTTCGAGAACCCGCACCTGCCCGACACCGTGACGCGCGTCGGCCGACAGCCGCTGCGCAAGCTCTCCCGCGACGAGCGCTTCGTGTCGCCCGCCGCCGCCCTCGCCGAGGACGGCACGGAGCCGACGGCGCTGCTCGACGCCATGGGCGCCGCGCTGCATTTCGACGTGCCGGACGACGAGCAGAGCGTCGAACTCCAGGCGCTGCTGCGCTCGGACCGGAGCGACGCCGAGGTCGTGACCGAGATCACCGGGCTCGACGAGCAGCACCCGCTGCACGCCGCGTTCGCGGACCGGGTGCGGTCCGCGCGCGCCTAGCGTCCTCGACGCAACCACCTGACGGACTGGAGGCGCGGTGCCGGCTGGCACCGCGCCTCCAGTCCGTCACGCGCCCACGTCGGACCGCCGTGTCAGGCCGTCCGCAGCACGAGACCGCCGTGCTCGACGCGCAGGCTGGCAGCGGCCACCAGGCCGAACGGATCACCGTCCAACTGCAGCTGTTCGGGCTCGTCGAGCACGAGGTCGAGTCGCCGCGCCGTCGTGTAGCCGAGCGTCCGCGACCGCGGCAGGAAGCGCGCGAGCAGCCGTCCGAAGCGCGTCCGGTGGTAGAAGCGGTTGAGCGACAGGCCGTAGCCGATCTTCGTCCAGCCGAAGGCGCCACGTGGGCGGAACGCCACCGCGTCGAGGAGCCCGTCGTCCGGCTGCGCTTCGGGGAGGAGCAGCAGGCCGGCCGTGAGGGTCCCGCAGTTGCCCACGATGACGGTGTGCGCCCGCATGCCGTGCTCGTCGCCCTCGTCGAGGCGGTACCGGAGGTCGACCTGGCGGTTGCCGACCACGGACCGCATGATCGGGTCGGAGTAGGCGAGCCAGCCGAAGCGCTTCTTCAGGCCGGCGTTCGTGTCCGCGGCCATCCGGGCGTCGAGCCCGATCCCCGCCATCACGAGGAACGCGTGCTCGGTCGTGTCCCCGTCGGCGGTGGTGAGCGCGGCGAACGCGACGTCGACGGCACGGTCAGCGCCGTGGAACGCCGACCGGACGGCCGCGGTGACGTCACCGATCGGGATGCCGAGGTTCCGTGCGTAGAGGTTGCCGGTGCCCGTCGGGAGCAGGGCGATCGGGATGCCGGACCCGTGCAGCACCTCGGCCGCGACCCGCAGCGTGCCGTCGCCACCGACGACCAGCACGACGTCGGGTGCGCTGTCACGAGCGGCGCGTGCGGCGGCGCGGCCGTCGTCGTCGGCCGCGGTCTCGAACCAGGCGGTGTCGGCCCAGCCGAGCGACCCCTGCTCGGTGGCGACCGCCGAGCGGAGGGCGGCGAGGTCGACCGCGGAGGGGTTCACGACGACGGCTGCGTGCTGCGGGCCGGCCGTCCGGTGCGTGCGGTCGGGGGCTGCGGGAGTGGAGGGCACCAGTCGACGGTACCGCCGGACGCGAGGCGATCGCGCCGCGGACCGGTGTGTCCGATCCCCGCGGATCCGCCGAACCTGGCAATCGGGACCCTCACGCACAGGTGCGCGAGCGAGACTCGCGGCACGGCGAGTGCCGGGTGACTTCGACACCTGTGCGGTACCTCTCCTGAACAGGCAGGGGCCGTCATGGCCAGCACGCCCATCGTCCGCTCACTCGCCCTCATCGGCACCGGGATCGGACTGGCGGCAGCGCTGGCGCTCGCGTCCTCCGGTCCCGCCTCGGCCGCGACCGTCATCGACGGTCCGATCGGGCTCGGCACGGCCGCGACGTACGGCGTCCTCGGCGCCTCGACCGTCACGAACACCGGACCCACCACCGTCCAGGGCGACCTCGGCCTCTCCCCGGGGACCTCGATCACCGGGTTCGGCGGACCCGGCAACGGGATCGTGAACGGCACGGTGCACCAGACCGACGCGGCAGCGACCCAGGCGCAGGCCGACACCACGACCGCGTACAACGTCGCTGCGTCGCTGACCCCGACGCAGACCGGCGTCTCGGAGCTGAACGGGCTCAGCCTGTCGCCCGGCGTCTACACCGGCGACGCACTTCGGCTCGCGGACACCGGGACGCTGACGCTCGCGGGCAGCGCCGACTCCGTGTGGGTGTTCCAGGCCGCATCGACGCTGACGATCGGATCGGGCACGCGCATCCTCACCACGGGTGGCGCGAGCTCCTGCAACGTCTTCTGGCAGGTCGGCAGTTCGGCCACGATCGGCAGCGCCGCACAGTTCCAGGGCACGGTCCTCGCGGACCAGTCCGTCACGGCCACCACGGGTGCGACGGTCGTCGGGCGTCTGCTCGCGCGCACCGCGGCCGTCACGCTCGACACGAACACGATCACCGCGCCGACCGGGTGCCCGGCCCCCGGCACCCCCTCCGAGACGGTGGCTCCGACCATCACGTCCGGCACCCCCACGGCCGCGACCGCCGGCACGCCCTACTCGTTCCCGGTGACGGCGACCGGGACGCCCGCGCCGACGTACTCGGACGGCGGGACCCTGCCGCCCGGGCTCACGATCAACCCCACGACCGGGGTCATCTCCGGCACCCCGACGACGCCCGGCACCACGACGGTGACGATCACGGCGGACAACGGCACGGCCCCGGCCGACACCGAGACGTACGTGCTCACCGTCCGCGCTCCCGCGGTGGTCCCGACGCCGACCCCCACTCCCTCGGCACCGACGTCGAGCGCTCCGGCCGTGCCGGTCGCTGCGGGCTCGGGCAGCGGTGGTCCCGGGAACTCCCCGGCGGAACTCGCCTTCACCGGCAGCGACCCGACGGTGCCGCTCACGATCGCCGGAGCACTCCTCGTCGCCGGCTCCGCACTGCTCGTGCTGCGGTCCCGTACCCTGCGTGCCCGACGACGTCCGGCACCGCGCGCGTAGCGTCGGGAGAATGACGAAGCACTGGGTGGCCCCGCGGTTCGGCGGCAGCGAAGTCCTCGAGTACGTCGAGACCGAGGTGCCGGCCCCGGGGCTCGGCGAGGTGACGATCGACGTCCGCGCTGCGGGCATGAACCCCGCCGACACGAAGCACACCCGACAGGGCGACCCGTCGGACCTGCCGATCGCGATCGGCTACGAGGTCGCGGGCGTCCTGAGCGCCGTCGGTCCGGACACCGAGATCGCGTCCGGCGGGGGAGCGGTCGGTGACGAGGTCCTCGCCTTCCGGGTCGCTGGTGGCTGGGCCGAGCGACTCACGGTGCCGGCACGGGACGTGTTCGCCAAGCCCGCGGCCCTCGGCTTCCCCGAAGCCGCGAACCTCCTGCTCGCCGGCACCACCGCCGCGGACATGCTCCGGGTGACCCGGGCCTCGGGGAACGACACGGTCCTCGTGCACGGTGCCGCCGGTGCCGTCGGGGTCAGCCTCCTGCAGCAGCTCCGCCTCCTCGGGGCGCGGGTCATCGGCACCGCATCCCAGCGCAACGCCGACACCGTCGCGGACTTCGGCGGTGAGTGGATCGCCTACGGCGACGGACTCGAGGACCGGGTCCGGGCACTCGTGGCCGACGGCACGGGCGACGGCGTCGACGTGGCGCTCGACTGCGTCGGGACCGACGAGGCCGTCGACGTCTCGCTCGCGCTCGTCGCGGACCGGTCGCGCATCGTCACGATCGCCGCGTTCGGTCGTGCGGGGGCCGACGGCATCCGGGCGATCGGCGGAGCCCAGCCGGAGAGCAAGGCGTTCCGAGACTCGGTGCGGCAGCGACTCATCGACCTCGCGGGCGACGGGCAGCTCGCCGTCCCCGTCGCGCGGACGTTCCCGCTCGCCGAGGCGAAGTCCGCGGCCGAGGTGCTCGAGTCGCAGCACCCCGGCGGGAAGCTCGCGCTCGTCCCCTGACCCCGCGCGGACGTGGCCGGGGCGTTCTGGTTGAATCGCACTCGTACTTCAGCCAACACCCGAGGGGGACCCATGACCGACCAGTACCCGCCGCAGAACCCGTACGGCCAGCAGCCCGCACCGACCGGGCCCGGGGGCGAGCCGCCGATCTGGGCGCCCTGGTACGGCATCTCGTTCGGCAAGGCGTTCTCGCGCTTCTTCAAGAAGTACGCGACGTTCAGCGGCCGCGCGAGCCGCAGCGAGTACTGGTGGTGGTACCTCTGGAGCGCCATCATCGGCACGGTGGCGTCGATCATCACGGGCATCCTGACGGCGGCCACCGGCACGACGACCACCACGACCTCCTCGACGTACGTGGGCTTCTCGACGATGTCGACCAACCCGCTCGCCGGGACGGCCTTCTGGATCGTCGGACTCGCGCTCATCATCCCGACGCTGGCGCTCATCGTGCGACGCCTCCACGACGCGAACATCAGCGGGCTCTTCGCGCTGCTGCTGCTGATCCCGTTCCTCGGTGCGGTCGCGGTGTTCATCATGATGTTCCTGCCGTCGAACCCGCAGGGCGCCCGGTTCGACCGACCGACCGGGTCGCGATGACGACCGGCGGCGAACCCGGGTGGGGACAGCCGGACGGGCAGCAGCCGCCGGCCGGGCAGCCGTACGGCCAGCCCTCGGCGCCGTACGGGCAGCAGAACGGCCAGCAGTACGGCCAGACGTTCCCGCCGTACGGCCAGCCGTACGCGCAGCTCCAGCCCCCGATCCCGGTCGGGCCGGACGGCACGCCCCCGCTCTGGGCACCCTGGTACGGCATCGGCTTCCTCGACGCCGCCACGCGCTTCTTCAAGAAGTACGCGCGGTTCGACGGGCGCGCCAGCCGGAGCGAGTTCTGGTTCTGGGCGCTCGCCAACGGGCTGGTCAACCTCGTCTTCCTCGGCGCCTACCTCGTCGCGCTGTTCTCGTGGATCGCGGCGAACACCTCGACCGACGCGTACGGCGTGGCACGGTCCGACGCCGTGGGGCCGCCCGTCGTCGCGCTGCTGATCGGCGGGGTCTGGGGGCTCTGGTGGCTCGCGACGATCGTGCCGAGCCTGGCCCTGGGGTGGCGCCGGGTGCACGACGCGAACCTGGCCGGACCGTTCTGGCTCATCGCGCTGTTCGTCGGGATCGCCGGGATCGTCTTCGGTGCCCTCGAGTCGAACCCGGCCGGTGCGCAGTACGACCGCCCCGACCTCGGGTAGCACGACCACCACGACGAAGCGGCCCGCCCCGGCGGGGGGCGGGCCGCTTCGTCGTGGTGCGGTCGGGGCGCGGGTCAGACCACTCGGAGCCGCGAGAGCGAACCGTCCACGACCAGGTCGCGCACCGTGACGGACGGATCCGCCGTCTGGAAGCGCAACGCGCCTCCGGGCTGGTCGAACCAGGGCTGGACGAACCGGACCGTCACCAGGAACGGCCGTTCGACCAGGTAGCGGTGCGTCTCGGGTGCCGACGCGACGTGCGGCGGCAGTGAGCGCTGCGGCAGCGGGGTGTCGAGCGGGTGCAGCAGGTAGCCGTCCGGGCCACCGACGCGGTCCACCGGCACGCCGGCCGGCACCTGGATCGTGAGGCCCTGCTCGCCCGCCTGCGCCACCTGCTGCGCGAGCTGCGGGTACGTCGACGCCGCCCGGTCGCGGAGCCCGTCGAGCTCGTACCGGGGGATGTCCTTCGGCGCCGGGAACGGCCGGTTGAGGAAGCGACGGAGCATCTCGACCGCGTCCGCCTCGCCCCGGGCGGTCGCGAGACGCCGCGCGGTGCCGTAGTCGACGACCTCGAGCGCGAAGTCGCCCGTGCCCTCGACCGCGACGACGCGGAGCGCGCCCTCGACCGGGGGCTCGTGCAGGGTCTCTCCGGGGAGCTGCACGTAGCGGATCGTGTAGCCGAGCTGGTCGAGGATGGGGCGGGTGTCCGCGAAGGTCATGGAGCGGAGCCTATCGGTGGTGCCCCTGACGTGCCTTGGACGGAGCCGAGCGTCGGCCCCGTCCCGGCGACGTCGTCAGGCCCGGCCCCGCATGACGGCCTGCTTGACCTCGGAGATCGCCTTCGTGACCTGGATGCCGCGCGGGCACGCGTCGGTGCAGTTGAAGGTCGTGCGGCAGCGCCACACGCCCTCCTTGTCGTTGAGGATGTCGAGCCGGACGTCGGCCGCGTCGTCGCGCGAGTCGAAGATGAACCGGTGCGCGTTCACGATGGCGGCGGGACCGAAGTACTGGCCGTCCGTCCAGAACACCGGGCAGGACGACGTGCACGCGGCGCAGAGGATGCACTTCGTGGTGTCGTCGAAGCGCGCACGGTCGGCCACCGACTGGATGCGCTCCTTGCCCGGGGTGGGGGCGGTCGCGGGCTGCAGGAACGGCTGGACCTCACGGAAGGACTTGAAGAACGGCTCCATGTCGACGACGAGGTCCTTCTCGAGCGGCAGGCCCTTGATCGCCTCGACGTAGATCGGCTTCGACACGTCGAGGTCCTTGATCAGCGTCTTGCACGCCAGCCGGTTGCGTCCGTTGATGCGCATCGCGTCGGAGCCGCAGACACCGTGCGCGCAGGAGCGCCGGAAGGTCAGGGAGCCGTCCTGGTCCCACTTGATCTTGTGGAGCGCGTCGAGGATGCGGTCGGTCGGCAGCATCATGACGTCGAAGTCCTGCCAGCGCGGCTCGTCGTCGACGTCCGGGTCGAAGCGGCGGATGATGAGCGTCACCGGGAACGATCCGGGAGGGGCGTCCTGCACGGTGTCGGTGCGGGGTGCGTCGGAGACCGGGGTGTCGGTCATCTCAGTACTTCCTCTCCATCGGCTGGTACCGCGTCACGACGACTGGCTTCCAGTCGAGGGTGATGTGGTCGTCGGCGAGTGACGAGTGCGGGTCGCCCGTCAGGTACGCCATGGTGTGCTGCATGTAGTTCTCGTCGTCGCGCTTCGGGTAGTCGTCACGCATGTGGCCGCCGCGGGACTCCTTGCGGTTCCGGGCGGAGTACACGACGACCTCGGCGAGGTCGAGCAGGAACCCGAGCTCGACGGCCTCGAGCAGGTCGGTGTTGAACCGCTTGCCCTTGTCCTGCACGGAGACCTGCAGGAAGCGGTTCCGGAGCGTGTGGATGGTCTCGGTGACGCGGGCGAGCGACTCGTCGGTGCGGAACACCTGCGCGTTCTTGTCCATCTCGTCCTGCAGTTCCTTGCGGAGCACGGCGATGCGCTCGGTGCCGGTCGAGGCACGGAGCTGCGCGAGCATGTCGCGGACGCCGGCGGCGGGGTCCTCGGGCAGGGGGAGGAACTCGGCGGTCTTGACCCACTCGGCCGCGTTGTTGCCCGAGCGCTTGCCGAAGACGTTGATGTCGAGCAGCGAGTTGGTGCCGAGGCGGTTCGAACCGTGGACGGACACGCAAGCGCACTCGCCGGCGGCGTAGAGCCCGGGGACGACCGTGGTGTTGTCGTACAGGACCTCGGCGTCGGTGTTGGTCGGGATGCCGCCCATCGCGTAGTGCGCCGTCGGCATGACGGGCACCGGCTCGACGACCGGGTCGACACCGAGGTACGTGCGCGCGAACTCGGTGATGTCCGGGAGCTTGGTCTCGAGCACCTCGGCCCCGAGGTGCGTGCAGTCGAGCAGCACGTAGTCCTTGTTCGGCCCGGCGCCACGGCCCTCGGCGACCTCTTGCACCATGCACCGGGCGACGATGTCACGCGGGGCGAGGTCCTTGATGGTGGGGGCGTAGCGCTCCATGAACCGCTCGCCCGAGGCGTTGCGGAGGATCGCACCCTCGCCGCGGGCGCCCTCGGTGAGGAGGATGCCGAGGCCGGCGAGCCCGGTCGGGTGGAACTGGAAGAACTCCATGTCCTCGAGCGGGAGGCCGGTGCGCCAGACGATGCCGACGCCGTCGCCGGTCAGGGTGTGGGCGTTCGAGGTGGTCTTGTACATCTTGCCGAAGCCACCGGTCGCGAAGATCATCGCCTTGGCGTGGAAGACGTGGAGGTCACCGGTCGCGAGCTCGTACGCCACGACACCGGCGGGCTGCTTGCGGGTGACGCCGTCCTCGCCGACGACGTCGACCATGATGAGGTCGAGCGCGTAGAACTCGTTGAAGAAGTTCACGCCGAGCTTCACGCAGTTCTGGAACAGCGTCTGCAGGATCATGTGGCCCGTGCGGTCCGCCGCGTAGCAGGCCCGGCGGACGGGGGACTTGCCGTGGTCGCGGGTGTGACCGCCGAAGCGCCGCTGGTCGATCTTGCCCTCGGGCGTGCGGTTGAACGGCAGCCCCATGTTCTCGAGGTCGATGACCGCGTCGATGGCTTCCTTCGCGAGGATCTCGGCGGCGTCCTGGTCGACCAGGTAGTCGCCGCCCTTGATCGTGTCGAAGGTGTGCCACTCCCACGAGTCCTCTTCGACGTTGGCGAGCGCCGCGGCCATCCCGCCCTGCGCCGCACCGGTGTGCGAACGCGTCGGGTACAGCTTCGAGATGACGGCCGTCTTCGCCTTCGGGCCGGCCTCGATGGCGGCACGCATGCCGGCACCGCCCGCGCCGATGATGACGATGTCGAACTGGTGGTGGTGAACGGTGGTCTCGGTCACTGGGGCCTTTCAGGAGTGGTGCCGCGCCGACAGGGGCGTGCGGCAGCGAGGTCGAGGACGCGTGCTGCGGCTACTGGGCCGGGCAGAACGACGGCAGGTCCGCGGCGGCTGCGCCGGCGGGGCACGGGTCGAACGTCCAGCACACGAGCAGGCCGAGCACGATGAGCACGACGCAGGCGATGAGGATCGCGACGAGCAGGGTCTTGCGGATGCCCGGCTTCGAGACGTAGTCGTTGACGATCGTCCGCATGCCGTTCGAACCGTGGATCAGCGCGAGGACGAGCATGAGCGAGTCCCACACCTGCCAGAACGGCGACGCCCACTTGCCGGCGACGAACGCGAAGTCGATCTGCTTGACGCCCTCGCCCGCCACCATGTTGACGAAGAGGTGCCCGAAGATCAGCACGACGAGCAGGACGCCCGAGCCGCGCATGTAGATCCAGCCCCACTTCTCCCAGTTGGTGGAGCGGCGGGCTGCTGCTGCCGAGCGCGGGGGCTCGATGGTCTGCGTGGTCATCCGGATGCCCCCTAGTTGAAGTCCGCGACGAGGTTCATGAGCTGGCGAGGCAGGAAGCCGGCGATGGCGATGGCCCAGAGGACGATCACGATCCAGAACATGGCCCGCTGGTACTTCGGGCCCTTCGACCAGAAGTCGATGAGGATGATCCGGAGCCCGTTGAACGCGTGGAAGACGATGGCCATCACGAGCGCGATCTCACCGAGGTTCATGATCGGCGTCTTGTACGTGCCGATGACCGCGTTGTACGCCTCGGGGGAGAGTCGCACGAGGGCGGTGTCGAGGATGTGCACGAGCAGGAAGAAGTAGATCGCCACACCGGTGATGCGGTGCAGGACCCAGGACCACATGCCGGTGGACCCCCGGTAGAGCGTCCCCTGCGGTGTCCGAGAAGCGCGCGGCGCCTCGATCGTCACCCGGGGTGCGGCGGTCGCCGTACCCCCTGCGGTCTGCTCGGCCATGAGCTCGTCCTCCCATAGGACGGGCTCGCCCGATCGGCGAGCCCTTGCCGTTCGTGTTCGTGTGGAACACGACCCATCCTATGCGCGTGCGCTGACCTTCTCGTGCCAACCGGTCCGGGCACCCCGCGTCGTGGCGGGCGGCGCGCCGATCGTGCGGGCCGTGTCGTGGTGGTCGAGCAGTTCGTCGCCGATCGCCTCCCACGTCGTCCCCTCGACCCGGAGCCGCCCGGCGGAGCCCATCCGCTCGGCCAGGGCGCGGTCGTGGTGCAGGGCGAGGACGGCTCGACGCAGGGCCTGTGGCTCGTCCGGGTCGTACAGCTCGCCGTCGAGTCCCGGCGCGACGAGGTCGAGCGGCCCGCCGGCGCTCGGCGCGACGACCGGCAGCCCGCTGGCGTGCGCCTCCTGCAGGGTCTGGCCGAAGGTCTCCGCCGGTCCCGTGTGGACGAACAGGTCCAGGGCCGCGTAGGCGTCCGCGAGCGCGTCCCCGCGGAGCGGACCGGTGAACGTGACGTCCAGGTGGCGGAGGCGCCGTTCGAGCGCGGCCCGGGAGGGACCACCGCCCGCGACCACGATCCGGATCCCGGGGATGCCGCCGAGCTCGGCGAGCCGCTCGACCTCCTTCTCGGGCGCGAGCCGCCCGACGTACCCGACGATGGTCTCGCCGCGCGGGGCGATCCGCCGCCGGAGCGCCCGCACGTGCGCCGACGAGCGGCGCGCGGGGTGGAACAGCTCGGTGTCGACGCCGCGGCCCCAGCGCGCGACGCGGGGGACGCCGTCCTCGGCGAGCATCGCCGCGGTCGCGCTCGACGGCGCGAGCGTCAGCGAGGCGCCGGCGTGGATGCGTCCGAGGATCTTCCGCACCAACGGGACGGTCGCGGTCAGGCCGTTGCGGCGGGCGAACCCGGCCACGTCGGTCTGGAAGACGGCGACGGAGGGGATGCCGAGCCTCCCGGCCGCCGTGATCGCGCGCCCGCCCAGCAGGAACGGACTCGCGGCGTGGAGCACGTCGGCGCCGGAGGCGGCGAGGATCGTGTCGAGCACCGGATGGGGGAGCGCGACCGGGAACTGGCGGTAGGCCACGGCCGGGACCCGGTGGACGTCGAAGGAGCGGTACCGCTCCACCGCGGTCCGCGAGCGGAACTGCGCGATGCCGGGGGTGTCCGGCGCGATGACGACCGCGCGGTGACCGCGGCGTTCCAGGTGGTCCAGCACCGCGAGGACGCTGGTGGTGACGCCGTTGAGGGTGGGCAGGAAGCTCTCGGTCACGACGGCGACGGTCCGTTGGGACGTGCCGCGCTCCACGCTGCGTGCGTTCATGGCGGTGTCCATGGTCCGCGCGCGGCGTGTCCCCGCGGGGCCGTCGACGTGAACGCCCGGCACGCAGGCGGTGAACAGCCGCGTCGGCGGGTGGCGAACGGTCGCGTCCGCGCGTGGTGGACGACCGGACTGGAGGCGCGGCGCACGACCGGCGGGCCGGCTGCGGTGGCCGTGTGCGGACTCCCGCACCGCGTGCGTGCGGGAAGCGTGCGGGAACCACCCAGGTCGCGCCCGGCCGCACCGGTACGGTGAGCACGTGGCAGACGCACTCGAGGACTTCTACGCGATCATCCCCGCCGGGGGCATCGGATCGCGGCTCTGGCCGTTGTCGCGTGCCGACGCGCCTAAGTTCCTGCACGACCTGACCGGGTCCGGCACCTCGCTGCTCCGGCAGACGTGGGACCGTCTCGCGCCCCTGGCCGGCGAGCAGCGGATCATGGTCGTCACCGGCCGTGCGCACCGGGTCGCCGTCGAGTCGCAGCTTCCCGGCGTCGAGGACCACAACGTGGTGCTCGAGAGCGAGCCGAAGGACTCCACGGCGGCCATCGGCCTCGCCGCGGCGATCCTGCGCCGCCGCGAGCCGGACGTCGTCATCGGCTCCTTCGCGGCGGACCACGTCATCGGTGACGCCCGGGGCTTCCGCCGGTCGGTCCGCGAAGCGGTCGTCGCCGCACGCGCCGGCTACATCACGACGATCGGCATCACGCCGACCGAGCCGGCGATCGGCTTCGGCTACATCCACGCGCACGACGACCCGATCGGCATCGAGGGCGCCCCGACCGCCCACGCGGTGCGCTCCTTCGTCGAGAAGCCCGACCTCGACACCGCGCGCTCGTACGTCGAGCAGGGCACCTACCTCTGGAACGCGGGCATGTTCATCGCCCGCGCCGACGTGCTGCTCGCCGAGATCGGCCGGACGAAGCCCGAGCTGCTCGCCGGCATCGAAGAGCTCGCCGACGCGTGGGACACCTCGGCCCGTGGTGCCGTCGTGGACGCGGTGTGGCCGAACCTCGAGAAGATCGCCATCGACTACACGGTCGCCGAGCCCGCCGCCGCCGCAGGGCGCATGGCGGTCATCCCCGGCGACTTCGACTGGGACGACGTCGGCGACTTCGCCTCGCTCGCGAAGCTGCAGTCCGGCGGCCGCGCGAACAACCTCGCGGTGCTCGGGGACGGCGCTCGCATCCTCGCGGACTCGTCGAGCGGCATCGTCGTCTCGCACAGCCAGCGGCTCATCTCGCTCATCGGCGTCGAGGACATCGTCGTCGTGGACACCCCCGACGCCCTGCTCGTGACCACCAGTGCGAACGCGCAGCGCGTCAAGGGTGTGGTGGATGCACTGAAGATCAGCGGCCGCGGCGACGTCCTGTAGCGCTCCACCACGAAAAGCGCTTGACGTCCCCCGAACTGGGGGCAGAACCGTGACTTCGCGTTACGGGCGCGTTTCGGCGCGGTCGCGATCCCGTAACTGATCCCAGGAGTCCCTCAGGGGCGTTCTGTACCGGCCGGGCGGTCGTGTACTGTCGCCACGATCGCCCGGAACGCACGTGGTCCGGGCACGCTCCCCGGAGGAACCCACCCGTGACATCTCGTACCCGTCAGGTCCTGCTGAGCTCCCTCGCGCTCGCCGGTACCGTCGCCGTCCTCGCCGGTTGCTCGGCCGCCCCGTCCGACACCGCGTCCGGCGACAACAAGACCAGCTTCCGCCCCTGCATGGTCTCCGACGCCGGTGGCTTCGACGACAAGTCGTTCAACCAGCTCGGGTTCGAGGGCATGAAGGACGCCGCGTCCGACCTCGGTGCCACCTACAAGTCGGCCGAGTCCAAGGACGCCACCGTCTACGACTCGAACATCGAGCAGCTCATCGGCCAGAACTGCAACCTCATCGTCACCGTCGGCTTCAACCTCGCCGACGCCACGAAGAAGCAGGCCGCGGCGAACCCCGACACCGACTTCGCGATCATCGACGACAACTCGATCGACGCGAAGAACGTCAAGCCGATCACCTTCGACACCTCGCAGGCGGCGTTCCTCGCCGGCTACGCGGCCGCCTCGTACTCGAAGAGCGGCGTCGTCGGCACCTTCGGCGGCATGCAGATCCCGACCGTCACCATCTTCATGGACGGCTTCGCGGACGGCGTGAAGTACTACAACGAGCAGAAGTCGAAGGACGTCAAGGTCGTCGGCTGGGACGTCGACAGCCAGAAGGGCTCCTTCACGGGCGGCTTCGAGGCCGGCACGCAGGCCAAGGCCGTCGCGCAGACCCTGATCGACCAGGACGCCGACGTGATCCTGCCCGTCGGTGGCCCGATCTACCAGTCGGCAGCCGAGGCCATCAAGGACGCGAACAACGGTTCCGTGCTGATCGGTGCGGACAGCGACCTCTACGAGGCCGACCCGCGCTACAAGGACATCGCGTTCACGTCCGTCGAGAAGGGCATGCGCCCCGCCGTCAAGGACGTCGTCGAGCAGGCCGCCGACAAGAAGTACTCCAACGAGCCGTACGTCGGCACGCTGAAGAACGACGGCGTCGGCATCGCGCCGTTCCACGACTACGCCGACAAGGTCGACAGCGGCCTCGAGAAGGAGCTCGACACCATCAAGTCGGGCATCATCGACGGCTCGATCAAGGTCGAGACCAAGGCGACCGTCAAGTAGTCCGGTGAACGCGGGCGGGGGAACCTCCCTCGCCCGCGTTTCCGTGCGTCGATCACAGAAACAGACCCAGAGAACATGAAGCTCGAACTCCGCGGCATCACGAAGCGGTTCGGCCCCCTCGTCGCCAACGACCACATCTCGCTCACCGTCGAGCCCGGTGAGGTCCACTGTCTCCTCGGGGAGAACGGCGCCGGCAAGTCGACCCTGATGAACGTCCTGTACGGCCTGTACCAGGCGGACGAGGGCGAGATCCTCCTCGACGACGTCGTCCAGGACTTCGACGGACCCGGTGACGCCATGCGTTCCGGCATCGGCATGGTGCACCAGCACTTCATGCTCGTCCCCGTCTTCACCGTCGCCGAGAACGTCATGCTCGGCCAGGAGCAGACCGCGTTCGGCGGCCGGCTCGACCTCGCCGGCGCCCGCAAGCGCGTGCGGGAGATCTCCGAGCGCTTCGGGTTCGACGTCGACCCGGACGCCAAGGTCGAGGACCTCCCCGTCGGCGTCCAGCAGCGGGTCGAGATCATCAAGGCGCTGTCCCGCGACGCCTCGGTCCTGGTGTTCGACGAGCCGACGGCCGTCCTCACCCCGCAGGAGACCGACGAGCTGATGGGCATCATGCGCCAGCTCCGTGCGGCCGGCACCGCGATCGTGTTCATCACCCACAAGCTGCGCGAGGTCCGCGAGGTCGCCGACCGCATCACCGTGATCCGCCTCGGCAAGGTCGTCGGCGAGGCATCGCCCACCGCGACGAACAACGAGCTCGCGGCGCTCATGGTCGGCCGTGCCGTCTCCCTCGTCGTCGACAAGGCACCGGCCACCGGTGGTGAGGACGCCCTCGTCGTCGACGGGCTGACCGTCACCGACCCGTCCGGCATCGTCCTCGTCGACGACGTCTCGTTCACGGTCCGGCGCGGCGAGGTCCTCGCCATCGCCGGGGTGCAGGGCAACGGCCAGACCGAGCTGACCGAGGCGATCCTCGGCCTCGAGCCGGTGCACGCCGGCCACGTCGCGCTCGACGGGCGCGAGCTCACCGGCCGCACCGTCAAGCAGATCCTCGACGCCGGAGTCGGCTTCGTCCCGGAGGACCGGAAGGAAGACGGGCTCGTCGGCGAGTTCACCATCGCCGAGAACCTCATGCTCGACCGTGCCGACCACGCCGAGTTCGTCCGCGCCGGCACGATCCGATCGGCGGAGCGCGACGCGTTCGCCGACGAGAAGATCGCCGAGTTCGACATCCGCACGCCGAGCCGCACCACCGCGGCAGGCCGGCTGTCCGGCGGCAACCAGCAGAAGATCGTCCTCGCCCGCGAGCTGAGCCGTGACCTGCGCCTCTTCGTCGCGGCACAGCCGACCCGCGGCATCGACGTCGGGTCGATCGAGTTCGTGCACAAGCGCATCGTCGCCACGCGCGACACCGGTGTCCCGGTCATCGTCGTCTCCACGGAGCTCGACGAGGTCGTGGCACTTGCCGACCGGATCGCCGTGATGTACCGCGGCGGGATCGTCGGCATCGTCCCCGCGGACACCCCGCGCGACGTCCTCGGCCTGATGATGGCCGGAGAACTCCCAGAAGGAACGGAGCTGGCAGCGTGAGCACCCCCACGCCAGACAACACGCAGCCGGATGCCCAGCCGACGGCCGACACGCAGCCGGACGCACCGCTGACCGACGACCGCCTGCAGGACGTCGAGTCCACCCCGCACCTCATGACGGACTCCGCCGAGGACACCGAGCGACGTCAGGGCAGCGACCGCTGGCAGGCCGCACTGCACGGCATCGTCAACGGCTCCGCGCTCGTCACGGTCCTCGCCGTCGTGCTCGCCCTCGTCGCGTGCGGCATCCTCATCGCCATCACCGACGAGAACGTCCGCTCGGCCGCCGGGTACTTCTTCGCCCGTCCGGCCGACACCTTCCGGGCGATCGGCACCGCGGTCGGCGGCGCGTACGCGTCGCTGTTCGAGGGGTCCGTCGTCAACTTCGGCGCGTCGAGCTTCCAGCAGGCCATCGTGCCGCTGACCCGCTCGATCGACTACGCCGTGCCGCTCATCGCGGCCGGCCTCGGCATCGCGCTGTCGTTCCGCGCCGGCCTGTTCAACATCGGCGGCCAGGGCCAGATCCTGATGGGCGCCGCGGCGGCTGGCTGGGTCGGCTTCTCGTTCGACGGCCCCGCGGCGATCCACATCCCGCTCACGATCGTCGCCGGCATCGTCGGCGGTGCGGTGTGGGCCGGGATCGTCGGCGTCCTCAAGGCGCGGACGGGTGCCAACGAGGTCGTCCTCACGATCATGCTCAACTACGTCGCGCTGTACCTCGTGAGCTACCTGCTCCGCACGCCGGGCCTGCTGCAGGCGCCGGGCAGCCCGAACCCGATCTCGCCCGCGACGAAGGACAGCGCGGTGCTCCCGCCGCTGTTCGGGGTGCGCTACGGCGTGGACCTCGGCTTCGTCGTGGCGATCATCGCGGTCGTCGTCGTGTGGTGGCTCGTGAACAAGTCCTCGCTCGGCTTCCGCTTCCGCACCATCGGTGAGAACCCGCGTGCCGCTCGCGTGGCGGGCATGAGCGTGCCGTCCCTGACCATCTGGGTCCTCGTCATCTCCGGTGCCCTCGTCGGCATCGCCGGCGCGTACCAGGTGCAGGGCGCGGTCACGACCGGGTTCACCTCCGGCATCGACGCCGGCATCGGGTTCGACGCCATCACCGTGGCGCTGCTCGGCCGGTCGAAGCCGTGGGGCGTGTTCTGGGCCGCGATCCTGTTCGGCGTGCTGAAGAACGGCGGCTACGCCATGCAGGCCGCGAACGGCATCCCGATCGACATCGTGGGCGTCATCCAGGCCCTCATCGTCCTCTTCATCGCGGCACCGCCGCTCGTCCGCGCGATCTTCCGGATCCCGCAGCCGGGTGCTCGTCGACGCGTCTCCACGAAGAACAGCAAGAAGGCGGTCGCCGCGTGAGCACCCTCAGCCCCACCGCGCCCAGCGCGTCGCCGGTCGCCGGCCGTCCGGTCGAAACCACCCGCAGCTGGAAGCTCGCGATCGGGTACGGCGTCTTCACGCTGATCGCCCTCGTGCTCTTCGCGCTGTTGCCCCGCACCGGGACGACCACGTTCCGCCTCGCCAACAGCGGCGACTTCTTCGCCCTGCCCGACGTGCCGCTGCCGGCCGTGGGCACCGGGATCGTCGTGGTCGTGCTGCTCGCGATCCTCACCGTCTACGCGGTCGTCGAGACCCGTGCGGTGCGCCGCGTGCCGATGTGGGTCACCGCGGTGTTCGCCGTGGTGTTCGTCATCGGGTTCCTGACGTGGGCGGCCGCCGGCAAGTCCCTGCCGATCCCCGGCCTGCTGCTCGGCGCGCTGAGCCTCAGCGTCCCGCTGGTGTTCGGTGCCCTCGGCGGCGTCATCTCCGAGCGCGTCGGTGTCGTGAACATCGCGATCGAGGGACAGTTCCTCGCCGGCGCGTTCAGCTCCGCCATGGTCGCGTCCATCACCGGCTCGCCCTGGGTCGGCCTCGTCGCGGCGCTCGTCGCGGGCACGCTCGTGTCGTTCATCCTCGCGGCGTTCAGCATCAAGTACCTCGTCGACCAGGTGATCGTCGGTGTCGTCATCAACGCCTTCATCTCCGGCCTGACCGGCTTCCTGTACTCGCAGGTGCTCTCGCCGAACGAGACCACGCTCAACGTCGGCGTCCGGTTCCCGATCATCCCGATCCCGGTCCTGCACCAGATCCCGGTCATCGGTCCGGTGTTCTTCGAGCAGCGGGTCACGGTCTACCTGGCCTACGTGGCGGTCGCGGTCGTGACGTTCGGGCTCTTCAAGACCCGCTGGGGCCTGCGGCTCCGCGCGGTCGGCGAGCACCCGCAGGCGGCGGACACGGTGGGCATCAACGTCACCGGGACCCGGTTCTGGAACGTGTCCCTCGCCGGAGCGATCGCGGGCCTCGGCGGCGCGTACTTCACGCTCGACGCGGTCGGCCCGTTCACCAAGGACATGACCGCCGGCGCGGGCTACATCGCGCTCGCGGCGGTCATCTTCGGTCGCTGGGACCCGATCAAGGCGACGTTCGCGGCGCTGCTGTTCGGGTTCGCGTCGAACCTGCAGAACACCCTCGGCGCGATCAACTCGCCCGTGCCGAGCGAGTTCCTGCTCATGCTCCCGTACGTGGTGACGATCTTCGCGGTGGCCGGCCTGGTCGGGCAGTCGCGTGGGCCGGCAGCGTCCGGCAAGCCGTACATCAAGAGCTGACGGCCAGGAGGCACGGCACATGACCGACACGCACGCTGCGGGCGACGACCAGATCGCGTCCACCGACGCGACCGGCTGGGCGGACCCGGCCACGGCCCTGGACGGGCGCGGCGGCCGGACCGCCGCCGACGGGACGGGGGCCGAGCCGCGGCTCCCGTCCGACGTGGACTGGACCGCCCTGCGGACCGCAGCGACGGCCGCGATGGGCCACGCCTACGCGCCGTACTCGTCGTTCCCGGTGGGCGCCGCGGCGCTCACCGACGACGGCCGGATCGTGTCCGGCTGCAACGTCGAGAACGCGTCCTACGGGGTGACGCTCTGCGCGGAGTGCTCGCTCGTCTCGCAGCTGCACATGACCGGCGGCGGCAAGCTCGTGGCGTTCACGTGCGTCGACGGTGACGGGGCGACCCTGATGCCGTGCGGCCGGTGCCGCCAGCTGCTCTTCGAGCACTCCACCGAGGGCATGCTGCTCGAGACCGTCTCCGGCATCCGCACCATCGACGAGGTCCTGCCGGACGCCTTCGGGCCGCGGACCCTCGCCACCTACCAGCAGGAGCACTGATCCACATGGCCGTCGAGCCGTTCGACACCGTCGACCTCATCCGCACGAAGCGCTCCGGGGGCGCCCTGAGCACCGCCGAGGTCGACTGGCTCGTCGATGCCTACACGCGCGGCTACGTCGAGGACCCGCAGATGGCGGCGATGGCGATGGCGATCTTCCTGAACGGGATGGAGCGGCGCGAGATCAAGGACCTCACGCTCGCGATGATCGCGTCGGGGGAGCGGATGTCGTTCTCGTCGCTCGGCAAGACGACGGTCGACAAGCACTCGACCGGTGGTGTCGGCGACAAGATCACGCTGCCGTTGGCGCCCCTCGTGGCGTCGTTCGGGGTCGCGGTACCCCAGCTGTCGGGCCGCGGGCTCGGGCACACCGGCGGGACGCTCGACAAGCTCGAGTCCATCCCCGGGTGGCAGGCGGCGCTGTCGAACGACCGTCTCCTCGAGGTGCTGACCGACGTGGGGGCGGTCATCTGCGCCGCCGGTACCGGCCTGGCGCCGGCCGACAAGAAGCTGTACGCCCTGCGGGACATCACCGGCACCGTCGAGAGCATCCCGCTCATCGCGTCGAGCATCATGTCGAAGAAGATCGCCGAGGGCACGGGTGCGCTCGTGCTCGACGTGAAGTTCGGGTCGGGGGCGTTCATGCCCTCGTACGAGGCGTCGCGCGAGCTCGCGCAGACGATGGTCGACCTCGGGAACGACGCCGGGGTGAAGACCTCGGCACTGCTGACCGACATGGAGGTCCCGCTCGGGCTGACGATCGGCAACGCGCTCGAGGTGCGGGAGTCGGTCGACGTGTTGGCGGGCGGGGGTCCAGCCGACGTCGTCGCGCTGACCGTGGCGCTGGCGACCGAGATGCTCACGCTGGCCGGGCTGCCGGACGCCGACCCGGCCGCCGCACTGGCCGACGGCCGCGCGATGGACACCTGGCGGCGGATGATCCAGGCGCAGGGCGGGGACCCCGCAGCCGCGTTGCCGGTCGCCCGCGAGCATCACGTCGTCACCGCGCCGTCGTCGGGAGTGCTCGCGCAGCAGGACGCCCTGCCGTTCGGCGTCTCGGCCTGGCGCCTGGGTGCCGGCCGTGCGCGCGCGCAGGACCCGGTGCAGGCCGGGGCGGGCATCGAGCTGCACGTCAAGCCCGGTGACACCGTCGCCGCGGGGCAGCCGCTCTGGACGCTGCACACCGACGACGCGTCGCGGATCCCGCGGGCGCTCGAGTCGCTCGAGGGTGCTTGGTCGATCGGCACCGAGGCGCCTCGGCGTGGGCCGATCGTGCGCGAGCGCATCGCGGGCTGAACCCGGGCCGTGGGACCGGCCACCGGCCGGGCTGCGGCTGCCTGCCCGGCTGTGGAGAGCCTCCAGCGGGTCCCGTCGTCTGTTGTGCACAGGTGCCTGCGCGCGGTCGGTGACCACCGATAGCCTGGGTGCATGAGCTCCGACGCCACGACCTACCGCCTGCCCGACGCCGGAGCGGTCATCAACGACCTGCCGAAGGTCTCGCTGCACGACCACCTCGACGGTGGCCTGCGCCCGGCGACGATCGTCGAGCTCGCCGGTGCCGCGGGCGTCACCCTGCCGACCACCGACCCGGCTGAGCTCGGGCAGTGGTTCGCCGACCAGTCGAACTCCGGCTCGCTCGTCGAGTACCTGAAGACCTTCGACGTCACGATCTCGGTGATGCAGACGGCGCCGCAGCTGCACCGCATCGCGAAGGAGTTCGTCGAGGACCTGGTCGCCGACGGCGTCGTCTACGGCGAGGTCCGCTGGGCGCCCGAGCAGCACCTGCAGGGCGGGCTCACGCTCGACCAGGCGGTCGAGGCCGTGCAGGCCGGCATCGAGGAAGCGGTCGACGCCGCCGGCGGCAGCATCCGCGTCGGTCAGCTCGTCACGGCGATGCGCCACGCGGACCGTGCACTCGAGATCGCCGAGCTCGCCGTCCGGCACCGCGACGGCGGCGTGGTCGGCTTCGACATCGCCGGTGCCGAGGCCGGGTTCCCGCCCTCGAACCACCGTGCGGCGTTCGACTACCTCGCGTCCGAGCTCTTCCCCGTGACGGTGCACGCGGGCGAGGCCGACGGGCTCGCCTCGATCCGCTCCGCGCTCGTCGACGGGCGGGCACTGCGCCTCGGCCACGGCGTCCGCATCTTCGAGGACGTCATCCTGTCCGACGCCGGTGACGGCTCGACGCTCGCCTCCCTCGGCGAGGTCGCCTCGTGGGTGCGCGACCGTGAGATCCCGCTCGAGGTCTCGCCGTCGTCGAACCTGCAGACCGGGGCCGTCGCGGCGTGGGGCGACGACCTCGCCGACCACCCCTTCGACGTCCTCTACCAGCTCGGCTTCCGGGTCACGGTGAACACGGACAACCGCCTGATGAGCGACACCTCGCTCTCGAAGGAGCTCGCGCTGCTCGCGGGCACGTTCGGCTACGACCTCGACGACCTCGCGGCGTTCCAGATCAACGCGGCGCTCGGCTCGTTCCTGCCGCTCGAGGACCGCGAAGAGATCATCGCCACCATCACGGCCGGTCACCAGGAGGCCTGACGCATGCCACTGCCGCCGCTGCCGGACTCCGCCGTCGTGCTCGGGGCGACCGCGTCCTCGTGGCGCGACGCGCTCCGGCTGGCCGGCGGTGCCCTCGTGTCGTCGGGAGCGGCCACCGAGCCGTACACCGACGCCATGATCGGCCTGGTCGAGGAACACGGGCCGTACATCGTCATCTCGCCCGGGCTGGCGTTCGCGCACGCCCGGCCGGGGCCCGCGGTGCTGCGTGACGGGCTGTCCGTCGTGACGCTCGACGCGCCGGTGTCGTTCGGGCACCCGCACAACGATCCGGTCCGCGTGGTCCTCGGGCTCGCGGTCGCCGGGGTCGGCACCCACCTCGAGTCGATCGGGGAGATCGCGAACCTGTTCAACGACGCCTCGGTGACCGGTCGGATCGCCGATGCCGCCACCGCGGACGAGGTCCGCGCGATCATGGGGGTCACGGCATGAAGATCGTCACCATCTGCGGCGCGGGCATCGGTTCCAGCGCGATCCTCAAGGTGAACGCCGAGAAGGCCCTCGCGGCCCTCGGGCTGACCGCGTCCGTCGTGGCGGCCGACGTCGCGTCCGTGCAGAAGGTGTCCGACGACGCGAACGTGATCCTCACCAGCCAGGAGTTCGTCGAGGCGATCGGGTCCACCTACGCCGAGGTCATCGTGATCCGGAACCACTTCGACCAGGCCGAGATCACGGCCGCGGTGGACCGGGCGCTCGGCGAACACTGACGCCGGTTCCGTGGCCTCTAGAGTTGGGGCATGAGCACGGAGAACCCGCTGAACGACCCCGCCGCCGACCCGTTCGAGGTCGCGCGTGATGCCGCCGAGGTCATCGCCTCGAAGTCCGGCATCGAGCGCCACGACATCGCCCTGACCCTCGGGTCCGGGTGGGGGAAGGCCGCGGACCTCATCGGCGAGACCGTGTCCGAGATCCCCGCGTCCGAGGTCCCCGGCTTCAGCGCCTCGGCCGTCCCCGGGCACTCCGGTACGGTCCGCTCGATCCGTCTCGCCGACGGCCGGCACGCGCTGGTCATCGGGGCGCGCACGCACTACTACGAGGGCCACGGGGTCCGTCGGGTCGTGCACAGCGTCCGGACCGCGGCGGCGACCGGCGCCTCGATCATGGTCCTGACGAACGGGGCTGGGGGCATCAAGGAGCACTGGACGCCCGGCACGCCCGTCCTCATCAGCGACCACATCAACCTCACCGCGGACAGCCCGCTCGAGGGCGCCACGTTCGTCGACCTCACCGACCTGTACTCGGCGCGGCTCCGCTCGGTTGCTCGCGGCGTGGACCCGTCGCTCGACGAGGGCGTCTACACCCAGTTCCGCGGTCCGCACTACGAGACGCCGGCTGAGGTCCAGATGGCGAAGACCATCGGCGGCCACATCGTCGGCATGTCCACCGCGCTCGAGGCCATCGCGGCGCGGCAGGCCGGCATGGAGGTCCTCGGCTTCTCGCTCATCACGAACCTCGCCGCCGGCATCCAGAAGACGCCGCTGTCCCACGCCGAGGTGCTCGAGGCCGGGCGCGAAGCCGAGCCGGTGATCGCCGACCTGCTCGCCCGCGTGGTGACCGCGCTGGGCTCCGCGTCGTGAAGCTCGACGTCGACGGCGTGCTCGCTGCTGCTCGTGCCTGGAGCGCGCAGGACCCGGACCCCGAGACCCGTTCCTCGCTCGATGCGGCGATCGACGCGGCGGCGACCGGCGACGGTCCCGCCGTGCAGGACCTCGCCGCGCGGTTCGCCGGGCGCCTGGCGTTCGGCACAGCCGGCCTCCGCGCCGAGCTCGGGTACGGACCGCTCCGGATGAACCGGGTCGTCGTGACCCAGGCCGCCGCGGGACTCGCGCGCTTCCTCATCGACACCGGTCGTCGACGCAGCGTCGTCATCGGGTACGACGGTCGGGTGAACTCGGACGTCTTCGCCCGCGACTCCGCCGAGGTCATGCGCGGCCTCGGGCTCGAGGTCACCCTGCTGCCGTCGGCGCTCCCCACGCCCGTGCTGGCGTTCGCCGTGCGGCACCTCGACGTCGGTGCCGGGGTGATGGTGACCGCGAGCCACAACCCGCCGCGGGACAACGGCTACAAGGTCTACCTCGGCGAGGACGACGAGGGGTCGCAGATCGTCCCGCCCGTCGACGCCGACATCGCCGCCGCGATCGACGCCGTCGCCGCTGGCTCGATCGCGGACCTGCCCCGTGCCACCGACTACACCGTCGCCACGTCCGAGCTGCTCGGCGCCTACGTGTCCGCCACCGCGGCGACGGTGGCAGCGCCCGGGCTCGCTCCGGACGCGCAGCCGAAGGTCGTCTACACGGCCATGCACGGCGTCGGGTGGGAGACCGCCCGCGCGGTGTTCGAGGCGGCCGGGTTCGCCCTGCCGGTGACCGTGCCCGAGCAGATCGAGCCGGACGGGGCGTTCCCGACGGTGTCGTTCCCGAACCCCGAGGAACCGGGGGCGATGGACCTGTCGATCGCCCGCGGGGTCGCTGTCGGTGCGGACCTCGTCATCGCGAACGATCCGGACGCCGATCGGCTGGCGCTGGCGATCCCGGACGGCGACGGTTCCTTCCGCAGGCTCTCGGGCAACGAGGTCGGCTGGCTCCTCGGGTGGCGCGCTGCCGCCCGGGCGTCCGACGACGGTGTGCAGGGAACGCTCGCGGCGTCGATCGTGTCCTCGCCGGCGCTCGCACGGGTCGCGGCGCGGCACGGGCTGGAGTACCGCGACACCCTCACCGGCTTCAAGTGGGTCTCCCGCGTCCCCGGGCTGCTGTTCGGGTACGAGGAAGCGCTCGGCTACCTGGTCGACCCGGAGGTCGTCCGCGACAAGGACGGCATCTCGGCGGCGCTGTCCCTGCTGTCCCTCGCCGCGGACCTGGCTGCCTCGGGGTCGTCGATCGCCGGGCAGCTCGACGCCTTCGCGGCCGAGTTCGGGGCGTTCGCGTCCGGGCAGGTGGCGACCCGGGTGGACGACCTCTCCCGCATCGGGTCGATCATGGCGTCCCTGCGGTCGACGCCGCCGACGACGCTGGGCGGCCTGTCGGTGCTGTCGGTGACGGACTACGCCGGTGGTGTCGAGGGCTTCCCGCCGTCGGACATCCTCCGCTACGACCTGACGGGTGACGCCCGCGTGATCGTCCGGCCGAGCGGGACCGAGCCGAAGGTGAAGGTCTACATCGACACCGTCGCGGCGACCCCCGCCGAGGCGCAGTCGCTCGTCGACGCCCTCGCTGCCGACATCCGCCCCCTGGTGTCGTAGGCGCGGCCGCGCCTACGGCGGCGCTGGCGGCTCTGGCGGCGCTGGCGGCTCACCGCGCGTCGAACCACGTTTCCGACGTCGAACCAGCTCGTGCCGCTGGTTCGACGTCGGAAACGTGGTTCGACGTTTGTGCGCGTGCGAGTTGTGAGCACGTGACTTCTCCACAGATCGAGCGTCGGGTACGGGGGCGCGACCCGAGCCCGCACAGGCTCGGACCATGGTGGTCCCCGTCGTCGTCCCCGTGCACCCCGACCCGGCCGCGGCCCGCACGCAGCAGCGAGCGTTGCGCGACGGGCAGTTGATCCGCGTCGGCCACGGCGCCTTCGTCCACCGCCAGGACTGGGAGCGCGCGACCGCTTGGGAGCAGCACCTCGCACGCGCGGCGGCGGTGCACGCCGTCACGCCTCGTGCCGTCGTGTCGCATGCCTCCGCCGCGATCGCGCACGGACTGCCGTGGATACAGCCCGTACCGGAACGCGTGACCGTGCTCGATCCAGTGCGTCGGACCGCGCAGCGCACGAGGTTCGCGGACAAGGCCGCTGCGGCCGGACGACACGTGGCGCCGGTCGTCGTCGGAGGGCTGCCCGTCACGACCTTGGTCGACACGGTCGTGGACATCGCGCTGCGGTACGACCGCGGCCGAGCACTCGCGGTGGCGGACGCGGCGCTCCGACGTGGCGTGCAGCACGACGCGATCGAGGACGAGTTGGCGGCACGCGGCCCGGTTCGCGCGGGGCGACGAGCGCGTTCGGTGCTGGAGTTGGCGGCGGGCACATCGGAGTCGGCGGGGGAGAGCGTCGCTCTGCTCGTGATGCGCGACGTCGGGTGTCCGGCGCCGGTCCAACAGCACGAGTTCCGCGACGACCGCGGTGTCATCGGCAGGGTCGACTTCTGGTTCCCGGACCAGGGCGTGATCGTCGAGTTCGACGGTCTCGTGAAGTACCGTGACGCCGGGATGCGCAACGGCCGCTCCGTCGAAGAAGTCGTCATCGCGGAGAAGGTGCGGGAAGATCGGCTGCGCGCGCTGGACGACGTACGCCGCGTCATCCGGCCGATCTGGCGTGACGTCGTGCCCGGCGGCGCGTTCCCGGCGATGCTGGCGGCGGCAGGTCTCCCGGTCCGGCGGGGCGTCCGAACGACGCCCGCGTGGTGAGCGGCCCCCGGCGTGGAACCACGAATCCGACATCGAACCGACCAGGCGCGGTGGTTCGATGTCGGATTCGTGGTTCGAAGCGCAGCGGCGCGGCCGCCCCGCGCGGCGCAGCCGCCTACGCGAGCTCGAGCAGCACGTGGCCGGACGAGATCGTCTGGCCGACGGGGGCGTTCAGCCCCGTGACGACGCCGTCACGCGGGGCAGCGACGGGCTGCTCCATCTTCATGGCCTCCAGCACGACGAGCAGGTCGCCCTTCACCACGGTGTCACCCTCGGCGACCGCGAGCTTCACCACGGTGGCCTGCATCGGGGACGTCACGGAGCCGGACGACGCCAGGCCGCCACGGACCCCAGACGACCGGCGCTTCGGCGGAGCGGACGGCCCGGCCGGACGACGACCGGCAGCACCGGCGGCGCCACCGGCGACGATCGACGGCATGGTGACCTCGATGCGCTTGCCCTGCACCTCGACGACCACGCTCTCGCGGGCTGCCGGTGCGGGGAGCTCCTCGGGGGAGCCGCTCCACGCCGGGATCTCGTTGACGAAGTCGGTCTCGATCCACTGCGTGTAGATGCTGAACGGGGTCTCGTCGGGCGTCGCGAACGCCGGGTCCGACACGACCGCACGGTGGAACGGCAGCACGGTCGGCAGGCCGGTGACCTCGAACTCGGCGAGGGCACGACGCGACCGCTCGAGCGCCTCGGCGCGCGTGGCGCCGGTGACGATGAGCTTCGCGAGCATCGAGTCGAACGAGCCGGAGACGACGTCGCCCGAGACGACGCCCGAGTCGACGCGGACACCAGGGCCGGACGGCGCGTGGAACGCGTGCACGGGGCCCGGCGCCGGGAAGAAGTTGCGACCCGGGTCCTCGCCGTTGATGCGGAACTCGAACGAGTGCCCCCGCGCGACCGGGTCGGAGTAGTCGAGCACGCCGCCCTCGGCGATGCGGAACTGCTCGCGGACGAGATCGATGCCGGTGACCTCTTCGGAGACGCAGTGTTCGACCTGCAGGCGGGTGTTCACCTCGAGGAACGAGACGGTGCCGTCGGCGCCGATGAGGAACTCGCACGTGCCGGCACCGACGTAGCCGACCTCGCGGAGGATCGCCTTCGACGACTCGTACAGCCGTTCCTCCTGCGACGCCGTCAGGTACGGCGCGGGCGCTTCCTCGACGAGCTTCTGGTGTCGACGCTGCAGCGAGCAGTCGCGCGTCGAGACGATGACGACGTTGCCGTGCTCGTCGGCGAGGCACTGCGTCTCGACGTGGCGCGGCTTGTCGAGGTACTTCTCGACGAAGCACTCGCCGCGGCCGAACGCCGCGATGGCCTCGCGCGTCGCCGACTCGAAGAGCTCTTCCACCTGGTCGCGCGAGCGGACCACCTTGAGACCACGGCCGCCACCACCGAACGCCGCCTTGATCGCGACGGGCAGCCCGACCTGGTCGACGAAGTCGAAGACCTCGGAGACGTCCTGCACGGGCTCGATCGTGCCGGGCGCGAGCGGCGCGCCGACCTTCTCGGCCACGTGCCGAGCGGAGACCTTGTCGCCCAGGCGCTCGATCGACTCCGGCGAGGGGCCGATCCAGGTCAGCCCGGCGTCGATGACGGCGCGGGCGAAGTCGGCGTTCTCGGCGAGGAACCCGTAACCCGGGTGCACGGCGTCGGCGCCGGAGCGTCGGGCGACCGAGATGATCTTGTCGATGACGAGGTAGGTGTCGGCGCTCGTGGTGCCGTTCAGCGCGTAGGCCTCGTCGGCGAGGCGTGCGTGGAGGGCGTCACGGTCCTGGTCGGCGTAGACCGCGACCGATGCCTTGCCTGCGTCGCGGGCCGCGCGGATGATGCGGACGGCGATCTCGCCGCGGTTCGCGATGAGGACCTTGCTGATACGGGGCATGGTAAGTCAGCGTATTCGTGCGGCAGGGGCGCGAATTGACTGGCACCCACAAAGAACAGGCGCGAAGAAGTGTGGATGTCTACAGTGCCCAGAGGTCGTGCCACGCGATGCCGAACCCCCGCAGCAGCATCGAGCGCAGCACCGGGAGCGAGAGCCCGACCACGGCGGACGGTGCGCCGTCGATCCGGGTGATGTAGGCGGCGGCCCGACCGTCGATGGTGAACGCCCCGGCGACCTCGAGCGGTTCGCCGGTGGCGACGTACGCGTCGATCTCCGCGGGCGACATGTCGTCGGCGAAGGTGAGCACGGCGCTGTCGACCGCCACCACCTGGTCGCCGTCGGCGACCATCGCCGACCCGCCGGGCGCGACGCCCGCGACGAAGGCAGCAGCGCCCAGCGGCCCGCCGCCCGACGCGTCCACGGTACGGACGGGAGGCACGGTGCCGGCCCGACCAGCGCCTCCAGGCCCCGGATCGGGCGCGTCCAGGGCGTCGGGTGCGTCCGCGGCGCGGCGCCGGTCCACGACGCAGTGCCCGCTCCAGAGCGTGCCGCCGCCGGCGGCGAGCATCTGCCGCCACCGCTCCCGCGCGACCTCCGGGTCGTGGGGCTTGCCGTACAGCACGCCGTCGACCTCGAACGCGGAGTCCCCGCCGAACACGAAGCCGTCGACCGGGGAGCCGTCGACCGGGGCGTCCGCGACGGCCGAGGCCTTGGCGACCGCGAGCATCGCCACCAGCTCCGGCCCGGTCAGGTCGCGTCCGAGCGACGCGGCGGCCGCGGCGACCGCGGCGTCCTCGTCGACCCCCGGCGCGACGAGCACCGGCTCGATCCCGGTCTGGGCGAGGAGGGCGCGGCGGGCGGGGGAGGTACTCGCGAGGTACAGACGCATGGGAACATCGAACCATGGGTGAATCCGTCGGAACGCTGCTCGACCTCGACGTCACCGGGATCGCCCACGGCGGCATCTCGGTGGCACGGCACGAGGGGCGGGTGGTCTTCGTGTCGGACGCGATCCCCGGCGAACGGGTGACCGCCCGCGTGACCGAGGACCGGAAGAAGTCGTTCTGGCGTGCCGACACCGTGTCGGTCGAGACGCCGAGCGAACACCGCGTCGACCACGTCTGGCCCGAGGCCGCCCTCGACCGCGACCCGGCCGTCCGCGCCGGCGGTGCCGAGTTCGGGCACATCGCCCTCGGCCACCAGCGCACGCTGAAGCACGACGTCCTCGTCGACTCCTTCGCGCGCTTCGCCCGCACGGACCTCGCTGCCGTGCTCGGCCACGACGTCGTGGTCGAGGCAGCCCCCGGCGACGACGAGTCGAACGGCACCGGCTGGCGCACCCGCGTCCGCCTGCACGTCGACGAGGACGGCACCGCCGGCCCCTTCGCGGCCCGGTCGCACACCGTCGTGCCCGTCGCGTCCCTCCCGCTCGCGAGCCGGGTCGTGCAGGAGAGCGCGCCGCTCGGCCGCGGCGCGATGCCCGGCGCGTCCGTCGTCGACGTCCTCGCGCCGAGCGGCTCCGAGGGTGCGCGACTCGTGATCGACGAGCAGAAGCCGACCGTCGTGACCGAGGTCGTGGGGGAGCGTTCGTTCTCGGTCGACGACAACGGCTTCTGGCAGGTCCACCGTGCGGCTCCGGCCGTGCTGACCGCGGCCGTGCAGGACCTCGTCGACCGCGACCGGCTCGACCCCGAGGGGCAGCACCTCGACCTCTACGGCGGTGTCGGCCTGCTCGGCGCCGCGCTCGGCGACCTCGTCGGGCCGCGCGCCAAGCTCACCAGCGTCGAGAGCTCGGAGCGTGCCACCGAGCACGCGCAGGAGAACCTCTCCGAGTGGATCGGCGCCCGCGCCGAGACCGGCCGCGTCGACCGCTGGCTGCAGCGCACCGTCTCGACCCTGTCCGCCGGCGAGCGGCAGCGCCACCGCGCCGGGACGATCGTGCTCGACCCGCCGCGCTCAGGTGCCGGGCGCGAGGTCGTCGTGCAGATCGCGGCCCTCCAGCCGGCGCAGGTCGTCTACGTCGCCTGCGACCCGGTCGCGTTGGCGCGCGACGTCGCGACGTTCGCGGACCTCGGGTACCGCCTGGAGGCACTGCGCGCCTTCGACCTCTTCCCGCACACCCACCACCTCGAGGCCGTGGCGCGCCTGGTGCCCGTCGCCTGACGTCGATCGCGGGTCGCCTCCAGGGCGGCGGCCGCGCGCTCGACGGCGGTCGCGCGGGCGCCGCGCCGACCTGGCCGATTTGCGCGACGCGTGTCCGAGCGCACGACGACCGGCCGTGTCACGACCGCGTCGCGCCGCTGCCTGAGTCCGACCTGGGTATCCTTGGTCGTTGATGGCGAACCGGTTTCAGGGGCCGGGGAGCGCATCGACCAGAGAGGCCACCGTGGCAACAGACACGACCACAACCGGAACGACCGGACTGGCGACCAAGCCCGTCCGTGTCGCGATCGTCGACGACCACGAGTCCGTGCGGCTCGGGATCCAGGCAGCCTGCCAGAACGAGGGGTTCGAGGTGGTGCTGACCGCCGCGAGCGTGCCCGAGTACATCGAGAACCTCGGTGGGCGTGAGGTCGACGTCGTCGTCCTCGACCTGTCCCTCGGCGACGGCTCGACCGTGACCGCGAACGTGAAGGGTGTGCAGGGCACCGGTTCCGCCGTGCTCGTGCACTCGATCGCCGACCGCGTCGCGAACGTCCGCGAGGCACTGGCCGCAGGGGCGGCCGGCGTCATCCCGAAGTCCTCGGCGACCAAGACCGTGATGGCCGCCGTCGCCACCGTCGCCCGCGGGGACGTGCTCAACAACCTCGAGTGGGCCAGCGCGATCGACGCCGACCGGGACTTCGCGAAGGCGCAGCTCGGACGCCGCGAGCGCGAGATCCTGCACCTCTACGCCTCGGGCCTGCCGCTCAAGCTCGCCGCGCAGCAGCTCGGCATCGGCTACTCCACCGCCCGCGAGTACCTCGACCGCATCCGTGTGAAGTACGTCGAGGTCGGTCGACCGGCACCGACGAAGGTCGACCTCCTGCGCCGTGCGGTCGAGGACGGCATCCTGCCGGGGCTCGACTCGGGCATCGACCCCGACGGCGACGGCCGCTGAGCAGCATGACGGCGGCTGACGCTGCACCCGGGGCCGGGGCCGGGGCCGGGGCCGGGGCCGCCCGGACCGCGGCCGGGCGGATCGAACCCGCGCCGTTCGGGGCCGATCCCGCGCGGAGCGTCCGCGCGTCCATCACCCAGGCGTCCGTCGAGCGCGCGTTCGCGATCCTCCTCGCCGTGGCCGCACTCGGCTTCGGCGCGACGACCGTGCCCGCGGTGCTGTCGCAGCTGCCGTACCTCGACCCGGTGTGGGGTCCGGTCGTCGCGTTGGCGCTCGCCGCGTCGTTCCTCTTCGTCGGGGCGTCCGTCTTCGCGAGGCGCCTGGCGCAGATCGCGCAGATCGTGTGCGCCCTGGTGTTCCTCGTCGCCCTCGTCACCTGGCCGTTGACCGTGCAGGAGCCGATCCCGTCCGACCAGGCACCGTGGCCCTGGTGGCTCTGCACCGTGGGGTCGACCGCGGCCGCGATGGGTTTCGCCCCGTGGCGGGCGTCCGTCTACACCGCGCTCGTGCCGGCCGTGTACGTGGCCATCCGGTTCACCCCGCTGGGCGGCGACGCGGGTGTCGGGGCGTTGCTCAACGGCTTCTACACGGCGATCCTCAGCGGGGCCGCCCTCATCATCGTGATCGTGCTCCGCCGTGCAGCAGCAGCCGTCGACGCCGCACAGGCCACGGCCGTCCGGCGGTACTCGCACGCGATCCGCGAGCACGCCACCGAGGTCGAGCGGGTCCAGGTCGACGCGATCGTCCACGACAGCGTGCTCACGACGCTCCTCTCCGCCGCCCGGGCCGACACCCGCGACGCCGAGATGCTCGCCGCGCGGATGGCCAGGAACGCCATCGACCACCTCGAGGCCGCGGCGGCGGACGGCCCAGGGGACGCACCCCCGGTCTCCCTCGTGGACCTGCGGACCCGCATCTCCGACGCCGTCGGTGCGCTCGCGGCGCCGGTGCGGGTCGACCGTGGGCACGTCGGGTCGATCCGGGTGCCCGCGATCGTCGCGGACGCCGTCGCCTCGGCGGCCGTCCAGGCAGCGGTGAACAGCGTGCAGCACGCCGGTCCGGCCGAGGTCGACCGGTGGATCGTCGTCGAGCAGCTCGGCGCCGGCGTCCACGTCGAGGTCGGGGACGACGGTGCCGGCTTCGACATCGCGGGGATCCCCGCCGAACGACTCGGCGTCCGCCGTTCGATCGTGGAGCGGGTGGTCGCCGCCGGGGGCACCGCCGAGATCGTCACCGCGCCGGGGGCGGGCACCCGTGTGCTGCTCGACTGGGCGCCGGCGGCGGGGGAGCACCGGTGAAGGCCTCACTCCCGGCCGGGGTCGCGATCGGGCTCGCGACGCTCTTCTCCGTCTACCACCTCGTCCTCGCGGCGACGACGCTCCCCGGAGCCGCCCAGATCGGGCCGGTCGTCGCGTGCATGGTCCTCTACGCTGCGGCGACCGGTGTCGCGGTGTTCGTGCCCGGCCGGCCGCTCCCGGTCTGGGCGACGTGCTTCGCGCTCGCGACGGCCGTGGTGCTGCCCGTCGTCGCCTCGCCCACGGTCGACCTGACCGCCGGCCCGGGGAACGGCACGTGGTGGATCGCCGCGGTCGGCACACTGATGGTCGTCCTCGTCGTGCGTGCGCGCGTCGCGTTCGCCTGGGTCGGTGTCGGGTTCCTCACCGTGCACGCCGTCGCCTGGGCCGGACTCGGGGCGCTCGGCTCGCTCGGCGTGCTCGGCAGTGTGGTGTGGGTCGTGATCGCCACCGGCCTCACGGCCGCGATGAGTCGGGCCACCCGTGTCACGCGCGACTTCGTCCGCGCCGAGCAGGAGACCGCCGACTGGCAGGCGGCGCAGGACGCCCACGTCTTCGAGCGGCAGTTCCGGCTCAGCCAGACGACGCGCATGGCGCTGCCGATGCTGCAGCGGATCATCGAGACCGGTGGTGACCTGGACGACGCCGAGCGTGCCGAGTGCCTGCACCTCGAACAGGCCATCCGCGACGAGATCCGGGGCCGGTCGCTGCTGTCGGAGGACGTCCGCGACGAGGTCATGCGCCTCCGTCGTCGTGGCGCCACGGTGCAGCTGCACGACGACGGCGGTCTCGACGACCTCGAGATCGACGACCTGCGCCGGGTGCACGCCCGCATCGCCGAGGCACTGCGCCAGGCGCGGGAGGCCGACAACGTGATCATCCGGACCGTCCCCGAGGGGTCCGAGTCCGCCGTGACCGTCGTGGGGCTGCGGCTCGATCTCGCGGCGAGCGAGTCGGCGGCGCTCGGGGCGGGGATGGACGACGAGGACGGCGACGAGGACGAGTCGGTCGTCGTGTGGCTCGAGATCCCGCGGCACGAGACCGTCTGAGGCGGGCCGACACCGGACGTCGTCGGCGCCCGCGCGGACTCCAGCGCCCGGAAACGGGGAACGGGCCGGTCGGATACCGACCGGCCCGTTCACGACCCGAGTCTGAGCGACAACCCGAATATCGCCCTGACTCGTAGCTGGTAGGTGGCTTCGTACCCTAGTCGGCCACCGACCTGCGATGTTCTTCGTTGAAGGACACCGAACACGAACTACTATGCCCGCAGCCGAACGCTCTGTCAGTCGTCATTATGGGGGACAAAATCGGCCATTTCCGCCGCCCTCGGCCCCTGCTGTCCCCCGTCTGCGGGGAGACCGACCGGGAATCCCGCGGTCGGGGCACCGAGACCGCCCGGTACCCAGGGGTACATGGTCGCCCGCACCGTGCGGCACGCGCAAGCCCCCGGAGCGGCTCAGCGGAGCGATCGGCCCCAGGCGCCGGCACCGTGCTCGAGCGGTCGGCGGAGACCCCGGGCGGACACGTCCCACCCCGAGCGCGGCGACACGGTGACCTCGGGACGACCGAGCGACGCTGCCTCGTCCGCCTGACGCTGCAGGACGGCGATGACGGCGGCGAGCTCCTCCGGCGTGGGCTCACCGGAGACGACACGGACGTCGGCGGCGGCCGCGACCGCCTGCTCGACGGGGACCGCGGGGACCACTGCTGCGTGGCGGCCCATCAGCGTGCGCCCGTCACAGCGGGATGTTCCCGTGCTTCTTGGGCGGCAGCGTCGCGCGCTTGCCACGGAGGGCCCGCAGCGCCTTGACGACCGAGACGCGCGTCGCGTGCGGCTGGATGATCCCGTCGAGCTCGCCGCGCTCGGCGGCGAGGTACGGGGACGCGACGTTGTACGTGTACTCGTTCGCGAGCTTCGCACGGACGGCCGCGACGTCCTCGCCGGACTCCTCGGCGCGCTTGATCTCGGCGCGGTACAGGATGTTGACGGCGCCCTGGCCACCCATCACGGCGATCTCGGCGGTCGGCCACGCGAGGTTGATGTCGGCACCGAGCTGCTTCGAGCCCATGACGATGTACGCGCCGCCGTACGCCTTGCGGGTGATGACGGTGACGAGCGGCACGGTGGCCTCGGCGTAGGCGTACAGGAGCTTGGCGCCGCGGCGGATGACACCGGTCCACTCCTGGTCGGTGCCGGGCAGGTAGCCGGGCACGTCGACGAGGGTGAGGATCGGGATGCCGAACGCGTCGCAGAACCGGACGAAGCGCGCGGCCTTCTCGCCGGCGTCGATGTTCAGCGTGCCGGCCATCGCCTGCGGCTGGTTCGCGATGATGCCGACCGTGCGGCCCTCGACCCGACCGAAGCCGATGAGGATGTTCGGCGCGAAGAGCGGCTGGACCTCGAGGAACTCGCCGTCGTCGACGATGTGCTCGATGATCGTCGTCACGTCGTACGGCTGGTTCGTGGAGTCCGGGATGACCACGTCGAGCTCGCGGTCGGCGTCAGTCGTCTCGAGCTCGGGCGCGACGTCGTAGGCCGGCGCGTCGGACAGGTTGTTGTCCGGCAGGAAGCCGATGAGCGAGCGGGCGTAGTCGAGCGCGTCGGACTCGTCCTCGGCGAGGTAGTGGGCGACGCCGGAGATCGCGTTGTGCGTCTGCGCGCCGCCGAGCTCCTCGAAGCCGACGTCCTCGCCGGTGACGGTCTTGATGACGTCGGGGCCGGTGACGAACATGTGGCTGGTCTTGTCGACCATGATCACGAAGTCCGTGAGGGCGGGGGAGTACACCGCACCGCCCGCTGCCGGGCCCATCACGATCGAGATCTGCGGGATGACGCCGGAGGCCTGGGTGTTGAGGCGGAAGATCTCGCCGTACTTGCCGAGGGCGACGACTCCTTCCTGGATGCGGGCGCCGCCGGAGTCGAGGATGCCGATGATCGGCACGCCGGTCTTCAGCGCGTGCTCCATCACCTTGATGATCTTCTCGCCGGCGACCTCGCCGAGGGAGCCGCCGAAGACGGTGAAGTCCTGCGCGTACACGGCGACGTTGCGGCCGTGGATGGTGCCGAAGCCGGTGACGACCGCGTCGCCGTAGGGCCGCTTCGACTCCATGCCGAAGGCGTGGGTGCGGTGGCGGACGAACTCGTCGAGCTCCACGAAGGAGTTCTCGTCGAGCAGCTGCTCGATGCGTTCGCGCGCCGTGGTCTTGCCCTTGGCGTGCTGCTTCGCGATGGCGGCCTCGCCCGCGGCGGTCACTGCTTCGTGGTACCGCTCGCGGAGGTCGGCGAGCCGGCCGGCCGTCGTCGAGAGATCGGGGGTGTCTCCTGGGGTCACCCGCTCACCCTACCGGCGGCGACGGCGGGGTCGGTTGGAGGACCCCCACGGTTCCTGCCCGTAGATTTGCTGCATGTCCACACCTGCGTCGTCGACGTTCCCGCTGAGCCGAACCGTCGTCGAGGCCGCGGGCGCGGTGCTCACCGAGCCGGTGACGACCGGGTCGACGAACGCCGACCTGCTCGCCCTCGCGACGACGCAGCCGCACGGCAGCGTCGTGGCGACGCTCGACCAGACCGCGGGTCGCGGCCGCCTCGACCGGACCTGGTCGGCACCCGCCGGCCAGACGCTCGCGGCGAGCGTGCTCGTCCGCGCGGACCTCGACGACCGCGACCGCGGGTGGCTGCCGCTCGTCGCCGGCGCCGCGATGCGCGACGCGATCGTCGCCGTGCTGCACGGTCCGGAGCGTGTCGCGGTGAAGTGGCCCAACGACGTCCAGGTCGACGGCCGCAAGGTCTGCGGCATCCTCTGCCAGGTCGCCGCCGACGGCAGCGTCGTCGTCGGCGCCGGCGTGAACCTGACCATCCCCGCCGACCGGCTGCCGACGCCGACGGCGACCTCGCTCGCGGTCGCCGGTGCGACGGGCTCGGCACCGGACCTCGCCGACCGTGTGCTGTCCGCGTTCCTCCGCGCGGTCCAGGAGGCCGTGGTCGCCCTGGTCGCCGGCGGTGCGGCCGCGGACGGGGTCCGGTCCCACGTCCGGTCGGCCTGCGGCACGATCGGGCAGCGGGTGCGCCTCGAGCTGCCGGACGACACCACCTCGGAGGGGGACGCGACCGGCATCGACGACGACGGCCGGATCACGATCCGGGATCGAGCGGGCGTCTCCAGGGGCGTCGCCGTGGGGGACGTCACCCACCTGCGGTATGCATGACGGCATGACCGACGAGCCGCCGCCCGAACGCGTGGTCGCGCGGCTGCGCCCGCACGCTCGCCGGCTCGTGCGCCCCGCGGTGTTCGTGGTGCTCGTCATGCTCGCCGGCGGGTTCGGCTTCGGGGTGTTCCGGGCGCAGCTCGCCTGGCTGAACGCCGTCGTCGCCGGTCTTGTGGTGCTCCTCGTGTTCCTCGGCGGCGCGATGCCGCTGTTCCGCTGGATGTCGGAGCGCTACGTGGTGACCACCAGGCGCCTCGTCGTCGTGCACGGACTCGGCACGCGCACCCGGCGGGAGCTGCTGCACTCGCGGGGCTACGACGTGACGGTGCGTCGGCGCGGCCTGCAGGGGGTGTTCCGGTCCGGCGACGTCCTCGTGTTCCCCGGCGACGAGCCGGCCCTGGTGCTCGGCGACGTGCCGCACGCGGACCTCGTCGTGGCGGTCCTGCACGACCTCGTCGAAGCGCACGAGGCCCGGCGACGGCACCGCGAACCCGACTGGGACGAGATCGTCGGCGGGGCGGATCGACCGCGATGGGGCGACGTCAGACCCTGACGATGTCTCGACAGCGGGCGGTGCGGACCAGAACTGCGCCGAGGTTCCGGTACCGTCTTCCCGTGCGTATCTCTGTCATCGGCTGCGGTTACCTCGGTGCCGTGCACGCCGCCTCCATGGCCAAGCTCGGGCACGAAGTCGTCGCAGTCGACGTCGACCCGGTCAAGATCGAGCGGCTCGCCGCGGGTGAGGCTCCCTTCTTCGAGCCCGGTCTCCCCGAGATCCTGAGCGAGGCGCTGGCCTCCGGCCGCATCCGCTTCACCACCGACATGGCCGAGGTCGCCGGTGCGCGCGTGCACTTCCTCGCCGTCGGCACGCCGCAGGGGCCGACCGGCGCCGCGGACCTCACGTACGTCGACGCCGCCGTCGCCGCGCTCACGCCGCACCTCGCCGCCGGCGAGTTCGTCGTCGGCAAGTCGACGGTCCCCGTCGGCACGGCTGCGCGCCTCGCAGCCGAGGTGTCCGAGGCGGTCCCCGGTGCGACGCTCGTCTGGAACCCCGAGTTCCTCCGCGAGGGCTTCGCGGTGCAGGACACGATCAGCCCGGACCGCTTCGTCTACGGCGTGCCCGACGGCGACGCCGGACAGGCCGCGGTCGAGGCCCTCGACGAGGTCTACGCCGAGGCCCTGGCGAGCGGCACGCCCCGGCTCGTGGTCAACCTGCCCACGGCCGAGCTCGTGAAGATCAGCGCGAACGCGTTCCTCGCGACGAAGATCTCGTTCATCAACTCGATGGCGGAGATCGCCGAAGTCGCCGGTGCCGACGTCACGGCGCTCGCCGACGCGATCGGCCACGACGCCCGCATCGGCCGCAAGTTCCTCAACGCCGGCCTCGGCTTCGGCGGCGGGTGCCTGCCGAAGGACATCCGGGCGTTCCAGGCGCGGGCGGACGAGCTCGGTGTCGGGGAGTCCCTGGCGTTCCTGGCCGACGTCGACGCCACGAACCTCCGTCGTCGCGCGCACGTCGTCGAGCTCGCGCAGGAGCTCCTCGGCGGGGCCGTCGCGGGCAAGCGCGTCGCCGTGCTCGGCCTGGCCTTCAAGCCGAACTCCGACGACGTCCGCGACTCGCCGGCGCTCGACATCGCCGCCCGGCTGCTGGGTCTCGGTGCCTCGGTCGCCGCGTACGACCCGGAAGCCGTCGTCACGGCGCGCCGCGTGCACCCCGAGCTCGACTACACCGAGAGCGCGACCGATGCCCTGCGTGACGCCGACCTCGTGCTCGTCCTCACCGAGTGGACCGAGTTCCGCGAGCTCGACCCGGCCGTGGCCGCCTCGCTCGTGGCGACGCCCGTCGTGATCGACGGGCGCAACTGCCTCGACCGCGACGCCTGGACGGCTGCCGGCTTCACCTACCGCGGCATGGGCCGCTGAACACCGCGCGGGGGAGCAGCATGACGATCGACGACGCCGTGACGACCGAGGACCCGGTCGTCGACGCTCCCGTGGAGCACCGACGCCGCTTCGGGGCCTTCCACGAGGGACGGCGCCCGTCGCGGGTGTCCCTGCTCGCGAACGGTGCACTGCTCCTCGTCGCCTCGCTGCTCGTCGCCGTGATCGCGTTCCGCACGCGGCTCGAGATGACGAACATCGACGGCATCTCGTACATGTCGATCGCGAAGCAGTACGCCGAGTGGCACTGGGCGGACGCCGTGAACGGCTACTGGTCGCCGATGGTGTCCTGGCTGATGGCGCCGTTCATCGCCGTCGGCGTCGGGCAGACCACGGCCTTCGCGATCGTGAACACGCTGTCCTGCGTCGCCGTGATGGCGATGGGGGCGTGGCTGCTGCTCCGGACGACCGGCAACGGCTGGACCGCCGCGTGGTCGATCGCCGCGACGGCACCGCTCCTGATGGCGAACGTCAGCCTGCAGACCCCGGACACCCTCGTGCTCGTGTGGTGCCTCGGGTTCCTCTGGGCCCTGCTCGCGGCCGACCGCGCCTGGCACGGCTCGGTGCGACGGATCGTGCTCACCGCGGTGCTGCTCGGCGCCGTGTGCGCGTTCGGGTACTTCACGAAGGCGTTCCTCGTCCCGGTGTTCCTCGTGGTGGTGCCGGTGTGGGCGGTCGTCCGCTGGTTCCAGGACCGCCCCGAGGCCCGTGAGCGCCGGTCCGTCCTGCTGCCCGTCGTCGCCCTCGTCGCCGTGGTCCTCGTCTCCGCGCCGTGGGTCATCGCCCTGTCGGTGAAGTTCGGCGGCATCGAGGTCGGCTCGTCGCTGACCGTGAACGTCTCGGGCAAGTTCAGCGACACGTCGAGCACCGACGGCGACGAGTACCGCATCGCGACGCCGCCGAACGCCCGCGCGGTGTCGCCGAACGAGGACCGCACGCCGTCGATCTACGACGCCGGGATCCTCGAGGCCGAGCGCACGCTTCCAGCGGTGCCGCAGCCGGGCGCCGAGGCCGCTCCGACCGAGAGCCACACCACGACCCTCGTCGGCAAGGTGCGGTACTACGTCGAGCAGCGACTCGAGGCATTGCCCTACTACTTCAACCGCATCGGGTCGTTCGCACCGTTCGCGCTCGCGATCGGCGTCGTCTTCGTCGGCGCGGTCGTGGCGGGCGTCGTGCACTACCGCCGGTTCGTCTTCGCGAGCATCGTCGGCATCTTCTCCGGGGTGTACCTGCTCGGCTACGCGGGGATCGCGACGGTGGACACACAGGGCGGCAACGCGCGCTACTACCTCCCGCTCTTCATCGGGTCGGTCCTGATCGCCGGGGCGCTCCTGCCCGCGTTCTGGCGCGCGGCTCGTCGGGGACGTCGTGTGCGGCAGGTCGTCGCCGTGGCCGCGTGCGCCGTCCTGGTCGTCGCCGCGTACAGCCAGAACGTCAACGGCGTGAAGGCGCCCTTCTCGACGATGGGCACGCGCCCGTCGGGCATCCCGGTCGGGCAGGTGTTCGGCGGGGTCATCACCCCGGATGAACCGCTCTCGGACCTGCTGCTGGCCAACCACACGCTGCCCGCCGGCAGCACGATCCTCGGGACGAACACCCGGGACGCCACGCTCGTCGCGTTCCGCACCGGCACGCAGATGTACGGCGAACCGGGTCAGGAGTACGACTACCAGGACCCGTCGTTCGTCGCACTGCTCAAGAAGTCGGGCGTGCAGTACTTCCTGAACTACACGAACGCCCTCATCCCGAAGGACCGGGACTACTCGGCGATCGGCACGCTCGAGGACAGCTTCACCGTCCAGCAGACGTGCCAGGACATCCGGTCCGCGCCGGTCCAGGCCTGCCGGGTCGACGTCGTCAAGGTGTCGGGGAACTGACCTCGGTCGGCGTGCTGCGGGTCGGGGTGACCCACACCCGCAGCACGCCGCCGGTCAGCCCGACCGCGACGAGCACCGCGACGACAGCGACCACGGCGAACGGCACCGGGCCCCACGACTCGTAGCGGGCGATGCTCGCGGCCGAGAGCGGTCCGCTCGCGGCGTTCCAGAACCACCCGGCGGCGACCGCGAGGCCCCAGAGCCCGATGGCCGGCAGCGCCACGGCCAGTACCCGGGGCAGCACGGCCGTCCCGCGCCCGGGCAGGGGCAGCCGCCGCCACGCCACGGCGCTCAGCACGACGAGGCAGAGCAGCGCCGGGAACAGGTAGCGGCCCTGCGTACCCGCGACCTCGGTCGTGTCGAGGTAGGCCTTCGCGCTGCTCGCGGTCTGCAGGAGCAGCAGGAGCGCGGGGAACACCGCGAGTGTCCAGGCGGTGCGCCGGGTCCGGCCACGGCGGAACGCCCAGCCGACGAGCACGACGAGCGCGACGAGCGTCAGGACCGCCGTGAGGAGGTCGCCGATGCTCACCTGCGCGCGCTGCCCCGGGGAGCCCCAGAAGGTCCGGGCGAGGGTGCCCCAGCTGACGTCGAGGAAGTGCCACACCGAGGGCCCCTGGCCGTCGGGGAACGGGCGGTCGGGTCGGATCGCGGCGTAGCCGTCCGGCTGCAGGGTGCGGAACAGCCAGAGGTTGCGCAGCCACCACCAGGCGCCGATCACCGCGGCCACGCCGAGGGCGACGGCGGCGCGGAGGACGCGACGGCGGAGCGGGACGACACCCGCACCGGCGACGAGGGCCACGACCGCGACGAACGGCACCGCCGGCAGCCCCGTGCCCTTCGTCCAGACGAGCAGTCCGAGCGCGACCCCGAGCCAGACCAGCGTCCGGCGCCGCAGGTCCCCGGTGAGGAGCCGCGTCGCGAGCCACACCACGACGCCGCCGAGCAGGAACGTCAGGGCGTCGTTCGTCACGGAGGCCCCGATCGACGCCAGCTGCGGCGTCGCGAACAGCGCGAGTGCGCCCATCAGGCCCGCCAGCGGCGACCGGGTGACCCGCCGGACCGAAGCCCACGCCAGGAGCGCGAGCGGCGTCACGAGCAGCGCGTCCACGAGCCGGAGCGCGACGAGGGCGTGGTCCCAGCGGAGCGAGCCGTAGTGCAGCACGCGGAGCACGACGGCGTCCACCACGTAGGCCGTCGGCGGGTGCTGCGTCATCTGGTCGACCGTCGTGGAGTCGCCGGGGTGCGCCGCGAGCAGCTCGCTCACGGTCGACCACGTCGAGGAGTCCCCGGCGACCTGTTCCCGTTGCGCGGCCTGCACGGCGTTCGACACGTGCAACGTCCCGGGTGCCGGCCAACCGGAACCGGTGGCGACGTGCACGGCGGCGTCGAGGTGCGCGGGCTCGTCCGGTGCCTGGAACGCCGGCACGACGATCGCCCAGAGCACCAGCCAGAGCCCGAACACCGCCGTCAGGACGGCGACCCACAGCCCCTCGCTCCGCGAGACGACGGGGTGCGGTTCGGACTGCATCGAGCGGACTCCCGGGGTCGGCGACGCCACCGGTGTCGGTGGCGCGTCGAGCCTACTGGCCCACGACCTCGGAACCCGCGGTGGAACCAGTCGTCTCGGCGGCGGGTACGGCCCGGTCGTGTCCGCGCTCGGGGTGGTACACCCACACCTTGTAGAGCCAGAAGCGGAACACCGTGCCGAGCACGAGTCCGATCACGTTGCCCGAGATGTTGTCCGCCAACGCCGAGGTCAGCCCGAGCACGTAGTGCGAGATGCCCAGGCAGCCGAGCGAGATGACCATGCCGCCGAGCGACACGACGACGAACTCGATGCCCTCACGCGTGGCCACCGCCCGCCGCTGCTCGCGGAAGGTCCAGTAGCGGTTGCCCATCCAGTTGACGAAGATGGCCACGATCGTCGAGACGACCTTCGCCCAGAACGGCCCGGAGTGGACCTCGTCCGGGCTGAGCACCGTCGCCCGCAGCACGTTGAAGATGCCGGTGTCGACGACGAACCCCACCGCGCCGACGACGCCGAAGCGTGCCAGTTGGGCCACCAGTCGCCGCACGGTCTCTCCCGGGTCCGTAGAGTTGTCGCTGGTCGTGCTCACGAGGGCCGACCCGCAGGTCGCACAGGACGGCGACCCGAACAGCGATTCTAGACAGCGCGTTCTCGCCGGACGGTGTGAACGACGGAAGGAACACACAGCATGGCGTTGCGCGTCGGGGTCATCGGTGGGGGACAGCTGGCACGGATGATGGTGCCGGCCGCGGTCGAGCTCGGTCTCGACATCCGGGTGCTGGCCGAGGGCCCGGGCATGTCGGCCGCGATCGCGGCCACCGCCGAGGGGGACTACCACGACGCCGCGACCGTGCTCGCCTTCGCGCGGGACGTCGACGTCGTCACCTTCGACCACGAGCACGTGCCGCAGGACGTCCTCCGTGCCCTCGTCGACGCCGGCGTCGCCGTGCACCCCGGCCCGGAGCCGCTCGCCGTCGCGCAGGACAAGATCACCATGCGCACGCGCCTGTCCGAGCTCGGGCTGCCGGTGCCGGACTGGGCCGCCGTGCACGACCCCGACGAGCTGCAGGCGTTCCTCGACGACCACGGTGGACGTGCAGTCGTGAAGACCGCCCGTGGCGGGTACGACGGCAAGGGCGTCCGGGTGGTCACCGACCCGGCCGACGTCGCCGACTGGTTCATCGCCGTCGCCGAGGCAGGCGGCGAGCAGGCGCTCCTCGTCGAGGAACTCGTGCCGTTCACCCGCGAGCTCGCCCAGTCCGTCGCCCGACGCCCCTCCGGCGAGGTCGTCGCCTGGCCGCTCGTCGAGACCGTGCAGCGCGACGGCGTCTGCGCCGAGGTCTTCGCCCCCGCCCCCGACAGCGCCGGACGCATCGCCGACATGGCCGAGGACATCGCCGTGCGGATCGCGACGGAGCTCGGCGTCACGGGTGTGCTCGCGGTGGAGCTGTTCCAGACCGACGACGAGCGCATCCTCATCAACGAGCTCGCCATGCGCCCGCACAACACCGGTCACTGGACGATCGACGGCGCCACGACGAGCCAGTTCGAGCAGCACCTGCGTGCCGTGCTCGACCTGCCGCTCGGTGCCACCGGGTCGTTCGCCCCGGCCGCGGTCATGATCAACGTGCTCGGCGGTCCGGCGGACGGCGACCTCGCGGCGCGGTACCCGGGTGCGCTCGAGGCCTTCCCCGAGGCCAAGTACCACTTCTACGGCAAGGCTCCCCGGCCGGGTCGCAAGATCGGGCACGTGACCGTCATCGGCGACGACCTCGACGACGTCACGTACCGCGCCCGGTCCGCAGCGGCCCACTTCGACGACTGAGGCTGCGGTCCGCGCGGACGGTGCGCTCGGACGGTCCGCAGAAGGGCGGACACCCGCTCGGGTGGCACCCGATCTGGCGTGTGTACCCCCGCGCGTCGGCGTGCTCCCATGGACGGGACAGGGTCCACCGTCCACAGGGAGTACGTCATGCGCCGCGCCAGTGTGTTCGCCACCACGGGAGCGGTGAGCGCCTTCGTGGCGCTCGCCGCGGGAGCGCTCACGCCGACCACCGCCGTCGCGGCGACGAGCGCCGCCACGATCCGTGCGGCCGCTGCGTCGTCCCTCTACGCCTCCGGTCCCTACCGTTCCGACACGAGCGAGGCGGCGAAGCACGCGACCGCCCTCGCGACGAGCGACCCGAGCGGCGCGGCCGCGGCGAAGACGATCGCGCAGTACCCGGTCGCGATCTGGCTCGGGGACTGGACGCAGGGGGCGACGCTGACGCGGACGATCGACGCCGCGATCGCGGGTGCCGAGCGCACCGGGACGACCGCGGTCTTCGTGACGTACGCCATCCCGCAGCGCGACTGCGGCGGGTACTCCGCCGGCGGCTTCGACGAGGCGACGTACGACGCGTGGGTCGACCAGATCGTCGCCCGCGTCGCCGGGCACCGAGCGGCCGTGATCGTCGAGCCGGACTCCCTCGCGATGCTCAGCAACAGCGCGTGCAGCGAGACCCTCGACGCCCAGCGGTACCGCATCCTCGCCCGCGAGGTCGCTGCCTTCACGGCGGCCGGCGTGCCGGCCTACCTCGACGCGGGGAACTCGAACTGGGTCCCGCCGGCGGTGATGGCGTCCCGGCTGAACAGCGCCGGGGTCCAGCGCGCGCGGGGCTTCTTCACGAACGTCGCGAACTACTACCCGACCGCGCAGGAGCAGGCGTACGCCGAGAGGGTCTCCGCGGCCACGGGCGGGTCCCACTACGTGATCGACACCTCCCGGAACGGCCAGGGCTGGCGCGGCACCTGGTGCAACGGTCCCGGCTCCGGGCTCGGCACCTCACCGCGGGTGGTGTCGGACGGTTCGGCCCTCGACGCGCTGCTCTGGGTGAAGACCCCCGGTGCGAGCGACGGCACGTGCAACGGCGGGCCGGCGGCGGGGAAGTGGTGGTCCGCGTTCGCGAAGTCCCTCGTGGCGAACGCGCGGCTCGGGACGCCGGTCGCCACGGCTGCTCCGGCTCGGACCGCTCCGTCCGTCGCGCCGACCGTGCACCGGGACTCGGTCGCGTCGGCCGCGAAGCGGCGCGTGACGGTGTCGGGGTGGACGTTCGACCGCGACGACCTCACGAAGCCGGTCACCGTGCGCGTCACGGTCGGCGGGAAGGTGGTGGGGACCGCCACGGCGGACGCCTCGCGGCCGGACGTCGACCGGGTGCACCGGGTCGGGCGGAACCACGGGTTCCGGGCGACCGTGGCGGTGTCGAGCGGGAAGCGGAGCGTGTGCCTGACGGCGGTCGGGATCGGCCGGGGCGGGGACACCTCGATGGGGTGCACGACCGTCACGGTCCGCTGAAGCCACCGGATCGCGGGAGGATGGGCGCATGCCGCGTGATCTCGTCCGCCGTGCCGCCCGTCGACTCCGTCGCTCCCTGACCGGGGCACGGTCGGCCCCGGTCACGGAGCCCGTGCGACTGCCGGTCCTCGGCTACGTCGTGGCCGGAGGCGGTGGGGCGCACCCCGCCTCGGCGCACGTGCGGGTCGTCCGCCGCACCGAGCACCTCGCGCGCACCGGTGCGGCCGAGGTCCGGCAGGTCGACCCCGCCGCGTTCGTCGACGGGACCGACACGACCGACTACCGGGCCGTCCTCGTGCAGCGGGACGCCCTGCCGCGGGACCTCGTGGCACCCTTCCTGGCCGCAGCCGCCGAGCGGGGGACCCGGACCGCCGCCGAGGTCGACGACGACTTCTTCACGGACTCCGGCCGCGACCGTCTGGCCCGGGCCGAGTACGACCCGGACCGGCTGGCCTCGATCGACGCCCTCGTGCGCGGCGCCGACCTCGTTGTCGTCAGCACCGAGGAGCTCGCAGCGCTCGTGCGGCCGCTCGCGCACCGGGTCGTGGTGGTCCGGAACGCCCTGGACCCGACGATCTGGACCCCGGGCGAGCCGGCCGCCGACGACGATCGCCCCGCCGACGAGCACCGGGTGCTCTACATGGGGACGCTCACCCACGGCGCCGACCTCGAGTTGCTCCGGGACGTCTTCACCGAACTGACCGCACCCGATGGCACGCCGATCCGCCTCGAGGTGATCGGTGTGACCGAGGACGCCGACGATCCCGGCTGGTACCGCCGCGTCGAGGTGCCGGACGGCCACTACCCGGCGTTCGCCCGCTGGCTCGTCGACCACCGGCAGCGCTGGCGCGCGGGCGTCGCTCCGCTGCGTGACGAGGAGTTCAACCGGGCGAAGAGCGACCTCAAGGCGCTCGAGTACACCGCGCTCGGGCTCCCCGCGGTCGTCTCCGACCGGCCGTCCTACCGGGACGCGCGCGGGCACGGCGTCGTGGCGGTGCCGGACGACGTCGGTGCCTGGCGCGACGCGGTCCGGAGCGCCGTCGACTCCGGGTCCGCCGACGCCGTAGCCGCCCGCTGGGTCCGCGACGAACGGACGATCGGCGACGACGGGGACGCCTGGCGGTCCGCCCTGCTCGACTAGGCTCGTCGCGTGACCGACACCGCAGCCCCCGTCCAGCCGCTCGTCTCGATCATCATGGGGTCGGACTCCGACTGGCCGACGATGCGCGCCGCGGCGGACATGCTGACCGAACTCGGCATCCCGTTCGAGGCCGACGTCGTGTCCGCCCACCGCACGCCCGACAAGATGACGCGGTTCGCCCGCGGCGCCGCTGCCCGGGGCATCCGCGTGGTCATCGCCGGCGCCGGTGGGGCGGCGCACCTGCCGGGCATGGTGGCCTCGATGACGACGCTCCCGGTGATCGGCGTGCCCGTGCAGCTCGCGCGCCTCGACGGACTCGACTCGCTGCTGTCCATCGTGCAGATGCCCGCCGGCATCCCGGTGGCGACGATGGCGATCAACGGAGCGGCGAACGCCGGGCTCCTCGCCGCGCGCATCATCGGCTCGGCCGACCCCGCGATCGCGGCGCGCCTCGGCGAGTACGCCGAGGGGCTCGAGCAGCTCGTCGAGGAGAAGGCGCGGCGCCTGCGCGACTCGCTGTAGCCGGCGGCACCCCGGCAGCAGGGACCGACCGCTAGAGGTCGGCGTGCAGCTGCCAGGTCTCGGCAGCCGAGTCCTTCCAGTCGTACATGCGCGCCCGGTCCGGACCCGCGACGGCCAGCTGCCCGGCGAGCAGCGGGTCGTTGACGACCTGGTAGACCGCCTGCGCCAGTCGTTCGGGGTAGGAGTCGCGGGGATCGCGGGCGACCGTCACACCGGCGTCCGACGCGACCTCGCGCACGGCGTCGTCGTCCGAGTGCACCACCGGCGTGCCGAAGCTCATCGCCTCGATCACGGGGAGCCCGAACCCCTCGGCGAGGCTCGGGAACACGAACACCGTCGCCCGGTCGTACGCCACGGCGAGGTCCTGGTCGTCGATCCGTCCGAGCACCTTCACGCGGTCGCGGGACAGCCCTGCGCGCTCCGCGGTGCCGTACACGTCGACGTCGCCCCAGCCGTCCGGGCCGGCGATCACGAGCGGGACGTCGGCGGGGGCGTCCGGGTGTGCCATCGCCTCGATCAGGTACTGCAGGCCCTTCCGGGGCTCGAGCGTGCCGACCGCGAGCACGTAGCGCTCCGGCAGGCCGAGCCGCTCGGCACGGAGGTCGGCGTCGACGGGGGTCCGCAGTCGCCCGCTCGGCGCGCCGCCGATGACCCGGAGCCGTTCGTCGAAGCGATGGATGCCGTTCAGCGTCGCCGCGACCGCGTGGGTCGGCACGACGACGGCGTCGGCGTGCTTCCACGCGCGCTTCACCATCGCCCGGTGGAAGTGGACGCCGCGGGGCGTGAGGGTCTCGGGGTGGGTCCACGGCACGGTGTCGTGCACGGTGACGACCGTCTGCCGGCCCGGATCGCTGAACCGGTCGTGCTTGACGAGGGGCGCGAGCACGCTCGGCGCGTGCACCATGCCGCGTCCGACGCCGCCGACGAAGCCGCCCTGCCACGCGAGGGAGAGCTCACGGCGGGGGAGCGCCAGGCGGTCGAGGTCGCCGAGACCGGGGAGCAGCGTGCGGATGTGCGCGAGCTCGTCCTTGCCGACCGCCGAGACGATGCCGGCGACGTCGGCACCCTCCGGGGCACCCGCGATGAGGTGCCGTGTCAGTTCTTCGGCGTACCGACCGATGCCGCCGGGGACGGGGGCGACGATCTGGTCCACGACGACGTGGAGTGTTGTCATGCGGTGCGCCTCCTCGTGGTGCTGTGGTGCGCACTGCGCGGCCGGAAGCCGACCATATCAGTCCGCGCGGGGAGGGACCGGGGCGCCGGATCGGGGCGTGGCGGCGGCGGTCACGCGGCGGTGCCGGGCGGCGAGGGCGGCCCCGACACCGGCGAGCACGACGTCGCCGATCGTCATGAACACCCGGCTGATGACGGCGAGCGCGAGCGGGGCGGAACCCCCGGCGACGCTGCCGAGCAGGAGCACGAGGATGCCCTCGCGGGGGCCGATGCCGGCGGGGGCGATGACCACGATGAAGCCGACGAGCCAGGCGACGGCGTACGCACCCACGGCCACCGGGAACAAGGTCGGGGAGTCGGCGCCGAAGACCCGGAGCACGACCGTGGCCTGCACGCCGTACGCGATCCACATGACGAGCGACCAGACGAGCGACATGACCGTGCCGGACCAGGTCAGGGTGGTGTCCTGCGGCGGGCGGCGGAGCACCCGGAAGGCGATCGCGATGAGCCGACCGAGCACGGGCGGGGTGAGGCACACCAGGCCGACGACGATCACCGGGATGAGCCACCAGAAGGTCGCGAACCCGGTCGACGAGGCGAGCAGGACGGCGACGATCCCGACGACCGCGGCCGTGACCATGCTGACGAGCATCGAGGCCAGTGCCGCGACCGCGCTGCCGGTGCGCTGCAGCCCGTGCGCACGCCCGAGCTCGGCCTGGGCGGCGATCGACCACACGCCGCCGGGGATGTACTTGCCGAGCTGCCCGACGAAGAAGATCGAGGACGCCGCGGCCAGGCGCACCCGGTACCCGCTGGCGGCCATCATCGCGCGCCAGGACAGCATGTTCGCGACGAGGGCGACGATGGTGAAGACGATGCCGACGACCACCGTGAGGGCGTCGAGCCGCACGAAGTCACGGGCGATGTCGTCCCACTGCTTCGCGATGCTCCAGACCAGGAACACGACGGCCACGACCGCTGCAGCCCACTTCACGACGGTCAGCACGCGAGCGCGCCGACCGGTCGTCGGCACCGCGCCCGTGGCGACGTCGGAGGAGGTGTCGAGCGGGTCCGGTGACCCTGCGGCCGACCCCGTAGGCTGTTGTGCGTCCATCGACCGACAACTCTAAGGGAGCGCGCTGGATGCGACCCGATCCGGATCCCCGTCCGACCCTCCTCGTCGCCGCGTCGACCTTCCCGGCCGAGGCCGGCGACGGCACGCCCGGCTTCGTCCTCGACCTCGCGACCGCCCTCTCGGACGAGTACCGCGTCGTCGTCGTCGCCCCGATGACGAAGGGCGCCCGCGCGCACCAGCGGATCGGTGACGTCGAGGTCCGTCGGTATGGGTACTTCCCGGCCCGGTGGCGCGACCTCGCGGACGGTGCGATCGTCGACAACCTCAAGGCGAAGAAGTCCCGCTGGCTCCAGGTCCCGTTCTTCTTCGGCTCGATGGCCGCCGCGCTCCGCCGGGAACGCCGGCGCTCACAGCCCGACGTCGCCCTGCTGCACTGGATCATCCCGCAGGGTGCCGTCGGCCAGCTCGTGCTCGGTGACCTGCCCCGCGTGGTGACCACGCTGGGCGGCGACCTGTACGCCCTGCGCAACCCGGTCCTCCAGCGGGTCAAGCGCTCCGTGATCCGCAGCGCCGCGTCGGTCACCTGCATGAGCACGGACATGGCGCGTGAACTCGGCAAGCTCGGCGCCCGCGACGACCAGGTGCACGTCGTGCCGATGGGCGTCGACCTCGAGCCGATCACCCGCGCGGTGGCGCGCGAGACCCGCGTCCCCGGCCGGGTGCTCTTCGTCGGCCGCCTCGTCGAGAAGAAGGGCGCGATCGTCCTGCTCGATGCCCTCGACCGGATGGCCGAGCAGCCGGCCGAGGTCGCCGTCGTCGGCGACGGTCCGCTCCGCGCGCAGCTCGAGGCCCGGGCCGGGTCCGCCGTCACGTTCCTCGGTGCCCGCGGCAAGGAGGACCTCGCGTCCGAGTACGCCAAGGCCCGCATCGCACTCTACCCGTCCGTCCCCGCCGCGAACGGCGACCGCGACGGCCTGCCCGTCGCCCTGCTCGAGGCGATGTCCGCAGGGTGCGCGATCGTCGCGTCGGCCGTGCCCGGCATCGTCGACGTCATCGAGGACGGCGTGAACGGCCTGCTCGTCGAGCCCGGCGACGCCGCGGCGCTCGCGGCTGCCGTGGACCGCCTGCTCGCCGATCCCGAGCTCGCCGAGCGGCTCGGCCGTGCCGCGGCCGAGACCGCGGCCGCGCACACCGTGGACGCCGTCGGCGACCGGTACCGCGAACTGCTGGCGGCCGCGCGCCGCTGACGCACGTCCCTGCGGGTCAGGAGGGGGCCCCACCAGCCGGTACCGGCGCACCGCGCCAGCGGGGTGACGGCCGTGTCTGGAGGGACGGTGCGGGCCCGCACCGCGCCTCCTGGACCGCATCAGGTCACCGCGAGAACGACGCGAGCTTCTGCTTGAGCTGCTGGTCGATGTACGGCTCCAGCGACTTCGCCCAGGTACCCGTGATGTGGCTCGTGTCGCGGTAGACGAGCACACCGCCGATCACGGCCGGGCAGGTGGTGTCCGTGCAGTAGTACTTCGTCAGGTCGAGCACGCTGCCCGTGCCTCCGGCGGCGGTGAACGCCGCCATCGCCTCGGCCGACGAATCGGTCTGGGCGAGGGCCACGGACCGCGGGTTGTCGCAGGACGAGTCGGTCGGGCCGGTCATCCGGCTCACGCACGCCACGACGTCGCGTCGGGGGACCGGGTTGTCGCGGACCGCGATCACGGGGAGGTCGTCGCCCGCAGCCTGCTGCCAGGCGTCGAGGAGACCGGCACGGGTGGCGTCGTCGCGCTGCTGGCCCTCGGGGGCGTCCACCGGCATCTGGGTCGTCGAGTGCGCGACGATCAGGGCGTCGGCGTCCCGGTGCTGCTCGACGAACGCGATCGCCTGCTGCTTCCAGCGGTCGCAGCCGCGACCCGAGGCCGGGCTCAGGGACTGCTGGTGCGCGGTGGTCAGGTAGCACCCGCCGATGCCGGCGAGGTCGATCCGCCAGTCGTTCTTCGCGGCCAGGTCGCGGTAGACGCCGAGCAGGGTGTTGCTGTGCGAGTCGCCGATGACGAGCAGGTGCTTCGAGTAGCCGGTGGTCTTGCCGAGCACGCAGGTCTCGAAGCGGCCGCTCCAGCACTTCTTGATGTTCGGGTCCGGCTCGTCGGGTGACGGGTTCGGGTCGTCCTCCTTGGCGGCGGACGGCGCCGGGACACGGACGTCGGCGAGTTTCGGGTCCACGCACGGCTTCGCCGCGCTGATCTGCGCCGCAGCCCCGAAGCACGAGACCTCGCCGTCCTGCAGGCGCTTCGTGAAGGTCGCGGCCTGGACCTCCTGGACGTGCACGGCGGTCAGCGTCGAGACGCCGAGTGCCGCGACGACCACGGTGCAGACCACGCCGAGGACGGCGACGCGACGCGGGCGCAGGGTGCGCACCCAGCCGGAGAACCGGAGCGGCTCCTCGAACCACACCGTCGTGACCGCCGCGAGGACGAGCGAGACCACCAGGACCGCGAGCTTGCTCTTCCAGCCGAGCGGGTGGTCGAGCCAGATCGGCACGATGACGACGAGGGGCCAGTGCCACAGGTACAGCGAGTACGAGATGCGCCCGACGAACGCGATCGGGCGGACCGCGCCGAGGAGCTCGAACAGCGTGCCGGCACCGAACGTCACCATCAGGGTCGCGCCGACGACCGGGAGCGCGGCGGCGATGCCGGGGAACGGCGTCGTCGGGGTGATCACGACGAGCGAGGCGAGGAGCGCGAGCGCCCCGGCGATCGCGGCACCCGAGCGGACGGACCGGGCCACGACCGTGCGCGGTGCGGGGAGCGCGACGGTCGCGGCGAGCCCGCCGAGCGCGAACTCCCACGCGCGGGTGGCCGTCGAGAAGTAGGCGACGCCGGGGTTCGTGTTCGTCTGCACGATGCACCAGACGAGCGAGACCACGACGACCGTGCCGAGCAGGATCCGAGCCGTGGTGACGGGGGAGACCCGCTTCCGCACGACGAGCGTGAGCAGGAGCAGCAGGAGGGGCAGCGCGATGTAGAACTGCTCCTCGACCGAGAGCGACCAGAAGTGCTGGAACGGCGAGGCCTGGTTGTCGGCGTCGAGGTAGTCGACCGAACTGGCCGCCAGCTCCCAGTTCTGCGCGTAGACCGTCGAGGCGATCAGCTCGCGGCCGTACTGCGACCAGAGGGCGCTCGGGACGACGAGGAGCACAGCGGCGCCCGTCGCGAGGATCGTCAGGAACGCGCCGGGCAGCAGCCGCTTCGCCCGCCGGGACCAGAACTGCCCGAGTCGGATCCGGCGGGTGGAGAGCTGCTCGCGCAGCAGGTGGCCGGTGATGAGGTAGCCCGAGATGACGAAGAAGACGTCGACGCCGACGAACCCGCCGTGCAGCCGGTTCGGCCAGAGGTGGTAGACGACGACGGCGAGGACTGCGAACGCCCGGAGCCCCTGGATGTCCCAGCGGGTGGTGTCCCGGGCGCGGTGTGCGGGTCCGCGGGGGTCCTCGGTTGCAGTGCTCACTGACGGAATCCTACGAGTTGTCGTGCGATCCTCGGAAACGGACGCGGCTTCGGGGACGTTCAGATCCGGGCGGCACGCAGGGCCTCGACGGTGTTGCGGACGCCCTGGGCGAAGTCGGTGAAGTCACGGGCGTCCACGGTCGGCAGCACCCGGGAGGCGAACCGGAGGTCGAGGCCCTGGTAGGTCGCCGAGGGGTCGGCACCGTGGCGGACGTCGAGGGGTTCCCCGAAGGCGTCCTCGACCGCGGCGACGACCTCGGTGATGGTGGCGCTGCGGCCGGAGGCGAAGATCTTGGTGACGGCGGTGCCGGCGGTGGTCGACCGTTCGGTCGTGTCCAGCGCGTCCAGCACCATCGCCGCCGCGTCGTCGATGTAGAGGTAGTCCCGCGTCGTCTCCGTCGGGACGTAGATCGACGACGGACGACCCTCGAGGTGCGCGAGCGCCAGCTGCGACACGAGCCCCTGCGCCTTGCCGAGGTTCGCACCCGGCCCGTACAGGTTCGAGAACCGTCCGACGAGCAGCCGCGCACCGGTCGACCCGGCCCAGGTGCGGAACCGCGCTTCCGACGCGAGCTTCGACCGGCCGTACGGCGCGAGCGGAGCCGGCTCGGAGTCCTCGTCGAAGGGGGCCGGCGAGGAACCCGCGTAGACGGCACCTGCCGAGGACGCGAAGAAGAGCGTGCCCGGAGCGGCCTCGTCGCCCGCGAGGGTCTCGAGCACCCGCCCGATGAGCTGCTGCTCGGCCTCGAACACCTCCGCACCGGTCGCGACGACCCCCGTCCCGGCGCACCAGACGACGCGCCAGGGGGAGTCCGGCGTGCGGACGCCCCGGATCGCCGTCACGAGCGCCTCGACCGCGGCGTCCTGGTCGTCCCATGGGACCGAGGCCGCGCGGACGTCGGTCCCGGGTGCCGCCTCGGCCGCCGCACGACGGACTGCGCGCCCGAGGAAGCCTCCGGAGCCGACGACGAGCGTCGCCGGGGTCGACGAGGCCGTCACGCTGCGAAGACCCCGGCGGCCGTCGCCGCGTGCAGCGCCTCGCGCCAGTCGCGCATCGGCGCCAGGCCCGCGCGGGACCAGCCGCCGTGCCCGAGCACGCTGTACGCCGGACGCGGTGCGGGACGCACGAAGGCGGCGCTGTCGGTCGGGAGGACGCGGTCCGGGTCGAGCCCGTTCTCGGCGAAGATCGCCTTGGTGAAGTCGTACCAGGACCCCTGGCCCGAGTTCGTGCCGTGGTAGGTACCAGCCGGGGCGTCCGCGTCGACGAGCTCGACGATGCGCGCCGCGAGGTCACCGGTCCACGTCGGCTGCCCGACCTGGTCGGTCACGACGGACACCGTGTCGTGCGTCTGCGCGAGCCGGAGCATCGTCGCCGCGAAGTTCGGCCCGTGCGCGCCGTAGATCCACGCGGTCCGCACGATGTACGACGAGTCCGGAGCGATCCGGCGGACGTGGGCCTCGCCCTCGGCCTTGGTCCGGCCGTAGGCGTTCAGCGGGTCCGTCGGGGCGTCCTCGGCGTAGGGCGCGGTGCCGTTGCCGTCGAAGACGTAGTCCGTCGAGATCGTCACCAGCTTCGCGCCGTGCCGGACGGCCGCCTCGGCGAGGAGCCTCGGGCCCGTCGCGTTGACCGCTGCGGCGTCGGACTCGTGCGTCTCGGCGTCGTCGACCTTGGTGTACGCGGCCGAGTTGATCACGACGTCGTGGCCGGCGACGGCGGCGTCGACCGCGTCGGGGTCCGTGATGTCGAGGTCGGCGCGACCGAGCGCGGTGACGTCACGACCCTGCAGCGCGAGCTGCAGGTCGCGACCGAGCATGCCGGCGGCGCCGGTGATCAGGGTGCGGGTCATCGTGGCGTCCGGGCTCAGGCGAGCGCCGCGCGCTCCTTGAGGGGCTCCCACCATGCGCGGTTGTCGCGGTACCACTGGACGACGTCGGCGAGACCCTGCTCGAACGGCACCTGCGGCTCGTAGCCGAGCTCCGCCTGGATCTTCGAGATGTCGACCGAGTAGCGGAGGTCGTGGCCGAGGCGGTCGGCGACGCGGTCGACGTACGACCAGTCCTTGCCGGTCGCGTCGAGCAGCAGCTGGGTGAGCTCCTTGTTGGTGAGCTCGGTGCCGCCGCCGATGTTGTAGATCTCGCCCGCGCGGCCCTTGGTGAGCACCAGCGCGATGCCACGGGTGTGGTCGTCGACGTGCAGCCAGTCGCGGATGTTGTTGCCCTCGCCGTAGAGCGGGACGTGCTTGTCGTCGATGAGGTTCGTGACGAACAGCGGGATGACCTTCTCGGGGAAGTGGTACGGCCCGTAGTTGTTCGAGCAGCGCGTGATCGAGAGGTTCAGCCCGTGCGTGCGGTGGTAGCTGCGGGCGAGCAGGTCGCTGCCGGCCTTCGACGCCGAGTACGGCGAGTTCGGCTCGAGCGGACGCTCCTCGTCCCACGAGCCCTCGCTGATGGAGCCGTAGACCTCGTCGGTGGAGACGTGCACGAAGCGCTCGGTGCCGTGCCGGAGCGCGGCGTCGAGCAGACGCTGGGTGCCGACGACGTTCGTCTCGACGAAGATGCCGGAGTCGCGGACCGAGCGGTCGACGTGGGACTCGGCGGCGAAGTGCACGATGGCGTCGATGCCGGGGATGACCTCGTCGAGCTTCGCCGCGTCGCGGATGTCGCCCTGCACGAAGGTGTAGCGCGGCGAGTCCGCGACGGGGGCGAGGTTCTCGAGGTTGCCCGAGTAGGTCAGGGCGTCGTAGACGACGACCTCGGCGCCCTCGAGTCCGGGGTACGCGTCCTGCAGGGTGCGACGGACGAAGTTCGAGCCGATGAAGCCGGCTCCGCCGGTGACGAGGATCTTCACGAGGTCAGGTTCCTTTTCGGAGTCGGTGACGTTGGATCGATGGACGAGTGTAGCGGGGCGTCCCGGAGCAGCAGGTTCCGGCGGGCCTCGACGAGCGCCCAGACCACCGCGACGGCGGCGAGGAGCAGCACCACGACGAAGCCGTACCGGCCGGCGGGCGTCAGGTTCACGAGTCGACCGAGACCGGCGACCGTGACCTGCAGGTGGGTGTTCTCGTAGAAGCCGCGGTAGGCGACCGTCAGGCCGTAGAGCCCGATCACGGGGAAGCCCCAGAGCGCGAAGGAACCGACGCGGCCGCGCTCCGGTGCGCTCGTCACGAGGTTCCGCCACGCGATCGCGCTGACGGCGATGAGCGGGACGAGCCCGATGAACAGGTAGCGGCCCTGTGCGCCGGCGATGAGCTGCGTGTCGTCGTACGAGGAGAAGTTGTTCTGCAGCTGGATCACGAGCGTCAGCGCCGGCAGGACGAGCAGCACGATCGCCGTGCTGCGCTGCGCCGTGCGACGGAACGCCCACCCGACGATCACGGCGAGGGCGATGACGGTCAGGGAGTCCGTGAGGATCTGCGTCATCGGGTAGCGGAGCGCACCGAACTGCCCCCAGAACGACGAGGTGAGGCGGTCCCACTCGACGTTCATGAACTCGCCGAAGTTGGCGCTCGTCTCGCGGCCCCACGGCTTGTCCTGGCGGACGGCGCTCACGCCGTCGGGCTGGAGCGTGCCGAAGAGGACCAGGTTGCGGATCCACCACCACGAGCCGGCCGCGGCGACGATCGCGCCGGCGACGGCGGTCCGGCCGATGCGGGCGCCCCACGACAGGGTCCCGTGGCCGGCGACGAGCAGGGCGATCGCGACGAACGGCACCGTCGGCAGCCCGGTGCCCTTCACCGAGCAGACCGCGGCGACGGCCACCCCGAGCCACACGGCGATGCGCCACCGATGGTCGCCGGTGAGGGCTCGGGCGGCCAGCCACGAGATCACGGCACCGAGCACGATGACGGGCGCGTCGTTCGTGACGGACGAGCCGATCTGCGCCAGCTGCGGCACGGCGAACAGGGCGAGGACGCCCACGATCGCGGTGCGCGGGGAGCGGGTGACCCGCCGGACGGTCGCCCACGTCAGGAACGGCAGCGGGAGCAGCATCACGACGTCCATCAGGCGCAGGGCCATGACGCCGATGTCCCAGCGCAGGTGGAAGAACCCGATCGCCTTGAGCACGACCGCACCGACGCCGTAGTACGTCGGCGGGTGCTGCGACATCTGGTTGACGAAGTCGTGGTTGCCCGGGTTCTCCGCCGTGAGCTGTGCGACGGTCTCGCGGTCCGCCGCGGCGACGTTCGTGGACTGCCCCTGCTCGACGTACGTCGTCTTGAGCAGGTCCATGTCGCCCGGCGCCGGCCACCCCTTGCCGAGCGCGAGCTGTTCGGCGGCGTCGAAGTGCGCTGCCTCGTCCGGGGCCGCGAACATCGGCGTCAGGAAGGCCCACAGCGTGAGCAGCAGCGCGAACGCAGCCGTCAGTGCGATGACGGCGCGTCGTTCCCCCCGGGTCACCGGCAGTGCAACGGTGACCTCAGTCGCCATAGCGCTGGAGTTTCTGCAGGTCGAGCTGTTCCTCGGCCAGCGTGCGGTTGAGCCGCGTGAGGTCGGCGACGACGCCGATCACGATGCTGAGCACCGCGGTGATGAGCAGGACCACCCCGAGGATGATCGACTGCAGGTGGTTGCCGCCGGTGTGCATCGCGAGGAGCACCAGGTACCGGACGAGCGGCCACGCTCCGAGCGCGCCGAGGATCGCCGCGACCCAGAGGAAGAGCGCCATCGGGCGGTACATCAGGTACACGCGGGCGATCGCCGACCCGGACTGGAACATGTGCTGCCAGATGTTCTTGAACAGGCGGGACTCGCGCGTCTTCGGGTTCGTCGTGATCGGGATCGACGCGATCGCCAGGCGCTTGTACCCGGCCTGCACGATCGTCTCCATGCAGTAGCTGAAGCGCGTCACGATGTTGAGGCGGATGAGCGAGTACTTCGAGTACGCGCGGAACCCGCTCGCGGCGTCCGGCAGGTCGAGACCCGCCGCGCGCGAGGCGACCCACGAGCCGAAGCGCTGCATGAGCTTCTTGAACCCGGAGAAGTGCTCGATCGTCCGGGTCTGGCGGTCGCCGATCACGATCTCGGCTTCCTTGCGGAGGATCGGCTGGACCAGCTCGGCGATGTGCGCCTGCGGGTACTGGTTGTCACCGTCGGTGTTCACGACGATGTCGGCGCCGTGGAGCAGCGCGTAGTCGACGCCGTCCCGGAACGACCGGGCGAGGCCCATGTTCGTGGTGTGGTGCACGAAGTGCCGGACACCGTGCTCCTTGGCGACCTCGACCGTGCGGTCGGTGCTGCCGTCGTTGATGACCAGGATCTCGATCTCGTCGATGCCGTCGATCTGCTTCGGGATCGAGTCGATGACGCTGGCGAGGGTGTTCTCCTCGTTGAGGCAGGGGATCTGGACGAATAGCTTCACGGGCTCGCTTGGTCTCGTTTCGGGAGTCGGCAGTGCGCAGAACCATGACAGCCTATGCGAACTCGCGCCTTGCTAGGCTTCCCCGGTGCAGATCCGCGAACTGAAGATCCCCGGCGCGTGGGAGTTCACGCCCGTCCAGCACGGCGACGCACGAGGAGCATTCCTCGAGGCGTACCGGGCCGACGTCCTCGAGGAGACGGTCGGCCACCCGCTCGACCTGCGGCAGGTGAACATGTCGATCTCGGCGGCCGGCGTCGCACGGGGCATCCACTACGCCCTCGTCGCGCCGAGCCAGGCGAAGTACGTCACCGCCGTCCGCGGGGCGTTCATCGACTACATCGTCGACATCCGCGTGGGCTCCCCGACGTTCGGGCAGTGGGACTCTGTCCGCATCGACGACGTCGACCGCAAGGCTGTGTACCTGTCCGAGGGGCTCGGGCACGCGATCGTCGCGCTCGAGGACCAGTCGACGGTGAACTACCTGGTCAGCGCGCACTACAACCCCGAGCGCGAGAAGGGGATCACGATCCTCGACCCGACCGTGGGACTCACGCTGCCGGACGGGCTCGGCGAGCCGGTCCTCTCCGAGAAGGACACCAGCGCACCGACCCTCGAGCAGGCTGCCGCCGCAGGGCTGCTCCCCACCTACGAGGAGTGCTTGGCCTACACCGAGTCCCTCCGTACGACGAAGTAACGAAGCAAAGGACGCACCCGTGAAGGGCATCATCCTCGCCGGGGGTTCCGGCACCCGTCTCTGGCCGATCACCAAGGGCATCAGCAAGCAGCTCATGCCGATCTACGACAAGCCGATGGTCTACTACCCGCTGTCGACGCTGATGATGGCCGGCATCCGCGAGGTGCTGGTCATCACGACGCCGGAGTACAACGACCAGTTCCGCGCGCTCCTCGGCGACGGCTCGGCCCTCGGCATGGACATCCAGTACGCCGTGCAGCCGAGCCCGGACGGCCTCGCGCAGGCCTTCGTCATCGGCGAGGACTTCATCGGCAACGACAGCGTCGCGCTGGTCCTCGGCGACAACATCTTCCACGGCACGGGCCTCGGCACGAACCTCCGCAAGAACACCGAGGTCGAGGGCGCGACCATCTTCGCGTACCACGTGGCCGACCCGAAGGCGTACGGCGTCGTCGAGTTCGACGACAGCTTCACCGCGGTCTCCATCGAGGAGAAGCCGACCGAGCCGAAGTCGAACTACGCCGTCCCCGGCCTGTACTTCTACGACAACAAGGTCATCGAGATCGCGAAGACGATCGAGCCGAGCGCCCGCGGGGAGCTCGAGATCTCGACCGTGAACGAGCGCTACCTCGACGCCGGCGAGCTCGGCGTGCAGGTCCTCGACCGCGGCACGGCCTGGCTCGACACCGGCACGTTCGAGTCGATGATGCAGGCGTCCGAGTACGTCAAGGTGATCGAGGACCGTCAGGGCTTCAAGATCGGCTGCATCGAGGAGATCGCCTGGCGCAACGGCTGGATCGACGACGCACAGCTCGCCGACCTCGCCGCCCCGCTCGTCAAGGGCGGCTACGGCGTCTACCTCCAGCGGCTCCTCTCCGCCTAGTCACACCCCGTGGCCCTCTTCCGCCGGAACCGTCGCCGTGCAGACACGGCCGGTTCCGGCGTCGGCCAGGAGGCGCGACCCACCCCGGCACCGGGATCCGACGTCGAGCGGGTGGCCGGGTGGGGCAGCGCGCCACCGATGCTCGACGTGCCGGTGACGGTGCTCGTCACGACCCGCTCGGACCGGCACGCCGAGGTCCGACGGCTCGTCGACGTCGCCCGGACGGCCTTCGGCACCGAGGCGGACGTCCGGGCGGTGTCCTACGTCGCCGACGCCTCGCCCGTGGACGCGTTCGACCGCGCGCTGCCGTGGGTCCGGACGGCTCCCGTGGACGGTATCGGTTCGGCCATCAACGCCGGGGTGGCGGCCGGTGTCGGCAGGGTCCTCGTGCTCGTCGACACGTCGGTCGTGATCGACGCCACCGCACTCGCGGCGCTCGCGCACGACGTCGGACGGCCGACGCAGGCGCTGGTCACGACGGCCGAGGGAGCACGACGCAACGGTGCCCGACTCGTCCGGCCGGGTGCCCTCCCGTGGTCGGACGACCGAGCGGACCCCGACGACCTGGTGTTCGGCGCGGACCAGCCGGTGGTGTCGATGCCGCAGCGTGCGTTGGTGCCGGCGCAGTGCCTCCTGGACGAACGCACCACGCTCACGGCCTGGACCGCTGCGGCGGCCGACGCCGTGTCGATGGCCGTGCGTACCCGCGACGTCGGCTCCGTCACCCGCGTCGTCGAGCCGGGCCGCACGGTGGACGCCGACGTGGTGGACGTCGTCGCGGCCTGGCGGGACAGGGCCCGGATGCCGGTGCCCTCGCTCGGATCCGGAGTCGTCGCCGGAGCGCCGCTCCCACCGTGGGGAGCGCGCCCGGTCGCACCGGCGCGTCGTGCCCGTGCCGACGGCGACGTCCTGATGTGGTCGCTGAAGATCGCCGCGCCCGCCGGACCGGAAGGCGACGGCTGGGGCGACGTCCACTTCGCCGCCGAGCTCGCCGCCGCGCTCGAGCGGCTCGGACAGCGGGTCCGCGTCGACCGCCGCGACGCCCACGTGCGGGACGACGACGGCGCGGACGACGTCACGCTCGTCGTGCGCGGGCTCGACCGGGTGCCGCCGAACCCGGCGTCCGTGAACCTGCTCTGGGTGATCAGCCACCCGGACGACGTCGCGGACACCGAACTGCGGTCGTTCGACCAGGCGTTCGCGGCGGGTCCGGCATGGGCCGCCGCGGCGAGTGCGCGGTCGGGCGTGCCGGTCCGGACGCTGCTGCAGGCGACCGATCCGGCGGTGTTCCGCCCGGGCGTGTCGTCGGGTCCCGACGCCGGCCGCGTCGTCTTCGTCGGCTCCACCCGCGGCGCCGCTCGCCCGGTCGTCGCGGACGCGGTCGCACTCGGTGCCGACCTGCGCGTGCACGGGCCCGGGTGGGAGGACGTCGTGCCGGAGTCGTCCCTCGGGACGCCGTCGTTGTCCCGGGCCGAGGTGGCCCGTGCCTACGCGTCCGCCCGTGTCGTGCTGAACGACCACTGGCCGGACATGGCCGCCGGGGGGTTCGTGTCGAACCGGGTGTTCGACGTCCTGGCCGCCGGGGGAGTCGTGGTGACCGACCCCGTCGTCGGGCTCGGCGAGGTGCTCGACGTGCCGACGCTGGCGGTGGCGGGGTCGCGGGAGGACCTCGCGGCGTTGCTCGACCCGGCGTACCCGTGGCCCGACGAGGCCTCGCGTGCCGAGGTGGCCGCGCGCATCGCCGCCGAGCACTCCTTCGATGCCCGTGCCCGCGTGCTGCTCGACGCCGCGCGCGCCGAGCGCGCGCGCCTGCGGCGCTGAGCGCGCAGGCGCGCGGCGCTCCGCGCGCCTGCGGCGCCGCGCTCCGCGCGCCTGCTGCGCCGCGCGCGCGGGCGCGGCGCTGCCGCCGCCGCCGCGGCGGCGAACCACGTTCTCGACGTCGAACCAGGCCGCGCGCCCGGTTCGACGTCGGATTCGTGGTTCGACGCGGGCGCGGCTGCGCCGTCGCACAACCAAAGCCGCGCCGAACCGGGGGAAGGCCCGGCGCGAGGTGGTTTCGGTTGTGCGACGCCAGGCGGCGCGGCGCGGCGCGGCGCCCCGCGCGGCGCTGCCGCGGCGTCGAACCACGTTCGCGACGTCGAACCAGGCCGCGCGCCTGGTTCGACGTCGGAATCGTGGTTCGACGCGGGCGCGGCTGCGCCGCCGCACAACGAAAGCCGCGCCGAACCGCGGGAAGGCGCGGCGCGAAGTGGTTTTGGTTGTGCGCAGCGCCGCGCGCCGGGCCGCACCGCGCCGCGCGCTGCCGCGCGCTACTTGCGCGTCACCCAGCGCGCCCGGACGGCGAGCCCCACGCGCAGCACCGCCCGCAGCGGCCACAGCCACCACGCCCGGTACTTCCGCGACAGGAAGCGGTAGGCGCTCCGGTGGTGCTCGATCTCCATGCGGCGCCGGTTCGACGAGGTCGAGTGCGCCCCGGTGTGCGTCACCACGGCGGTCGGCACGTACACGTTCGCCCGCCCTGCGAGCCCCACGCGCTGCCCGAGGTCCACGTCCTCGAAGTACATGAAGTACGACTCGTCGAAGCCCCCGAGCTCGCGGAACAACGACGTCCGGATGAGGAAGCACGCGCCGGACAGCCAGCCGGCCTCGCGCTCGACGACCTGGGTGGTGGACCAGTACCGCTGGCTCCAGGGGTTCGCCGGCCAGAAGCGCGAGAACGCCGCGTGGCCGAGGCCGGTCCGGAGCGACGGGAGCTGGCGCGCCGAGGGGTAGGTGTCGCCCTGCTCGTCGAGGATCCGCGGACCGAACGACCCGCCGGACGGCAGACGGTCCGCAGCCGCGACGAGCTCGTCGATGGAACCGGGCGCGAGGACCACGTCGGGGTTCGTGACGAGCAGGAACTCCGGCCGGACGTCGGGGAGCACGTCGTCGAGCGCGCTGAGGGCCGCGTCGATCCCGCCGCCGTAGCCGCGGTTGCCCCCGGAGGACACCACGACGGCGCCGTACGACTCGCCGATCGCCCGCAGTGCGTCGAGGTCGGCCGAGCCGTTGTCCGCGATCACCACGGCCACGGGGTCACTGGACGCCGCCTCGATGCTCGCGAGGAACGGCCGGATCGTCTCACCGGTGTTGTACGTGACGGTGAGCACCGCGACCCGGGTCATCGGACACCCCCGGAGCCGCCACGAGCGACGGCGGCGTACGCGTCGACGTGCACGGCGGCCGTGGCCTCCCACGTGAACGAGGAGGCCCGGCGGAGTGCGGCGGCGCGGTGTGACGCGACGCGTGCGGAATCGTCGAGCAGTGAGGCCATCGCCGCCCCCAGCGCAGAGGCTGACGGCTCGGTGTACACGGCGGCGTCGCCCCCGACCTCCGGCAGCGACAGGCGCCTGGTGGTGAGCACGCACGCGCCGGTCGCCATCGCCTCGACCACCGGCAGGCCGAAGCCCTCGCCGAGGGACGGGTACACGACGAACTCCGCGCCGCCGAGGAAGCCGGACAGGTCCTCGAGCGGGAGGTACCCGGCCTCGATGACGTGGTCGGCGTCCTGCAGCGCGTCGAGCCGTGCGATCGCGGCCTCGTCCCAGCCGCGTGCACCGGAGAGCACCAGCCAGGGTGTGTCCGACCCCGTGACCGCACGAGCGTCGCGGACCGCGGCGTAGGCGTCGAGCAGTGCGGTGACGTTCTTGCGCGGCTCGATCGTGCCGAGGAACGCGATCCAGGACGCGTCGTCGGGGAGCGTCGCGGCGATGCGGGCGTCCTCGACCTCGGCGGTGGACGGCTCGTGGAACACGGTCCGGTCGACCCCGAGCGGGGCGACCCGGACGTCCGCACGGATGCCGGACACCACGCGTGCGGCCTCGGTCGCAGTGGCGGCGCTCGGCACGATGACGACCGGACGGGTCCGGAGCGATCGGCGGCTCCACCAGGTGAAGAACGTGCGCTTCAGGCGGGAGTGCCACTCGGGGTTCGAGAAGAACGTGGCGTCGTGCAGCGTCACCACGGAGCCACGGCGCCACGAGAACGGGAACGTGTAGTGCGGGGAGTGCAGCACCGCCGCGCCGATCCGCCTGCCGAGTGCCGGCAGCCCGGTCTGCTCCCAGAGGAAGCGCAGCGGCACGGAGTCGGTCCAGGCCGGTGCCGTGTGCAGCGTCACGTGCGGTGCGACGTCGCGGAAGTGCGCGGCGTGCACGGGCCGGACGACGAGGTGCACGTCGAGCGACGGGTCGGTGAGGTGCGACGCGACCCCCTCGACGTAGCGTCCGACACCGCCGAGGTTGCGCGGTACCGCGGTCCCGTCGATGAGGACGGTGAGCTGCGGCACGCGAGGTTCCTTCCGGCCGGGGACGCCGCGGCCGGGACCGTCGACGGGGGAGTCCCCAGGATAGCCCGCTCCGCTCATGCGTCCGGGTCCACGGCGCTCCGCGGGACGGACGCGACCCGCGTCTCGCGGAGCCGCCGCGCGAGGTGCGCGGGGAGGTGCCCCGTCACGTCGGCCAGCGCTGCCAGGACGAGCCGCGCCTCCCGTCGGGTGCGACCGGACCGCAGTCCGACCAGGCCGCGCGCGGTCGTCCGGACCGCAGCCCGCACGACCGTCGGCCACGGTGCGTGCCACAGGGCGACGACCAGCCGGTTGCGGGCGTTGCGGAAGACGAACAGGTCGCTCTGCACGCCGGACGACGCCGAGTGGTCGTGCTCGACGACCGCGTCGGCCGCGTACTCGACGCGCCACCCGCGGCGGCGGAGCCGCCAGGCGAGCTCGGTGTCCTCGTAGTACATGAACAGCGACTCGTCGAGGAGTCCGACGTCGTCGAGCGCGGCCTTCCGGAGCGCGGAGGCGCCGCCCGAGAACCCGAACACGTCGCGGTCCGCCGCCTGGTCGGCCGCGCCGAACCAGTCGCGGTCCATGCCGTTGCCGTCGCGGTCGACCCGCACGCCGGTCGAGTTGAGGCGGACCTCGCCGTCGGCGTCGGGCACCCACAGGTGGCCGGTGTGGTCGCGCAACGCCCGTCCGGCGGGGGCCGGGGCACCGGCCTGGAGGCGCGACCAGCGCCCGGCGAGCACGATGCGGCCCGTCACGGCCGCCACGGCCGCAGGGGCGGCGTCGAGGTGGTCGCGGAGGGCCGCGACGAAGCCCGGAGCCGGCTCGGCGTCGTTGTTGAGGAGGACGACGACGTCGGCGTCCGCGTGCCGGATGCCCGTGTTCGCGCCCGCGGCGAACCCGCCGTTGGTGTCGCGGACCAGCACCGTCGCCTCGGGCAGCTCGCGGCGGAGCACGGCGACGGAGTCGTCCGACGACCCGTTGTCGACCACGATGACCTCGTCGGCCGCGCCGTCGTCGAGCACGGCCCGGGCGGCCCGGGTTGTGAGGTCCGCACGGTTCCAGTTGACGACGACGACCGCGGTGCGGGAGGCGCCGTCGGTGGGCGTCAGCCGAGCTCCTCGATGGAGGGCTTCGCGTAGACGCTGCCGACGGCGTCGCCGAACGACGGGACCTCGAACGAGTCGCACTCCGGCAGGTCGTGCAGGTGCCGCCCGGCGGAGTCCATCATCGACACGTTGATGAAGTACTTGCCGGTGCCGAAGTTCGTGTCCGTGATCCGGAGGCGGAGTTTCCGGCGCCCGTGCAGCGGCTGGAGCGTGACGCCCATGATGCCGGTGGTGGTGCCGTAGACGACCTGACCGGCGGTGTTGTTGATCTGGACGGCGGCTTCCCAGTCGGCGACGCCGTCGAGGTGCTCGAACTCCATGTCCACGACGAGGTCGTCACCGGGCAGGACGTCGGCGCGGTGCTCCTTGCCGTCGGCGTGCACGGTCGCCCCGAGGACGGTGCCGCGGCCCACGGCGACGTCGGCGCTGAGCTCGCCGGACCGGCGCTCCTCGAGCACGTCGCGGAACTTGCTGACCGCCTGGACGGCGTCCCCGTCGTGCAGGACCTTGCCCTTGTTGAGCAGCACGACCCGGTCGCACATCTCCTGCACCTGGCTGAGCGAGTGCGTGACGATGATGATCGTCTTGCCCTGCTCCTGGAACGAGCGGATGCGGTCGAGGCACTTGCGCTGGAACGCCTCGTCGCCGACGGCGAGGACCTCGTCGACGAGCAGCACGTCGGGGTCGGTGTGCACGGCCACGGCGAACGCGAGTCGCACGTACATGCCGGAGCTGTAGAACTTCACCTGGGTGTCGATGAAGTCGCCGATGCCGGAGAACGCGAGGATGTCGTCGAACCGCGCCTCGGTCTCCTTGCGGCTCAGACCGAGCAGCGCCGCGTTGAGGTAGACGTTCTCGCGGCCGGACAGGTCCGGGTGGAAGCCGGCGCCGAGCTCGAGCAGCGCGGCCAGCCGCCCCCGGCGCGAGACGGTGCCGGACGTCGGCTGGATGATGCCGCCGATGGCCTTGAGCAGCGTCGACTTGCCGGAGCCGTTCTGGCCGATGAGGCCGACGGTGGTCCCGGCCTGGATCGACACGGTGACGTCGTCGAGCGCCCAGAAGTCCTGGCGGTGCTTGCGACCGGCGCGGCCGAGCGTGACGATCCGCTCGCGGATGGTGTTGTCCTTGCGGACGGTGAAGCGCTTCCGGACGTGGTCGATGACGATGACGTCGGGGCGCTCGTCGCCGCGCTGCTGGGCGGTGGGTGCGACGGGGGTGCTGATGGCCATGGGTCTAGAGCTCCTGCGCGAAGTTGCCCTGCAGGCGCGAGAACACGCGCTGCGCGCCGATGAGGCAGAACAGGCCGATGACGAACGCGATGCCGAGTCGGAGCATGAGGTGGTCGGGGTAGACGACCTTCGCCGGGTCGTGCAGCCAGATGGCGTTCTGCATGCCGAGGACGGACAGCGTGAGGGGATTGTTCGTGTACACCGCGAGGATCCAGTCGACCTTCAGCCGCTGGACGACCATCGAGTACGAGTAGACGATGGGGGACGCCCAGAGCAGGACCATGAGGCCCACGTCGATGAGGAACTGCACGTCGCGCAGGTAGACGTTGAGGGCCGCGAGCACGAGCCCGATCGCGGCGCCGTACACGAGGATGACGAGCAGCGAGGGGATCAGGTAGACGAGTCCCTCGTGCCAGGGGAACACCCCGATGACGAGGGTCGCGGCGATGAGGATGGCGAACTGGATGACGTAGTTCACCAGCGCGGCACCGACGCTCGCGAGCGGGAAGACCTCGCGCGGGACGTAGACCTTCTTGATGAGCCCGCTGTTCCCCACGATCGAGCTGGTGGAACCCGCGACGATCTCGCTGAAGAGCGTGTAGGCGCTGAGGCCGGTGAAGACGTAGATCGCGAAGTTGTCGATGCCCTTGGCCGCGCCGAGGATCTGCCCCATCACGAAGTAGTAGATGAGGAGCTGGGTCAGCGGGCGCACCAGCGTCCACACGAACCCGAGCGCCGAGTCCTTGTACCGCGCCTTGAGGTCGCGGCGCACGAGCATGCCGAGCATCTCGCGCTGCCGGAAGACGTCGCGCAGTTCTCGCCAGGTTCCTCGGATGGCACTCGTCGGAGCGCCGACCACGACCAGGGGCTCCTTCGCGAGCGCGGCCATGCGGGCTTGATCGACCATGTGTCTCTTCGTTCGTGGGGGCAGGACCGGAACAGCATACTCACCGCATCACCCAGGACGCCGGTGCGCGCTGCGGACCGGGCGACACCTGTCGTCCGCCCCCGTGCGGGGGTGAATGTGCGCGGATTGAACCCTCAACCTTCACTTTGGGGTTACCGTTGACGCAACCCGGACCCTTGTCAACATCCACAGGACGGCCCGTCAGCATGCACTTCGCGTCACGGCCGATCGCTGCGTTCGCGGTGGTCGGTGTTCTCAGTCTCCTCGCGGCGGGTTGTTCCGCCACGAGTGACGACGACCCCACCGCGTCGCCCACGCGGTCCGCCTCACCGACTCCGACCGCGTCGGCGACCGCGACGTCCGCGCCCTCGTCGACCCCGTCGCCGAGCAGCTCCGACGACGCGGACGACAGCCCCTCGGCGTTCCCGGGCTCCGGCCAGACGACCGAGCCCGACGACGACCCGTCGGACTTCCCGGCCACCGCCGTCGTCACGTACGCCGGGTGGGACACGGGCAGCCGGACGCTCCAGGCCGGTGGACTCGTCTCCGGCACGACGAACACGTCGGGCACGTGCACGTTCACCGCGACGAAGAGCGGTGTCACCCGGACCCTGACCAGCACGGCGGAGGCGAGCGCGTCCTCCGTGAACTGCGCGCAGGTGTCCTTCCCGGCGGCCCAGGTGTCCAGCGGCACCTGGTCCATCACCCTCGACTACCGGGTCGGCGCGCAGTCGACCACGTCCGACCCGATGACGGCGGAGGTGCCGTGATGCGATCCATCCGAACCGACGGGCGACGACGCCCGCTGCGGTCGTCCCTCGCCCTGGTGGCCGCCCTCGCGGTCGCCGTGAGCGGCCTGACCTTCGGCACGGTGCTGTCCGAGCAGACGACGACGGAGTCCGCCTCGGCCGCGACCGCCGCGTCGTTCGACCCGGGCAACATCATCAGCGACGTGAACTTCTACAACGGGTCGGCGATGAGCTCGTCGTCCGTGCAGTCGTTCCTCAACAGCGTCGCGCCGAACTGCAAGCAGGCATCGGGCGGCCCGGCGTGCCTCAAGAACTTCTCGCAGAACATGAGCGGCATCGCCGCCGTGTCCGGTCGGTGCTCCGCGATCAACGGCGGCGTGAAGTCGGCGGCCACGGTCATCGCGCAGGTCGGCGCCGCGTGCGGCATCAGCCAGAAGGTCCTGCTCGTGCTCCTGCAGAAGGAGCAGGGCATCGTCACGACGAACAGCCCGACGAGCTACATGTACCTGCACGCCACCGGCTTCGCGTGCCCGGACACCGCCCCGTGCGACCCGAAGTACTACGGCTTCGGCCAGCAGGTGTACGCCGCCGCGCTGCAGTTCAAGCGCTACCAGGCCTCGCCGACGTCGTGGGCGTACCAGGCCGGCCGCAACAACTCGATCCTCTACAACCCGAACGCCGCGTGCGGTCGGAAGACGGTCTACATCAAGAACCAGGCGACCGCCGGGCTGTACATCTACACGCCGTACACCCCGAACGCCGCCGCGATGTCGAACCTCTACGGCACGGGTGACGGCTGCTCGGCGTACGGCAACCGGAACTTCTGGCGCATGTACACCGACTGGTTCGGCTCGCCCACCGGTGGCAGCTCGCCCGCCGGGCACGTCGACTCCGCGACCGCCGGGTTCCGCCAGGTCACGGTGGGCGGCTGGGCGTACGACCCCGACGTCGCGACGAGCCCGATCCGGGTGGCGTTCTACGTGGACGGCGTCGGCAAGAAGACCATCACGGCCGATGGGGCGCGTTCCGACCTGGGCAGCCAGCTCGGCGCCGGCAACACCAGCCACGGGTTCTCGACGACCCTCACCGGGATCTCCGGGGGCAGCCACAACGTCTGCGTGTTCGGCATCAACCAGGGCGCCGGTGCCAACGCACTGCTCGGCTGCCAGCAGGTGACCGTCCGGACCGGGGCGCCGTTCGGCAAGCTCGACCAGGCCACCCTCGCAGCGGACAAGCTCAGCGTCCGCGGCTGGGCGATCGACCCGGACACGAAGTCCTCGATCCCCGTGCAGCTCCGCGTGGACGGCGTGGCGAAGAAGGCCTGGACCGCCAGCGCCTCGCGCACCGACGTCGGGAAGATCTACCCGGGCTGGGGCAACGCGCACGGCTACTCGGCGACGATCAGCGGCATCGGCGCCGGGAAGCACACGATCAGCACGTGGGCGAAAGACACCTCCACGGGCAAGTGGACGCAGCTCGGGGCGAAGACCGTGACGAAGGCGAGCGGTTCGCCGTGGATCGTCATCGACGAGGCATCGTCGACCGCTCCGGGCAAGCTGAAGATCCGCGGCTGGACGGCCGACCCGGACACGATCGCGCCGCTGCGCGTCCACCTGTACCTGGACGGCAAGGCCCTGACCTCGTTCACGGCCGACCAGACCAAGGCGGGCCTCGACAAGGCACTGCCCGGCTACGGTGACGACCACGCGATCCTGTTCACCCGCAGCAGCGTCCCGGCCGGGAAGCACCAGCTCTGCATCATCGCGATCAACGTGGGACCCGGCGGCAACAGCAACGTCTGCACGACGTTCCAGACGCCGACCGGCCCGCCGAAGGTGAAGATCGAGTCTGGTTCGTCGCCGACGCTCGGCTCGTTGCAGGTCAGCGGCTACGCGGTCGACCCCGACACGGTGCAGCCGATCGGTGTGACGTACACGGTCGACGGCAAGAAGGTCACCACCGGCACGGCCGACCAGGCCAGCGCCACCGCGGCGAAGGCGTACCCCGGGTACTACTCGAAGCACGGCTTCCAGGCCACGCTCACCGGCATCGGCCCGGGCAAGCACACCGTGTGCGTCGTCGGGACGAACGTCGGGGGCGGGAAGGACGCCAGCGCCTGCAGCACGGTCGCGATGACCTCCGGCAACCCGGTCCTGCTGCTCGACGAGGTGTCCTCGCCCGCGGCCGGCCAGGTCAAGGTGCGCGGGTGGACGATCGACCCGGACACCGCGTCCCCGATCCAGGTGCACGTGTACGTGAACGGCGCCGGCGCGAAGTCGCTCACCGCGAACGAGGCGAAGGCGTCGCTCGCCACCACCTACGGCGGGTACGGCGCGAACCACTCGTTCTCGACGACCGTGTCCGGCTACAGGGCGGGCAGCACGCAGGTCTGCGTCTACGCGATGAACACCGGCGCGGGAGCGAACACCACGCTGTGCCGGACGATCACGGTGAAGTAGTGCGCTGACGGTCCGACGGACCACGATGCGAGACGGGAGGCGCCCCACCAGCCGGTGGGGCGCCTCCCGTCTCGTCCGTGGTCGGCTCAGCCGCGTCCGGTGCCGCGGCGCACGGCGCGCGCCAGACCGCCGAAGCGGTGCAGCAGGCGGTACTCGGCCGACCGGGTGAGCTCGTCGTACCGCAGGGCGATCGTGTCGCGCTCCTCCTCCGCACGCCGACGCGCGGCGTCGAACGACGCCACCGCCTGCTCGGCCACGACGAGCCGCTCGTTGATGTCGCGGACGCCCTGCAGGTGCACGTCGCGCTCGAGCTCGGCGACCCGCAGGACCTCGCGCTCGTTCGTCGCCCAGCGGAGGAACGGGGACCGGCTGCCGGTCCGGGACCGTGCGTGCTCGATCGCCGCCTCGAGGACCGGGCGAACCTGCTCCGCACGCGCCGCGAAGGAGTGTCGCTCGACCACGACGGCGCGCAGCCGTTCGACCAGCGCCGTCCGCTCGTCGGCGGGCATCGCGAGCGCCCGCTCGAGCGACGCGGCGTCCTCGAACACGGGGACCTCGCCGAGGCCGAGCTCGTCGAGTCCGAGCGCGCAGTCCGTCACGGGGAGCGCCCCGGACGCGAGCGACTCGTAGAGGCGGGAGTTCAACGTGCCGTACTCGGCGGCGGGCGCGATGACGTCGTCGACGACGAAGGCCGCCGACCGGTAGACCTCGGGGAGCGCGAAGTAGGGGACCATCGGCCGCAGCTCGACGCCGGGGGACGGGTCGACGTGCTCGGCGTTCGCGGCGAACCAGACGATCGGCTCGGCCGGACGGACGTCGTCGAGGACGTCCTGCACGTGGCGGCGGACGCCCCAGAAGTTCACGGTCGCCACCGCACGGTCGCTCCGCGGGGTAGCAGGGTCGGTCGTGAAGAGCTCGAGGTCGACGCCGATCGGCACGACCTCGACCGGGCCGTCGTAGTGCGCGGCGACGGCGTCGCGCGCGGTCCTCGACGACGTCCAGATCGCCTCGAACTCGTCGAGGTACGGCAGGGCCGCCCACTTCGCCGTCCAGTTGCGCACCCACGCCACGAGGGCGGTGGACGGCGGCACCCGGCCCGGCACGAAGGACTCGATCATCACGACCACGACGGCGGTGTCGTCCGGGACCGGGTCGGCCCAGCGGGTGATCGGCCACATCGCGACCCCCCACCCGGCGTCCCGCAGCGCCCGGGCCAGCCCGAGCGCGACGTAGAGGTCGCCCTTGCCCTCGGCCGGGTCGTCCGTCGACACCGCGAACCGGACGGTCCCGCGCGGCCCCTCGGCGTGGTCGCCCGCGGCGATCGCGGCGTAGTCCGCGGCGAGGGGGGAAGACGTGGGAGCGGTCGGGATGCTGGTCGCGGTCACCGAGCCATTCTGCACGAATCGGCGCTGATCACAGGGGAGCGCGGGCGCGCGCCTTGTAGGGTGTCATCGGCCGTCGGCACCCCGCGGCCGACCCGTCGACCCGCGCCAGGTGCGCGGCAGCTGCTGGAGGAACCGCGTGACAGAGCGCAAGCCGGGAGTCGTGTCCGTCATCCTCGTGAACTACAAGGGCACGGACGACACCCTGACGAGCATCGCGGAGCTCCGCAAGCAGGACTGGCCGCAGGACCGGCTCGAGGTCATCGTCGTCGAGAACGGTTCCGGCCCCGAGCACCTCGGTCGGCTGAAGGCGTCGGAGCTCGACTTCACGCTCGTCGACGCCGGTGCGAACCTCGGCTTCACGGGCGGCTGCAACCTCGGCGTCGAGAAGTCCTCCGGCGAGATCGTGGCGTTCCTCAACAACGACGCCCGACCCGACACCGGCTGGGTGCGCGAGGCCATGGCGACGTTCGCGTCCGGCGCGGACATCGGCGCCGTGGCGTCGAAGGTCCTCGACTGGGAAGGCGTCAACGTCGACTTCACCGAGGCCGCGATGACCTGGTACGGCATGGGTTACAAGCCGTTCGCGGGCTCGCCGGACACCGGGCGCTGGGAGTCCGAGACCGACGTGCTGTTCGGCACCGGCGCGGCGATGTTCATCCGGGCGGAGCTCTTCGAGCAGCTCGACGGCTTCGACGACCGCTACTTCATGTTCTACGAGGACGTCGACCTCGGCTGGCGGCTCAACCTGCTCGGCTGGCGCTTCCGGTACCAGCCGAAGTCCGTCGCGTTCCACAAGCACCACGCGTCGATGAACAAGTTCGGCGACTTCCGCGAGACCTACCTGCTCGAGCGGAACGCCCTCTTCACGCTCTACAAGAACCTCGGTGACGAGCAGCTCGCAGCGGCCCTCCCCGGCTCGCTCGCGCTCGTCGTCCGTCGCGCCGTCGGTCGTGGCGAACTCGACTCGACCGAGCTCGACCTCCGCAACCCCGGCGACGACAGCGTCCCGACGATCCCCGTGCCGAAGACGGCGATGGCGGGCATCTACGGCGTCGACCAGTTCGTCGAGCAGCTGCCGTCGATGACCGAGTCGCGTCGGCAGATCCAGGCGACCCGCGTGCGCAGCGACCGCGAGCTCCTGCGCCTCTTCGGCAACCGCGACGAGCCCGCGTACCCGATCGAGAACTACCTGGCCGGCTACGACAAGATCGTGCACTCCCTCGGCGTGCTCGAGGTCGGCACCCGGCGTCGGATCCTCATCATCACGGGCGACTCCATCGGCGAGAAGATGGCCGGTCCGGCGATCCGTGCGACCCAGATGGCGAAGCAGCTCGCCGGCGAGCACGACGTCCGGGTCATCAGCCTCACGCGCTCGTCGCAGATCGACCCCTCGTACGAGGTCGTCACGGTGCCGCACCGCCACCCGCGCCAGATGGTCGAGCACGAGGCCTGGGCCGACGTCATCATCGTGCAGGGCCACGCGCTCCGCCTGTTCCCGGTGCTCGAGTCGACGAGCAAGATCCTCGTCGTCGACGTCTACGACCCGCTGCACCTCGAGCAGCTCGAACAGGGCCGCAGCGACGACGTCGACCAGTGGAACCGGCAGATCCTCGACGCGTCGGACACCCTGAACCACCAGCTCGAACTCGGCGACTACTTCATCTGCGCCTCCGAGCGGCAGCGCATGTTCTGGCTCGGCCAGCTCGCCGGCTCGGGCCGTGTGAACGCCCGGACGTACTCGCGCGACCCCGACCTCCGCTCGCTCATCGGCGTCGTGCCGTTCGGCCTGTCGTCGACGCCGCCGGTGCACGACCAGCAGCGGGTCAAGGGCGTCGTCCCCGGCATCGGGAAGAACGACAAGCTCGTCGTCTGGGGCGGCGGCATCTACGACTGGTTCGACCCGATCACGCTCGTCCGTGCCATCGGCCGGCTCGCCGCGAAGAAGCCGAGCGTCAAGCTCTTCTTCATGGGCGTCCAGCACCCGAACCCGGACGTGCCCGAGATGGACATCGTCGCCAAGGTGCGCGCCGAGGCCGACGCGCTCGGGCTGACCGGCACGAACGTGTTCTTCAACGACGCGTGGATCCCGTACGAGGAACGCGGCGCCTACCTGCTCGAGGCCGACGCCGGCGTCTCGACGCACTACGAGCACCTCGAGACCACGTTCTCGTTCCGCACCCGCATCCTCGACTACCTGTGGGCACGTCTGCCGATCGTCACGACCGCCGGTGACTCCTTCGGTGACCTCGTCGCCGAGGAGAAGCTCGGCATCGCCGTGCACGAGCAGGACATCGACGGCCTGGCCGCAGCGCTCGAGACGGCGCTCTTCGACAAGAAGGCCCGTGCCGAGTTCATCGGCAACGTCGACCGCGTGCGCGAGCAGTTCACGTGGGAGAACGTCCTCGCCCCGCTCGTCGAGTTCTGCCGGAACCCGATCCGCGCGGCCGACAAGAGCGTCCGCGACACCTCGTCGACGATCCAGCCGCACGCCATGCGCGTGCGCGTCCCGGACCGCAAGAAGCTCTACGGCGTCCGCCACGACCTCGGTCGCGCCGTGCACTACTTCCGGACCGAGGGCCCGCGGAGCGTCGCGGGCAAGATCAAGCGTCGGCTGCAGAACCGGTGACCGCGGGCGCCACGGCGCTCGTCATCGTCCCGACCTACAACGAGGCCGAGAACGTCCGCACGATCGCCGCAGCCGTCCTGGGCGCGCTGCCGGACGCACACCTGCTCGTCGTCGACGACGCCAGCCCCGACGGCACGGGTGACCTCGTGCGGCAGCTCGCCGCTGCGGACGACCGGGTGCACCTGCTCGAACGCTCCGGCAAGCTCGGCCTCGGGACGGCCTACGTCGCCGGCTTCCGGTGGGGGCTCGAGCGCGGGTACCCGCTGCTCGTCGAGATGGACGCGGACGGCTCGCACCCGGCCGACCGGCTCCCGGCACTCGTGGCCGCGGTCGACGGCGCCGACGACGTCCTGCTCGCGATCGGGTCGCGGTGGGTCCCCGGGGGATCGGTGGTCGACTGGCCGCTCCACCGCGAGGTCCTCAGCCGTGGCGCGAACACCTACGCCCGGTTCGTGCTCGGCACCGGCGTGCGGGACGTCACCGCGGGCTTCCGAGTCTACCGCGCCGACGCGATCGCCCGGATGGACCTCGACTCGATCGACTCGAAGGGGTACTGCTTCCAGGTCGACATGACGTTGCGGGTGGACGACCTCGGCGGCCGCATCGTCGAGGTCCCGATCCGGTTCCGCGACCGCGTGCACGGCGTCTCGAAGATGAGTCGGTCGATCGTGCTCGAGGCCATGCTCCGCACCACCCAGTGGGGCCTGCAGCGGCGCTTCGGTCGCCGACGCGGCGCACGTCGCTGACGCGACCCCTGGACGGACGGGAGGCGCGGTGCCAGCTGGCACCGCGCCTCCCGTCCGTGAAGGGGATGCGTCTCAGACGCAGCTCACGTTGTAGTCCTGGTTCCCCACGACGTACTGGGCCATCCGCACCTGGCTGCCCGCGGTGAGGCCGCCGGCCGAGCACGCCTTCTGCGCCGCCGCGACGCCGTCGTTGCCCACCGCGATCCAGCTCGGCAGCCCGCGGAGCGTCGAGGTCGACGGGACGGTCCCCACGATCTGCCCGAACTGGTACCCCGTCGAGTAGATACCGATCGTCGAGACGCCCGCGGCCTTGAGCGCGGCGACCATGCCCTCGATGTCGGCGCGGTTCTGCGTCTGGTAGTCCTTCGCGTCGGAGGCCCCGAGCCACGAGAGGCCCGTCTCGACGTCGATCCACCAGCGGTACGACGAGGGGTTCGGGACGCCGCGGGTGTTCGCGGCCTCGTAGGCGCGGGTGTAGCCGTACATGTACGAGCAGGCGCTGGTGTACGCCTTCGCCGTGCAGGTGCCGTACGGGTTGGACACGGTCGTGCCCGACGGGTCCCGGTTGGACGACGGCCAGACCGAGGCGGCCTTGCCGGGGTTCGCGGCGAGGGCGTAGAGCTGCGCCTTCGGCTGCGACGTGCCGCCGGCCGACCCCGCGGCCCACGCGAGCTGCGGGGTCAGGTACTGGTTGTCCTGGTTCGGCAGCGAGCCGTTCACGCCGACGACGCCGAACGCCTGGTTCGACGGGTAGTTCGACGAGGACCCGCCCTGCGGCCACGAGACGTCGGCCCCGAAGCCGGAACCGCTCGACCCGTCGAGGAAGTACCCCGCGACGTCGAGGTGCAGCTGCGCGGACCCCTTCGACACCTTCGCCTGCACCCGGCGGTCGACGCTCGACCCGGTGACCTTCGCGACGACGAGGTTCGCGACCGAGGTGCCGGCGTCGAACACCTGCGTCGCGACCTGGGGGTCCTGGCCCGCGGGCGTGACGCGGAGGTACGCGGCGGTGGTGGGCTTCGTCGTCTCGGCGTTCGCGACGACGGCCGTGGCGGTCCCGGGGACGCCCGCGACGCCGGACAGTCGGATGGTCCCCGCGGTGGCGGACACCGAACCGGCGAACGCGCGGGTTGTGTCGATCGGGACGAACACCGAACCGGTGGACGAGTTCGAGTAGTAGCCGGCGACGTCCATGTAGACCGTGCCCGAGCCCTTCGAGAGCTTCACCTGCGCGGCACCGTCGTCGGAAAGCTTCACGATCGCGAGGTTCGACAGCGCCTGACCAGCCGAGTAGAGCTGCGTCACGACGGAGGGGTCCTGCCCGGCCGTGGTGACGCGGACGTACCCGGCGACCGTCGGGTTGCTGACCTGCACGTTCACGGCGACGGCGGTCGCGTCGGCGGGGATCCCGGCGCGGCCGGCGAGGGGCACCTGCGTCGGCGTGGTGCCCACCGTGGCGCCGAACACCCGCGCGGCGTCGAGCGGGGTGTAGGTGGCACCGGAGCCGTCGGCGTAGTACCCGGCGACGTCGAAGTACCCGCTCGCCGTGCCCTTCGAGAGCTTCGCCTGGATCGAGCCGTTCACGAGCCGCACGGTGACGAGGTTCGCGATCGTCTGCCCGGCGGCGAAGTCCTGCGTCGCGACGGTGGCGTCCTTGCCCGCGGGGGTGACGCGGACGTAGCCGGCCGCGGTGGGCTTGGCGACCTCGACGTTGACGACGACGGCCGTGGCGTTCGCGGGGACCCCCGCGTTCCCGGCGATCTCCACCACCTTCGGCGACGTCGTCAGGGCGCCCGACCAGACGCGGGTCGTGTCGATCGGCGTGTACCGGCCGGTCGTCGGCGCCGCGGCCTGCGCGGTCGAGACCGGTGCGACGACGGCGACGGCGGTGGCGACGAGCGCGGTGGTCAGGGCGAGTGCGAGGCGACGGTGCAGGCGCATGTGGTTGTTCCCCAGGTTCGTGGACCGCCCCCTGACGGTCTCCGGCAGTCTAGGTGCACGATGCAACGGACAGGGGATCGCGGAGCACACCTGTGCACTCCGACACAGTCGCTCAGCCGCGCGGCAGGTGCCGCCGCCACGACCGCCGCCGCGCGGCGATCACGAGCACGGCGACGAACACCATCAGCCCGGCCCCGTGCAGCAGGTAGCTCTCCGCCGCACTCGTGACGCCCAGCAGCACCAGCACCGCCGCCGGCCACACGTAGGCGACCCCCGGGAACGTCGTCGCCGTGACCCAGGCCCGCGCGAACGCGAGCAGCGCCGTCACCGCGAGGATGATCGTGCCCGCGAGCCCGATCTGCAGCCACGCGTCGACGAACGCGTTGAGGCCAGACGTGAACCGCTGCCCCGCCGGGTCGATGAACGTCACGTAGGGCACCACGGCCTCGTGCGGCCACGTGCCGACCCAGCCCCAGCCCTGGATCGGGAACTGGCTCACGAACACGCGGATCTGCGCCCAGAGGTCCACCCGGGTCGCCGTGCCCCCGGCCGCACCGATCTCGGCGAGGACCCGGTGCCGGGCGACGATGCCGAGTCCGATCATGAGCAGGACCGCCCCGCCGAGCACGCCGTTCACCACCGGTCGCGTCGTCGGTCGGGCGTGCCGGAGCGACCACAGCGCGAGGGCGGTCACGGCCAGGGCGATCATCGCGAGCCCGGTGATGGGGGACTGCACGAGCATCAGGGCGATGACGGCGAGGGTGGTCGAGCCGATCGCACGCCACATCGTGACCGAGCGGGTGAGGAACTCCACCACGAACGTCACCAGCGCCATCGCGGCGATGAACCCCATGAAGTTGCGGGTCCCGCCGATGCCCTGGATCGGGCCGCCGTACGCGATGTTGCCCTGGATGCCGAACGCCGGGATCGGGGTGTCGAGGACGAGGCCGGAGAGGACCTCGAGGCCGAGCGCGACCACCAGCAGGATCCGGAAGGCGTCGCCGGACGCCCGGATGACCTGCACCAGGTCGCGGCCGAGCGCGAGGTAGAGCCCGAGCCCGATGAAGCAGACGGTCCCGACCAGCCCCCGCAGCGCCACCCACGAGTACTCGCTCCAGAGGACGCTCAACGCGCAGTACCCGACGAACGCCAGGAGCGAGAGGGGGAGCACCCCGTGCCACTCGATCCGGTAGCGCTGCCCGAGCAGGCTCAGGCCGGCGAGGACGAACAGCGTGACGAGCACGGCCCACACACCGGCACGACCGACGAGCGCGGTCACCGTCGGCTGCGCGAACGCGAAGAGCACGATCACGGTCGCGAGTGCCTGGCTGAACCGGCCGCCCGCGGAGAACCCGATCCACGCCGACAGGTACCGTCGCGCGAGCACGCGTCTGGTCACCCGGCCGTCCGTCACCTCACCATCTTGGCCCATCCGGCCTCGTCGGCAGGTGGACGCCCCGGCGTCGCGCCCTGCACCGCGCCGGCGGCGGCCCCGATCGGCGTGCCCCGGACGTCCGCGACACGACGGGTGCACCCCCGCGCGGATATCCACGATCCGCGATGTCGGCGGTACGATCGCCGCACCATGGCGCGCGGGTGGCGGCTGCACGGCGCACCGACGGTCGCTGCGGTCGTCGGTGGGTCCGCCACGGCCGTGGCCTGGTGGCGGCTCGGCCCGGTGACCCGCGGGACGGTGTGGGCCGAGGACGGCGGGGTGTTCCTCCGCGAGCGGCTCGCACTCGGCCCTGGCACCGTCCTGGAGCCGTACGCCGGGTACCGCCACCTCGTCCCGCGCATCGTCGTCGACCTCGCCTGGCTCCTGCCCGTCGAGCGGTACGCGGTCGCGGTGTCGGGCCTGGCCTGCCTGGTCGTCGGGGTCGTCTGCGCGCTCGTGTTCCTGCTCTCCGGCGACGTCGTCCGGCCGTGGCCGCTCCGGGTCCTGCTCGCCGCGGTCCCCGTCGTCCTGCCGCTCGCCCCCGTCGAGATCAGCGGCACCGCGGCGAACCTGCACTGGTACGTGCTCGTCCTGGTGCCGTGGCTGTACACGCACCGTGCCCGGACGTGGTGGGGAGCGGTGGCGCTCGCCGTGGTCACGGCCCTCGGTGTGCTCAGCGAGGTCCAGGCGACGCTGTTCCTCCCGCTCCTGCTGGTCTCCTGGCTGCCGCTGCGACGCACGGCGACCGGACGGGTGGACCTCCGCCCGCTGCCGGTCACCCTGGCGGCGGTGCTGGGCAGTGGGGTGCAGGTCGCGACGGCGCTCACGGATCCGCGAGCGTCCCGGCCGGGCGACCCGGGCGCCTCCGACGTGCTCGCCGGGTACCTGCTCCAGCCGCTCGGGGGCGCGTGGGACCGTCGGGTCGGTGTGGTGGCGGAGACGGTGCACGCGCACGGGTGGGGCGTGGTCGTCCTGCCGACCGTGCTGCTGGTGGTCGTGCTCGTGACGGCCGTCGTGCTCGGCCGGGGGCGTGCGCGGTGGGTCGTGGTCGCCCTCGCCGGAGGCTCCCTCGTGGTGTGGTGGGCGGCGCTCGTGGCGAACGGGTCGGCGGTGCAGGACTGGGTGGCCCTCGGGCCGGCCGCGCTGGCGGCGGGGCCGCAGCGGTACGCGGCAGCGTCCGGGCTGCTGCTCGTGTCGGGAGCGGTGGTGGCGGCGTCCGTGGTCATCGGGTCGGTGGGAGTGCCAGGAGGCGCGGGTCGGCCCGGTGCGGGTCGGTCCGGTCCGACAGTCGGCCGGTCGGCGGCCGCGGGCCGGTCGGCGGCCGCGGGCCGGCTGGTCGCGGTCGTGCTCGCGTGGTGCGTGGTCGCCGCGGTGGTCGGCGCCGCCGTCTGGAACGCCGCTCCGGGGACGACCCGGCGGAGCGCCGGCCCGGTCTGGTCCGCGCAGGTCCCCGCGGCCGCCGAGGCCTGTCGTGCCGACCCGACGCTGCCGTCCGTCGTGCTCCGGACCGCGCCGTGGCGGGCCGCGGTGCCGTGCGACCGCCTGGTCGAGCGGCCGTGACGACGGGACCGGTGTCGGGGGCCGGGGCGGGCTCGGGTCAGCGGCGCGCGGGCGTCCGGAACTCGCGGCGGGCCGGGGGCGTGCGGGGACCGTCACCGGCGGACACGGGCTCCTCGCCGACGAGCACGATCCGGGTCTTGATCGCGATGAGGGCGAACAGGACCCAGTTGCCCTGGTAGAGCAGTCTCGACTCGGCGACCGACTGCACGAGCAGCGCCACGACGACGAGCAGCGGCAGGAGCGACACCGGGTCGAACGGACGGGGGGAGAGCGACGCGTCGTAGCCGATCCGGGTGGCCGAGGCCCACGACCGGCTGAGGGTCGTGACCACGTAGACCACGAAGATCGCCAGCCCGATGACACCGGTCTGCATCCACACGTCGAGGTAGGCGTCGTGCGCCTGCAGGTAGGTCACGCCCTTGCGGTGCGCGAGGTCCGCGAGGGTCGGGATGCCCGGCCACCAGTAGCCGATCCACCCCCAGCCGACGACGGTGTGCTCCTGGATGAGCCCGATGACCCGCTCCCAGATCACGCCGCGGCCGGTCGCGTCCGAACCCTTGCCGAGCAGCTCGGACACCTGGCCACGGGCGAGGAACCCGAGCACGGCGACGACCACGGCCCCGACGGCGACGGCGAGGTAGCGCGGTGTCCGTCGTTCGGTCGGGGCCCGGCGGATCCAGAGCGCGACGGCGAGCGCGACGAGGACGACGAGCCCGGCGGCCAGCACGGTCGAGGAGCGGGTGAGTGCGAGGACGACGAGGGCCACGACGGTCCAGCCGATCGCGCGGTTGCGTCGGAGTCGCCCCTCGGCGTACTGGATCGCGACGGCGATCACGGCGAGGAGCGCGACCATCGCGAGCAGGTTCGCGTTGCCGGGGAGGCCCTGGATGCGCCCGCCGGTGAAGAGCTCGGCCCGTGAGAAGTAGAAGGCGTCCGGGATCTTCCGGTCGCCGTAGTCCGTCCACGCCGGTGCGATCGGGTGCCGGAGGACGACCGCGACGAAGGCCTCGAAGAGCAGCGACCCCATCAGGACCCAGCGCAGCGCGAGGCTCAGCGCGTCGGTGATCCGCCGCCACGTCATGGTCGAGGCGATCGCGAAGGCCGCGCCCGCGCAGATCACCTGGACCGCGAGGCTCGAGATCGTCGCGAACCGCCAGTGCGACCACACCACGGACACCAGGCACCAGGCGAGGAAGAGCCAGAGCGCACGCGGTGTCCGGGTGAGCGGCGGGCGGGCCCGGACGATGATCGTCGTGGCCCAGACCGCGGCGGCCGCCCAGAGCAGTCCGGCGCCGACCCACGTGAGCGTGTTCGGCACGGCGTCGCCGGCGAAGAGCACGAACAGGATCGTCGCGCCGAATGCGAACGCCTCGCGCTCGGGCACGGATCCGCGCGCCAACGGCCAGGTGTTCGTCACGACGCCAGGGTACCCGGGGAGCGCACGTCGACCGCCGATAGGCTCGTGCGCATGTTCCTCGGCATCACGAACACGCCCCGCGACTACGCCTGGGGATCCGTCACGGCCATCCCCGAGCTCCTCGGCCGGACCGTCACCGGCGCACCGCAGGCCGAACTCTGGCTCGGCGCGCACCCGGGCAGCCCGAGCGTCGTCGTGAACCCGGCGATGGTCGGCGGCGCGGACACGCTCCTCGACTGGATCACCGCGGAGCCCCGGGACGCCCTCGGACCGGACCGCACGGAGCTCCCGTTCCTGCTGAAGGTCCTCGCGGCCGCCGCCCCGCTCTCGCTGCAGGCCCACCCGACACCCGAGCAGGCGCGCGAGGGGTTCGAGCGCGAGGAGGCGGCGGGTGTCCCGATCGACGACCCGGCCCGCAACTACAAGGACCCGTTCCCGAAGCCCGAGCTCGTCGTGGCGCTCAGCGAACGCTTCGAGGCGCTGAGCGGCTTCCGCCCGGTGGCCGAGACGCTCGCCGACGTCGAGACGCTCGACGCCGGGTCCGGTCGGCTCGGCCCCCTGGTCGTGCACCTGCAGCACGGGCTCGAGGACACGGTGCGGTGGCTCGAGACCGGCGACTCCTCGGCGCAGGCCGTCGTGCAGGCCGTGAGCGACCTCGCCGCCGCGATCCCCGACGACGCCGTCACCCCGAACACCGCGACCGTGCGCGACCTCGGCACGAGCTACCCGGGCGACCCCGGCATCGTGGTGTCCCTGCTCATGCACCGCGTGACGCTCGCCGCGGGTGAGGCGATGTACCTGCCGGCCGGCAACATCCACGCCTACCTCGACGGGCTCGGCATCGAGCTCATGGCCCCCTCCGACAACGTCCTGCGCGGCGGGCTCACGCCGAAGCACGTCGACGTCCCGGAGCTGCTGCACGTCCTCGACTTCACCGGGTACCCGGCACCCGTCCTGACCCCCGAGTCGGTCGCCGCCGGCGTCGAGCGCTTCGCGCCGGACGGCGTCGGGTTCGCGCTGCTCCGCGTCACGGGGGACGGACGCCCGGTCGGCCTGGCCTCCGGCGGGGTCGCGCCGCTGCACGGCCCCTCGATCGCCATCTGCACGGCGGGCGCGGTGACGCTCGTCGGGGCGCAGTCCGCGACGCTGCTGCGCCAGGGGGAGTCCTGCTACATCACCCCCGACGAGGGCGACGTCACGGTCGAGGCCGACAACGGCAGCGGTCTGGCGTCGACGGTCTTCATCGCGACGGGTGCGTGAACCCGCAGCGCGTGGCGGTCTGACGCCGCGCCGGTTCCGCTAGCGTGGCCAGCATGAGTTGGCTGGTCACCGGCGGCGCCGGGTACATCGGGTCCCACGTCGTCCGAGCACTGCGTGCGGCGGGCATCGACACCGTCGCGTTCGACGACCTCTCGAGCGGCTTCCGGGCGTTCGTGCCCGAAGACGTGCCGTTCGTCGAGGGCACGATCCTCGACGGTGAGCTGGTGGCCCGGACGCTGCGCGAGCACGCCGTCACCGGTGTGGTGCACGTCGCGGGCTTCAAGTACGCGGGGGTGTCGGTCGAGCGACCGCTGCACACCTACGAGCAGAACGTCACCGGCATGGCGACGCTCCTCCGGGCGATGGCGGAGAACGGCGTCACCAAGGCGGTGTTCTCGTCGAGCGCCGCCGTCTACGGCACACCGGACGTCGACACCGTGGTCGAGGACACCCCGAAGGCGCCGGAGTCGCCCTACGGCGAGTCGAAGCTCATCGGCGAGTGGCTGCTGCGCGACATGGAGGTCGCCGCGGGCTTCACCACGACGTCGCTGCGCTACTTCAACGTCGTCGGGTCGGGGGAGCCGGACCTGTACGACGCCAGCCCGCACAACCTCTTCCCGCTCGTCTTCGACGCCCTGCTCGCCGGTCGCACGCCGCGGATCAACGGCGACGACTACGCCACGCCCGACGGCACCTGCGTGCGGGACTACATCCACGTCGCCGACCTCGCGCACTCGCACGCGGTCGCCGCGCAGAAGCTCGAGGCGGGCCAGACCCTCGAGCGCGCGTACAACCTCGGCAGCGGCGACGGGGTCAGCGTCCGGCAGATCATGGACGCCATGGCGAAGGGCACCGGCATCGCGTTCGAGCCCGAGATCGCGCCGCGACGCGCCGGTGACCCCGCGCGGATCGTCGCGACGGGCGAAGCGGCTGCGCGTGACCTCGACTGGGCGATGCGCCACACGCTCGACGAGATGGTCACGAGCGCCTGGGAAGCCCGGCGCCGCATCGGCTGACGGGCCGTCGCGGCCGGCTGAGGGGGCGTCAGTTGTCCCCCGAAACCCCGACAGACCGGCCGCGACACGCCCGTACGGGGGACATGACACGCCGGAACCGTCAGTGCCTTCTATGATCCGCGACTTGACTCTCGCGAATGACACCGCTGTAATTACAGGCAACGACAGCGATCGTTGTGGTCCCGTTATCGAGACGTCAGGGGTGATCAGGGTGAACGGTTCCGACTTCCACGCCGGAGTACCGGAGGACTGGCACGTCGACCCCGTGTCGCTCGGCGTCCCGGGTGTCCGGCGTCCGGAGACCGACGACGAGGAGAACCCGCTCGCCTGGCAGGTGGACTCGCTCTGCGCGCAGACCGACCCCGAGGCGTTCTTCCCCGAGAAGGGCGGCTCGACGCGCGAGGCCAAGAAGATCTGCACCTCGTGCGAGGTCCGGGCGCAGTGCCTCGAGTACGCGCTCGAGAACGACGAGCGCTTCGGCATCTGGGGCGGCCTGTCCGAGCGCGAGCGCCGCAAGCTCCGCAAGCGGGCGTAGCCGCGCACCTGGCCAGTCCAGGAGGCACGGTGCGCGTCCGACGCGCACCGGTCGTTGATGGCTCCCACAGGTTCACGGCGCGCCGCCGTCCGCAGGCCGAGCCGCGCCTCCAGACCGTAGAGTGACGCCCGTCATGCAGCCCAGAGTCACCGCGATCCTCGTCGCCGCCAACGGGGCGGACCACCTCGACCGGACCCTGGACGCGCTCGCCGCCCAGACCCGTCACCCCGAGAACCTCGTCGTCGTCGACCTCGGGTCGACCGACGGATCGACCACCGACCTGTCGTTCGGCGGCTCCGCCGAACTCCTGCGCCTGCCCGCCGGTCGCCCCTTCGGCGAGGCGGTCGCCCGCGGCGAACGCGAGGCCCCGCCCGCGGTCGCGGACGAACCCGTCGACGAGTGGCTCTGGCTGCTCGGCCACGACAACGCGCCGGCGCCCACCGCCCTCGCCGACCTCCTGTCCGCGGTCGAGATCGCGCCGAGCGTGGTCGTCGCGGGGCCGAAGCTCGTCGACGTCGACGACCCGTCGCGGCTCCGGGCGTTCGGCGAGAGCATGACCCGCTTCGGCCGGTCGATCGTCCTCGTGCAGGACGAGCTCGACCAGGGCCAGCACGACCGGAACACCGACGTGATGGCGGTCGCCGCCGGCGGGATGCTCGTCCGACGCTCGGTGTGGAACGAACTCGGCGGCTTCGACCCCGCCCTGCCGAACGTGGACGCCGCGCTCGACTTCTGCGTGCGCGTGCGCCTCGCCGGACACCGGGTCGCCGTCGTCCCTGAGGCCCGCGTGACGAGCGCCGGGCCCATCGAGGAGTTCGGGCGCAAGCGGGTCTCCGAGGGGCGGCGCGTCCGGATGCACCGGCAGGCGCAGCTGCACCGCCGGATGACCTACGCGTCCGCCGGGGTCCTCTGGATCCACTGGCTCACGCTCGTGCCGTTCGCGATCGGCCGCGCGATCGGGCACCTCGTCGCCAAGCACCCGGCCGCGGTCGGGGCCGAGCTCGCCGCGGCGTTCTCGGTCGCCTTCGGCGGCGGGACCGGACGCTCGCGACGGGTCCTCGCACGCGGCAAGAAGCTCGGGTGGGCGGCGGTCGAGCCGCTCCGCGTCAGCTGGCGCCGGGTGCACGAGCGGCGGACCACGTCGCGCGACGTCGAGCTCGCCCGGGTCGAGGACGCACCGATCGCCCGGGCGTCGTTCCTCGGTGACGGCGGCATCTGGGTCGTGCTCGCCGCGGCGGTCCTGAGCGTCGTGACCCTGTACCCGCTGCTCGGCTCGCCGGCGCTGACCGGTGGCGGGCTCCTGCCCCTGAGCACCGACGTCGCCCGGCTGTGGCAGAACGTCGGCTACGGCTGGCACTCGATCGGCACCGGCTTCACTGGGCCGAGCGACCCGTTCGCCGCGGTCGTCGCCGTGCTCGGCTCGATCACGTTCTGGTCGCCGTCGACCTCGGTCGTGCTCGTGATGCTCGTCGCGTTCCCGCTCGCCGCGCTCGGCGCCTGGTTCGCGGTGCGGAAGCTGACGACCCGCACCTGGGTGCCGGTGATCGGCGCGGCGCTGTACACGATCGCCCCGACGCTCGTCGGTGCCGTCACGAGCGGGCACCTCGGCGCCGTGATCGCGCACGTCCTCCTGCCCTGGCTGTTCCTCGCCGTGCTCGAGGCGCACCGCTCGTGGGCCTGGGCCTCGGGCGCGTCCCTGCTCTTCGCCGTCATCGCGGCCTCGGCGCCGTCGCTGCTGCCGGTGCTGCTGCTCGGCTGGCTCGTGTCGCTCGCCGTCGGGTGGCGTCGTGCGCACCGTCGGGTGTTCATCCCGGTGCCGGCAGCCGTGCTCTTCCTGCCGCTCGTGCTCGCGCAGGTCGCCCGCGGCAACGTGCTCGCCGTCTTCGCCGACCCGGGCGTGCCCTCGGCCACCCGCGCACCCTCGGCCTTCCAGCTCGCCATCGGCCAGCCGGTGCCGGACTGGAGCGGGTGGCTGCCCACCACGTCCGGGCTCGCGCTCGCCGCCTGGATCCTGCCGGTCCTCATGGCGGTGCTCGCGCTCCCGGTGGCCGTCGCCGCCATCGGCGCGATGCTCGGCCACCGCTGGGCCGTCGCGGGAGCCACGCTCCTCATCGCGCTGGCCGGCTTCGCCACCGCGTTCGCCGCCACCCACGTCACCGTCACCGGGGTCGGGTCCACGACCACGATCATCTGGCCGGGCAGCGGGCTGAGCGTGTACTGGTTCGGCATCGTCGCCGCCGCCTGCATCGGGATCGACGTGCTGCCGCGGATCGCGCCGGTCGCGGGACTCGTGACGACCGTGGTCGCCGCCGTCACCGTGGCACCGGCGTTCGGGGCGTTCTACCTCGGCAACGCGGTGATCCAGCCGACCTCCGGCCGGGTGCTCAGCGCGTACGTGAACGCCGAGGCGCAGGCCAACCCCGACGTCGGCACGCTCGTCGTCGACCCGCAGGACGACGGCTCGCTTGCGGTGTCGCTCGAACGCGGTCAGGGCTCGACGCTCGACGACCAGACCACCCTCGACTCGACGGCGCTCACGCTCAGCCGGTCCGGTGCGCAGCTCGCGACCCTCGCCGGCAACCTGGCGAGCCGGAGCGGGTACGACCCCGAGCCCGCACTGCGGCAGCTCGGCGTGAGCTTCGTCCTGCTCGACGACGCCCCCGACGGTTCCTCCGCGCAGGAGGTCCACGACCGTGCAGCCGGGGCGATCGGCCAGAACGCGCTGTTCACGAGCATCGGTGAGACGACGAGCGGCCAGCTGTTCCACTACGAGGGCGACGTCGACCGCCCGTCCACCGGGTCGGCCGGGGCACAGGCGACGCACGTGCTCTACCTCGTGGTCCTCGGGGTCGTGTTCGGCGCCGCGGCGCTGCTGGCGGTGCCCACCGCGCCCCGTCGACGCCGTGCCACCTCGAACGTCATCGAGGCCGAGGAACCCGCCACCACCTTCGACGAGGAGCGCGACGAATGAGCCGTACCCCCGCCTCCGTCCGCCGCTGGGTCGTCCGCGGCACGGCGACCGCGATCGCCGTCGTGGTCGCCGCCGGAGCCGTCACCGCGGCGCACGCCCTCGGCACCGACACCGACCCGGGTCGTCCCGCGGGCAAGACGGTGACACCCGTCCCGGCCGACGCCGAGCGCGTCTGCGCCGGCAACGCGCTCCGGCTCTCGGACGACGCCGGCAACGACGCGACGAAGGCGAGCACCGTCGGCTCGGCCACCGTCGCCACCGCGACCACCGGGTCGAGCGTCGAGCGCTCCGGCCTCGACGACTCCGCGACCGGCGGGAGCAAGCCGCGCCTCCTGACCGCTCCGGCGGGGGACACCACCCCGCAGGTCGCCGGCAGCAGCTACCAGAGCGTCGCGAGCGGGGACGTCGTCGGCGTCGGTGCCGCGTCGTGCGACGACCCGAGCCAGTCCACCTGGCTGGTCGGTGGGTCCACCGAGACCGGCCGCACGAGCCTCGTCACGCTGTCGAACCCGACCGACGTGAACGCGACCGTCGACCTGTCGATCTACGACGGTTCCGGCACGGTCAGCGCCCCTGGCACGACCGGCATCGTCGTCGCGCCGAACACCCAGAAGGTCGTCCCGCTGTCCGGGTTCGTCTCCGACCAGGGCTCGACCGTCGTGCACGTCGAGTCCTCCGGCGGCCAGATCGTCGCCCACATGCAGGAGTCCATCGTCCGCACCCTCACCCCCGGTGGGTTCGACATCATCTCCGGCGGTGCGGCGCCCTCGACGTCGCAGATCATCCCGGGCGTGGTCCTCGACGGCGCCCAAGAGGCCCAGCGCGGCGACGACACGGCCGACGCCGCACCCATCGTCCGGCTGTTCGTGCCCGGCACGAAGGCGGCCCGCGTGACCCTCGGCATCACGACCGCCGACGGGGGCGGGTCCACCGTGAACGCCACCGCCGAGCCCGGTGTCGTCACCGACGTCACGCTCGACGACTTCCCGGACGGTCGCTACGCCTTCACCGTCACGTCGACCGAGCCGCTCGTCGCCGGCGCCCGCACGACCACGCCCACCTACGACGGACGCACGGACGTCGGGTGGTTCGCCTCCGCCGACCCGCTCGGCGAGTCCACCATCACGGCGGTGGCGCCCGGTGAGAACCAGCGCCTCACGCTCGTCAACCCGACGCGCTCCGACGCCGACGTCACGATCCGCTCCGGCGACGAGACGCAGGACGTGCAGGTCGTCGCCGGTGGTGTGCGCACCGTGGTCGTCCCGGTCGCGAAGCAGCTCGAGCTGCAGGGGACCGAGGGGCTCGTCGCCGGGGTGACGTACATGGGCGACGACGGCATCGCAGGGTTCCCGGTGCGGGCGGCGACCGAGGTCTCGACGCCGGTCCGGGTCTACCCCTGAGCCGTGGCGCTGGCGCGCTGCGTCACCAGTGACGGTAGCGGTCCGGCGCCAGGTCCCACGGGTCCTTGTCGATCAGCTCGCCCACGGCGCGGAACACCGCGGTCTCGATGATGATGCGCTTGTCGGTGTCGTCCTTCTCGGGACTGCGGGTGACCCGCTCCACCGGGACGCGGAACACGGTCACGCGGCGCTGCTCGCGGTCCACCCGCCACCGGGGCATGTGGTCCGGCAGGGTCGAGTCCGTCGGCATGTCCGCGACCTGGAACACGACGCCCTCGAGTTCGGCCGGCCAGAGCCCGAGCAGGTAGTGCGCGGTGTCCCCGACGATGCGGTCGAACGTCTCGGCGCGGGTGATGATCGGCGCGAGGTCCGGACCGGTCACGCTGGACCGTCCGCCGCGTCCGTGCCGGGACCGACCGCGGCCCCGGTCGACGGGTGTGACGAGACGAGTCCTGCGACGCATCCCCACATCGTACGCGGCGCGGGCGGTGCCGCCCTGCTCCGATAGGGTCGGTGGCGGTATGGACGTGAGGATCTGCAGCAAGGTCGCCTGTGGCGCGAGCGCCTCGGCGACCCTGACGTACGACTACGGGGACTCCATGGTCGTCGTCGGCCCCCTCTCCACCCGCGTCGAACCCCACGGCTACGACCTCTGCGCCCGCCACGCGGCGCAGCTGCGCGTCCCGCGCGGGTGGCAGGTGGTGCGGCGCGAGCCGCTCCGTCGCGACGCGGACTGACGCGGTCGGGTCCGGTCCTCCACAGGGGGATCCCTGGAGGCGCGGCTCACGGCACCGACGTCGGCTGACGACCCGCGCCTCCCGGCGTGGAAGACTGGGCCGCATGCCCACCGAAGCCCGTACCGCAGCACCGTTCCGCGTCGCCGACCTCGCCCTCGCCGAGGCGGGGCGCCACCAGATCCGCCTCGCCGAGAACGAGATGCCGGGGCTCATGTCCCTGCGCGAGGAGTTCGGCGCGTCGCAGCCGCTCGCCGGCGCGCGCATCGCGGGCTCGCTGCACATGACGGTGCAGACGGCCGTCCTCATCGAGACGCTCGTCGCGCTCGGTGCGCAGGTCCGGTGGGCGAGCTGCAACATCTTCTCCACGCAGGACGAAGCCGCCGCGGCCATCGCCGTCGGTCCGACCGGCACGCCTGAGTCGCCGGCCGGTGTCCCCGTGTTCGCGTGGAAGGGCGAGACGCTCGAGGAGTACTGGTGGTGCACCAGCCGGATCTTCGACTGGTCGGCCGAGGCCGCAGCCGCCGGCGCCGACTGGATCGGCCCGAACCTCATCCTCGACGACGGCGGCGACGCCACGATGCTCGTGCACACCGGCGCCGATGCCGAAGCCGCCGGCCGTGTGCCCGATGCCGGGGCCGACGCGAGCACCGAGTGGAAGATCGTCCTCGACACCGTCGCCGCCTCACTGCAGGATTCGTCGGACCGCTGGACCCGCATCGCGGCCGACATCGAGGGCGTGACCGAGGAGACCACCACCGGCGTGCACCGCCTCTACGAGCTGTCGCGCACCGGCGAGCTGAAGTTCCCGGCGATCAACGTCAACGACTCCGTCACGAAGTCGAAGTTCGACAACAAGTACGGCATCCGGCACTCGCTGCCCGACGGGCTCAACCGGGCGACCGACGTGCTGATCGGCGGCAAGGTCGCGTTCGTCGTGGGCTACGGCGACGTCGGCAAGGGTGCGGCCGAGGCGCTCCGCGGGCAGGGCGCCCGCGTGATCGTGTCCGAGGTCGACCCGATCTGCGCGCTCCAGGCCGCGATGGACGGGTACCAGGTGGCGCGCCTCGCGGACGTCGCCGACCAGGTCGACATGGTCGTCACGTGCACGGGCAACCTCGGCGTCGTCGGTGTCGACGAGATGCTCGCGCTGAAGCACCTCGCGATCGTCGCGAACGTGGGGCACTTCGACAACGAGATCGACATGGCGGGCCTCGAGTCCCTGCCGGGCGTCGAGAAGGTCGAGATCAAGCCGCAGGTGCACGAGTGGCGTCTGCCGACGGGCCGGTCGATCCTCGTGCTCTCCGAGGGGCGGCTCATGAACCTCGGCAACGCCACGGGGCACCCGTCCTTCGTGATGAGCAACTCCTTCACGAACCAGGTGCTCGCCCAGATCGAGCTGCACACCCGCCGCGCCGAGTACCCGACGGGGGTGTACGTGCTGCCGAAGCACCTCGACGAGAAGGTGGCGCGGCTGCACCTCGACGCGCTCGGGGTCGCGCTGACCGAGCTCCGGCCGGAGCAGGCGGCGTACATCGGTGTCCCGGTCGAGGGCCCCTACAAGCCCGAGCACTACCGGTACTGACGCGGGCGCGCCGCGGGCGCGGCGCGGGCGCGCTGCCGCCGCGCGGCGGGCGCGCTGCCGCACCGCACAGCCAAAGTCGCCCGGAACCACGCATCCGCGCGGCTCCGGGTGTTTTGGGTTGTGCGCCGGCAGCCGCCGGCGGCCGCCGGCTGCCGGCCGCCGGCACCCGGCGCGACCGAGCGCGGCTCGCGGCCCGCGGCCCGCGGGCCGCGGCGACGAACCACGTTTCCGACATCGAACCAGCCTCCCGCGCTGGTTCGACGTCGGAAACCTGGTTCGATAGCCGGACGCGAGCCGCGCCGCCGCGACGCCCGCCGCGGCGCCGCGCGCCCGCCGCCGCGCGCCCGCGGCGCAGCGCGTCAGCGCGGGAACCCCGGCGGCCGCGCCGTCGCCGCCGCCGACGCCCGGTCGAGCACCGCCGCCCGACCCCGCAACGCGCGCAGGTCCCGCTCCCGCCGCAGCACGACCACCCCGGCGAGGAACACCTCGGGGTGGACCGCCGGCACCGGGTGCGCGTACTCGGCGACCGCTGCCGCGAGAGACCGTGCCGCCGCCTCCCGGAGCTCGGGGCGGAGGTCGGCAGCACCGCGGAAGAACGCCCCGAGCCGGTTCTCGAGCCGCTGCGGCAGCGCCGACACGTCCGCGACCCCGGCCCAGGCGACGAGCTCCGCGGGCATGAGGACCTCGGGGGACCGCTGCTTCGCCGCCCGCTCGTGCTGCACGAACGTCCCGGCGAGCAGGTCCCCGATCCGCCGCGGACGGGATCCGAACAGCGCCACGAGCAGCGCCACGGAACCGAACGTCATCCACAGCTCGAACAGCCCGACGAGGGCACGGGTGAACGCGTGCCGGAACCCGATCGCCCCGCCGTCGAGCCGGACGACCCGGGTGCCGGTCGCGTACCGGCCGACGCTCTTGCCCCGGGTGACGGTCTCGAGCGCCGCTGGGACGAGCACGAGCACGAAGACGAGCACGCCGATGCTGAGCGCCGCTGCCCAGGCCTCGTCGAGGTCGCTCGGCCAGACCCGCGACAGGCCGATCATGAGCATGACGTAGAGCGCGAGCAGGCAGACACCGTCGAGGAGCGCCGCCGCGAGCCGCAACGCGATGCCGGCGGGCTGCACGTCGAGTGCGACGGCCTCGCCGACGACGAGCTCGTCGTTGGTCTCGTCGAGCGCGACGACGAACCGACCGTCGGCGAGGTCACGCGGCACGCGGGTCTTCGGCATGGGATCATTCTGTCGGAGACGCACGCCCACCGCCCGGACGGCACGGACGCGCGAACACCGGAACGAGCGGGGGAGACGCTGTGGACCTGGACGCCTACACCGAGGTGCACCGCGACCGATGGCAGGAACTCGACCGGCTCGCCCGCACCCGCCACGCCTCCGGTGCCGACGTCGACCGCCTCGTCTCCGGCTACCAGGCGGCGGCGACCGACCTCTCGCGCATCCGCGGCGCCGCCCCGCGCACCGCGGTCGGCGACCGGCTCTCGCTGACACTGTTCCGCGCCCGACTCCGGTTCACCGGCGCCCCCGTCGACCCGCTCGCGGCGCTGACGTCCTTCTTCGTCCTGCAGCTCCCCGCCGCCCTGTACCGGATCCGCTGGGTCGCGATCTGGGTGGCGGCCGCCACGGCGGCGATCGCCGCGATCACGGCGGTCTGGATCACGACCACCCCGGGCGCCGTCGACACGTTCGGCACCCCCGAGGCCCTCCGGCAGTACGCGACCCGGGACTTCCAGGCGTACTACTCCGACCACGGCCTCGGTGCCTTCACGGCACAGGTGTGGACGAACAACGCGTACATCGCCGCCACCATGGTCGCCTTCGGGATCACCGGACTCTTCGTGCCGTTCTCGATCGGCCAGAACGCGATCAGCCTCGGCGTCTCGGCGGCCGTCCTGCACGACCAGGGCCGCCTCGGTGACTTCTTCCTCTACATCGCCCCGCACGGGCAGCTCGAGCTGTACTCGATCTTCCTCGCGGCCGCCGCCGGCCTGATGATCTTCTGGTCGTGGGTCGCCCCCGGGGCCCGCACCCGCGGACAGGCCCTCGCCGAGGACGGCCGAGCCCTCATCACGATCGCGGTCGGCCTCGCCCTGACGCTCCTGCTGTCCGGTCTCGTCGAGGGCACGGTGACCCGGCAGGACTGGCCGTGGCCCGTCAAGATCGGGATCGGCACCGTCGCCCTCGCGGCCGTGCTCTGGTACCAGTGGGGCCTCGGCGGTCGCGCGTACCGCGCGGGGCAGCGCGGCGACCTCGAGGAGTTCGAGCGCGGAACGTCCGCGCTCGTCGCCGACTGACGGACGCCTAGAGCCGTCCGGTCGCCTTCGCGCGGATGTACGCGTCCGCGACCAGCGGCGGCACCTGCTCGGGTGCGGCCCGGACGACCTCGGCCCCGGCGCGGCGCGCCACGTCCGCCACGCCGTCGGCATCGAGGAGCGTGCGTTCGGCGGCAGCGCGTCGGTACACGTCGCGCTCGGCACGGCCCTGGAGGGACGGCACGCGTCCGCCCCGCCGCCCCGGTCCCGAGACCGCCGGGCCCACCGCCCCGCTCGCCATCCGCTCGACGGCCGGGTCCGTCACGCTGGTGACGACGACCGCGTGCCGCCGCGTCAGGCGGGGGAGCACGGCGAGCAGGTCACCCGACGCGCCGACCGAGTCGAGGCTCGACACGAGCACCACGAGGGCCCTGGAGGTGGTGATCGAGTCGACGAGCCCGGGCACCGCCGACCAGTCGGTGGCCGCGATCCCGGGTTCCGCGAGCGCGAGCGTCTCGCCGAACCGCTGCACGACGTCGGTGCGCGTGGCACCGTGGACGCGACCCCGGACGGCGTCGTCCAGCACGGCGAGGTCCACCCGGTCGCCCGCGGCCGCCGCGAGTGCGCCGAGGAGCAGCGCGGACTCGATGAACGTGTCGAGCCGCGGTTCGTCGTCGACTCGGCCGGCACCGGCACGCCCGGCGTCGACGACGACGATCACCCGACGGTCCCGCTCCGGACGCCAGGTGCGCACCACGAGGTCCTGGCGGCGGGCGGTCGCACGCCAGTCGATCGACCGGACGTCGTCGCCGCGCACGTAGTCCCGCAGTGAGTCGAACTCGGTGCCGTGGCCCCGCAGTTGGAGGGTGGTCTCGCCGTCGAGTTCCCGCAACCGCGCGAGCCGCGAGGGCAGGTGCCGACGCGACCGGAACGGTGGCGTGACGACCAGCTCGGCGGGCGCCACGAGGACGCGTTGGCGTGCGGCGAGCCCGAGCGGCCCGAACGCACGCACGGCGACGCCGGCGGAGGCCCGGCGGCCGCGACGGAACGGGGCGAACCGCATGCGCGCGGTCCGCCGTTCCCCGGCGGGCACCTGCAGGTCGATGCGGCGCGGGGCCTGCCCGGCGGACGGCTCCCACATGTCGCGCACCACACCGCGGAGCGTCCGGCGGCCGTCGTTGGCGAGCACGAGGGTGCCGTCGGCGGTGGTGTCCCGGCGGGCGAGCCGGGGCATCCGCCGCTCGACGCGCACGGCGGTGAGGTCGGCGGCGAGCAGCACGTCGAGCAGGGCCGCCAGCACGACCACGCCCGCCCAGGCCGCACCCGCCCATCCCGTGCCGAGCAGCACGGTGGGCACGATCGCGACGGCGAGGAGCGCGACGAACCGGCCGGAGATCGCCACTAGATCGGCACCCGGACCTGCTCGAGCACCTGCTGCAGCACCCCGTCGGCACCGACGCCCTCGAGCTCGGCGTCGGCGGCCACCCGCAGCCGGTGCCGCCACACCGGCAGGAGCATGGCCTGGACGTGGTCCGGCGTGATCGCGTCGTAGCCGGTGAGCCAGGCCCAGGCCTTCGCGGCGGCGAGCAGGGCGGTCGCACCGCGGGGGCTGACCCCGACCCGGACGGACGGCGCCTGCCGGGTGGCGCGGGCGAGGTCGACGATGTACGCGAGCACGTCGTCCCGCGCCCCGACCCCGCGGACCGCGCGCTGTGCGGCGAGGACCTCGTCGACCCCGAGGACCGGTGCGATCCCGGCCGACCGGACGTCCCGCGGCACGAAGCCGTCCGCGTGCCGACGGAGCACCTGCCACTCGACGTCCCGCGGCGGGACGTCGAGCGTGAGCTTCATGAGGAAGCGGTCGAGCTGGGCCTCCGGGAGCGTGTACGTGCCCTCGAACTCGATCGGGTTCATCGTCGCCGCGACGAAGAAGGGATCGGGCAGCACCCGGGCGTCGCCGTCGACGCTGACCTGGCGTTCCTCCATGGCCTCGAGGAGTGCGGACTGGGTCTTCGGCGGCGTCCGGTTCACCTCGTCGGCGAGGAGCACGTTCGTGAACACCGGTCCCTCGCGGAACGGGAAGGTGCCCGTCGAGGCGTCGTACACGAGCGAGCCGGTGACGTCGCCGGGCATCAGGTCCGGCGTGAACTGGATCCGCTTCGTGTCGAGCGACATCGCGGCGGCGAGGCTCCGGACCAGCAGGGTCTTCGCCACGCCGGGGACGCCCTCGAGCAGGACGTGCCCCTGCGCGAGGATGCCGACGATCATCCCGGAGACGGCGCCCTCCTGCCCGACGACGGCCTTGCCGACCTCGGCGCGCAGCCGTCCGAACACGTCGCGCAACGGATCACCAGCGGGGGTCGCCTGCGGGGTCTGGGTGGTGGACGGATCGGTCACGGTCGTGCTCCTCGGTGGTCTCGGTCGGTCTGCTGGGCGCCGGTGGTCGCGGCGAGGACGGCGCGCTCGAGGTCGTCGAGCGCCGCTGCCCCGGCGGTGAGGGCCCGGTCGTCGGTGGCCGGGCCGCCGACGAGGACCGCCCCGACGCGCCGGTCGGGGATCCCGGTGGCGCGTGCCGCGGCCCGGACGACCTCGTCGACGTGGGCCGACCGGGGGAGCCCGAGCCGGCGTGCCGTGCGACGGAGGGCCGCGATCCGGAGCGTGTCGAGCGCGTGGGTCCGGTCGCCGGTGCGTGCGGCGAGCCGGGCACGGCCCTCGGTGGTCTCGGCGGCACGGACGACGACCGGCATCCGCTCGACCACGAGCGGGCCCAGCCGGCGGCCGCGCCAGACCGCGGCGGCGACGGCGACGAGTCCGAGCAGCACGAGTGCGCTCGGTACCCACGGCGGTGCGAGCGACCCGAGGGTCGGTGCCGCGTCCGACGTGCCGGGGGTCGGCGTGTACCAGGTGAGCGTCGCGTCGTCGCCGAGCAGGCCGAGGGCGAGGGTGGCGTTGCCGGCGGTGGTGATCGTGTCGTTCCGGAACGCCGCCGTGGTCCCGACGAGCGTGACGTCACCGGCCGGGGTCGCCGTCCGGACGAGGCCGTAGGCCCGGTCGCCGCCCGAGCCGGACGGTGCGCAGAGGTCGGTGCCGCTGGGGGCCCGGCCGCCGTCCGGCACGGCGTACCCGGTGCCGCCGAGGGTCACACGCTCGGCCCCGGCAGCGGCCGGGATCGCGCACGAGGCGGTGGACACGGTGTCGTCCCCGCCGACCTGCGTGACCGGCTCGACGTCGAGCCCGAACGCCTCGAGCGTCGCGGGGGCCGTCGACACGAGGACGACGTGGTCCGCCTGCCGAGCGATCCGCCGCGCGACGCCTCGGTCGAGGACGCCCTGCTCGTCGTCGACGAACACGGTGCCGTCCCCGATCCGGTCGGCGCGGTCGACGATCCGGACGTCGGTGCCCTGCTGCTCGAGCACCCGCACGAGTGCCTTCGCGCCGCTCGACGTCGCGGAGGTCGGGTCGAGCGGCGCCTGCCCGGGACCGGTCCGCCCGACGACGGCCGTGAGCACGGCGAGCACCGTGCCGACCAGGACGATGGCGACCCAGAAGCCGACGCGGAGCCCACGGCCCGCGCGGCGCGGCGCGGTCGAGGTCGAGGCTGCTCCCGACGGTGCGGACGGGGTGGCGGTCGCGGTCACGCGGGGACCGCCGGGGTCGTCGTCCGTGCGGGGCGTGCCGTCCGGACGGCGTGCTCGGTGTCCAGGACGTCGCGGGCGCTCCGCTCGGTCGCGTCGGCGCCGAGGTACCGCACCTCGTCGAAGGTGGCCGCGGCGCGCTCGAGCCGCGCGGCCTCGGCCGGGAAGACCACGGCCGCCCGGCCGGCGATGGCACGCGCGGTGGCGCCGGGGACGTCGGGGACGAGGTCGCGCTCCCCGAGCCCACGGGCGAGGGCACGGTACCCGTCGAGCACGGCGCGGGACCAGTCACCCGCGCGCAGGGCTGCTCGGGCGTCCTCGGCGATGGCACCGGCGGGACGCAGGTCGTCGTCGTCGAACACCCCGCCGACCTGCCCGTCCGCGAGCCGAGCGCGACGCCGGGGGAGTCCGCGGGCGACGACCACGAGGACGACCACCGCGACGAGCACGACGACGGCCGTCCAGAGCAGGGTGTGCGCGACCGCGGGGGAGCCGAGGCCGTCCGCGCGGAGCGAGCCGAGCCAGTCGAGGACCGCACGCGAGGCACGGTCCCACCACGTCACGTGGGCACCGTCGTACTCCGACCGCTCGAGCTCGCGTTCGAGGAGCCGTCGTGCGTCGTCGGGGTCGATCGTCATGCGCGGCCGTCCGGCGGGTACCGTCCGGGTTCGCCGCCCCACTGCGGCGGCGTCGGGCCGCCCGGCTGCTGGCCGCCCGCGCCCGGCTGCCCCGGCCACGGCTGGCCAGGCCACGGCTGCTGCGGACCCGGACCGCCACCGGGCCAGGTCGGCCCCGGCCACGGCTGCTGCGGCCCCGGACCGGCACCCGGCCACCCCTGCCCCTGCCCCGGCCACGCCGGCCGGTCCACCCGCGGCGACGGCGCGAACGGGTCTCCCGGCTGTCCGGTCTCGAGGTGCGACGCGATCCGCTGGTCGAGCGCCTCGGTCCGGATGCGGCGGTCGATCGCCAGGAAGGTCACGACGGACGCGGAGAGCACGTCGGTGATGCACTGCACCGCGATCCCGAGCAGGCTCCCCACGACGATCGCCACGAGCCCGCCGACCCCGGCTCCCGACCCCGCATCGGTCTGCCCGAGCGGGTCGAACGTGCCGCCGACGAGCGTCGCACCGATCGTGAGCGGGACCGAGGCGATCGACACCGCGAAGGCGAACATCACCTGCACGAGCAGGATGATGCCGAAGGTGCGCCAGAAGGCTCCGCGGGTGAGCCGCCACGACTGCGCCGCGGCCTGGAAGACGGGGCGTCCCTCGAGCGCGATGGTCGGGACGGTGAACGCGAACTTCGTCCCGAGCCAGACGAGCACGACCGTGAAACCGAGGCCGAGCACGAAGAAGGTGAGCAGGAAGCCGCCGATGCCCGACCCGTTGCCGGAGAGCCCGGCGGCGGCGCCGACCAGCACGAGCACGAAGACGATCCCGATGACGGCACCGGCTGCGAGCTGCAGGAGGATCCAGGCGACCACCGACCAGCGTCGTCCGGCGAGGAGCGCCCAGAGCCCGCGGAAGGTGGCGCGCCGTCCGAGGATGCGTTGTCCGGTGTCCGCGGCGACCGGGGCGACGAGGAAGCCGCGCCCGAGGTAGGCCAGGAACGGGAGCCCGATCGACAGCACCAGCCAGAGCGTCACCGATCCGGCGAGGATCGACGTCTGGCCGTCCACGTCGCCGTCGACCGCCGAGAGCATGCGGGACTGGATCGCACGCTGGCCGAACGCACTCGCGATGGTGGAGAGCAGCCCGAGGACCCCGCTGAGCAGCACGCTCCAGAGCAGGAGCACCCGCGCGTTGCGGCGGAACACGGTGAAGGCGCCGCTCAGGACGTCACCGAGCCCGAGCGGTCGCAGCGGGATGACCGGCCGCGACCCGGCCGGCGGCGGCCCCGGCGGCCGACCCGGCCCACCGGACTGGCCCGGCCACGGGGCGGACGGCTGCTGCCCCGGGGGCCGAGCCGCGCCTCCTGGGCCGTTCCCCCGACCGTCCTGCGGACCGCCGGGCGCCCCCGGTACCTGCCAATCGGACATCGCCGCCCCCTCGTGGTCCCGACCGAGCACGCGGAAGGCGCGGTCGACACCCATCCTGTCGGAAAACGCCGTCGCACGGGGCCTCGGCTATCGTGAGTGGTCAGGTGCCGACCGGGTACCGTTGCACGTCACACGGAGTCCCCATCACATGACACCGCGCATCCTCGTCGTCGACGACGACCAGGCCCTCGCCGAGATGATCGGCATCGTCCTCCGCTCCGAGGGCTACGAACCCGAGTTCAGCGCCGACGGCAACGACGCCATCGACGCGTTCCACGGGACGAAGCCCGACCTGGTGCTGCTCGACGTGATGCTCCCGGGCATCGACGGCATCGAGGTCTGCAAGCGCATCCGCGCCGAGAGCGGCACGCCGATCATCATGCTCACCGCCAAGGGCGACACGTCCGACGTCGTCGCCGGGCTCGAGAACGGCGCCGACGACTACGTCGTGAAGCCCTTCAACCCGAAGGAGCTCGTCGCCCGCATCCGCACCCGGCTCCGCCCGACGGCCGCCGACGCGACGGTGCTGCACGTCGGCGACCTCACCGTCGACGTCGCCGGGCACGAGGTCCGTCGCGGCGACGCCGTCATCGCGCTGACCCCGCTCGAGTTCGACCTGCTGCGGGCGCTGTCCGAGAAGCCGAACCAGGTGTTCACCCGCGAGATGCTGCTCGAACAGGTCTGGGGCTACCACTACAAGGCGGACACCCGCCTGGTGAACGTCCACGTGCAGCGCCTCCGCGCGAAGATCGAGCACGACCCCGACAACCCGAAGATCGTCACCACGGTGCGCGGCGTCGGGTACCGGGCCGGAGGAGCCTGAGCACCGTGCCATCCGCAGCGTCGACCGGCGGCGTCGCCGTGCAGGGCAGGCTCGCCCGTGCCGGCCGTCGCCTTCGACGGTGGGTCCGGCGTGGCTGGCGGGCCGCGGCGTACGTGTGGCGCCGGTCCCTGATGTTCCGGTCGGTCGCGATCACGGTGATGACCACCGGCCTCGCGGTCGCGATCATCGGCACGGCCGTCATGATCAGCATCTCGAACAACGTCTACTCGCAGCGCCGCGACCAGATCGAGGCCGAGTCGGCACGCGCGACGATCGTCGCGCAGGGCATCTTCGACGCGGCCACCGCGGGCGAGGACAACAACCAGAGCGAGCTCGAGACCCTGCAGAGCGAGGCGCAGCAGGCGATCCTGTCGAACACCACGAGCCCCGGCGGCACGAGCATCGCCATCGAGCGGAGTCCCGACCAGCCCGGGCCGCAGACGGTGCAGAACGTCGCGAGCCAGGGCTTCCCGGACGCCGTGATCACCGACGCCCTCCGGAAGCAGGTCGGCAAGAACACCGGCACGCTCAGCCTGCAGCCCGTGCGCCTCGACGACGACGGCCGCCACCAGCCCGGCCTCGCCGTCGGGTCGACCCTGCAGATCCCGAGTGCCGGTCAGTACGAGCTGTACCTCGTCTACGACCTGTCGGACGCCCAGCAGACCCTCGACTTCGTCTCGCAGACGCTCTCGATCGGCGGTGTCGCGCTCATGGTGCTCATCGCCCTCGTGACCTCGCTCGTCGTCCGGCTCGTGGTCGTGCCGATCCGGGGCGCGGCCGAGACGAGTCGGAAGATCGCCGCCGGCCGGCTCGACGAACGCATCCCGGTGCGGGGCAACGACGACATCGCCACCCTCGCCCGCAGCTTCAACGGCATGGCCGACGCGGTGAGCCGACAGATCACCCAGCTCGCCGAGCTCTCCCGCGTGCAGCAGCGGTTCGTCTCCGACGTCTCCCACGAGCTCCGGACCCCGCTGACGACCATCCGGCTCGCCGGCGACATGCTGTTCGACTCCCGTCACGCCTTCGAGCCGTCGGTCGGTCGGTCCGCCGAGCTCCTGCACGCCCAGGTGGAGCGGTTCGAGCTCCTGCTCGCCGACCTCCTCGAGATCTCACGGTTCGACGCGCAGGCGGTGCACCTCGATCCCGAGCCCGTCATCCCCGCGGCCCTGGCGACCGACATCGTCGACGAGTTCCGGCCGCTCGCCGAACGCGCCGGCATCGACCTGCAGCTCGCCACACCCGGCGGGCACACCACCATGCAGCTCGACGCGAAGCGCATCCGCCGCGTGCTCCGCAACCTCGTCGGCAACGCGATCGAGCACGGCGACGCGAAGCCCGTGCAGGTCGTCGTCGACAGCGACGCCCGCTCGGTCGCGATCGCCGTGCGCGACCAGGGCGTCGGCATGCCGCCGGAGGACGCCGCCCGCGTGTTCGACCGGTTCTGGCGCGCCGACCCGAGCCGCAAGCGGACGATCGGCGGGACCGGCCTCGGACTCGCGATCTCGCTCGGCGACGCGAACCTGCACGGCGGCCGCATCGACGTGTGGTCCCGCCCCGGCGAGGGCTCCACCTTCGTGCTCACGCTGCCGCGCAACGACCGCGTCACCGTGACGACCTCGGCGATCCCGCTGCCAGACCTCGACGAGTCGTACGACGGCCCCCGCGCCGTCAGGGAGGACGACTGATGCGCACCCGCTTCCGCACCCTGGTCGCCACGGTGCTCGCCGCGTTGACGATCGTCGCCGTGTCCGCCTGCGCCGCGATCCCCACCGACGGCGCGGTGCGCTCCGGCGGCGTGATCAAGGACCAGTCGGTGTCCGGCGTCGACTACCGGCCCGGCAAGCCCGTGCCCGGCGCCGACCAGACGACGATCCTCCGCGGCTTCATCGCGGCCGGCACCGGTGCGGCGGACGACTACGCCGTGGCCCGGGAGTTCCTCGCCTCGAACTTCTCGACGAAGTGGAACCCCCGGCGCTCGGTGACGATCCAGCCCGGCAACCCGGCGATCGAGCGGGTCGGCGAACGCGAGCTGACCTACACCCTCACCGCCAGCGCCTCGGTGGACGCCGACGGCGAGTACACGCAGGCGGTCCGACCGACCTCGTCCACGCTGACGTTCCAGTTCACCCGCGAGGACGGCGAGTGGCGCATCGCCTACGCCCCCGACGGCATCATCCTGTCGCCGGTGAACTTCGAGTCGGTGTTCCAGCAGCACGCGCTCTACTTCTACGACCCGACGTACAAGTTCCTCGTGCCCGACGAGCGCTGGTTCCTCGCCCGGTCGTCGACGAGCACCCGCATCGCGAGCGCGCTGCTCGCCGGACCCGCGAGCTGGCTCAAGGGGGCCGTGGTCACCGCCTTCCCCGAGGGCACGCAGCTCTCCCTGAACGCCGTCACGATCCAGAGCGGGACCGCCCTCGTCGACCTGTCCAGCGACGCCCTGCGCGCCAGCAGTCAGGACCGGATCCGGATGCGCGAGCAGCTGAGCAAGTCGCTCGCCTCGGTCGCCACGGTGTCCTCCGTCGACATCACGGCCGAGGGCACGACCTTCGCCGTCCCCGACGGCAGCGGGTCCGACGCGCAGCAGAACCCGGACGTCGATGCCCGCCCGCTCGTCGACCAGGACGGCACCGTGGGCTACTCGGCCCTCGGCGGCGGGAAGATCGCACCGCTCGGCAACGGCATGGGCGCGGAGATCGGCGACCTCGGGCCGTCCTCGTTCGCGCTGTCCGCGTCCGGGACCGCTGCGGTGGTCGGGAACGGCGACGGCGTGACGGTCGTGCGCGGACGCTCGCACCTGCGCATCGACGCGACCGACGGCCTGGTCCCGCCGTCGATCGACGACCTCGGGTTCGTCTGGGTCGCGTCCGAGAAGAACACCCGCCGGGTCACGGCCTACGGCCTCGGCGGCGATCCGCACGCGGTGAACACGACGCTCCCGGCCGGCGACCTCGTGTCGTTCCAGGTCTCGCGCGACTCGACCAGGGCCCTCGCGCTCATCCAGACGAACGACGGACCGAGCCTGTACGTGATGGCCATCGTCCGCGGCGCCGACCGCACACCGACCGCGCTCGGCTCCCCGGTGCGCGTGCAGGCCGCCACGGGCAACGCCGTCGGCGCCGCCTGGATCAGCGACTCCGACGTCGCCTCGGTCGGGCAGACGTCCTCCGGCCCGGACGTCGTCCGCTCCACTATCGGTGGGCAGTCGAGCACCCTGCCGAAGCCCGACGGCCGGGCGACCGAGATCGTCGGCGGGAGCGGCGGCTCGATGCTCCTGCGGATGTCCGACGGGTCGGTCCTGCAGTCGACCGGCGGTGGCTGGGTCACGACCGGGATCAGTGCGGACGTGCTCGGCGTGCAGCGCTGAGGTCGCTCCTCCACAGGGCGGCGGTCCAGGAGGCGCGTCCCCAGCCCCACGGATCGGCCCCCGCCCGGTGGTGGGTGGCGGTCAGGATCGTCGGCATGACGACACGGGACAGGCTGCGGCCGTGGCTCGACGCGGCCGTCGCGGTGCTCGGGCTCTTCCTGCCGGTGGACTGCGTCGGGTGCGGCCGGCCCGACCGGGCACTCTGCGCCGCGTGCCGACACGCGCTCGACGCGATGCCCCGCCGGGTGCGTCTCGTCGCCGGGGTCCGGCTGGACGCGGCGTTCGAGTACACGGGACTCGTGCGGACGATGCTCCTCGAGCTCAAGCTGCGTGGGCGGGTGGACCTCGCTCGGCCCCTCGGCGCCCGGTTCGGTGGGCTCGTGCGGGCGGCGCTCGCCGACGCCGGTCCCGGGGCCGTACTGCTGCGGGTACCGCCGTCGCGGCAGGGTGCTCGGCGGCGGGGGTTCGACCCCGTCGTGCTGCTGGCGGCGCGCGGGGGAGTGCGGCGGTCGCGGGCGATGTCGCGGGTGCGGGCAGGAGGGCTGGTGCGGCGCCGCGCCGGCGTCGTTGCCGGCGTCGGTGCCGGTGCAGGTGTCGGCGTCGGTGCCGGCGCAGTGCGCGGTGGGCAGAAGGAACGGAGCGCTGTGGAACGGGTGGCCGCGACGGTCGGCACCCTCTCGGTGACGGGCGTTGCCGGTCGAGCCGTCGTCGTGGTGGACGACGTCGTCACCACCGGCGTCACGATGGCTGAGGCCGTCCGCGCCGTGCGTGCCGCCGGTGGCCGGGTCGTGCGGTGCGTCGCGGTCGCGAGCGTCGACGACTGAGGTGCGCCCGTCGAAGACCCTCGGCGCATCGGTGAACGCTCGGCGGCCACTGTGTGTCCGGTGGGTGTCCTGGCGACTCACCGACATCGCGTGACGCCGGAGCGCCACCGGGTCTAGCCTCGCGGCAAGGCGTTCAGGATCGCCGGATGGAGGCGACGCGCTGAGTCTGGATGGGAGCCGCCACATGGACGTGACGATCACGGGCCGGAACATCGGGGTCACCGACCGATTCCGCACCTACGTCGAACAGAAGTCCGAGAAGATCGACGTGCTCGCCGACCGCGCCCTCGCCTTCGAGGTGCGCATCAGCCGCCACAACGAGAAATCGGGCGGTTCCCAGGGCGAGGACCGCGTCGAGCTGACATTGATCGGCCCCGGCCCCCTCGTACGGGCGGAGTCCGCAGCGTCGGACAAGTACGCCGCCTTCGATCTGGCCTTCGCCCGGATCATGGAACGACTCCGCCGAGCACGCGACCGCCGCAAGGTGCACCGCGGCCGCCACCGTCCGACCTCCGTGTCCGAGGCGTCCGGCACCGCGTTCGAGCGCATGGGCGTCGTCCCGGCCGACGGCAAGCTCATCGAGGACGTCGCGACGGGTGCCGTCCCGGTGGTCGACGCGAACGCCGAGGACGACGAGAACGAGGTCTACAGCCCCGTCGTGATCCGGCACAAGGTCTTCGAAGCCGGTCCCATGACGGTCGACGACGCCCTGTACTTCATGGAGCTCGTCGGGCACGACTTCTACCTGTTCGTCGACGCGGAGACGCACCGGCCGAGCGTTGTCTACCGCCGCAAGGGCTGGGACTACGGCGTGATCGGCATCGACGACCCGTCCACCGAGCACGCTCCGGCAGCGGCGTCGGAGTCCGAGCCGGCGGTCGCGATCGCCTGACGATCGCTCAGTACGGCAGACCGAACCCGGGTGTGCGCGGACCGTTCGCGGGCCGCGCACACCCGCGCTGTTCACAGCGGCCGGAGTCGACGGGTTGCTAGCATGACTGGCTGTTCGCATCGCGCAGGTCGCGCGTGACGATCTCGTAAGGAGCTCACGTGGCAAACGTGCTGGAGAAGGTCCTCCGCATCGGCGAAGGACGCACCCTCCGACGGCTGAAGGCGTACGCCTCGGCCATCAACGACCTCGAGGACGACTTCGCGAGCCTCACCGACGAGGAACTCCAGGACGAGACCAAGGAGCTCCGCGAGCGCTACGCGAACGGCGAGACCCTCGACGACCTGCTGCCCGAGGCGTTCGCCGCCGTGCGGGAAGCAGCGAAGCGCACCCTCGGCATGCGGCACTTCGACGTGCAGCTCATGGGCGGTGCCGCGCTGCACCTCGGCAACATCGCCGAGATGAAGACCGGTGAAGGCAAGACCCTCGTCGCCACGACGGCCGCGTACCTCAACGCCATCCCGTCGCGCGGCGTGCACGTCATCACCGTCAACGACTTCCTCGCGTCGTACCAGTCCGAGCTCATGGGCCGCGTGTTCCGTGCGCTCGGCATGACGACCGGCTGCATCATCGCGAACCAGTCCCCGGCCGAGCGTCGCGAGCAGTACGCCGCAGACATCACCTACGGCACGAACAACGAGTTCGGCTTCGACTACCTCCGCGACAACATGGCGTGGCAGGCATCCGACATGGTGCAGCGCGGCCACTTCTTCGCGATCGTGGACGAGGTCGACTCGATCCTCATCGACGAGGCCCGCACGCCGCTCATCATCTCCGGTCCGTCCTCGGGCGAGGCCAACCGCTGGTTCACCGAGTTCGCGTCCATCGCGACCCGCCTCACCCCGGGCGAGGACTACGAGGTCGACGAGAAGAAGCGCACCGTCGGCGTGCTCGAGCCCGGCATCGAGAAGGTCGAGGACTACCTCGGCATCGACAACCTGTACGAGTCGGCGAACACCCCGCTCATCTCGTTCCTGAACAACTCGATCAAGGCCGTCGCCCTCTTCAAGCGGGACAAGGACTACGTCGTGATGAACGGCGAGGTGCTCATCGTCGACGAGCACACCGGCCGCATCCTGATGGGCCGTCGCTACAACGAGGGCATCCACCAGGCGATCGAGGCGAAGGAGAAGGTCGAGGTCAAGGCCGAGAACCAGACCCTCGCCACGGTCACGCTGCAGAACTACTTCCGCCTCTACCAGAAGCTGTCCGGCATGACGGGTACGGCCGAGACCGAAGCGGCTGAGTTCATGTCGACGTACAAGCTCGGCGTGGTCCCCATCCCGACGAACAAGCCGATGCAGCGCATCGACCAGACCGACCTCGTCTACAAGAACGAGAAGGCGAAGTTCGAGCAGGTCGCCGAGGACATCGCCGAGCGCCACGAGAAGGGCCAGCCGGTCCTCGTCGGCACCACGAGCGTCGAGAAGTCCGAGTACCTGTCGAAGCTCCTCGCGAAGAAGGGCGTCAAGCACGAGGTCCTCAACGCGAAGAACCACGCGCGTGAGGCCGCGATCGTCGCCCAGGCCGGTCGACTCGGCGCCGTGACGGTCGCGACGAACATGGCCGGTCGTGGTACCGACATCATGCTCGGCGGCAACTCGGAGTTCCTCGCCGTGCAGGAGATGCACGCCAAGGGTCTGTCCCCGACCGAGACTCCGGAAGAGTACGAGGCCGCGTGGGACGACGTGTTCGACCGCGTCAAGGCCGAGATCAAGGACGAGGCCGACAAGGTCCGCGAGGTCGGCGGCCTCTACGTCCTGGGCACCGAGCGCCACGAGTCCCGTCGCATCGACAACCAGCTGCGCGGTCGATCCGGCCGTCAGGGTGACCCGGGCGAGAGCCGCTTCTACCTGTCGCTCACCGACGACCTCATGCGCCTGTTCAACTCCGGTGCCGCCGAGAGCCTGATGGGCCGCTCGAACGTCCCGGACGACCTCGCGATCGAGAACAAGCTCGTCGGCCGTGCGATCCGGTCGGCCCAGGCGCAGGTCGAGGGCCGCAACGCCGAGATCCGCAAGAACGTCCTGAAGTACGACGACGTCCTCAACCGCCAGCGTGAAGCGATCTACAGCGACCGCCGCCACATCCTCGAGGGCGACGACATCCACGACCGTGCGCAGTCGTTCCTCAAGAGCGTCGTCGACGACGTGATCGACTCCCGCACCGCCGAGGGCAACGCGGACGACTGGGACCTCGACGCCATGTGGACCGAGCTCGGGACCCTGTACCCGATCTCGATCTCCATCGACGAGGTCATCACCGAGGCCGGCTCGAAGGGCAAGGCCTCGCGCGAGTTCCTCGGCCGCGAGATCCTCTCCGACGCCAAGCTCGCCTACCAGCAGCGCGAGGAACTCCTCGGCGACGAGGCCATGCGTGAGCTCGAGCGCCGCGTCGTCCTCTCGGTGATCGACCGCCGCTGGCGCGACCACCTCTACGAGATGGACTACCTCAAGGACGGCATCGGCCTCCGTGCGATGGCACAGCGTGACCCGCTGGTCGAGTACCAGCGCGAGGGCTACGCGCTCTTCCAGAGCATGATGGGCCAGATCCGCGAAGAGTCGGTCGGCTACCTCTTCAACCTCGAGGTGCAGGTCCAGTCCGACGGCGAGAACGCCGTGATCGAGGCCAAGGGCCTCGGCGAGGACGAGGTCTCCGGTCTCGAGTACTCCGCTCCGTCGATCGACGGCGAGGTCGAGGTCCGCGACGAGCGCGGTCGCCTCGAGCAGGCCGCGACCGCGCGGGCGCAGAAGGCGCAGGCCGAGGCCGAGGCGGCCGCCGGGCCGGAGCAGGGCTCCGCGTTCGGCAACGCCGCGACCGCGTCCGGCCAGGCTGCCGCGGGCAACCGTGCCGAGCGTCGTCAGGCCGCCAAGAAGGGCTGACGCGACCACGTCCCGACAGGAGGCGCGGTGCCGGCTGGCACTGCGCCTCCTGTCCGTCTCCCGGTCACGTCACGGGCGTCACAGGACCCCGACCGCCGTCGCGCGCCAGCGACCCTGCCGTTCCTCCAGGCGCATCGCGACCGCACGGGCGTGACTGCGCGTGTGCACGACGACCGTCGCCTCGGCGACCCCGTCGGCCGGGCGGCACACGATGACGCTGCCGACCCGGAGCAGCGCCCGTCCGCGCGACCGGCTGCCGAGCTGCCGGGCCCGCGCCGCCACAGCCGCCCGCTGCTGCAGGTGCCGGTGCACCTCGTCGGTGATCCACCGGGCGATGCTGTCGACCTCGCGTGACCCCGTCAGGATCTCGGCGACGCAGAGGCCGAGCGCGCGAGCGGTGTCCTCGACGTCGGTCGGTGGCGGTACCGCGCTGAGTCGCGGGACGTCCCCCATCGGCTCTGCGTCATTGATCCGGCGTGCTTCCTCGGCCACCCCTGCCCCTTTCGTCGGGGCTGAGCGTAGAGCGAGTACAACATGAGAAATATGACTGTCATCGTGCCTGTGGAGAGAGCGGAGTTGTCCACAGTGGTGCGCACCTAGACTGGGCGGGTGTCGACCCTCAGTGACCTCGTCCTCGCACAAGGCCGTTCCTCCGAAGCCGACGTGGAGTGGCTCCACCTGCTCGTCGGGGACTGGCAGCTGCTCGCCGACCTGTCCTTCGCGGACATGGTCCTCTGGGTCCCGACCGCCGAGGACGGCTCGTTCGTGGCGGTGGCGCACGCTCGCCCGAGTTCCGCGGCGACGCTCTTCTACCGCGACATCGTCGGGCAGGAGATCCGCGAGGAGTGGCGCGAACAGGTCACCGAGAGCTTCGTCGGCGCGAAGGTCGTCGACTCCGCCGAGCCGGACTGGTACGAGGACACCCCGACGCGCGTCCGGGCGATCCCGGTGCTCCGGCGGCTGAGCGCGAACAGCGCCGAGACGACCGAGCGCCCGATCGCGGTCGTGACGCGGCACTCGAACCAGGACGAGATGCGCACCCCGAGCCGCCAGGAGCTCAACTTCACCGCGAGCGCGAACGACCTGTTCGGCATGATCGCCACGGGTGACTTCCCCGACATCGGTGCGCCGGCCGGACCCCGACGCGGTGCACCGCGCGCCAGCGACGGCCTGCTCCGCCTCGACACGAACGGGATCGTCACGTTCGCCAGCCCGAACGGCCTCAGCGCCTTCAACCGGATGGGCTTCGAGGGCGAGCTCGAGCGGAAGTCCCTCGCCGAGGTCACGACCGAGCTCATCGGTGCGCAGCTCGACGTCGACGAGTCGCTGCCCCTGGTCGTCACCGGCCGTGCCCCGTGGCGTGCCGACGTCGAGTCGAAGGGCGTCACGGTCTCGCTGCGGTCGATCCCGCTCCGTGACCACGGCGAGCGGATCGGTGCGATCGTCCTCTGCCGCGACGTCACCGAGCTGCGGCACCAGGAGCGCGAGCTCATCACCAAGGACGCGACGATCCGCGAGATCCACCACCGCGTGAAGAACAACCTGCAGACCGTGGCGTCGCTCCTGCGCATCCAGGCGCGCCGCACCCACTCGGACGAGGCCCGGACGTCGCTGCAGAACGCGATGCGCCGCGTGGCCGCGATCGCCGTGGTGCACGACACCCTGTCGACCGGCCTCAGCCAGAACGTCGACTTCGACGAGGTCTTCGACTCCGTGCTGAAGCTCGTGACCGAGGTCGCGGCGTCGCACAACACGACCGTCCGCCCGAAGAAGACCGGGGAGTTCGGGGTGCTGCCCTCCGAGGCGGCGACCCCGCTCGCGCTCGGGCTCACCGAGCTGGTCACGAACGCCGTCGAGCACGGGCTGGACGGCCGCGACGGCGAGGTCGAGATCGTGGCGGAGCGCTTCGACGACCACCTCGACATCCAGGTCCGCGACAACGGACGGGGTCTGCCCGAGGGCAAGGTCGGGTCGGGCCTCGGGACGCAGATCGTCCGGACGCTGATCCAGGGCGAGCTCGGCGGCACCATCGACTGGCACACCCTGACCGGCAGCGGCACCGAGGTGACCATCACGATCCCGTTCCGCTGGCTGACGGCGACGCCGGGCGCCGCGTAGCGCGCTCCGCGCCCGCGCCCAACCGCCTGAAGGCGCGGCGTGTGCCCAAACCGCGCGGTGGCGCGGCGTCGCCTGCTTTCCGTTGTGCGCAGGCACGCGCAACCGCCTGGAGGCGCGGCGTGCGCCCGCCAGGGCCGCATCGAACCACGTTCCCGACGTCGAACCACCGTCCGGCCCTGGTTCGACGTCGGGAACGTGGTTCGTCGCGCGGCGCGCGCCGGCGCGCACGCCTCGACGGCAGCCGCGGCGCGCGGCCGCACAACGAAAGCGCGTCCGGACCGCGCGATGCCGCGGTGTCGCGTGTTTTCGGTTGTGCGCAGGCACGCGCAGCCGCCTGGACGCGCGGCGTGCGCCCGCCAGTCCTGCATCGAACCACGTTCCCGACGTCGAACCACCGTCCGGCCCTGGTTCGACGTCGGTTCCGTGGTTCGTCGCGCGGCCGCGCTACGGAAGTGCGTCCGAACCACGCAATGCCGCGGCGTCGCCTGCTTTCCGTTGTGCGGAGGCCTGCGCAGCCGCCTGGAGGCGCGGCGTGCGCCCGCCAGGGCCGCGTCGAACCACGTTCCCGACGTCGAACCGCCGTCCGGCCCTGGTTCGACGTCGGTTCCGTGGTTCGCCGCGCCGCGCGTCGGGCGGCAGCACAACGCAAGTGCGTCCGAACCGCGCGATGGTGCGGCGTCGCGTGCTTTCGGTGCTGCGCAGGCGTGCGCTACCGCCTCGCGCCGCGCGCGGCGCAGCCGCCCCGCGCACGACGACGCCCGCCGGCCCCGAGGGAGCGGCGGGCGTCAGGCGCGCAGCAGGCGCGGGGTCAGGAAGCGCGGCGAGCGCGGGCGGCGCGACGCTTCAGCGCGCGGCGCTCGTCCTCGCTCAGGCCACCCCAGACACCGGAGTCCTGGTTGTTCTCGAGGGCGTACTGCAGGCACATCTCGGTGACCGTGCAGCGAGCGCAGACCGACTTGGCCTTCTCGATCTGATCGACGGCCGGTCCGGTGTTCCCGACGGGGAAGAAGAGCTCGGGGTCCGCGGTGAGGCAGGCTGCCTGGTCACGCCAGTCCATGTGTGGTGCTCCTTGAAATCGATGCTCGAACGGCAGGCCGGGGCCGTGGTTCGGGGATCGGAACGCTGAGCATGCGCGAGGCACGAGGGGACACCCGTGGGGGAGGAGTCCGCTGGAAGCGAGTCTGACGCCCGCAGAACGCTCGGGGGAGGAGCGTCGAACCACGGGAGACGCACACCACATCGTGCCGTCCAAACGACCTCGAATATCGTTCCATACTGGTAGGGCCAAATCAAGGGTTCCGACGCTGGAGGAATGCTGTGCCCGACACCACCCCGATCGAGCCCGACCACGTCGAGCGGCGGTCGCCTGCCCTCCTGGCGCTCCTCGTCGTCGTCGGACTCGAGTTCGCCGCCCTCGTCGTCGTGACGATCGTCCTCATCGTCGAACTCATCGTCGCGCCGGCCACGAGCATCGCGTCCGGGATCGCGCTGACGGTCCTCGCGGCCATCGCGGCGCTCTGGCTCGGCTCCCTGTTCATCGGCCTCCGCAACCGTCGTCCGTGGGTGCGGTCCGGGATCATCGTCTGGCAGGTGCTGCAGGGTGCGCTCGCGATCGGGGCGTTCCAGGGCGTCTTCCGCGTGCCCGCCGTCGGCTGGTTCCTGCTCATCCCCGCGCTGCTGGGTATCACGCTGGTGCTGTCGCGACCGGTGACGGACGCGCTCGCCCGACCGGTCGAGTAGACGGTCCCGATCCACGGACGGGAGGCGCGGTGCCAGCTGGCACCGCGCCTCCAGTCCGTCGATCAGCCGGGTCTCAGACCAGGCCGAGCTTCTTCCGCAGGCTCGCCACGTGCCCCGTCGCCTTGACGTTGTAGAGCGGCAGCTGCACGGTGCCGTCCTCGTCGACCACGATCGTGGAGCGGATCGTGCCGGTGACGATCTTCCCGTAGTTGTTCTTCTCACCCCAGGCGCCGTACGCCTTGTGCACGGCGAGGTCCGGGTCGGTCAGCAGCGGGAAGGTCAGGGCCTGCTCGTGCTGGAAGGTCTTGAGCGCCGGCAGGTCGTCCTTCGAGACGCCGAGCACCTCGTACCCGGCGGCCTGCAGCGAGGACATGTTGTCGCGGAAGTCGCACGCCTCCGTGGTGCACCCCGGCGTCGACGCTGCCGGGTAGAAGTACACGATGACCTTCTTCCCACGCAGGGCCGAGAGGGAGTGCTCGGTGCCGTCCTGGTCCGGCAGGGTGAAGTCGGGGGCGGTGTCGCCGGCGGCGAGACGGTCGGTCATGGGGCTCCTGTTCGTGGTCCGTGCCCCGAGTGGTCAAGAGCACGCGAAACCCATGCTATTGTTGTTTCCCGTTGCAGCACGGAAGCGCAACATGCACCTCTAGCTCAATTGGCAGAGCAACTGACTCTTAATCAGTGGGTTCTCGGTTCAAGTCCGAGGGGGTGCACCAGCAAGGCCTCGACTCATCGAGTCGGGGCCTTCGTCGTTCCCGGCGTGCGGTGCCGCACGGTGAGACACGCCCGGAGTGCGATTCGGCCGCGACTCCGCGTGCGGATCAGTCGGCGGGGACGTCGACCACGCGCTCCTCGCCGACCACCGGGTCGAGCGCTCCCGCCGAGGTCGCGGCGAGGTCGGCACGCAGCGGTTCGATGCCGTCGCCCGGCACCCAGAGCTCGAACGTCGCGGCGGCGCCGTACGCGGGGTCGCCGAGCGTGGCTCCGTGGTGCCGGACCCAGTCGCGCAGCACGTTGTCGATCCGGCCGGCGTCGGCGTGCGGGACGTCCACCGTCACCCGGGTCAGTGCGCGCCGGTGCACGAGCGTCGCGCGGTCGAGGGCCTCGGACACCGAGGTCGAGTAGGCACGGACGAGGCCGCCGGCACCGAGCTTCACGCCCCCGAAGTACCGCGTGACGACCGCGACGACGTCGGTCAGACCGCGGCGCCGGAGCACCTCGAGCATCGGGACGCCGGCGGTCCCGGAGGGTTCACCGTCGTCGCTCGACCGCGCCTGGTCCCCGAGCACGCCGGTGACCATCGCGGTGCAGTTGTGCCGGGCGTCCCACCGCCGGCGGCGGACCTCGGCGATCACCCGGTCCGCGTCCGCGACCCCGGACACCGGCGCCACGGTCGTGATGAAGCGCGACTTCGTGATGACGATCTCGTGTTCGACCGGGGCGGCGACCGTGGACGGGTACGGGGTGCTCACACCGTCGAGGCTAGCGAGGTCCTCGTCGGCGGCTCGCGCTACCATGTCCTGCACGACGTGCGGCTGGGGAGGAGTCCGATCGACATGGCGACAGCAGATCCGAGGGGTGGCGTGCTCGACGCCGCGGAACTCGCGCGCCGGCTGAACCTCCTCCTCGACTTCGAGGAAGCGCAGCGCGGTGCCCCCGTCCCGTTCGCGGCGATCGAGGAGTACGTAGCGGCCCAGGGTGGCTCGCTGTCCCGGGCGAAGTGGACGTACATGCTCTCCGGCGACGGCCGTCGCAACCGTGACACCGGGCTGCTCCGCCTGCTCGCGGGCTTCTTCGAGGTCGACGAGCGCTTCCTGCTCGAGGACAGCGACGTCCCCGAGCGCATCGGCGCCCAGCTCGCCCTCGTCCGCTCCCTCCGATCGGCACGTGTCAGCGGGTTCGCCGCCCGGACCTTCCCCGGTGAGCTCTCGCCCGAGGCGCTCCGTCGCATCGCCGAGGTGCTCGAGGAGGAGTCCGCCCGGGGGAGCGTCGCATGAGCGCGCCGACCGACCTCGTCGAGGCGTTCTGGGCGCGTGGCGCGGCCGAGGGGTGGTCCGACGTCGACCAGGCCGTCGCCGCCGCGGCCGAGGTGGTCGGCAAGCCGATCGTCGTCCGTGAAGAGGCGTTCCTCGCCGCCGAGCCCGTGTGCGGCTTCGTGGCGACGCTCGAGCGGCAGCACCTGGTGATGATCTCCCCGACGGCCTCGCGGACGTTCCGCTCGTTCGTCATCGGCCACGAACTCGGCCACATCCTGCACCGCCACCAGGACCACGCACCCCAGGCGGCCTACATCCGCGACGTCATCCCGGACCTGCCGGAGTACAAGGTCGAGCGGGCACTCGCCCGCGGGCTGTTCTCGAACGAGTACGAGCACGAGGCCGAGGTCTTCGCCGACCGGCTCGCCGGGCTCATCCGCGGCCACCGCGACCGTCCGAGCGCGTTCCGCGGGGTGTTCGGGTGATCGTCTCCCTCGTCCAGGCGCTGCTCCTGATCGCGGGCACGGTCACGCTGTTCGTCCTGCAGCGCGGGCAGGACCGCACGCTCGCGGTCACCTTCCTGCTGTTCGCCGCGACGATCGTCACGAACGTCGACCCGCTGTACCGGTGGCTCGATCCGCTGTTCGGCGGGTTCAACGTGGTCACGGTCGTCAGCGACTGCCTGATGGTCGCGGGGACGAGCACCCTGCTCTGGGGTGTGGCGAAGGCCGTCGGTGCCGCACGGCCGTGGCTCCGGAACGCGATCGTCGCGACGTGCGCGGTCGTCGTCGTGGTGGTGATCGTGGCGTTCACCGTCCTCGACAAGCCCGCGACGACGACGACCTTCATGCTCGACGCCGGATCGCACCCGGCGGCGACGGTCTACTCGATCGCGCAGACGGTCTACCTCGGGGTGGCGCTCGGCGCGACCGGACTCATCTGCGTCCTGCACCTGCGCGAGGCCCGCACCACCACCGACCTCGTCGGCCTGTGGGTCCTCGTGCTCGGTGGGGTCCTCGGTGTCGTGCGGATGGTCGTCGTCGTGGTGATGGACCTCGCGCACGTCCTGGGCGACCTCGGCCTCACCCGGGCCCTCGCGCTGCCCTACGACGTCACGACCCCGGGTGCGGTGATCTGCGTGTCGTCCGGGATGCTCCTGCTCGTCATCGGCCACCAGGTCTCCCGTCGTCGGCGCTCCCGCCGGGTGGAGACCGCCCTGCGCGCCCTCACGCCGTTGCATGCGCGGATCGGCACCGACAACGCCTACCCCGACTCCGGCGACCCGGCGACGCGGCTCAGTCGGCTCATCGTCGAGATCAACGACGGCGCCCGTCGCGCCCGGCAGTCGCTGAGTGAGTCGGAGCAGCGGGTCCTGGCCGACGCCGAAGCGGCCCTCGACGCGGCGTAGCGCCAGTCGTTACCAGAACGGGACATCGATCCCACTGGATGGGTCGACGTCGTCCGGGCCGCCGTGTAGGGTCTGTAGCAGGTGCTACACGCGATGTGGCAGCACGGGGTGGGACTCGGCCGCGTTGGGGGCGGCCGAGCACCACCGGCCCCGGAGCGGCTCCGCCCGGCGCCCGACCCGGTGCCCCGCGGTGTCTAGGATCGTCGGGTGACCGTCTTCGCAGCCCTCGTCCTGTTCATCGGTGCCGTCTTCAACGTCGTCACCTGGCCGCGCTTCTTCCAGCGGGTCGCGAAGGACTCCCGGGCGCGTGACGCCGCCGGCAAGCCGACGACGTTCTACACGGTGCACCTCGTGCTGCTGCTCATCGCGCTGGCGATCGCCGTCGCGGCCGTCGTCGCGGGGATCCTCCTGCTCGTCTGAGCCGGTCCCGACTGGCCTCGCCGGCCCGGCCGGCTGCGAGCGTGTCCGTCGCCGAGGGAGCAGGATCGGCGCTGGTACCGTCGCCGCCGGAGGCCGGGCCAGAACCCGAATCCGTCCCGGGACCCGGCGACGACGGGGCTGTGGAGGCGACCCGGTGCCGGCCAGGAGGCGCGGTGCGGGCTCGCACCGCGCCTCCTGGCCCGCGACCGGTCGCGTCCAGGACGCTTCAGGCCTGCTTCAGCGGCGCACGGCAGGATCGGGGCATGCGTGTCCTGGTGGTCGACGACGAGGTGCGGCTCGCCGACGGCGTCCGTCGCGGGCTGGAAGCCGAGGGGTGGGCGGTCGACGTCGCCCACGACGGCGTCGACGGACTGTGGCACGCCCGCGAGTTCGGCTACGACGCGATCGTGCTCGACCTGATGATGCCCGGCCTCAGCGGCTGGGCCGTGTGCGCGCACCTCCGTGCCGACGGCGACTGGACGCCCGTCCTCATGCTGACGGCGAAGGACGGCGAGTGGGACCAGGTCGAGGCGCTCGACGCCGGGGCCGACGACTACGTGACGAAGCCGTTCTCGCACCCGGTCCTCGTGGCGAGGCTGCGTGCCCTGGTGCGCCGCGGTGCGCGCGAGCGCCCGGCGGTCCTGACGCTCGGCGACCTCGTCGTCGACCCGGCCGCCCGGACGGTCTCCCGGGCGTCGACGCCCGTCGAGCTGACGAGTCGCGAGTTCGCCGTCCTCGAGTTCCTGGCGCGCCGCGCCGGCGAGGTCTGCTCGAAGCGCGACGTCATCGAGAACGTGTGGGACGTCGACTTCGACGGCGACCCGAACATCGTCGAGGTGTACGTCGGACACCTGCGTCGCAAGGTCGACCGGCCGTTCGGTCGCACCGCGATCGAGACGGTGCGCGGCGCCGGCTACCGGTTGGCGGCGGACGGTGGCTGACGGCGGCCGCCGGCGCTTCCGGTCCGTCCGGGCGCGGACCACCCTCGGGGCGGTCGTCGTCGTGCTCGCGGCGCTGCTCGTCGGCGCGGCGGCGTTCGTCGTCGTGCTCCGCCTCGTCCTCCTCGACGGGGTGCGGACCACGGCGGAGTCGGGGCTCGAGCAGGCCTCGGCTCGTGTCGAGGCCGACGGCGCCGGGGTCGTGAGCGGCTACGAGGACGTCCTCGTGCAGGTCGTGGGGGACGACGGATCCGTCCTCGCCCACGGGGACGACGCCGATCCACCGGCGCTCCCGACGGCCGACGAGTCCCGCTGGACCCATGACGGCGAGCGGTGGCTGCTCGTCGCCGACGACGTCGACCTGCCCGGCGGCGGGGACGCGACGCTGGTCTACGGGGTCTCCCTCGACCAGACCGACGCCGCCGTCGGTGCCGCGGTCGCGCTGCTGGCCGTGGGCGTCCCGGTGCTCGTGCTCGTGATGGGGGCCGTCACGTGGGTGGTCACCGGCCGGTCGCTCCGCCCGGTCGAACGCATGCGCACCGAGGTCGAGACGATCCGCGCGGCACGACCGGACGCCCGGGTCGCCGTCCCGGACACCGGCGACGAGATCGCCCGGCTCGCCACGACCATGAACACCATGCTCGACCGGCTCGACCGTTCCGCCGCGGGGCAGCGGCGGTTCGTCTCCGACGCCTCCCACGAGCTGCGGTCGCCGATCGCGACCATCCGCCAGCACGCCGAGGTCGCCGCGGCGCACCCCGACCGCGCCGACGTCGTCGAGCTGTCCGAGGTGGTGCGCTCGGAGGCGCTCCGGCTGCAGGACCTCGTGACGGGCCTCCTCGAGCTCTCGCGGCTCGACGAGGGCGACGTGGGCGTCCGGCGTCCGGTGGACCTCGACGATCTGGCGCTCGACGCCGTGGCCCGGGCGCGTGGACGGCTCGGCGGGAGCACCGACGGGTCGATCCGGGTCGAGGGGTCCGGGATCGGGCCGGCCCGTGTCCTCGGGGACGAAGGGCTCCTCGCCGCCGTGGTCCGCAACCTCGTCGACAACGCCGTCCGGCACGCCGAGGGTCGGGTCGTCGTGGCGCTCGCCGAGCAGGACGGACGCGCCGTCCTGACGGTGGACGACGACGGGGCGGGCATCGCTCCGGCAGACCGTGACCGCGTGTTCGAACGTCTCGTCCGGCTCGACGAGGCGCGCAGCCGGGACGCGGGCGGCGCGGGGCTCGGCCTCGCGATCGTCCAGGACGCAGTCCGGGCACACGGCGGGGACGTCGTCGTGACGGACTCGCCGCTCGGCGGCGCCCGGTTCGCGGTCCGCATCGCACTCGGCGGCTGACCAGGGGGCTTCAGCCGTGCTTCAGCACCCGCCCGGCACCCTGGTCGCATGAACGCACTCCGCACCACCACAGCCCGCTCCACCCGTCGTGTCGCCGGCATCGCCGCCCTGCCGCTCGTGGCGTCCCTCGCCCTCGTCGGGTGCTCCACCGCGCAGTCCGACGGGGCCTCGTCCACGACGTCGTCCTCGTCCTCGTCCGGATCGGCGTCCGGCGGCGCGACCGCTGCGTCCGCCACGTCGAACGACGCCCTGCGTGCCGCCGTCGCCACCGCCCGCGACGCCGTGGGGTCTGGCACCGTGCTCTCGGTCGAGCAGGAGCAGAACGGCACCGCGTACGAAGTGCTGGTCGTCACCGACGACGGCACCGAGCACGAGGTGCACACGAACGAGGCCGGCACGGCGGTGTCCGGATCGCCGCGCACCGAGACCTCGGACGCCGACGACCGGGCCGAGAACGAGCGCTTCACGGCCGCTGCCGACCTGACCGTGGACGACGCGGTCGGCCGGTTCGAGGACCTGCACGCCGGCACGATCACCGAGCTCGGGCTCGACGACCACCTCGGGAAGGTCGTCTGGGAGGGCGACGTCCGCGACGCCTCGGGCACGAAGCACAGCGTCCGCCTCGACGCGGGCACCGGCAAGGTCGTCACGGACGAGGTCGACACCGACGACTGAGGCGCGGGCGCCGGCGCGAGCGCGGCCGTGGGCGCGGGCGCGGGTGCGAGGGCGTCGGTGGTCCGCGGTAGACCTGGGGCATCCGGCCACGCGCCGGCTCACCCGGGAGCGACGATGACCGACCAGACCCCGCGCACGTACCCCCAGGGCGTCCCCAGCTGGATCGACGCCCGACAGCCGGACCCGGACGCAGCCCAGGCCTTCTACGGCGGGCTGTTCGGCTGGGACTTCGAGGAGCGACTCCCGCCGGGGGCGCCGGGCTCCTACCGCATCGTGTCGATCGACGGGCACGAGGTCGGTGCCGTCGCGTCGAGCGACGAGCCGGCTACGTGGCTCACGTACATCGCGGTCGACGACGCCGACGCCGTGGCCCGTCGCGTCACGGAGCTCGGCGGCACCGCTGGTCCCGCCGAGGACGCCGGACCCGGGGGAGCGGCCGGCCGCAGTGTCGACTGCGTCGATCCCCGTGGTGCCGCGTTCGGGCTCTGGCAGGCGCGCGCCCGACTCGGCGCGCAGCACATCAACGCCCCCGGTGGGTGGGTGTTCAGCGACCTCCGTTCGACCGATCCGGAGCAGGCGATCGGGTTCTACGAGCAGCTCTTCGGCTGGCAGGTCTCCGGCATCGAGGAAGGCCCGAGCGCGATGGTCCGGCTGCCCGGGTACGGCGACCACCTCGCGGCGACCTCGGACCCGGACATCCGCGAACGCCAGGTCGGCGCGCCGGAGGGGTTCGCCGACGTCATCGGCGCGCTCGCCCGGCTCGACGCCGGTGCCGACGACTGGCACGTGTCGTTCAGCGTGGCGGACCGCGACGGTGCCGCGGCGCTCGCCGAACAGCTCGGTGGCCGGGTGCTGGGCTCGTGGGACGGCTCCTGGACCCGGGCTGCGGAGCTGCAGGACCCGCAGGGTGCGACGTTCCGCGTCACGCAGTTCGCGCCGCAGGACGGCTGAGTCCCGCCACGAGTCACAGGTCGCCGACCTCGACGCGGTGTGGGGACGTCGGCTCGCGGACGGTACAGCCCACCCGTCCTGGCCGTGAGCGCCCGCCGGTCGGCGGTGGGCGTCAGGACGCGGACGGCAACGGCGCGCCGAGGGCTCGGCGCAGCGCCAGCCCGGCGACCTGCTCGTCCGTGGTGTCGAGCAGCACCCGGTAGGTCTCCCCGGGCGTGACGAACTCGACGCACACCGCGTCGAAGTCGCACGGTTCGATCCGCCACCCGCGCACGGACTCCATCGGCACCGGCGTCAGGGCGTCCCGCTCGTAGCTGGTCTCGGCGGCGACGCGGTCGTCGAACACCCGGACGCGGCCGAAGGTACCGCGCCAGGTGAGCTGGAGGTCGAGCGTGGGGGAGACAGATGGGTCCGGCACCCGCCGATCGTACCGACGGGTGCCGGACCCTCTTGCACGCCCCGGGCGCGCTGTTTCGCTATCCGGACACTCCGCGCGTTCGCCGGTCGAGCCGACGGACGGGGGAGCTGCCGGTGATCAGGCCCGGTGGTCGTCCGACCCGGCGTCCGACCCGGCGTCCGGACCAGCGGACGCATCCGTGGACCCGGTCGAGGAACCGTCCGTCGCTGCGGTCGAGGAGCCGTCCGTGCCGGCGCCGCTCCGACGCACCTGGTTCGCCGGATCCCGACCGGTCACCGGGTACGGACCCGTGATGCCCGAGCGGAGCGAGGCGATCCGGAGGATGCGGTCGCGCTGCAGGAACCAGCCGAGGATGAGCAGCGGGATCACGATGATGAGCGACGCGATCGTGTACGTGCCGATCGGGTAGTCGATCGCCATGAGCACGATGACGGTCGCGAGGAACACCAGCGTCAGCCAGGACGTGTACGGCGCGCCCGGCAGCTTGAACGACGGCTCCTTCGCGAGCCCCTGCTTCGCCCACGACCGCAGCTTCATCTGGCAGAGGATGATCGTGCCCCAGGCGGTGATGATGCCGAGGCTCGCGATGTTCAGGGCGATCTCGAACGCCTGCCCGGGGACGAACAGGTTGAGGATGACGCCGACCAGCGTGAACGCCGAGGTGAGCAGGATGCCGGCGAACGGCACGCCGCCCTTCGTCATCTTCGTGGTCCACTTCGGCGCGGAGCCGTTCATGCCCATCGAGTGGAGTGCTCGTCCGGTCGAGTAGAGCCCGGCGTTCAGCGACGACAGCGCCGCGGTGAGGACGACGAAGTTCATGATCGAGCCGACGACCTGGCCGACCTGCGGGTTGCCGATCGACGAGAAGAAGGTCACGAAGGGGCTGACGCCGTCCTTGTACGACGTGTACGGCAGGAGCAGCGAGAGCAGGACGACCGACCCGACGTAGAACACCGCGATGCGGAAGACGACCGAGTTGATCGCGCGGGGGATGACCTTCTCGGTGTCCTGCGTCTCGCCGGACGCGGTGCCGACGAGCTCGATCGCGGCGTAGGCGAACACGACGCCCTGCACGACGAGGACCGCCGGGAGCAGGCCGGTCGGGAAGAGGCCGCCGTTGTCAGCCCAGATCTTGAACCCGGTCCGGACCGTCTCGCCGCCCGTCTCGACGGGGAACGCGAACACGAGCCACACGAGCGCGACGATGAGGAAGGCCACCAGGGCGGCGACCTTGATGATCGCGAACCAGAACTCCAGCTCGCCGAACACCTTCACGGCGACGAGGTTCGCGGCCAGCACGACGACGAGCGCCGCGAGGGCCAGCGCCCACTGCGGGATCGCGCGCGGTCCGGCCCAGTAGTGCAGGTAGAGCGCGACCGCGGTGGTGTCCACGATCGAGGTCATCGCCCAGTTGAGGAAGTACATCCACCCGGCGGCGTACGCGAACTTCTCCCCGAAGAACTCGCGGGCGTACGAGATGAACGACCCGGACGACGGTCGGTGCAGCACGAGCTCACCGAGTGCCCGGAGGATGAAGAACGCGAAGATGCCCGCGATGAGGTACACGACCGCCAGGGCCGGCCCCGCGGTGTGCAGGCGACCGCCCGCGCCGAGGAAGAGCCCCGTGCCGATCGCGCCGCCGATGGCGATCATCTGCAGTTGCCGGGGCTTCAGCCCGTGCTGGTAGCCCTCCTGCTCGTGCGAGAAGTCGTTCGCGGGCGCGCGGTCCACCCCGGTGTCGTTCTGCGCTGTCATGCGCGACACGCTACAGGTGCGTCGAACCGGGGTGGCACACAACCATGCGAGTCTCCTGAAAAGTAACGAGCCGGTCACGATCGCGATCCCCGCACCGGTGGGCGACACGCCGTGAACGGGGTACACCGGTGCCGGGATTCCGGCGGACCCGGATTCGCGACGGGGGACAAGCGCCGATAGCCTTGAACGTCCCTTCAGGGGACACCGACGATCAGGACGCGTCCACCGCAGCAGCACAGCGGGGGCCGTACGGTCGGCTGGACCGGGGTCGTCCCGAGTACGACCCCCGCGTGCGTGATCGCTCGCCCTGCGCCGTTGCGCGGGCTCGATGCGATGCCGCCGAACACGGTGCCGGGCGACCCGTCCGCAACCACCGGTACCGCCGTGCGCCGTTCCGCGCCGCGGTCCCGCGAGGAGCACCGTTGACCATCGCACCACCCCAGGACCGGCGTGCCGTCACGCCGGACCACCCCACCGACGTCCCGGCCGTGTGCGTGCACGGCGCCTACAAGGTCTTCGGCCGCCGACCCGGTGAAGCGGTCCGCCGTCTGGCCGACGGCGCCACCCGTGACGAGGTCCGTGACCTCGGCTCGGCAGCCGTCATCGACGCGTCCTTCGACGTGCGTCCCGGCGAGATCTTCGTCGTCATGGGCCTGTCCGGCTCGGGCAAGTCGACGCTCATCCGCATGCTGAACGGCCTGCTGGAGCCGACCGCGGGCAGCGTCGAGATCGGCGGCCGGACGGTCACCAAGGCGACGCCGAAGGAGATCCGCGAGATCCGCCGCACCAGCGTGTCGATGGTCTTCCAGCACTTCGCGCTGCTGCCGCACCGCACGGTGCTCGAGAACGTCGCGTACGGCCTCGAGGTCAACGGCGTCGACAAGGCCACCCGGCTCGCCAAGGCCCGCGAGGTCATCGGCCTGGTCGGACTCGACGTCTGGTCGGACGCCAGGCCCGACGAGCTCTCCGGCGGCATGCAGCAGCGCGTCGGCATCGCCCGCGCCCTCGCCGCCGAGACCGACGTCCTGCTGATGGACGAGGCCTTCAGCGCCCTCGACCCGCTCATCCGCCGCGAGATGCAGGAGCAGCTCGTCGACCTGCAGCAGCGCCTCGGCAAGACGATCGTCTTCATCACGCACGACCTCAACGAGGCGATGTTCCTCGGCGACCGGATCGCCGTGATGCGCGACGGCCGGATCGTGCAGATCGGTTCGCCGGAGGACATCCTCACGGACCCCGCGAACGACTACGTCGCCCAGTTCGTGCAGGACGTCGACCGTGCCCGCGTGCTCACCGCGTCGAGCGTCATGGAGCCCGCACGTGCCGCGGTCCCGCTGACCGTCGGCCCGCGTGGCGCGCTCCGGACCATGCGCGACCTGCAGACGGCCGCGGTCTTCGTGACCGGACGCGGCCGGAAGCTCGAGGGCTGGGTCCGCGACCGGCACGTGATGCGCCAGGTCAAGGCCGGCGACACGAACCTCGACGCCATCGTCAACACCGAGTACGCCCGGGTCGCGCCGGAGACCGCGCTGACCGACCTGTTCGAGCTCGCGGTGGAGTCGCCGCTGCCGATCGCGGTCGTCGACGACGAAGGGCGCCTGCTCGGGGTCGTCCCGCGCGTCACCCTGCTCGCCGCCCTCGGCAACGTGCCGACGGCGACGATGCCCATCCCGGTGCTCGAGCCGGTCACCCGCATCTCCGACTCCGACATGGACTCGACCCTCGCCGAAGGAGACCACGCATGATCACCCCCGGTACCAACTCCTTCGGCGCCTTCCACCTGCCCCTCGGCACCTGGGTCGCAGCGATCGTCGACTGGATCACCACCTACCTCTCCGGCTTCTTCGACGTCGTCCGCTACGTGTTCACGTGGATGGACGCGTGGATGGAGTACTTCCTCTCCACGCCGCCGTTCTGGGTGGTCGTCGCGATCCTCGTGGTCCTGGCGTTCGTCGCGAAGGGCTGGAAGCTCGCGCTCGGCGCCGCCGTCGGTCTGCTCTTCATCGTGAGCGTCGGCCAGTGGACGAACGCGATGGACACCCTCGCCCTCGTGATCGTCGCCGCGGGGCTCGCTGTCGTGTTCAGCATCCCGCTCGGCATCTGGGCCGCCCGCTCGGACACCGCCAGCCGGATCATCCGCCCGGTGCTCGACTTCATGCAGACCACCCCGGCCTTCGTCTACTTGATCCCGGCGCTGCTGCTCTTCCGCGTCGGCGTCGTCCCCGGCATCGTCGCGACGATCGTGTTCGCGATGGCTCCGGGCGTCCGGCTCACCGAGCTCGGCATTCGCGGGGTCCCGAGCGAGGTCGTCGAGGCGGGCGCCGCGTTCGGGTCGAGCCCGTGGCGCATCCTCCGCCAGATCCAGCTGCCGCTCGCGAAGGCCAGCATCATGGCGGGCGTCAACCAGGTCATCATGCTGTCGCTCTCGATGGTCGTCATCGCCGGCATGGTCGGCGCCGGGGGACTCGGCGAGCAGATCGTCGCCTCGCTGAACCGCATCGACGTCGGTCTCGGCGCGGAAGCCGGCCTGTCGGTGGTGGTGCTGGCGATCCTGCTGGACCGCCTGACCGCAGCGCTCGGCGGTGACTCGGGCCGCGCCTCCAGGCTCTTCGGACGTGCGAAGCGGAAGCCCACCGCGACCGCGACGCCGAACGCGGCGACCGCCCAGACCGCCGCCACCACCGAAGCGGTCACCGACCGCCAGACCGTCGACGCGTGAGGAAGGAACAGATCATGAAGCGAACCAAGCGCACCCTCGCGGCCGCCGCGCTCGCCGCCGCCACCGCCCTCGGCCTGTCCGCGTGCATGCCGCCCGGGTACTACGGCGCCTCCGGCACGCTCGACAACGGCGACCAGAAGTCCATGCACGTCGTCGTCTTCAACGGCTGGGACGAGGACACCGCCGCGAGCTACCTCTGGAAGCACGTCCTCGAGCAGAAGGGCTACGACGTCCAGCTCACGAACTCCGACGTCGCGCCCGCCTACACGGGCCTCGCATCCGGCGACTACGACGTCGTGTTCGACACCTGGCTGCCGAACACGCACAAGGAGTACATGGACACGTACGGCAAGGACCTCACGGACCTCGGCGCGTGGAACGAGCAGGCGTCGCTCGAGCTCGCCGTGCCGGAGTACTCGGACATCGACTCGATCGACGAACTGCAGGCGAAGGCCTCGGACTTCGGCAACAAGATCGTCGGCATCGAGCCCGCGGCCGGCGAGACGAAGGTCGTGCAGGACCAGGTGATCCCGAAGTACGGCCTCGACGGGATGGACTTCATCACGAGTTCGACGCCGGCGATGCTCGCCGACCTCAAGGCCGCGATCGCGAAGAAGGAGGACGTCGTCGTGACGCTGTGGCGTCCGCACTGGGCGTACGACGCCTTCCCGATCAAGGACCTGGAGGACCCGAAGGGCGCCCTCGGCAAGAACGAGGAGATCCACACCATCGCCAAGAAGGACTTCGCCGACGAGTTCCCGCAGGCGTCGAAGTGGATGGAGAACTTCGCGATGGACTCCGACACGCTCTACTCACTCGAGAACGCGCTCGTGAACAGCGGTGCGAAGACGAGCGAGTACCCGGCGATCACCGCGAAGTGGGCGTCCGAGCACCAGGACTACGTGGACTCGCTCACCTCGACGAAGTAGCAGCAGCCCCTGCCAGGAGGCGCGGTGCCGGTCCGGCGCCGCGCCTCCTGTCGTGCGGGTGGTCGCGTTCCTGAACGACGTCCGTCGTCCACCGCTTCGATGGAGGGATGGACATCCTCCTCCGGCTCCTCGTCGCGATCGGCGTCGCGCTGCTCGTCACCGCCGCCGCCGCGCTCGTCCTGCACCTCGTCTTCCGCGCACTCGCGCGGCGGGAACGCTGGGCGGCCGTGCTCTCCCGACGCATGAAGCACCCGTTCCGCACCGAACTGCTCGTCGTGCTCCTCTGGGTCGCGTTCGTCACGAGCGTCCCGAACCGGCCGGACGCCTTCCCGTGGCGCGCGCCGGTGTCGCACGGCTTCCTCATCGCCACGATCGCCGCGGGTACCTGGCTGGCGTGCCAGATCGCGATCTTCCTCGAGGACCTCGGCCTGCACCGCTTCCGCATCGACGTCCCGGACAACCGGCAGGCCCGCCGCATCCGCACGCAGGTCCTCGTGATCCGCCGGCTGACCGTCGCGGTGCTCGTGATCATCGGCATCGGCGCGATCCTGCTGACCTTCCCGGGGGTCGAGGCAGCCGGGGCGAGCGTGCTCGCGTCGGCGGGGCTCATCTCCGTCATCGCCGGCCTCGCGGCGCAGTCGACGCTGGGCAACGTCTTCGCCGGCATGCAGCTCGCGTTCTCCGGGTCGATCCGTGTCGACGACGTCGTCGTGGTCGAGCAGCAGTGGGGGCGGATCGAGGAGATCACCCTCACCTACGTCGTCGTGCACCTGTGGGACGACCGACGCTTCGTGCTGCCGTCGACGTACTTCACGAGCACGCCGTTCGAGAACTGGACCCGGACCAACAGCGAGCTGCTCGGTGCCGTCGAGCTCGACCTCGACTGGCGGGTCCGGCCGGGGGAGATGCGGGCCGAGCTCGACCGGATCCTCGACCGCACCGAGCTCTGGGACCGCCGGGTGAAGGTCCTGCAGGTCACCGACGCCGTGCAGGGGTCCGTGCGTGTCCGGGTCCTCGCGACCTCGCACGACGCGCCGTCCCTGTTCGACCTGCGCTGCTACATCCGCGAGGAGCTCGTCGACTGGATCCAGCGGACCCATCCCGACGCGCTGCCGGTCCAGCGGGTGCTCATGGTGGACGAGGTCGCGGCGCCGCGACGGCGCGCGGCGTCGACCGCGTCGGAGTCCGCGCTGTTCACGCCGGACCAGGACGACCGTGCGGCGCTCTTCACGGGGCCGATCCAGACCTCGGACATCCCGCGGTCGGAGCGCTGACCGGCCGGCCCGGAACCTGACGGACGGGAGGGACGGTGCCAGCTGGCATCGTCCCTCCCGTCCGTCACCGGGTCGCGTCCCGTCACCGGGTCGCGTCGCGGTCTACGGCTGCTTGGCCTTGACGGCGCGGTCGTCCTCGACGACCGTGCCGATCGCCACGAGCGTCGTCGCGATCCACGCCACCCACGTCAGCGCGAGGCGCCAGTCACGCGGGCCCTGCCGCGTGGTCTGCACCACGCTGTAGCCGCTGATGATCGAACTCCACACCGCACCGCTGAACATGAACTTCCGCACGGGTTCCTCCTGTCGTCGTCCCGTCAACGCTACCGGCCAGTACATTGGAGCGCCGCCGGACGCCCTGCCCGGCGCACTCGTGGAGGAGTCGTCGTGCGCCAGGCCGTCATCGGGGGAGTCCTGCTCGTGGTGGGCGCGGTGTGCGTCGCCCTCGGGCTGCTCCCACTGTCCGACCTCGCCGAGCTCGCCGACCGGGTCGTCCCGGTGCTGGCCTTCGTGCTCGGACTCACCGTCGTCGCCGAGCTCGCGGCGGACGCCGGCGTCTTCGACCGGCTCGCCGACGTCGCCGCACGGGTCGGGGGCGGTCGGACGATCGGGCTCTGGGGCGCCGTGGTCGTGCTCGCGGTCCTCTGCACCGTGTTCCTGTCGATCGACACCACGGCCGTGCTCCTCACCCCGATCGTCATCACGCTCGCCCGGCGGGTCGGACTCCCGCCGATGCCGTTCGCGCTGACGACCGTGTGGCTCGCGAACACGGCGTCGCTCCTGCTGCCGGTGTCGAACCTGACGAACCTGCTCGCCGTCGACCGCATCGGGCTCGACGGGCCGATCCCGTTCGCCGGGCTCATGGTGTGGGCCGCCCTCGCCGGTGTCGTGATCCCGTGCGCCGTGCTCCTCGTGGTGTTCCGCGGCAAGCTCTTCGGTCGGTACACGCCGGTCTCGGTCCGGGCGGCGACCGACCCGGTGTTCTTCTGGTCGGCGTCGGCGGTGCTCGTCGCGCTGGTGATCGCCCTGACCGCCGGCGTCACGGTGTGGATCGCCGCGATCGCCGCGGCGGTCGTGCTCGTGGTCGTCGCGGCCTTCCGGGCGCCGTCGGAGCTCAAGCCGTCCCGCGTGCCGTGGTCGACGCTCGTCTTCGCGGCCGGGTTGTTCGTGGTCGTCGAGACGCTGCACACGACCGGCATCACCGACCCGATCGTGGCTGCGCTCTCCGGTGGCACCGGGACGGGGTCGCTCCTGGTGCTCGGCGGTGCCGGCGCGCTGGCGGCGAACGCGATCGACAACCTGCCCGCCTACCTGGTGCTCGAGCCGGCCGCCGGGCACGAGGCCCTGCGCTACGCGGCGCTCCTCGTCGGGGTGAACGCCGGCTGCCTCATCACGCCGTGGGCCTCGCTCGCGACGCTGCTGTGGCACGCACGACTGTCGTCCGAGGGCGTCCACCTGTCGTGGGGGCGGTACATGGCGCTCGGGTGCATCGTGGCACCGCTCACCGTCGTCGCCGGGGTCCTCGCGCTGCGGCTCTAGAGCCAGTCCTTCGCCTTGAAGACCCGGTACAGCGTCAGCGATGAGGCGATGATGAGCCCGAGGGAGAAGTAGAGCCCGCTCCACTCGCCCATTCCCGGGAACTTCAGGTTCTGGCCGAAGAACCCCGTGATCGCCGTCGGGATCGCGATGATCGCCGCCCAGCTCGTCACCTTCTTCATGACCGTGTTCTGCCGGTTCGACGCCAGGTTGAGGTTCGTGTCGAGGACGCTCGACACCGCGTCGCGGAGCTGGTCGACGGAGTCGGTGATCGACACGAGGTGGTCCTCGACGTCGCGGAAGTAGGGGCGGATGCCGTCCGAGATCGTCTCGGCGTCCCCGTGCAGCAACGATGCGACGCTGTCCCGCGTGGGGACCACCTGGCGGCGCAGGACGCCCAGGGCCTTGCGGAGGCGGAACGATCGCCGCTGGATCTGCTTCTCACGCGGGGTGCCGTGTTCGAAGAGGTCCTCCTCGAGCGCGTCGATCCGGCGCTCGATGTCCTCGACCGTGTTCGTGGCGTGGTCCGTGACCGCGTCGAGCAGGCCCCACATCAACCACGGGACGCCGTGGTCGGCGATGTCCGTGGTCGCGTCGAGCCGGCGCTCCATGGCCCCGGTGTCGACGTCGCTGCCGTGGATCGTGACGAGGGCGTGCTCGGTCACGAAGGCCTTCACCTCGTGCGTGGTGAGGTCCCCGGCGTGGTCGAGGCCGCCCACGTCGTAGACGACCAGGAAGAGGCTGTCGCGGTACCGGTCGAGCTTCGGGCGCTGGCCGCGCTCGACGGCGTCCTCGACCGCGAGCGCGTGGATGCCGAGCTCGGCCTCGACGTGCTCGAGGTCGGACGGCTCGGGGTCGGTGTAGTCCACCCACACGAAGGTGCCGTCCTCGGCGATGAGCTCGGAGATCCGGTCGACCGGGAAGTCCCGTTCCGCCGCGGTGCCGTTCCGCCACGCCCGTGTCATGACCATGGGGTCGAGCCTAGTGAGACGGCCGACCCCGGGACTCCAGGGTCGGCCGTGCAGGCGGTACGGGCTCTCAGTACGCCGAGACGAGCTTCCCGTCCTCGACCTTCAGGTAGACGTCCACGTCGAACGTGTCCTCGCTCTTCTGCGGGTCGCCGAAGTAGTCCGTGTACGAGTACCCGATCCTGCCGTCCGCGGTGCTGGTCACCTCGACGAGTCCGCCCCCGGAGGACTGCACCTCGAGATCCGGCTTCGACCGGACGTCGTACTGCACCGCGCCGTCCGCGTCGTACGGGCCGTACCAGGGGCAGCCGTCCGCGTAGCTGATGTCGGTCTTCGCCGCGCAGTCGTCGATGAGGTCCGACACGTACTGCTCGGCATCGGTCTCGAGCTGCTTCGTGGGCTTCGCCTCGAAGTCGGCGTACGGCGAGCTCGACGACCCCACGCGGAGCGTCTCGGTGCCGCCGGTGAAGTACTCCGTGCCGCCGACCTCGACCTGGTAGCTGCCGGGGTAGGCGAGCGACGTGAAGGCGCCGTTCTCGATCTCGCCCACCTTCTTGCCGCCGATCGTCACGTCGGCGCCCTCGAGGACCGTTCCGGCCGTGATGGTCACGCGGTCCGTGAGCGGCTCCGTGACGCGCCACTCGTCCTTCACGAGGAACGACGTGCCGGTCCGCTCGAGGACGATCTGGCCGGAGCGCTGCGCGTCGCCCTGCCGGAAGGTGACGTTCGCGTACGCGGTGTCCCCGCTGGTCGACACCCGGCCGACGCGGACGTCGGTGGGACGGTCCTTCGCGCTCTCCAGCACGGCGGAGTCGAGCATCGAGGCGTCGCCGGTCACCTCGCTCAGGCTCGCCGCGGTGTCCGCGTCGCCCTGGGCGATCGCGTCGACGTACGACCGGGCCGTGGGTCCGGGGCCCCAGACGGTGGTGCGGAGCACGCCTGTGGTGATCGCTCCCGCCACGACGACCACGACGACCGCGCCGCCCGCGACGAGGGAGCGCACGAGGACCTTCTTCGCGTGCGGGGACATCGGCGCGGGGGCGGGGGCGCCCTGGCCGACGAAGGGCTGGCTCGGGTGCGGCTGGCCGACCGGCGCACCGGGCTGGACGGACTGGACGGGCTGGTCCGGCTGCGACGGGTCTGCCGTGGCCGCCGGGGCCGCCGGGGCCGCCGCATCGTCGGGCACCGCCCACACCGGAGCGGCACCGTCGGCCGGAGCGGTCGGCCGAGCCGGCACCGGCGCCAGCACCGGGTCGGTCCCGACCACGCGCGCCGTCCGCAGCAGCACGCCGCCGCCGACGCGGGGGAGCAGCACGGGCGCGACGTACCGGGCGACGACCTCGATGACCCCGCCCCAGAGCGCGAAGACGACGGGCGTCCACGGGGTCACACCGACCGAGCCGGACCCGCCGACTGCACTCGAACCGGTCACCTGGTAGGACACCACGCCGGTGCCGAGCACGAACAGCACGAGTCCGGCGACGAACCAGACCACGGGCGTCGCGACCCAGTCGAGCGTCGTGCGGACCCGGTCGTTCCGGCGCACCGCGAGCGCCAGACCGGCCGCGAACGAGCTCACGACGACGAGCAGGACGACGAGCCAGGTCCAGCCACCGGCGCCCGCGAACACCGAGGCGTCGCTCCCGGCGGCACCGAGACCGGACGTGCCGACCCCGCCGAGGAAGCCGAGCGCGGTCAGGGCGACGGCCGTGTTGCCGAGCAGCAGCGGCAGGGCGGCGCCCCACGACGGCTGCGCGACGAGCGCCACGACGACGAGCACGAGGGCGAGCAGGACGAGGAGCCCGCCGAGCTGCCACGCGGCGACCCGCAGGGCACCGAGTGCCCGGGCGACGGAGGTGCTCCGGCCGACGAGGAGCGACGGACGGGCGAGCAGCACCGCGAGGGTGCCGATCACGAACGACCCGAGCACGCTGCCGATCCCCACGGCGTGCACGGGGTCGATCTGCACCCCGGAGACGGCGGGGAACCGGATGGCGAGCACGAGGCCGGCGAGCGTGGTGACCGCGGTGGTCACGAGCCCGGCGACGACCGCCGTGACGACGAGCTGCGGGAGCGCGAGGACCCGGCTCCGGATGCGGCGCGTGAGCACGACCGCGAGCACGACCTGCGCCGCGAGCACCAGCACGGGCACGACGCCGACCGACCCCGACCCGGAACCGAGCAGCAGGATCGAACCGGAGCCGTGCAGCCGCCCGAGGTCCGCGAGGGCGACGAGCTGCGCCGGGGACCCCAGCAGCACGCTCACCCCCGACAGGAGCGACTGGACGTCGGGTGCCCCGGCCGACCCGAGGTCGGAGCCGCCGGTGCCGAGGCCCGAGGACGAGCCCGTGGACACCGGACCGGAACCGGCGGCGGCCACGGCGACCGTCAGGAACAGCGAGATCGCCGCGACGACGTACGCCGCGACCCACCCGCCGACGGCCGCGACGACGGCGGCGACCCAGTCGCGACCGGGGACGGCGCGGAGCAGGCGACCGAGCGGGTCCGACGCTGCCGGCGCGGCTGACGGGGGCCCGGGCGGAACGGGCGGGACGGGCGACTGATCGCTCACGACGGTTGGGTCCTCTCTCGTCGAGAGGGCGGTGACGACCCCGTGCGTCACCTGCGTGTCCCCCCGACACGATGGACGCAGCGTACCGGAAGCCGTCGATCCGCCGTGAATCCGCTGTCGGCACGCTGGTAACTTCGGCACCGAACCCGGCGATCGTGCCGGGCGGAACGGAGAACCCAGCACCCCATGGCAGCACCCCGCACCGAACAGACCCGCTACGCCTTCGTCGTCGCCTCGAACCGCCTGCCGGTCGACCGCATCGTCGACGAGGACGGCAACGAGGGCTGGCGGCACTCGCCCGGCGGCCTCGTCACCGCACTCGAGCCGGTGATGCGCGCGAACGACGGTGCCTGGGTCGGCTGGGTCGGCCAGCCCGACGTCGAGGTCGCCCCGTTCGACAACGAGGGCATCCACATCGTGCCCGTCCCGCTGAGCAACGACGACGTCGAGGAGTACTACGAGGGGTTCAGCAACGACACCCTCTGGCCGCTCTACCACGACGTCATCGAGCACCCGAGCTACCACCGCGACTGGTGGAACGCGTACAAGCGCGTGAACCAGCGCTTCGCCGAGCAGATCGCCGAGATCGTCGAGCAGGACGGCATCGTCTGGGTGCAGGACTACCAGCTGCAGCTCGTCCCCGCGCTCCTCCGCGAGCTCCGCCCGGACCTGACGATCGGCTTCTTCAACCACATCCCGTTCCCGCCCGTCGGCATCTACGCCCAGCTCCCGTGGCGCGCACAGATCCTCGACGGCCTGCTCGGGGCGGACGTGATCGGCTTCCAGCGGCACGACGACGCGAGCGACTTCCTCCGGGCGGTCCGGCACATCAAGGGCTACACGACCAAGGGGCAGACGATCGACGTCCCCGTCGACGACCCGGACGCACCGCGCAGCCGCAAGGGCATCACGGTGCGGCACGTCGAGGCCCGGCACTTCCCGATCTCCATCGACGCCGCCGGCTTCGAGGAGATCGCGCACCGACCCGAGGTGCAGGAGCGCGCCCGTGAGATCCGTGCGAGCCTCGGCAACCCGAAGACCGTGCTGCTCGGCGTCGACCGCCTCGACTACACGAAGGGCATCCGCCACCGGATCAAGGCCTTCGGCGAACTCGTCGAGGACGGCCGCATCGCGGTCGAGGACGCCACCCTCGTGCAGGTCGCCAGCCCGAGCCGCGAGCGCGTCGACACGTACGCCACGCTCCGCGACGAGATCGAGCTCACGGTCGGCCGCATCAACGGCGACCTCGGCGTGATCGGACACCAGCCGATCGCCTACCTGCACCACGGCTACCCGCGCGAGGAGATGGTGGCGCTCTACCTCGCCGCCGACATCATGCTCGTCACGGCCCTCCGCGACGGCATGAACCTCGTCGCGAAGGAGTACGTCGCGGCCCGGTTCGACAACGACGGCGTCCTCATCCTGTCCGAGTTCGCCGGTGCCGCCGACGAACTGAAGCAGGCCGTCATCGTCAACCCGCACGACATCGGCGCGCTGAAGGACTCGATCCAGCGCGCGATCGAGATGCCCCGACGCGAACGCTCGACCCGCATGCGGGCCCTCCGCAAGCGCGTCCGCGACAACGACGTGGCGCGCTGGTCGCGCTCGTTCCTCGAGGCGCTCGACCGCCACGCCCCGAAGAACGCGCAGATCGACCCCTCCGCGGCGGACCCGAAGGACCAGCACCGCGAGGCGCAGACGGACAACATGTCGATCTTCGACCAGGACGCCCAGACGGCGCGTGCTGCCGAGGACACCCGGGAGGCGCGTGATGCCTGAGACGACCACCGACCAGACCGCCATCGACCGGGCCCTCGAGACGCTCGCGGCTGCGCCGCGACTCATCGTCGCCCTCGACTTCGACGGCACGCTCGCGCCGTTCGCCGACGACCCGTCGCAGGTCGGCGCGCTGCCCGGCTCGTGGGCGGCCGTCCTCACCCTGCACCGGGCGAAGGACACCGAGGTCGTCCTGGTCTCCGGGCGTCCGCTGGACAGCCTCGCCGCGGTGACGCACGCCCCCGCCGAGATGGCCCTCGTCGGGTCGCACGGCGTCGAGTGGCGCGTCGACGGGCACGACGAAGCGGCCCTCACCGACGACGAGCAGGCCCGGGTGGCCCGGATCGGCACCGCGCTCGACGCGGTCGGGGAGCGGTTCCCGGGTGTCGTCATCGAGCACAAGCCGGCCGGCCACGGCGTGCACACCCGCCGGGTGAGCGCCGAGGTCGCGGCCGAGGCGAACGCCGCCGCGAGTGCCGCCGCGCACGAGGCCGACCCGGACGTCCTCGAACGCGGGGGCAAGGACATCCTCGAGTTCGCCGTCCGGCACGTCACCAAGGGTGACGCGATCGCCAGGCTGCGCGACCTGCACGGTGCCGACGCGGTGTTCTTCGCCGGCGACGACGTCACCGACGAGGACGCCTTCCGGGTGCTCCGCGACGGCGACGTCGGCGTGAAGGTGGGGGAGGGCGACACGCTCGCCGGGTACCGGGTCGCCGACCCCGCGGCGCTCACCGACGTGCTGAAGCAGCTCGCCCGGATCCGCGCCACGCGCTGACCCGCAGCGACCCGGCGGACCCGACCCGCGCCTCCTGGACCGCCCGTCACCCATGCGGATGCATGGAGTTGTCGGCTTGGTATCCCAACTGCGCCTAGACTCACCCCATGCCTGATATCGACGTCAAGCCGCGCAGCCGGGTCGTCACCGACGGGATCGAAGCAACCACCTCGCGTGGCATGCTGCGTGCCGTCGGGATGGGGGACGAGGACTGGGAGAAGCCGCAGATCGGCATCGCCTCCTCGTGGAACGAGATCACCCCGTGCAACCTCTCCCTCGACCGCCTCGCGCAGGGGGCGAAGGAGGGCGTCCACTCCGGCGGCGGGTACCCGCTCCAGTTCGGCACCATCTCCGTCTCCGACGGCATCTCGATGGGCCACGAGGGCATGCACTTCTCCCTCGTCTCGCGTGAGGTCATCGCCGACAGCGTCGAGACCGTCGTGAACGCCGAGCGGCTGGACGGCACCGTCCTGCTCGCCGGCTGCGACAAGTCCCTGCCCGGCATGCTCATGGCGGCCGCGCGCCTGGACCTCGCGAGCGTCTTCCTCTACGCGGGCTCGGTCATGCCGGGCTACGTGAAGCAGGCCGACGGCTCCTTCAAGGAGGTCACGATCATCGACTCCTTCGAGGGCGTCGGCGCGTGCAAGGCCGGCACCATGTCGGAAGAGGAACTCAAGAAGATCGAGTGCGCGATCGTCCCGGGCGAGGGCGCCTGCGGCGGCATGTACACCGCGAACACCATGGCGTCGGTCGCCGAGGCCCTCGGCATGTCGCTCCCCGGCTCGGCAGCGCCGCCCAGCGCCGACCGTCGTCGTGACTACTACGCGCACCGCTCCGGCGAGGCCGTGGTCAACATGCTCCGCCTGGGCCTCACCGCCCGCCAGATCCTCACGAAGGAGGCGTTCGAGAACGCCATCGCCGTCGCCATGGCACTCGGAGGCTCCACGAACGTCGTCCTCCACCTCCTCGCGATCGCGCACGAGGCCGAGGTCGAGCTCTCCCTCGACGACTTCAACCGCATCGGCTCGAAGGTCCCGCACCTCGCCGACATGAAGCCGTTCGGCAAGTACGTCATGGTCGACGTGGACCGCAACGGCGGCATCCCGGTGATCATGAAGGCGCTGCTCGACGCCGGCCTGCTGCACGGCGACGTCATGACCGTCACCGGCAAGACCCTCGCCGAGAACCTGGCCGAGATCGACCCGCCGGAGCTCGACGGCGAGGTGTTCCGGACGCTCGACAACCCGATCCACGCCACCGGTGGCCTGACGATCCTCCAGGGCTCCTTCGCGCCGGAGGGCGCCGTGGTGAAGACTGCCGGCTTCGACGCCGAGGTCTTCGAGGGCCCCGCGCGGGTGTTCGACCGCGAGCGCGCCGCCATGGACGCCCTCACCGAGGGGAAGATCCAGAAGGGCGACGTCGTCGTCATCCGGTACGAGGGCCCCAAGGGCGGCCCCGGCATGCGCGAGATGCTCGCCATCACGGCGGCCATCAAGGGCGCTGGACTCGGCAAGGATGTACTACTGTTGACGGACGGACGATTCTCAGGCGGCACAACCGGCCTGTGCATCGGCCACATCGCACCGGAAGCGGTGGACGCAGGTCCAGTCGCATTCGTGCGCGATGGCGACCGCATCCGTGTCGACATCGCGGCTCGCTCGCTCGACCTACTGGTCGACGAAGCCGAGCTGGAAGCCCGCCGAGAAGGCTGGGCCCCGCTGCCCCCGCGCTACACCCGCGGAGTCCTCGCGAAGTTCGCGAAGCTCGTCCAGTCCGCCGCCAAGGGCGCGGTCACGGGCTAGCGTCGACACACGCACCATCGCCATCACTCCAGGCAAGGAACACCTCATGCCCACGGAAGCCACTCCGCTGTCCGCGGCCGCCGGTGCACGCCGGACGCCGGAGATCCTGACCGGCTCGGGAGCCGTCCTCCGGACGCTCGAGCACCTCGGGATCACCGACGTCTTCGGCCTGCCGGGCGGTGCGATCATCCCGTTCTACGACGAGCTCATGGCGTCGCAGACGATCCGCCACGTCCTCGTCCGCCACGAGCAGGGCGCCGGCCACGCCGCCGAGGGCTACGCCTCGGCGTCCGGCAAGGTCGGCGTCGCCATCGCCACCTCGGGCCCCGGCGCGACGAACCTCGTCACCGCGATCGCCGACGCCTACATGGACTCGGTGCCGTTCATCGCGATCACCGGCCAGGTCTTCTCGACCCTGATGGGGACGGACGCCTTCCAAGAAGCCGACATCGTCGGCATCACCATGCCGATCACGAAGCACTCGTTCCTCGTGACCGACCCGGCCGACGTGCCGGCGACCCTCGCCGCGGCGCACCTCATCGCGACGACCGGACGCCCCGGCCCCGTGCTGGTCGACATCACGAAGGACGCCCAGCAGAAGTCGGCGCCGTACGTCTGGCCGCCCAAGATCGACCTGCCCGGCTACCGTCCGGTCACCAAGGCGCACGGCAAGCAGATCACCGCGGCCGCGCAGCTCCTCGCCGAGTCCGAGCGCCCGGTGCTCTACGTCGGCGGCGGCGTCATCCGCTCCCGGGCGACCGCCGAGCTGCTCCGCTTCGCCGAGGCCACCGGTGCGCCGGTCGTCACGACCCTGATGGCACGGGGCGCCTTCCCCGACTCGCACCCGCAGCACCTCGGCATGCCCGGCATGCACGGCACCGTCCCGGCGGTGCTCGGCCTGCAGGACAGCGACCTCATCATCGCGCTCGGTGCCCGCTTCGACGACCGCGTGACCGGCAAGGCCGACGAGTTCGCGCCGAACGCCAAGGTCGTGCACGTGGACATCGACCCGGCCGAGATCTCGAAGATCCGCTTCGCCGACGTCCCGATCGTGGGCGACGCGAAAGAGGTCCTGGTCGACCTGCTCGACGCGTGGGGCGGCATCCCGACCGACCAGCGTGCGAGCACCGCCGAGTGGTGGGCGAAGCTCGAGCAGCTCAAGGTCGACTTCCCGCTCGGCTACGCGGAGCCGACGGACGGACTGCTGGCGCCGCAGGCCATCATCAAGCGCATCGGCGAGCTGAGCGGCCCCGAGGCGATCTACGCCTCCGGCGTCGGGCAGCACCAGATGTGGTCGGCGCAGTTCATCAAGTACGAGCGTCCGAACGCCTGGCTGAACTCCGGCGGCGCGGGCACGATGGGCTACTCCGTCCCCGCCGCGATGGGCGCGAAGGTCGCCGAGCCGGACCGCGTGGTCTGGGCGATCGACGGCGACGGCTGCTTCCAGATGACCAACCAGGAGCTCGCGACCTGCGTCATCAACGACATCCCGATCAAGGTCGCGATCATCAACAACTCGTCGCTCGGCATGGTGCGGCAGTGGCAGACGCTGTTCTACGACGGCCGCCACTCGTTCACCGACCTCGAGACCGGCCACGACTCGCGCCGCGTGCCCGACTTCGTGAAGCTGGCGGACGCGTACGGTGCCCTCGGCATCCGCGTCGAGAAGGCGGACGAGGTCGACGCCGCCATCCAGCTCGCCCTCGAGACGAACGACCGCCCCGTGGTGATCGACTTCGTCGTGAGCCGCGACTCGATGGTCTGGCCGATGGTCCCGCAGGGAGTCAGCAACTCGTCCATCGAGTACGCCCAGGCCCTCGCCCCCACCTGGGACGACGAGGACGCCGACATGACGGGGGAAACCGCATGAGCCACGTCCTCTCCCTCCTCGTCGAGGACAAGCCGGGTCTGCTGACCCGCGTCGCCGGGCTGTTCGCGCGCCGCGGGTTCAACATCGAGTCCCTCGCGGTCGGCAACACCGAGGTCGACGGCCTCAGCCGGATCACGGTCGTCGTCGACGTCGAGGACCTCCCGCTCGAGCAGGTGACGAAGCAGCTCAACAAGCTGGTCAACGTCATCAAGATCGTCGAGCTGGACTTCTCCCAGTCCGTCCAGCGCGAGCACATGCTCGTGAAGGTGCGGGTGGACAACCAGACGCGCTCGGCCGTGCTCGAGGCAGTGAACCTGTTCCGTGCGCAGGTCGTCGACGTCGCGAACGACTCGCTCATCGTCGAGGTGACCGGCGACCCCGGCAAGATCCAGGCGATCCTCCGCGTGCTCGAGCCCTACGGCATCAAGGAGCTCGCCCGTGCGGGCCTCCTCGGCATGGGCCGTGGGCCCAAGAGCATCACCGACCGGGTGCGCTGACCGCGACCCGTGACGGACTGGAGGCGCGGGTCGCCACCCGCACCGCGCCTCCAGTCCGTCTCCTCCCGACTCACCGCAACCAACGCTTCCCGAACCGACCACAGGAGAACCACCACCGTGACTGACATCGTGTACGACGCCGACGCCGACCTGACGCTCATCCAGGGCAAGAAGGTCGCCGTCATCGGGTACGGCTCGCAGGGCCACGCCCACGCCCTCAACCTCCGCGACAGCGGCGTCGAGGTCAAGATCGGCCTGCAGGAGGGCTCGAAGAGCCGCCAGAAGGCGGAAGAGGCCGGCTTCGAGGTCCTCACCCCGGCCGACGCCACGGCCTGGGCGGACGTCGTCGTCATCCTCGCGCCGGACCAGGTCCAGCGCATCGTCTACAAGGACGACATCGAGCCCAACCTCAAGCCGGGCGCCACGCTCGTCTTCGGCCACGGCTTCAACATCCGCTTCGGCTACATCCAGGCGCCGGAGGGCGTCGACGTGTCGCTCGTCGCCCCCAAGGGCCCGGGGCACACCGTGCGCCGCGAGTACGAGGCCGGCCGCGGCGTCCCCGTGATCGTCGCCGTCGAGGTCGACGCGTCCGGCTCCGCCTGGGACCTCGCGTGGTCGTACTCGAAGGCCATCGGCGGCCTCCGCTCCGGCGGCATCAAGACGACCTTCACCGAGGAGACCGAGACCGACCTGTTCGGCGAGCAGGCCGTCCTGTGCGGTGGCACCTCGCAGCTCATCCAGTACGGCTTCGAGACCCTGGTCGAGGCCGGCTACCAGCCGCAGATCGCCTACTTCGAGGTCTTGCACGAGCTCAAGCTCATCGTCGACCTCATCTGGGAGGGCGGCCTCACGAAGCAGCGCTGGTCGATCTCCGACACGGCCGAGTTCGGTGACTACGTCTCCGGCCCGCGCGTGATCTCGCCCGAGGTCAAGGAGAACATGAAGGCCGTCCTCGCGGACATCCAGAACGGTGCCTTCGCGAAGCGCTTCATCGACGACCAGGACGCCGGCGCGCCGGAGTTCAAGGCACTCCGCGCCAAGGGCGAGGGCCACCCGATCGAGGCGACCGGTCGCGAGCTGCGCGCCCTCTTCGCGTGGAAGTCGAACGACGCCGACTACGTGGACGGTTCCGCCGCGCGGTAGTCTTCGCAACACCACTCGACGACGAGGCGGCGGTGCACCCGCACCGCCGCCTCGCGATGTGACCCGAACGTTATGCAGCACTTCACCACCAGCCCTGACGCCGCCCACCGGCGTCCCCTCGGCGTTCCCGGGGACGTTTCGCGACGACCGTCGTCCGGCCCGGACATGGGCGGTCCTCAGGTCGTCGTCCAGCATGGGAGGATCGTCGGATGGCGGTGACGAAGCGAGCGGTCCACATCGGCGCCGGCAAGATCGGACGCGGGTTCGTGGGGCAGTTCCTGGTCGCGAGCGGCTACGAGCTCACCTTCGTGGACGTCGACGACCGCGTCGTCTCGGCACTGAACGAAGCCGGCCGGTTCGTCGTGCACGAGGTCGGCGAGATGCCGGTCGAGCACCTCGTCTACGGGTTCACGGCACTCAGCAGCAAGACCGACCGCGAGCAGGTCGTCCGGGCCATCGCCGAGGCCGACGTCGTCACGACCGCGGTCGGCGCCCGGACCCTCCCGCTCGTCGCCCCCGTCATCGCCGAGGGGCTGGCCGCCCGGCCGCTCGACCGTGGCGACGTCACGATCGTGGCGTGCGAGAACGCCTTCAACGCGACGGACTCCCTGCACGCCAGCATCCGCCGTGCCCCCATCCTCGAGGACCGCGACATCGCCGCCGTCTTCGCGAACTGCGCCATCGACCGCATCGTCCCCGACCAGTCCGGGGTGCTCGGCCAGTCCGGCGGCCTCGACGTCGTGCTCGAGCCGTTCTACGAGTGGGTCATCGAGCGCACGCCCTTCGCCGACTCCGACGCCGAGCCGCCCGCGATCGACGGCGTGACCTGGGTCGACGACCTGCAGCCGTTCGTCGAGCGCAAGCTCTACACGGTGAACACCGCGCACGCGACGGCCGCCTACCACGGCTACGTCCGGGGCATCCGCCTCATCCGCGAGGCCCTCGAAGACGAGGCGGTCCGCGCCGAGGTCGACGGCGTCCTCGCCGAGACCACCGCGCTCCTCGTCGCCAAGCACGGCTTCGACCCGGAGGAGCACGCGCGCTACGTCGCCGCGAACCTCTCCCGCATCGCGAACCCGCACCTCCCGGACACGACCGTCCGCGTCGGACGCAACCCGCTCCGGAAGCTCGGCCGCCGCGAGCGCTTCGTCGGCCCGGCCGCGCAGCTCGCCGAACGCGGGCTCCCCGTCGACCACCTGCTCGGCGCCGTGCGCGTCGCGCTCGACTTCGACGACGAGAACGACCCCGAGTCGATCGAGCTGCACGCGCTGCTCCGCTCGGGTGCGACGGCACACGCCCTCACCGAGATCCTCACCGGCCTGATGGAGAGCCACCCGCTGTTCCCCGCGGTGCGCGAGGTCGTCGCCGAGGTCCTCGAGACCCAGCCCGCCGACGTCTGACCGGCGGCCGCACAGGTCGTCCGTGGTCGAGCCGGAGCGGCACGCCTCGTAGAATCGAGGCATGACCACGGCAGCATCCCCGCCCGACGGCTCGGTCGACCACGACGACGACGCCCTCAGCTGGGGCGACGCCGACGACGCGACCCACGTCGACGCGGCGCACAACCCGGTCACCGTCAAGGAACGCTCCGGCCGTGACCCCGAGGCCCCCGAGACCTCCGGCGCGCTCATCGGGTTCGGCGTCTTCGGTGGCCTGTACCTGCTCTACACGGTGGCCTGGCTGCTCACGGCCTCGACCTCGTACGTCTCGGACGTCGACACCGTGCTGACCGTCTTCGTCGAGGTCCTCCGGTTCCTGTCGATCGTCGCACCCGCGCTGTGGTTCACCGTCGTGCTCTGGGCCGGCCGTGGACAGCGCACGCGGAGCCGTCTGCTGTGGATGCTGCTCGGCGCCCTCGTCCTCTTCCCGTGGCCGTTCCTCATGACGCGGAGCTTCGGGTGACCGCCGCGACGCCGACCGTCCGTCGGTCGTCCCGGGCGTTCGTCGGCAAGGTCGTCGTCTGGCTCGTGTTCGCCCTGCTGTTCGCGTACATGACCGTGCAGAGCGTCGGCAACCTCGTGACCGTCTCGCAGTCCGTCCGCGCGTTCAACGCGTTCCTCGGCACGACGTCCGGCGGCGACTCTCTGGCCCGCAGCACCCCGTGGGTGTGGCTCGTGCTGGACATCGCGATCGCGCCGATCGCGTTCGTCGTCGCGCTGTGGGTGAGCCGTCGCGCGCGGCTCGCGGTGACGATCGGCGTCTTCGTCCTCGCGTTCGCCGCCGCCGGCGCGCTGTGGCTCGATCTGCAGCTCTTCGTGCCGCGGCTGCTGGATTTCTGACGGTCCGTCCGACGGCCAGGAGGCGCGGTGCCGGCTGGTACCGCGCCTCCCGTCCGTCGTGTGGTCGCCCACCGGACCGCCCCTGCGGTCGTAACCACGAGCGCACGTCGATACGATGGTGGGATACCGCCCGTCTCGTGTGAGGAAACTGCAGCTGTGCCGAAGCCGGTCGTCCTGATCGCCGAAGAACTCTCGCCCGCCACAGTCGACGCCCTCGGGCCCGACTTCGAGATCCGGAACGTGGACGGTACCGACCGCCCCGCCCTCCTGGCCTCCCTCGCCGACGCGCACGCCATCCTGGTGCGCTCCGCCACCAAGGTCGACGCCGAGGCGATCGCCGCGGCCCCGAACCTCAAGGTCGTCGCCCGTGCCGGTGTCGGCCTCGACAACGTCGACATCAAGGCGGCCACCACCGCCGGGGTGATGGTCGTCAACGCGCCGACGTCGAACATCATCTCCGCCGCCGAGCTCACGGTCGGCCACATCCTGTCGCTCGCGCGCCACATCCCGGCCGCGCACGCGTCGCTCGCCGCCGGCACCTGGAAGCGCTCCGCGTACACCGGTGTCGAGCTGTACGAGAAGACCGTCGGCATCATCGGCCTCGGCCGCATCGGTGCGCTCATCACCCAGCGCCTACAGTCGTTCGGCGTCCAGGTCATCGCGTACGACCCGTACGTCACCACGGCCCGTGCCCAGCAGCTCGGAGTCGAGCTCGTCTCGCTCGAGGACCTGCTCAAGCGCGCCGACTTCACCACGATCCACATGCCGAAGACGCCGGAGACGGTCGGCATGATCTCGGACGACCAGTTCGCGCTCATGAAGCCGACCGCGTTCGTCGTGAACGTCGCCCGTGGCGGGCTGATCGACGAGGGCGCGCTGCACCGCGCGCTCACCTCGAACACGATCGCCGGCGCCGGTCTCGACGTCTTCGTGTCCGAGCCCCCGAAGGACTCGCCGCTCGTCGCGCTCCCGAACGTCGTCGTCACGCCGCACCTCGGTGCCTCGACGGACGAAGCGCAGGAGAAGGCGGGCGTCTCGGTCGCCAAGTCCGTGCGGCTCGCCCTCGGCGGAGAACTCGTCCCCGACGCGGTCAACGTCGCCGGTGGCGTCATCGACCCGTACGTGCGCCCGGGCATCCCGCTCGTCGAGAAGCTCGGTCAGGTGTTCACCGGCCTCGCGACGTCGCCCGTTACCAGCATCGACGTCGAGGTGCACGGCGAGCTCGCCGAGTTCGACGTCAGCGTGCTGAAGCTCGCGGCGCTCAAGGGCGTCTTCACCGACGTCGTCAGCGACCAGGTGTCCTACGTGAACGCACCGTTGATCGCCGAGCAGCGCGGGGTCACCGTGCGGCTCATCACCGACTCGGACAGCCCCGAGTACCGGAACGTGCTCACGATCCGCGGGGCCCAGTCAGACGGCCCGGCGATCAGCGTGTCCGGCACGCTCACCGGCCCGAAGCAGGTCGCGAAGCTCGTCGAGATCAACGGTCACGACGTCGAGGTCGCCCTCGCCGAGCACCACGTGGTGATGGAGTACACCGACCGGCCCGGCATCGTCGCGGTCTACGGCAAGGAGTTCGGCGACGCCGGCATCAACATCGCGGCGATGCAGATCTCGCGGGAAGCCGCCGGCGGCCAGGCGCTCAGCGTCCTCACCGTCGACTCGCCGGTCCCGGCCGAGATCCTCGAGCACGTCCGGTCCACGATCGACGCGGCCTCGCTCCGCGAGATCGACATCACGCTGTAGGGGAGTGGCGGACATGACGCAGACGGTGAAGCTCGCGGTGATCCGCGGGGACGGCATCGGACCCGAGGTGGTCGACGAGGCACTGAAGGTGCTGCACGCCGTGCTGCCGGACGACCTCGTGGTGGAGGAGACCCCGTTCTCCCTCGGTGCCGACCGGTTCCTCGAGACCGGCGACATCCTCACCGAGGACGACATGTCCGCCATCGCCACCCACGACGCGATCCTGCTCGGCGCGGTCGGCGGCGACCCCCGCGACCCCCGGCTCGCCGGCGGGATCATCGAGCGCGGGCTGCTGCTGAAGCTGCGGTTCGCCTTCGACCACTACGTGAACCTGCGCCCGACCGTCGTCTACCCGTCGGTGACGACGCCGCTGACGTCCCCCGGTGACGTCGACTTCGTCGTCGTGCGCGAGGGCACCGAGGGACCGTACGTCGGCAACGGCGGCGCCATCCGCGTCGGGACCCCGCAGGAGATCGCGACCGAGGTCTCGTTGAACACCGCGTACGGCGTCGAGCGCGTCGTCCGGTACGCGTTCGAGCTGGCGGACCGGCGGCCGCGCAAGCACCTCACGCTCGTGCACAAGAGCAACGTCCTGGTGCACGCCGGAGCCCTCTGGCAGCGCACCGTCGCGGCCGTCGGGCAGGAGTACCCGGACGTCACGGTGGACTACCAGCACGTCGACGCCGTCACCATCCACATGGTGCGGGAACCTGCTAGGTTCGACGTCATCGTCACCGACAACCTCTTCGGGGACATCATCACCGACCTGGCCGGCGCGATCAGCGGCGGCATCGGTCTGGCGGCCTCGGGCAACATCAACCCGGACGGCACCTTCCCCAGCATGTTCGAGCCGGTCCACGGCTCCGCGCCGGACATCGCGGGTCAGCAGAAGGCCGATCCCACGGCCGCCATCCTGTCCGTCGCACTGCTGCTCGACCACATCGGTCGCAGCGACCTCGCGGCGGCGGTCACGCGGGCGGTCGAGGCCGACCTCGCCGACCGGGGCACCTCGCAGCGTCGCACGGCCGAGATCGGCGACGCCATCGCCGCCGCGGCCACGGCACGCACCACCACCGCCTGACAGGAGTCTCCCCGTATGAGCACCGACACCGACTTCGGACTCGCGTTCGCCACCACCCCCTCACCCGATCGCCGTGCCTCCGCCGAGCGCGAGGAGATCCTCGCCGACCCGGGCTTCGGCAAGCACTTCACGGACCACATGGCCACCGTGCAGTGGACGCTGGACGCCGGGTGGCACGATGCCTCGGTCCACCCGTACGGGCCGATCAGCCTCGACCCCAGCGCGAGCGTCCTGCACTACGCGCAGGAGATCTTCGAGGGGCTGAAGGCCTACCGGCACGCCGACGGCTCGGTCTGGACGTTCCGCCCGGACGCCAACGCCAAGCGCTTCCAGCGGTCCGCGCGGCGGCTCGCGCTGCCGGAGCTGCCGGTGGAGACCTTCGTGGACTCCATCCGCGAGCTGGTCCGGACCGACGTCGACTGGGTGCCCTCGGCGGCCGAGACGAGCCTGTACCTGCGGCCGTTCATGATCGCGACCGAGTCGTTCCTGGGGGTGCGTGCGGCACAGGCGGTGGCGTACCACTGCATCGCGAGCCCGGCGGGGGCGTACTTCACCTCCGGACCGAAGCCGGTGTCGATCTGGCTGTCCACGAACTACGCGCGGGCCGGCAAGGGCGGCACGGGTGCGGCGAAGACCGGCGGCAACTACGCCTCGTCGCTCCTGCCCCAGCAAGAGGCGTACGAGCACGGCTGCCAGCAGGTCATGTTCCTCGACTCGGTCGAGGGCAAGTACCTCGAGGAACTCGGGGGCATGAACGTCGTGCTGGTCAAGTCGGACGGCACGCTCGTCACGCCGGACTCCGACTCCATCCTCGAGGGCATCACGCGTGACTCGATCCTGCAGCTGGCGGAGGACCGCGGGCTGCGCGTCGAACGCCGTCGGGTGACCCTCGACGAGTGGCGTGACGGCGTCGAGGACGGCTCCATCACCGAGGCCTTCGCGTGCGGGACCGCCGCCGTCGTGACCCCGATCGCGGAACTCCGCGGCGAGGGCTTCACGATCGGGTCGCCGACCGTCGGGGCGGGCGAGCTGACGATGTCCCTGCGCGACGAACTCACCGACATCCAGTACGGCCGCCGTCCCGACCCGCACGGGTGGATGACGCGCCTGACCGCCCCGGCCTGAACGCACACCACACGTCGATAGGCTCCAACGGTGAAGATCGCACGGTTCAGCAGCAAGGGCGAAGACCCCCGGTACGGCATCCTCGACGAGCGCGACCTGGTCGTGCTGGCGGGTGACCCGATGTACCAGGGGTTCGAGACCACGGGGGAGCGGGTGCCCCTGGCGGACGCCAAGCTCCTCGCACCCGTCATCCCGCGGTCGAAGGTGATCGGCGTGGGGCTCAACTACGCCGAGCACGCGTCCGAGATGGACGAGCGCTCCGGGGACGACCCGGTGGTGTTCCTCAAGCCCAACACGTCGGTGATCGGCCCGGAGGACCCGATCCGTCTCCCCGCAGGGGTCGGACGCGTCGACCACGAGGGCGAGCTCGCCATCGTGATCGGGTCGCTCGCGAAGAACGTCACGCGCGAGGACTTCGCGAGCGTGATCCTCGGCTACACGATCGCCAACGACGTGACCGCCCGTGACCTGCAGGCGCGCGACGGCCAGTGGACCCGGTCCAAGGGCTTCGACACCTTCTGCCCGCTCGGGCCGGCGATCGAGACCGAGATCGACCCGTCGGACATCCGCATCGAGACCCGCGTGGACGGCGACCTGCGCCAGGTGGGCTCGACGAGTGAGATGGTGCACGACATCCCGTCCCTCATCGAGTTCGTCTCGTCGATCTGGACGCTCCTGCCTGGCGACGTCATCCTGACCGGCACCCCTGCCGGCGTCGGCGAGATCCGCGACGGCGAGGTCGTCGAGGTGACGATCGAGGGGATCGGCACACTGAAGAACCCGGTCATCGCCAAGCACTGACACGCGTCACCGAACGGCCCGCTCCCACCGTGGGGGCGGGCCGTTCCGCGTCTCCGCGCGGATCGGCCCGTGCGACACGCCCGGGGTGCGGGACGGTTGGCGGGGCCCCCGGGGCGTGTGTAGAGTAATCACTCGTTGCCGCTGAGGCGGAGAACGGAACGGCCGAGACGGTCACCGGAGCGAACGCCCCGGAGATGCAGTCCGGACGGGGTCCCGCCCAGGCAACGAATCCCGATGACGATCCACTCTCGAAGTGGTCTGTTCGGGGTGAGACGAAATGCCTCTCTGACGACGCTCGTGTTCCACGGGTCGAGTGGGGAGTGCGTCTGGTCCTTGAGAACTCAACAGCGTGCACATTGTCAATGCCAATTTATTGACCCCGTGACTCATCAGTTTGCTGGTGGGTTCGGAGACAATTCCTTTTGGATAGACAGAATTGTCAGTAGACAGTTCTTTTTGTCAGAATCAACTCGCTGACATCTTCGGGTGTTGGTTGTAATTTTTTACGGAGAGTTTGATCCTGGCTCAGGACGAACGCTGGCGGCGTGCTTAACACATGCAAGTCGAACGATGATGCCCAGCTTGCTGGGTGGATTAGTGGCGAACGGGTGAGTAACACGTGAGTAACCTGCCCCTGACTCTGGGATAAGCGTTGGAAACGACGTCTAATACTGGATATGATCACTGGCCGCATGGTCTGGTGGTGGAAAGATTTTTTGGTTGGGGATGGACTCGCGGCCTATCAGCTTGTTGGTGAGGTAATGGCTCACCAAGGCGACGACGGGTAGCCGGCCTGAGAGGGTGACCGGCCACACTGGGACTGAGACACGGCCCAGACTCCTACGGGAGGCAGCAGTGGGGAATATTGCACAATGGGCGAAAGCCTGATGCAGCAACGCCGCGTGAGGGATGACGGCCTTCGGGTTGTAAACCTCTTTTAGTAGGGAAGAAGCGAAAGTGACGGTACCTGCAGAAAAAGCACCGGCTAACTACGTGCCAGCAGCCGCGGTAATACGTAGGGTGCAAGCGTTGTCCGGAATTATTGGGCGTAAAGAGCTCGTAGGCGGTTTGTCGCGTCTGCTGTGAAATCCCGAGGCTCAACCTCGGGCTTGCAGTGGGTACGGGCAGACTAGAGTGCGGTAGGGGAGATTGGAATTCCTGGTGTAGCGGTGGAATGCGCAGATATCAGGAGGAACACCGATGGCGAAGGCAGATCTCTGGGCCGTAACTGACGCTGAGGAGCGAAAGCGTGGGGAGCGAACAGGATTAGATACCCTGGTAGTCCACGCCGTAAACGTTGGGCGCTAGATGTAGGGACCTTTCCACGGTTTCTGTGTCGTAGCTAACGCATTAAGCGCCCCGCCTGGGGAGTACGGCCGCAAGGCTAAAACTCAAAGGAATTGACGGGGGCCCGCACAAGCGGCGGAGCATGCGGATTAATTCGATGCAACGCGAAGAACCTTACCAAGGCTTGACATACACCGGAAACGGCCAGAGATGGTCGCCCCCTTGTGGTCGGTGTACAGGTGGTGCATGGTTGTCGTCAGCTCGTGTCGTGAGATGTTGGGTTAAGTCCCGCAACGAGCGCAACCCTCGTTCTATGTTGCCAGCGCGTTATGGCGGGGACTCATAGGAGACTGCCGGGGTCAACTCGGAGGAAGGTGGGGATGACGTCAAATCATCATGCCCCTTATGTCTTGGGCTTCACGCATGCTACAATGGCCGGTACAAAGGGCTGCGATACCGTAAGGTGGAGCGAATCCCAAAAAGCCGGTCTCAGTTCGGATTGAGGTCTGCAACTCGACCTCATGAAGTCGGAGTCGCTAGTAATCGCAGATCAGCAACGCTGCGGTGAATACGTTCCCGGGCCTTGTACACACCGCCCGTCAAGTCATGAAAGTCGGTAACACCCGAAGCCGGTGGCCTAACCCTTGTGGAAGGAGCCGTCGAAGGTGGGATCGGTGATTAGGACTAAGTCGTAACAAGGTAGCCGTACCGGAAGGTGCGGCTGGATCACCTCCTTTCTAAGGAGCATCTGGCTCGTCGTGTCCTTCGGGGGACGGTGGGTCCAGGCGCCGGATCGAGACGAACGTTCTCGCCGGTAGCTCATGGGTGGAACATTGACAGTGCAGTCGGGAGCGCAGCTTCTGACCTCAGTACGCCGGGGCCTTCGTGGTTCGGGTTGGAACGGGTTGGGGGTGAGCGGGTCGGCTGGTGCACGTTGTTGGGTCCTGAGGGACCAGGCTTCCCGGCCGAGTGTGGTCGGGGGTTGAGCCGTGACTGGGGCCTTTGGGTTCTGGTTGGGTTCTTCGGTGGGCCGCATGATGCTGGGAGCGTTGTTCCTGGGGGAGTGTGGTGCCGATCGTATGTTGAGAACTACACAGTGGACGCGAGCATCTTAGATCGCTCGTGACGATGATCAGGCCCTTTGGGTGTGGTGATTGTTCGAGTCGATCGCAATTTTAATCTTTGTGGTCAAGTTTCTAAGAGCAAACGGTGGATGCCTTGGCATCTGGAGCCGAAGAAGGACGTAGAAATCTGCGATAAGCCTCGGGGAGCTGATAATCGAGCTGTGAGCCGAGGATTTCCGAATGGGGAAACCCCGCTGGGCGCTTTTGTGACCTGGTGACTCCCGCCTGAATATATAGGGCGGGTAGAGGGAACGTGGGGAAGTGAAACATCTCAGTACCCACAGGAAGAGAAAACAACATGTGATTCCGTGAGTAGTGGCGAGCGAAAGCGGATGAGGCTAAACCGATCATGTGTGATAGCCGGCGGGCGTTGCATGGTCGGGGTTGTGGGACACGTCGCTCAGTTCTGCCGGACTGGGGCGGTTACAGCGCATCATAGTCGAACCGGTTTGAAAGCCGGGCCGTAGTGGGTGCCAGCCCCGTAGACGAAATGGTGTTATGGCCGGATGTGTATCCCAAGTAGCACGGGGCCCGAGAAATCCCGTGTGAATCTGTCAGGACCACCTGATAAGCCTAAATACTCCCAGATGACCGATAGCGGACAAGTACCGTGAGGGAAAGGTGAAAAGTACCCCGGGAGGGGAGTGAAATAGTACCTGAAACCGTTTGCTTACAAACCGTCGGAGCCTCCTTGTAGGGGTGACGGCGTGCCTTTTGAAGAATGAGCCTGCGAGTTAGTGATATGTGGCGAGGTTAACCCGTGTGGGGCAGCCGTAGCGAAAGCGAGTCTGAATAGGGCGATTTGAGTCGCATGTCCTAGACCCGAAGCGAAGTGATCTATCCATGGCCAGGTTGAAGCGACGGTAAGACGTCGTGGAGGACCGAACCCACTTCAGTTGAAAATGGAGGGGATGAGCTGTGGATAGGGGTGAAAGGCCAATCAAACTTCGTGATAGCTGGTTCTCTCCGAAATGCATTTAGGTGCAGCGTTGCGTGTTTCTCGCCGGAGGTAGAGCTACTGGATGGCCGATGGGCCTCAACAGGTTACTGACGTCAGCCAAACTCCGAATGCCGGTGAGTGAGAGCGCAGCAGTGAGACGGTGGGGGATAAGCTTCATCGTCGAGAGGGAAACAACCCAGACTACCAACTAAGGCCCCTAAGCGTGTGCTAAGTGGGAAAGGATGTGGAGTTGCATAGACAACCAGGAGGTTGGCTTAGAAGCAGCCACCCTTGAAAGAGTGCGTAATAGCTCACTGGTCAAGTGATTCCGCGCCGACAATGTAACGGGGCTCAAGCACACCGCCGAAGTTGTAGATTTCGCACACTCGATAAGCCTTCGTGGTTCAGTCGTGCGGAGTGGTAGGAGAGCGTCGTGTGGCGAGTGAAGCGGCGGAGTGATCCAGCCGTGGACGCTACACGAGTGAGAATGCAGGCATGAGTAGCGAAAGACGGGTGAGAAACCCGTCCTCCGAAAGACCAAGGGTTCCAGGGCCAGGTTAATCCGCCCTGGGTAAGTCGGGACCTAAGGCGAGGCCGACAGGCGTAGTCGATGGACAACGGGTTGATATTCCCGTACCGGCGAACAACCGCCCAAGCTAATCCAGTGGTGCTAAGAGTCCTAACCCGCATTGACCGGATCCCTTCGGGGTGATGGCGTGCGGTCTAACGCTCGACCCCATGCTGGTGCGGTTAGCGTATGAACAGGTGTGACGCAGGAAGGTAGCTGAGCCAGGCGATGGTATCCGTAAGGTGATCCTGGTGTAAGGATGTAGGGCTGACGATAGGCAAATCCGTCGTCTGTATGCCTGAGATCCGACGCGTACCCGTAAGGGGAAATCAGTGATCCTATGCTGCCGAGAAAAGCATCGACGCGAGGTTGCAGCCGCCCGTACCCGAAACCGACTCAGGTGGTCAGGTAGAGAATACCAAGGAGATCGAGAGAATCGTGGTTAAGGAACTCGGCAAAATGCCCCCGTAACTTCGGGAGAAGGGGGGCCGGACACGTGATGCGGACTTGCTCCGCTGAGCGTTGAAGGCCGCAGAGACCAGTGGGAAGCGACTGTTTACTAAAAACACAGGTCCGTGCGAAGTCGCAAGACGATGTATACGGACTGACGCCTGCCCGGTGCTGGAAGGTTAAGAGGAAGGGTTAGCCTTTGGGCGAAGCTCTGAATTTAAGCCCCAGTAAACGGCGGTGGTAACTATAACCATCCTAAGGTAGCGAAATTCCTTGTCGGGTAAGTTCCGACCTGCACGAATGGCGTAACGACTTCCCAGCTGTCTCAACCGCGAACTCGGCGAAATTGCACTACGAGTAAAGATGCTCGTTACGCGCAGCAGGACGGAAAGACCCCGTGACCTTTACTACAGCTTGGTATTGGTGTTCGGTGTGGCTTGTGTAGGATAGGTGGGAGACTGTGAAGCGGGCACGCTAGTGTTCGTGGAGTCATTGTTGAAATACCACTCTGGTCACTCTGGATGTCTAACGTAGGACCCTGATCGGGTTCATGGACAGTGCCTGGTGGGTAGTTTAACTGGGGCGGTTGCCTCCCAAAGAGTAACGGAGGCGCCCAAAGGTTCCCTCAACCTGGTTGGCAATCAGGTGGCGAGTGTAAGTGCACAAGGGAGCTTGACTGTGAGACTGACAGGTCGAGCAGGGACGAAAGTCGGGACTAGTGATCCGGCAGTGGCTTGTGGAAGCGCTGTCGCTCAACGGATAAAAGGTACCTCGGGGATAACAGGCTGATCTTGCCCAAGAGTCCATATCGACGGCATGGTTTGGCACCTCGATGTCGGCTCGTCGCATCCTGGGGCTGGAGTAGGTCCCAAGGGTTGGGCTGTTCGCCCATTAAAGCGGTACGCGAGCTGGGTTTAGAACGTCGTGAGACAGTTCGGTCCCTATCCGCTGCGCGCGTTGGAAATTTGAGAAGATCTATCCCTAGTACGAGAGGACCGGGATGGACGAACCTCTGGTGTGTCAGTTGTTCTGCCAAGGGCACCGCTGATTAGCTACGTTCGGACCGGATAACCGCTGAAAGCATCTAAGCGGGAAGCCGTCTTCGAGATGAGATTTCCATGCACCTTGAGTGTGAGAGGCTCCCAGCAGACTACTGGGTTGATAGGCCGGATGTGGAAGCGGGGACTAACGACCCGTGGAGCTGACCGGTACTAATAAGCCGAAGACTTGACAATACAACTATTTCCCACACTTCGGTGTGGGGCTCGCGTCCACTTTGTGGTTCCCGACAGACGATCGGGAACAAGAAACTGAACACCGCGCATGCGCGGAACAGCTTTCGAATTTCCAAGCGATTGGGTCGAAGGTGTTCCGGTGGTCATAGCGAGAGGGAAACGCCCGGTCACATTCCGAACCCGGAAGCTAAGCCTCTCAGCGCCGATGGTACTGCAAGGGGGACCTTGTGGGAGAGTAGGACGCCGCCGGACTCAACGTTACGAATACCAGGGAACCCCTGACCACCACGTGGTCAGGGGTTTTCTGCGTTTCCAGGCGCGTTATGATCGGCCGACGAACGAAGGGGACCGATGACCGAGCAGCTCGATCGAGCAGCGATCGACCCGGGTCCGGTGTGGCCGGTGTTGACCGATGCGACGAGGTCCGCCCTGCGCGAGATCCTCGTGCACGGTGTGCTCTCCCGTGCGGAGATCGCTCGGTCGCTCGGCCTCTCGCGGGCGAGTCTCACGCGGGCCGTGCGGACGCTCCAGGAACACGGGTTCGTGATCGAGGTCGGTACGGGGGTGCGTGGCGCCACCGGTCGGCCGTCGGAGCTCCTCCGGACGAGCGAGGGCGTGTGGGAGTTCGTGGGCGTGAAGCTCACGCAGGACCGTCTGTACGCGGCGGTCACGGACCTCGCGGGACGGGTACTTGCGCTGCACGAGGAGGTGCTGCGCGACGCATCGCCCGACGCGCTGGTCGCCCAGGTCGGCGAGGTCGTCGACCGGCTCCGGGCAGCGTCGCCGGCGATCTGCTCGCTCGGCGTCTCGGTGCCCGGCGACGTGGTCACCCGTGACGGCGTGACCCTGGTCGAGGTGTCGCAGTTCCTCGGCTGGCGCGACGTCCCGCTGTCGGACATGCTCGAGCGCCGGACGGGGCTCGTGACCTTCACGGTGAACGACGTCGACGCGCTCACGGCGAAGGAGCACTGGATCGGCGCCGGCGCGGGCGTCACCTCGATGGCACTCGTCACGGTCGGGGCGGGCGTCGGGTTCGGGTTCGTCACGAACGGCGAGGTGTCGGAGGGCGCCCACGGTCGGTTCGGTCGCGTCGGGCACCTGCCCGTGTACGGCGGCGGTCCGGACTGCGGGGTCGGGCACGCGGGCTGCGTGTCGAGCTACTTGCCGAGCTCCATCGTGGCGCGGAACGCCGGCCACGAGGACGCCGGGTACGACGCGGTGGTCGACCTGGCCCGCGCGGGGGACGAGCGGGCGCTCCAGGCCCTCCGCGACGCCGGCACCGCCCTGGGTGTCCTCCTGTCGACGGTGGTGACGCTGGTGGACCCGGAGTCCATCGTGCTGACCGGCGACGGCCTGCCCGTGTACGACCTCGCCCGCGCCGAGGTGGACGCGGCGTTCTGGCAGGGCCTCCGCCCGTACGAGCCCGCCGTGACCATCGTCGTGCAACCGTTCGAGTTCTCCGAGTGGGCGCGTGCGGCCGCGGTCCTCGCGGTCCGCCGACTCCTCCGCTTCTGACTTAGTTACCCGAGTTGACAAACGCCTTCGACGGGCGGGATGCTGGTCCGGTCCACCCGTCGAAGGAGATGTCGTGACCCCTGCTCGTTCCGTGCCCTGGCCCACCGAGGACCTGTCGTTCGGTGGTGACTACAGCCCCGAGCAGTGGCCGCGCTCGGTGTGGGACGAGGACGTCCGACTCATGCGCGAGGCCGGTGTGAACCTCGTCACGGTCGGGGTCTTCTCGTGGGGGCTCCTCGAGCGGTCACCGGGGGAGTACACCTGGGACTGGCTCGACGACGTACTCGACCTGCTGCACGACAACGGCATCGCGGTGGACCTCGCGACACCGACCGCCGCCCCGCCGAACTGGCTGCTCACGGCGCACCCCGAGATCCTGCCCGTCGACGCGACCGAACGCCGCGAGCGTCCCGGTGGCCGACTCGGCTGGTGCCCGGCCTCGCCGGTGTTCCGCGCGCACGCGCTCCGGATCGCCGGCGCCCTGGCCGAACGGTACGGGGAGCACCCCGCGGTCCGGCTCTGGCACGTGAGCAACGAGCTCGGCGGCGGGAACGGCCGCTGCTACTGCGAGGTCTCGGCAGCCGACTTCCGGCGCTGGCTCCGCGCGCGGTACGACGACGTCGGCGCAGCGAACGCCGCGTGGGGCACCGCCTTCTGGGGGCACACCTACACGTCGTTCGACGAGGTCTCCCCGCCGCGCGGCGTCGGTGGGGCGCCGAACCCGGGGCTCGCCCTCGACTTCGAGCGCTACTCGTCGGACGCGCTCCTCGCCCACTTCGAGGCCGAGAAGGCCGTCATCGAGCAGCACTCGGCGGCACCCGTCACGACGAACTTCATGGTGGGCGCCGGTTCCCAGGTCGTCGACTACGCCGAGTGGGCCCGCCACGTCGCGATCCCGGCGAACGACCACTACACGCTGGTCGACGACCCCGACCGCGCCGAGGACCTCGCGGCCGCTGCCGACCGCATGCGCGGGATGACCCGCGACGGCGGTCCGTGGCTGCTCATGGAGCACTCGACCGGGGGCCCGAGCTGGCAGCAGCGGAACCGGGCGAAGGAACCCGGCGAGATCCTCCGCAACTCGCTCGCCCACGTCGCACGCGGGTCGGACGGCGCGCTCTTCTTCCAGTGGCGCGCGTCGACCGCCGGCGCCGAGCAGTTCCACTCCGCGATGGTCCCGCACGCCGGCACCCGGAGCCGCGTCTGGCGCGAGGTCTGCGCCCTCGGCCGCGCACTCCGCGCCCTCGGGCCGGTCCAGGGCGCCCCGGTCGAAGGTGCCCGCGTCGCGATCGTCGTGGACGAGGCGTCCGGCTGGGCGCTCCAGTCCGGACTGAAGCCGCACCGGGGACTCCGGTACGGGCACGAGCTCCGTGCCTGGCACACCGCGTTCTGGCGCCGCCAGGTCCTGACCGACGTCGTCCCGCTCGACGCCGACCTGTCCGGGTACGACGTCGTGGTGCTCCCGACCCTCTTCGTCGTCGACGACGCGGCCGCGGCGCGGATCAGCGCCGTCGTGGAGCACGGCGCGACGCTCCTGGTGACCTACGCCTCGGGGATCGTGGACGAGACCGCGCGGGTCCGCACCGGTGGCTACCCGGGTGCGTTCCGCGACGTGCTCGGCGTGTGGTCGGAGGAGTTCACCCCGCTGCAGCGCGACGAGCGCGTCCTGCTCGACGACGGCACAGTCGTCACCGACTGGGCGGAGGACGTGGTCGTCGAGGCCGCCGACGTCGTCCTCCGGCACGTCGACGGGCCGCTCGCGGGCCGCCCCGCGGTCACACGCCGCGCCGCCGGCGGCGGCGCCTGGTACGTCTCGGCGATGCTCGACGCGGACGGGGTGCAACGGATCGTGGACCGGATCGTCGAGGAGCGCGCGATCGCGCGGACCGTCACCGCGCCTCCAGGCCTGGAGGCAGTGCGTCGCGTCCGGCAGGACGGCACCGGGATCCTGTTCCTCCTGAACCACCGCACCGACGACGTCGTCCTGTCGGCCGCCGGGACCGACCTGCTCGACGGCTCCGGGCACGGCCCGGAGACCGTCGTGCCCGCCGGCGGCGTCCGTGTGCTCCTCGAGGAGGCGACGGCATGACCGTCGTGGACGGCGAGGAGGCGCGGGCAGCCGTGCCCGCGGCGGTGACGCGCGTCCACGCGCTGCGCGCAGCCGGGGTGGGTGTCGTCGTCGCGACCCGTGTCGACGGCCTGCCCGAGGTGCTGCACTGGGGGCGGGACGTCGGCGAGGTCGTGCCGGAGGACGCGGACGACCTCGTGCTCGCCGTCGCGCGGGCGGTCTCACCGAGCGCGTTCGACGCCCCGTGGCCGGTGACGATCCTGCCCACCGAACAGGACGGGTGGGAGGGGCGGCCCGGGATCGCCGGACAGGTCGGCGGTCGTCCGCTCGTCCCGGTGTGGCGCGACGTCGTGGTGCACGTCGAGGGACAGCTGCTCGTGGTCGACGCCGCGTCGGACGAGGTGGCGCTGCACAGCGAGTTCGCCCTCGACGACGCCGGGGTCCTGCGGGTGCGGCACGCGCTGACGAACAGCGGCACGGCCGACGTCGAGGTGCAGGCGCTCGAAGCGGTGCTGCCGGTGGGGGAGCGTGCCGCCGAGGTGCTCGACCTCGCCGGACGGTGGACCCGCGAGCGGACCCCGCAGCGGCGGGCGATGACCGACGGTGTGCACGTGCGCGAGAGCCGCCGGGGGCGGACCGGGCACGACGCCCCGACCCTCACGGTGCTCGGGACCCCGGGGTTCGACGACACCACCGGCGAGCTGTGGGCGGTGCACCCGGCGTGGAGCGCGGACTCCGTGCACCGGTACGACCAGCTCGCCGAGGCCCGTCCCGTGCTCGGCGCGGGGGAGCTCCTGCGCGCGGGCGAGGTCTTGCTCCGTCCGGGCGAGACGTTCACCACGCCCGACACCGTCTTCGTCTGGACCGACGGCGGGCTCGACGGGGTCGCCGCCCGCCTCCACGACTCCCTCCGCGCGCGCCCCGGGCACCCACGGACCCCGCGTCCCGTCGTGCTGAACACCTGGGAGGCCGTCTACTACCGGCAGGAGCTGGAGCCGCTGCTCGCACTCGCGCGGGTCGCTGCAGACGTCGGTGTCGAACGGTTCGTCCTCGACGACGGCTGGTTCACCGGGCGCCGCTCCGACACCACGGCCCTCGGCGACTGGACGGTCGACGCCGACGTCTGGCCGCAGGGCCTCGGCCCGCTCGTCGCCGGAGTCCGATCGCTCGGCATGGACTTCGGGCTGTGGTTCGAGCCGGAGATGGTGAGCCCGGTGTCCGAGCTCGCGGTCGACCACCCGGACTGGCTCCTGCAGGACCCCGGGCGCACTCGGACGTGGCGGCACCAGTACGTGCTCGACCTCGCCCGCGCGGACGTCCGCGAGCACGTGCTCGACCGGATGTCGGCGGTGATCGGCGCGCACCACGTCGACTTCGTGAAGTGGGACCAGAACCGCGACGTCGTGCAGACCGTGCACGCCGGCCGGGTCGGCCTCGACGCGCACACCCGCGGTGCCTACGCGGTCATGGATGAGCTCCGTCGCCGACACCCCTGGCTGGAGATCGAGGCGTGTGCGTCCGGCGGCGCCCGGGTCGACCTGGGCGTCCTCGAACGCGCCGACCGGGTGTGGGCCTCGGACTCGAACGACGCGATGGAACGGCTGCCGATCCAGCGGTGGACCGAGCTCCTGCTGCCGCTCGAGCTCATCGGGTCGCACGTCGGCCCGGAGGTGTCGCACACCACCGGGCGGCACCTCGACCTCGACTTCCGGATGGCGGTGTCGCTCTTCGGCAGCGCCGGCATCGAGACCGACGTCACCCGGTGCAGCCCCGCGGAGCTCGACCGGCTGCGGGAGTGGACCGCGCTCTACAAGCGGGAGCGGGGACTGCTGCACTCCGGGCGGCTGCACCACGTCGAGCTCGGGGACCCCGGGCTCGCGACGACGGCGGTCGTCGCGCGCGATCGGTCTCGAGCCCTCGTGCGGGTCGCCCGGACCGTGACGGGTCCGCGGTCCCTGGCCGTGCCGCTGCGCCTGCGCGGACTCGACCGGGAGCGCCGGTACCGGGTCGCGCCGGTGACGGGGTTGCGGGTGCCGAAGGGGGTCGACGTGACCCGGACGCCGTGGATCGAGCGGGGGAGCGTGGAGCTGTCCGGCGCGGTGCTCGAGGACGTGGGGGTGCGGCTGCCCGCGCTGGCGCCGGGAACCGCGCTCGTGCTCGAGGTGCAGGCGACCGGCTGACCGGGGTGGACGGGCCGGGCACGCGCCCGGCCCGTCCACGCCTCAGGGCAGGAGGTCGCCCGCGTGCCGGAGCACCAGGTGCCCGGCCAACGCCTCCACGTCGATGCCCGCCGCGCGCGTGACCTCGAACACCGCCGACTCGCCGGGCAGCAGCGACACCAGCCCCTCGTCGACCCGGGCCGTGGCGACCACCCGGTCCGGGAACAGCGCGAGGTCCCGCACGTACGCCGTCGCCGTGACCGTGACCCGCGCTCCCTCCGGCGTCGCCGCGACGTCGACCGAGAACGGTCGACGCCCGAGGCGCTGGTCGACGACCTCCGCGAAGTCGTGCACACGCCGCCCCGAGGTCGACCCGGTCACCACGAGCACCTCACCCGAGCGGTCCTGCGGCGCCGCGACCTCGACGGGCAGCGTGATCCGGACCGCGTCCGCCGGGTCGACCGAGACGGTCGCCGTGGTCGTCGCGAGCACCGTGCCGTCGAACGCGCGGCGCTCGACGACGACCTCGTCGGTGACGGGCGCACCGCCGGCGTTCACGACGACGACGTCGAGCCCGTCGCCCGCCGTCGACCGCTGGACCGTCGCGAGGACCTCGCGGTAGGCCTGTCGGACCGCGTACCAGACCGGCTTCCGGTGCCCGGCGTGGTCGACGAGTGCCCAGGACACCACGGGCCAGTCGTCGTTGAGCTGCCAGACGACCATGCCGGTGTTGTCCGGCGTGCGGGACCGGAACCACTCCATGCCGAAGCGGATCGCGTGCGCCTGGTTGAGCTGCGCGGCCCAGTGCCAGTCCTCGATGGTCGTCGGCGCCGGGAGGTGCCCGCGCATGCCGTCGGCGAGCTTCCGGTTGCCCTCGTGCGCCTTCTGGTGCACGAGCATCTCGTGGCCGTCCGGGTCGAGCGGCTCGTCGTGCACCACCGCGGTGAGGGTCGACCACGCGGGCGGCCCCTGGAACCCGAACTCGGCGACGAACCGCGGCTGCCAGTCGGCGTAGGCGGTGTAGTCCTTCGTGTTCCAGACGTCCCAGATGTGCACGCTGCCGTTCCGCTCGTCGTTCGGCGTCAGGTACTCGTCGAACGAGAACGGGCTCCCGGGGGTGTACGGCCGGGTCGGGTCGAGCTCCGCGACGATCGCGGGCAGCAGGGAACGGTAGTACCCGTTGCCCCAGGTGCGACCGACGAGCGACGGCCGCCACCCCCACTCGGCGTACGCCACGAGGTTCTCGTTGTTGCCGTTCCACACCACGAGCGAGGGGTGGGGACTGAGGCGGGTGACGGCCTCGCGGACCTCGGGCTCGACCTCGTCGGCCAGCCAGGGTTCCTCGGCGTAGGCCGCGCAAGCGAACAGGAAGTCCTGCCAGACGAGGATCCCGAGCTCGTCGCACCGGTCGTACAGGTCGTCGGACTCGTAGACCCCGCCGCCCCAGATCCGGAGCAGGTTGACGTTCGCCTCGACCGCGTCGTCGATCCGCTCGGCGTAGCGCTCGGCCGTCATCTCGGTGAGGTACGCGTGGTCCGGGATCCAGTTCGCCCCGCGCACGATGACGGGCCGGTCGTTGACCCGCAGGAGGAACGGCGCGCCACCCGCGTCGGCAGCCGTGTCGAGGGTGACGGTCCGGAACCCCACCCGGCCGGTCCAGACGTCGTCACCGACCTCGACCCGGACGTCGTACAGGGGCTGGTCGCCGTGGCCGCGCGGCCACCAGACGGCGACCTCGGGGACCTCGAGCCGCACGACGGCGGAGCCGGTCGTGCGGTCCGGACCGGTCGCGACGGGTCGCGCGCCGACGACCCGGCCGGCGGTGTCGGCGGGGTCGGTGGGGCGGACGGGAGGCGCGGTGTCGGAACCGGGGTGCGCTGCGGACGCGTGGTGCGGGGCCAGGGTGATCCGGGCCTCCAGTCCGGCATCCGCGTCACCACCCGCGGACGCGACGGGCGCGCTGCCGATGGCCTGCGAGAAGGCGCCGGAGGAACCGGCGAACTCGACGTCGACGTGCGCCGTGAGCACGCCGGTGGTGCCGTCGACGTCGACGAGCGGGCGGACGGCCGCGATGCGGACGCCGCTCCAGGACTCGATGCCGATCGACTTCCAGATGCCGCTCGTCGCGACGTCGACGCCCCAGTCCCAGCCGAAGTTCGACGCGTTCTTCCGCAGCGCGTTGTACGGGTGGTGGTTGACGTGCGGGAGCTCGCCGCCGTGCAGCTCGGAGAGCCGGACGGCCGCGGGCACGGGCGCGTCGAACGTGACGACGAGCTCGTTCGCGCCCGGTCGGAGCAGGTGTCCGACGGGGAACCGGTACGAGCGGTGCTGGTTCGCGGTGGTGCCGACGACGATGCCGTTGAGCTCGATCGTCGCGAGCGTGTCGAGTCCGTCCGCGACGAGGTCGTGGCGGCGCAACCCGGTGCCGTCGGCCCAGTCGAACGTCCGCCGGTACCGCCAGACCGTGTCGCCGATCCACTGCGTCGCGGCCTCGCCGTCACCGTCGAACGGATCGGGGATCCTGCTGGCGCGCAGCAGGTCGGTGTGCACGCAGCCGGGCACCACCGCCTGCACCGGGTCGCGGTGGGCATCGGCCTCCGGTGGACCGGCCACCGCCTCGAGGGTCCAGTGGCCGTCCAGTGTCGTGCGCTCCATCGCGCCTCCTCACGTCGTCGTGCAAGCTCTTGACCGGGTTAGTTTAGCCGTGTAACAATCGCGGTCACAACGACCAGGCCTGCGACGGAGCAGACCGAGAGGACAACGATGTCAACACCAAACCGTTCCCGGCGGCTCGCCATCGCGGCCGCGGCCATCCTCACCACCGCGGGACTCGCCCTCACCGGCTGCAGCTCGAGCGGGACCGCGGCGTCGTCCGACTCCGCGTCGACCCTGATCGCGTACACCGGACAGTCCGGCGACTACCAGATCAACTACAACCCCTGGTCGCCGTCGAACATCGGTGGCGTCGGGACGATCTACGAGGGCCTGTTCTTCATCACGAACGTGAACACGAACGACCCGAAGCCGCTGCTCGGCAAGAGCTATGAGTGGAACGCCGACGGCACCCAGCTGAGCATCACGCTCCGCGACGACGCGAAGTGGAGCGACGGGAAGCCCTTCACGGCGAAGGACGTCGTGTTCACCCTCGACATGCTCAAGAAGTACAAGGCGCTGAACTCCATCGGGTACGACGGCACCGCGAAGGCCGAGGGGGACGACAAGGTCGTCGTGTCCTTCGCGAAGCCGTCCTTCGTGCTCGGCCCGAACCTGCTCGGCAAGACCTGGATCGTGCCGGAGCACCTCTGGAAGGACATCGACCCGACCACCGACGTCGTGCGCAAGCCCGTCGGGACCGGCCCGTACACGCTCGGCACGTTCAAGGCGCAGGCGTTCACCCTCGAGGCGAACAAGGACTACTGGGGCGGTGCCCCGGCCGTGAAGACGATCCGCTACCTGTCGCTCTCCGGCAACACCGCGGGTGCCGACGCCCTGTCGCAGGGCTCGATCGACTGGCAGACCGGCCCGGTCCCGAACATGGACGACATCCCCGGCCACTACCAGGGCTACGACGGCATCACCGTCGGCCAGAACCAGATGGCCCTGCTGACCTGCTCGTCGACGGCGCTCGGCTGCTCGGGCCCGCAGACCGACCCGGCCGTGCGGCACGCCATCGCCGACGCGATCAACCGCAAGCAGCTCAACTCCCTCGCGTTCTCGAACACCGCCAGCGAGATCTCGCCGACGTTCGCACTGACGACGACGCAGGAGGACATGATCTCGAAGGACGTCTCGCCGGCCGTGATGCCGTCCGGTGCCGACACCGACGCCGCGGCCTCGACGCTCGAGGACGCCGGGTACGCCAAGGGTGCCGACGGCATCTACGCGAAGGACGGCGAGAAGCTGTCCCTGACGGTCGAGGTCGTCACCGGCTGGACCGACTACATCACCGCGATCGACACGATGACGCAGCAGCTCAAGGCTGCCGGCATCGAGCTCAAGGCGCAGCAGTCGTCGTGGAACGAGTGGACCGACAAGAAGACCAAGGGCAACTACCAGCTCGCGATCGACTCGCTCGGCCAGGGCCCGACCGCGAACCCGTACTACCTCTACAACAACTACTACTCGACCGCGAACACCGCGAAGGTCGGCGAGGCGGCCCCGATGAACATCGCCCGTTACAGCAACCCCGAGGTCGACGCCGCGCTGCAGAAGCTCGCGACGATCAACCCGGAGGACACCACGGCGACCCAGCCCGAACTCGACGTCATCCAGCAGCACGTCGTCGAGGACATGCCGTACATCCCGATCATGACCGGCGGCACGACGAGTGAGTTCCACGCCGCGAAGTTCACCGGCTGGCCGACGAAGGACGACCTGTACGCGTTCCCGGCGGTCTGGGCGAGCCCGGACAACGCCGAGATCTTCAAGGCCCTCAAGCCCGCCAAGGGCTGAGGCGAGGACTGCGACCGAGGAGCGCTCGTATGCACTACTTCCTGCGCAAGATCGGCTTCTACATCGTGGCCCTCTGGGCGGCGTTGACGCTGAACTTCATCATCCCCAGGCTCCTGCCCGGGAACCCGGTGGACATCCTGCTCGCCAAGCTCCAGCAGCGCGGCGGGCAGGTGACCCCGGCGACCCGGCAGGCGTACGAGCTGCTCCTCGGTGGCAACTCCTCGGAACCGATCCTCGCCCAGTACGGCCAGTACCTGGGCAACGTGTTCCGCGGTGACCTCGGGGTATCGGTGAGCTACTTCCCGGCACCGGTGACCGAGGTCATCGGGAGCTCCCTGCCGTGGACGATCGCCCTCGTCGGCATCGCCACCGTGCTCGCCGCCGTCATCGGGGTCGCCCTCGGCGCCTTCGTCGGGTGGCGACCGGGCACCTGGCTCGACTCGTTCGTGCCGGCCACCACCCTGCTCGCCGCGGTGCCGTACTTCTGGCTCGCGCTGATCCTCGTGTACTTCTTCGCCACCGGACTGCACCTGTTCCCGGCCCAGGGCGGCTACGACGTCGTCCTCACGCCGGGGTTCAACGGCGAGTTCCTCATGTCGGCGCTCAAGTACGGCGTGCTGCCCGCCGCGACGATCGTGCTCGCCTCGCTCGGCGGCTGGCTGCTCGGGATGCGCAACATGATGGTGTCCACGCTGTCCGAGGACTACATCACCACGGCGCTCGCGAAGGGCCTGCCGCACGGCAAGGTCCTCCGCAACTACGCCGCCCGCAACGCCGTGCTGCCGTCGGTCGCCGGGTTCGCGATCTCCCTCGGGTTCATCGTGTCCGGGTCCGTCGTCACCGAGCAGGTGTTCTCGTACCCCGGCATCGGGTCGAAGCTCCTGTCCGCGGTGACGAACAACGACTACGCGCTCATGCAGGGCATCTTCCTGTTCATCACCCTGGCGGTCCTCGGCGCGAACCTCGTCGTCGACCTGCTCTACGGGCTCATCGACCCGCGCACCCGGGCCCGGAGCTAGGAGGACACGACCATGACCAACATCCAACAGGAGACCGAACCCACCATCGGCGCCCTCACCGAGGAGGCCGAGGCCGGTTCCACCCGGAGCATCGCGACCGCTCGTCGTGGCCGGCCGAAGGGCGGCCTCCGCCGGTTCCTCCCCACGCTGACGCCGTGGCTCGTCACGGGCATCGTGCTCATCGTCGGCGTCGCCCTGTTCGGGCTGCTCGGCCCGCTGCTCGTCGGCGACCCGAGCGCCATCCGCGACTCGGGCATGCAGCCGCCGAGCGCCGACAACCTGCTCGGGACGACCCAGACCGGGCAGGACGTCCTCGCCCAGCTCGCGTTCGCCACCCGGGGCAGCCTGCAGATCGGCCTCATCGTCGGTGTCCTCGCCACGGTGCTGTCGGCGTTCTTCGGCATCCTCGGCGCGTACCTCGGCGGGATCATGGACGAGGCGTTCTCGCTCTTCTCGAACGTGTTCCTCGTGATCCCGGGCCTGCCGCTCGTCATCGTCATCTCGGGCCTCGTCCCGCAGGAGGCCCGAGGCCTCTGGACCATCGCCATCGTCCTCGCGATCACGTCGTGGGCCGGGTCCGCCCGGGTCCTGCGCGCGCAGACGATGTCGATCCGGAACCGCGACTACGTGTCCGCTGCGCGGGTCGCCGGGGAACGACCGTGGCGGGTCATCGCGGTGGAGATCCTGCCGAACCTGCTGCCGGTGCTCGCGTCGCAGTTCGTGTTCGCCGTCATCGCCGCGATCCTCGGCGAGGCCGGGCTGTCCTTCCTCGGCCTCGGCGCCTCGAACTCGTCGACGCTCGGCACGATGCTCTTCTACGCGCAGAACGGCTTCGCGCTCGCCCAGGGCGCCTGGTGGTGGTTCGTCCCGCCGGGGCTCCTCATCGCACTGCTCGGCATGGGCCTCTCCCTCGTCAACTTCTCGATCGACGAGGTCATCAACCCGCGGCTCGCGAACGTGCGGGCGCAGCGACGGCGTGAACGTCGCGCACGTCGTGCGGCCCGTCGTCCGGGCCCAGGAGGCGCGGCTCGCCTCACCGAGACCACCACCGACCGGAAGGGGGTCGCCCGATGACCCGGGACGCCGTCCTCACCATCGACCACCTCGACGTCGTCTACGAGACCGAGCACCCGGTGCACGCCGTCAAGGACGTCTCGCTGACGCTCGCGCCCGGGGAGATCCTCGGGCTGGCCGGGGAGTCCGGCTGCGGCAAGACGACGCTCGCCTACGCCATCACCCGGCTGCACAAGCCGCCGGCGAAGGTGACGTCCGGCAGCATCACGTTCCACGACCGGGACGGCAGCGACGTCGACCTGCTCGGCCTCGGCGACGAGCAGCTCCGTGCCGTCCGCTGGTCGAAGCTGTCGATGGTGTTCCAGGGGGCTATGAACGCGCTCAACCCGGTCACCACGATCCGGGCACAGCTCGACGACGCGCTCGTCGAGCACCGCCGCGGCATGCCCCGCAAGGAGCGTCGGGCGATCGCGGAGGACGCACTCCGCCGGGTCGGGGTCGACCCGTCCCGCATCACGGCGTACCCGCACGAACTCTCCGGCGGCATGCGGCAGCGCGTGATGATCGCGATGGCGATGCTGCTCGAGCCGCAGGTCATGATCATGGACGAGCCGACCACCGCGCTCGACGTCGTCGTGCAGCGGGAGATCCTCCGCGAGATCGTCCGCCTGCGCGACGAGCTCGGCTTCGCGGTCGTGTTCATCACGCACGACCTGCCGCTGCTGCTCGAGATCAGCGACCGGATCGCGATCATGCTCCGCGGCGAGGTCGTCGAGTGCGCCACCGCCGACACCATCCAGCACGACCCGCAGCACCCCTACACCCGGCGGCTGCTGCAGTCCTTCCCGAGCCTGTCCGGCGCCCGCGGCGACTTCATCCGCACCGGGGCGAGCATCGACGGCTCGGACCTCGACACCCAGGAGGTCGTCCGATGACCAGTGTGACCGTCAGCCACCTCGGTAAGGACTTCCACACGCGGAAGGGCCTGCGCCGGACCACCCTCCGCGCCGTCGACGACGTGTCGTTCGAGCTCCTGCCCGGACGCACCGTCGCCCTCGTCGGGGAGTCCGGTTCGGGCAAGTCGACGATCGCCCGGATGCTCGCGAAGCTGGAGAGCACCACGCGCGGCTCGATCGACGTCCGGCTCGAGGACGGCACCCCCGTCGTCGGCAGCATGTACCGCCGGCACGTGCAGATGGTGTTCCAGGACCCCTTCGCGTCGCTCAACCCGTTCCACTCCATCGAGCACCACATCGCCCGCCCGCTGCAGCTCCACCACCGTGCGCGCGGCGCCGAGGAGACCGCCGAACGCGTCCGGGAACTGCTCGGCCGCGTGAACCTCGACGAGGACTTCGCGTCCCGCCGCCCGCACGAGCTCTCCGGCGGGCAGCGACAGCGCGTCGCGATCGCCCGGGCCCTCGCACCCGGCGCGCAGGTGCTCATCGCCGACGAGCCCGTGTCGATGCTCGACGTGTCGATCCGGCTCAGCGTGCTCAACCTCATGGGCCGGCTGCAGCGCGAGGACCACCTCGCCGTGCTGTACATCACGCACGACCTCGCCACTGCGCGGCACTTCTCGGACGAGATCCTGGTGCTGTACCGCGGCCGGGTCGTCGAACGGGGCCCCTCGGACGCGGTCATCCTCGACCCGCAGCACGACTACACCCGGCTGCTCGCCGAGGCCGCCCCCGACCCGGAGCGCACCGACCGCCGGGTGACCTCGGGACCGGCACTCGACCGCTCCACGATCGACAACACCACCTGCTACGACCACACCCTGGGGGAGTGGGTGACGAGTTCGCCGGCACCGGTCGGGGCGGTCCGGGCCGGGACGCTGTGAGTCCATTCGTCGACTGGGTCACGCCCGGGTTCTCGGCACGGTTCCGGATCGCGTCGGACCGACCGGTCGCCCTGGTGTCGTTCGTGCCGACGGGCGGGGCGCTCGCCGACGGCCCCGAGGACCCGCAGCCGCTCGTCGAGCTGACCACCATCGGCCACGGCAGGTTCCCCGGCGGGTTCCGGCACGTCGACTCCACCATCGGCGCACGGCTCCGGTACGTGTCGCACGACGACGCCCCCGTGTCCGTGGGCGGGACCGGATCAGGGCCCGCGGACACGACCGGGGCGGTGGACGGGACCGACCTGTGGTTCCGGATCGTGCAGGAGGACGCGGCCACGCGCCTCCAGGTCGTGTCCGTGTTCTGCGCGCGTGCCGGCGTCGGAGCGTTCCGGACGTGGACCGAGGTGTCGGCGCCGGAGGGCGAGCACGTCGTCGACTTCGTCTCGTCCTTCGCGACCGGGGCGTTCCTGACCGACTCCGGTGCGACGGTCGACGAGCTGTCGTTGACCCAGGCCGGGAACGACTGGGCAGCCGAGAGCCGGTGGCGCACCGATCCGCTGCGGTCGATCGGACTCGCCCGCATCGATCGCGAGGCGCAGCACCACCCGCCCCGCAGCCGCGCCGTCGTGCAGAACCGCGGCTCGTGGTCCACCGGTGAGGCGCTGCCGATCGGCGTGCTGCACGCTGCCGACTTCGCGCTCGTGTGGCAGGTCGAGCACAACGGGCCGTGGCTCTACGAACTGGGGGAGACCCGGCGGCGCGCGTACGTGCTGCTGAGCGGACCGACCGACCAGGAGCACCAGTGGAGCGCCGTCGTCGCTCCGGGACAGCCGTTCGTGTCCGTGCCGGTGTCGGTCGGGATCGCCGGCTCGGTCGGCGACGCGTTCGCGGTGCTCACCCGGCAGCGTCGGGCGTTCCGGCACGTGCGACTCGCCGACCACACGCTGCCGCTCGTGTTCAACGACTACATGAACACGCTCATGGGCGACCCCACGACCGAGAAGCTGCTGCCGCTCATCGACGCGGCCGCCGACGCCGGTGCCGACCTGTTCTGCATCGACGCCGGCTGGTACGCCGAGGGGCACTGGTGGGACACCGTCGGCGCGTGGGAGCCCGCGGCGTCGCGGTTCCCGACCGGGCTCGGCTCCGTCATCGACCACATCCGTTCGCGCGGCATGCAGGCCGGGCTCTGGCTCGAACCCGAGGTCGTCGGGATCCACTCGCCGCTGGCGTCGTCGTTGCCGTCGTCCGCCTTCGTGCACCACCGCGGGGTGCGGGTCGCGGAGCACGGCCGGCACCTGCTCGACCTGCGCTCGCCGGATGCCCGGGCGCACCTCGACGCGGTCGTCGACCGGCTCGTCGGGACGCTCGGCGTGACGTTCTTCAAGATGGACGACAACACGATGACGGGGTCGTTCGACGGGCAGCTCGAGCACCAGCGGGCGCTGCTGGACTGGCTCGACGACGTGCAGGCCCGCTACCCGTCGCTCCTCATCGAGAACTGCGCCTCGGGAGCGATGCGCGCCGACTTCGCGATGCTGTCCCGGTTGCACATGCAGTCGACCTCGGACCAGCAGGACCCGGTGCTGTCCGCCACGATCGCCGCCGCAGCGCCCGCGGCGATGCTCCCCGAGCAGGCGGGGAACTGGGCGTACCCGGCGCCGTCGATGTCCGACGACCTGTTCACCCTGTCGCTCGTCAACGGCGTACTCGGGCGGATGTACCTGTCCGGGTACCTCAACGAGATGTCAGCGGCGCAGCTGGGTGTCGTGGCGGCGGCGATCGAGGCGCACCGGACCGTGCTCGCGGACGTGTCGTCGGCGCTGCCGGTGTGGCCGCTCGGGCTGCCCGGGTGGGAGGACACCTGGGTCGCGCTCGGCCTCGACGTGCCGGACGGGGATCTGTACCTGTCGGTGTGGGCGTTGCCGGGGGCGTCGTCGTCGGTGTCGTTGCCGCTGCTGGCGCTCGTGGGGCTGCCGGTGGAGGTGTCGCCGCTGTTCCCGACGGCGCTCGGGGCCTGGGAGGTCTCGTGGGACGCCGACGCGGGGGTGCTGCACGTCGACCACGGCGGGGCCACCCCGACGGCCCGGGTGTTCCGCGTCCGGCGGGACCCGGGCGTCCGGTCGGGAGGGGCCGGCGCGCGGCGGTGACCGGGGCGCGCGCCGGATGGCAGACGGCGCGTGTTCCGGGACGGGAGGCGCGGTGCGGGCAGGCGCCGCGCCTCCCGTCCGGTGAGGCCGAGGCGGGCGCGCGGCGCGCCGCGGTGCGGTTCGGTGCGGCGCGGACGGGATCGTGTGGTCGCCTCTGACCGTTCTGGTTCGGGATCCCCGGGATTCGCGAACCGGAACGGTCACGCGCTCAGGCTGGTCCGATCGGTCGAGCGTCCATCTCTGTCGGGCCTCGTCGATGTCGAGCCGGAACTGCCAGTGCTCCCGCGGTGACTCCTGGTGGACGCCGTCGATGACGGTTCGTCCCCGTCGTCGGAGGGCGGCGAGCTCCTGGGCGACCGCGGGACCGCCGGGGCGGGGTCAGCGCAGCAGGCCGAGCTCCATCGCGCGGGTCACGGCGCGCGTCCGGTCGTTCACGCCGAGCTTCTCGAACACGTGCCCGAGGTGCGTCTTGACGGTGGTCTCGCTGAGGAAGAGCGTGCGGCCGATCGCCGGGTTCGAGTTGCCCTGCGCGACGAGCTGCAGGACCTCGAGCTCGCGCGGTGACAGCGTCGGCCCGGTCGTGGGCTTGCCGGTCGCGCGGCGGACGAGGGCAGCTGCGGCCGAGGGTGCGAGTGCCGTCCCGCCCCGTGCCGTCGCGCGGAGGCCCGCGAGGATCTCCGACTCCGGCGCCGCCTTGAGCAGGTACCCCGCGGCACCGGCCTCGATCGCGGCGAGGATCTGGTCGTCCGACTCGTACGTCGTCAGGATGAGCACGCGGACGCCCGGCTCGCGGGCGAGGATCCGCGCGGTCGCGTCGTCGCCGTCGAGGCCGGGCATGCGGAGGTCCATCAGGACGACGTCGGGTCGTTCGGCGAGCGTGATCGCGACCGCCGCCTCGCCGTCGCTCGCCTGCCCGACCACCTCGACGTCGTCGGCGTCCTGGAGCAGCGCGACGATGCCGGCGCGGACGATCGGGTGGTCGTCCGCCACGACGACGCGGATCACCGGTGCACCTCCGTCAGTGGTGCGCCGACTGCCGGGAGGCGCGGCTCGGCCCCGGTGGGCAACGTCACCTCGACGACGGTGCCACGTCCGGCCTCGCTCGTGATCGCGCAGGTGCCGCCGGCGAGGGCGAGCCGCTCGCGCAGGCCCCGCAACCCGTGGCCGGCGGTCGGGAGGGACGCGTTGAAGCCGACGCCGTCGTCCGAGACCCGCAGGCCGACCCTGTCGGCCGCCACGTGCAGTGCGACCCGCGCCGTGGCGGCGTGGGCGTGCGCGCGGACGTTGGCCAGTGCCTCCTGGGCGGCGCGGAGCAGCACCACCTGCGCGTCGCGGTCCAGCGCGCAGTCCGCTGCCTCGACCGTGACCGGGACGCCGGTCTCGCGCGTGAACCGCTCGCCGAGGCGGTGCAGGGCGGCGCCGAGTCCGTCGCCCGCCACCCCGGCAGCGCCCGCAGCGACGAGGGTGCGGGACTCTTCGAGCGCTGCGCGGGCTGACTCCTCGAGGATGGTGAGTCGCTCGTCGAGTCGGTCGACGCGTTCGGCCGCGAGGTCCCCGCGGGCGCGCTCGGTGAGCATGACGATGCCGGCGAGGTTCTGTGCGACGGTGTCGTGGATCTCGCGGGCGAGGCGTTCGCGTTCGCTCGTCACGCCGGCGCTGCGGTGGGCCTCGGCGAGGGAGTCCTGGGTCGCACGGAGTTCGTCGAGCAGGCGGCGTCGCTCGTCGGAGAGTTCGGCGATCCGGGTGATCCAGAGTCCGAGCGCGCAGGCACCCGCGATGCTGACGCCCTCGATGAGGACCGTGCTGACGAGGCTGTCCGGGCCGCTCGCGATCTGGAGCCCGATCCCCGCGGCGACGCCGATCGCGACCGACACCACCACCGCCGTCCGTGTCCGCTCGATCTGGCACCACGCGACGGGGAAGAGGATGCACTGCACGAGGGCGGTGCTCGGGACGACCGCGGGGAGCACGAGCGCCGCGAACACCAGCAGCGGCACGAAGCCGGCGGCAGCGCGGGGGACCTCGTAGCCGCGCCACCCGTACGCCGCGTAGGCCACGGCGAGGACGCCGAGCATCGCGAACGCCGGCCACCGGTCCGTCCACGGGGACCACCCGAGCACGGTGATCACCGCGACGAGGGCGATCGTGACGCCGAACGCCACGTGCAGGCCCCAGTTGCGGTGCGCCGTGATGCGGTCCATGGCCTCAGCATCCCATCGCCCGGATGCCGCCGAGCGGTTTTCCACAGGCCGGATCACGCGTCCTTGCGATTCCACCGGAACGTCAGCAGGCAGGCCACCGTGCCCAGGACCAGCCACGCTGTCAGGACGAGGGCTCCGAGGCCGAGGTGCCACGCGCCTCCTGGCTCGGCGGACGCGAACGCGTCGGGCAGGAAGACCGACCGCATGCCGGACGCCATCCACCGCAGGGGGAAGACGGACGCGACGTTCTGCAGCCAGTCGGGGAGCTGCGTGAAGGGGAGGTAGACGCCGGAGATGAACTGGAGGACCAGGACGATGGGGACGATCGTGGCGGTGGCGCGGCGGCCCTCGCGGGGGAGCGCCGAGATCGCGATGCCGAGGACGCAGCTCGTCGCGACCCCGAGGAGCATGATGCCCGCGAAGTGCGCCCACGCGCCGCCGTCGGTGGGCAGGTCCACGCCGAAGACGAGGCTCGCGATCGCCAGCAGCAGGGCGGTCTGCACGACCGTCGTGACGAGGACCATGCCGATCTTGCCGATGAAGTAGCTCACCACCGGCAGGGGTGTGCCGCCCAGACGCTTCAGCGTGCCGTCGCTGCGTTCGCCCGCGATGTCGACGCCGAGGGACTGCGTGCCGGACAGCAGGAAGCCCGTCGCGACCAGGCCGGGCAGGTAGTACGTGGCGTAGTCGACGCTGACGTTCGGGCCCGCCTGGATGTCCGGCGCGCTGCTGAACGCGACCGAGAAGAGCGCCAGCATGACGATGGGGAAGAGGAAGGTGAAGAAGACGGCGTCGGGGGCTCGGAAGTACGAGCGGAGTTCGTAGCCGATGCGGTGCGCGCCGATCGTGGCGGCGTTCGCGGTGGTCGTGTTCGTCGTCGCGGTGCTCATCGGTGGCCGACCATTCCGAGGTAGACGTCCTCGAGGGACGGGCGGATGACTTCGAGGTCGTGCATGGGTTCCGGGGTGCTCCGGATCAGGGCGGTCGGTTCGTTCGTGCGCCGTTCGTGGGGTTCGCCGACGTCGTCACGCCACCTGACGCGTGGGGTGCGGGCCTCGGCACCGCCGATCTCGTCGATCGGGGCGATGTCGAGCAGCCGGCCGTCGGCGATGACCGCTGCCCGGTCGGCGAGGTGTGCGGCCTCGTCGAGGTAGTGCGTGGTGAGGAGGATCGTCGTGCCCTCGCGCTTGACCTCGTCGATGAGCTCCCAGAAGCGGCGCCGGGCCTCCGGGTCGAAGCCGGTCGTGGGCTCGTCGAGGAAGAGGACCTCGGGGTGGCCGATGATGCCGAGGGCGACGTCGACGCGGCGCCGTTGGCCGCCGCTCAGTCTGCTGATGCGGGTGTTGCGCTGCGGCTCGAGCCCGGTCCTCTCGAGGAGCTCCTCGACGCTGCGGTGCCGCGGGTACAAGGTCGTGAAGTGCCGGAGCTGTTCCGCGACGGTGACGTTGGGGGACTCGGCGCTGGTCTGCAGGACGATGCCGATGCGTGCGTTGTGGCTGCGGCTCGTGCGGGCGGGGTCGTGGCCGAGCACCCGGACGTCACCGTCGGTGCGGGTGCGGTAGCCCTCGAGGATCTCGACCGTCGTGGTCTTGCCGGCGCCGTTCGGGCCGAGGAGCGCGAAGGTCTCGCCGCGGAGGATGTCGAAGGAGACGTCGTCCACGGCGCGTTTGCCGGTGGCGTACTGCTTCGTGAGGTGGTGGACCTCGATGGCGGGGGTGTCGGGCATGGGTCCAGCCTGGCCGGTCGTGCACGGTGGTGGCTCGGCCGGGTGGCTCGACCCGCATCCTCCGATCGGGGGATGCCGGTGCACCGCCGATGGGCACCGATCTGTGCACAGTGATTCGTCCGAGATGCCGATACTGATATGTTGCCGGTGGGATCGCGACGGAGGGCGTTGCGACGGACGGGGGAGACGATGGCTGATCTGCGGGTCTCGTACGCAACGCTCGACGGCGTGCACGACGCGCTGGACGCAGCGCAGGAGTTGTTCGCCAACGCCTCGGTGCCCACCGACGCCGGAGCGTTCGGCGCGGACGAGGTCGCCGACGCCTTCACGGTGTTCCGTACATCGCAGGAGCGCTCGACCGGGTGGCTGGCGGACACGAGCCGAACGCTCGCGCAGTACGCGCACGACACGAAGTCGCTCGTGCAGGACGCCGACGCCGAGCTCGCGGGCAAGGTCGGCGGCAAGTGATGACCGCCGACCCGTTCGCCGGCGACCCCGGTGCCGTCGCGAAGCTGTCGAGTGGTCTCGCCGGTCACCAGGACGACCTCAGCGCCGGAGCCCACAGCGTCGCCCGCGCCGCGGAGGATGCGGACGACTGGAGGGGCACCTCGAAGGATCGCTTCTCCGTCACCGTCGGCACCGTCCCGCGCGCGGCTCGACGCATCATCGGCCGGCTCGACGCGGCTATCGACGTACTCGACACCTACGCCGACGACGTGCGGGCTATCCAGGACGAGGCGGAGCGGATCCGTGCGGCACAGTTGACGAACGCCATGGAAGTCGCTGCGAACACCGTGTCGCTCTCGGCCGCGGTGGGGGCCGCCGCGGGGAAGGACGCCACGGAGGCTGACGGACGACAGGCCCGACGGCTGCGGTCCGACGCGGACGACCTCGCGGCGACGGCTTCGCGGCTGCAGGCGGAATGGGACGCGCTCGTCGAACGACGGGCCGCCGCGGACCGTGCTGCGTCGGCCGGGCTGTCCGACACCGAGGTGCTCGGCTGGGCACCGTCGTACTCGGGGACGCTCGGCAGGATGAGCGACGCCGACTTCCTCGCTGCCGTCGCCGCGATGCCGCCCGAGGTCCTGGCGGCGCAGGATCGGTCAGTCGGTGATCGGCTCGCCGGGCTGCCGCCCGAGACGGTGCAGGCGTGGTGGGACGGTCTCGGTGGCCGGGGATCCGGCGGGGTGCACTCGGCGGCGCAGGACGCGCTCATCACGGCGTTGCCGGCGGTGATCGGGAACCTGGACGGCGTGCCGTACTGGGCGCGGGACCAGGCGAACCGGTTGAGCGCGCAGCGGGCGTCCGCGCGGGCGCAGGACGACGTGGACGCGGCGCGGAAGGCGCTGCACGCCGCGGGACCGAGCGCCCGGCGTGCGGCGCAGCAGGAGCTCGACGACGCCGCGGAGCGGCTCGCAGCTCTGGACAACTTCATCGCTGCATCGCGGACGACCCTCCGCGACGTGGACGGCATGGCTCGGCAATTCGTCTCGTTCATCGACGGGCAGCCTCCCCTCGGAGCGGTGTCGATCGGCGACCTCGACACGGCAGTCAACGTCAGCTACCTCGTGCCCGGAATGGGCACCACCCTCGAGGACACGACCGTTCTGATGAAGGCGGGTTCCAACGTGATCGCAACGCAGCAGCTCTCCGAGGGGGGACGAGACACCGCGATGGTCACGTGGATCGGGTACGACGCGCCGCGCAACGCGCTGACGACAGGCGATCTCGGCGTGTTCGGATTGGCTGACGCGGCGGCAGGGGCAGACCGTCTCGCCGCGGATCTCGGTGGATTCCGAGCGACCCGGCCGGACGCGAAGCTCAACGTTGTCGCGCACTCGTACGGATCGACGACGGCATCGATCACCCTGCACGAGCATGCCGATCTCGGCGTGGGCAGCTTCGTGACACTGGGCTCCGCGGGCATCCCCGGGCACATCCCGAACGCCGGAGCGATCCACGCCGAGCGCATGTACGCGGCGCAGGCCGAAGAACGGTTCAACGTGGCGCACATCGGACAGGTCCTGAGCTACCCCGAGCGCATCGACCCGACCTTCAAACCGTTCGGCGCGACCGAGATCGACGCGTCGCACGTCAACGGATCCTCCGCGGTCAACGTGCACGACCTGTACGTGAACCCGAACGGCGCCGACGACGCAGATCACGGCTACCTCGACCTCGACACCAACACGTTGATCGAGACGGCGAAGGCGACGCTACGGTGAATCCGATGACGACGCGCGCGCACACGACCATCGCAGTCGCCATCCTGGCCGCTGCTGCCAGCCTCGCGCTCTCCGGGTGCGGGACGACGAGAGCGGGACAGCCCATGACGATCGACGAGGCACAGGCGGAGGCAATCGCGGAATTCCGATCCGCGCTCGCGTTGGCTCCGGACACGTGGCCGCAAGAGGTGCCGAAGCCGGCCGTCTTCGACTGCCGGATCGATGGGGTGCGAGCCGTGCAGTTCAGCTACTTCGTCGCGGTCGAAGCGCCGGCCGCTCCTGGCGTGCTCGTCGCGCAAGCCGGCGAACATTGGGAGCGCGAGGGCTACGAGTTGTCGAAGACACAGACGGAGATGGACCCGGAGACCGGTCAGGTCTACGCCGTGGTGGCGCGAGCCGACGGCAAGCCCCGTGCTTCGATGGCAGCCACCAAGGTCCGCGCGCACGTCAACGTGGACTCGCGCTGCGTCCTCGGCGACCCGGACGACTACCGGTGACGGCCGGGGAACCCGAGTCCACCGCCGGGGAGAGCGCGACGGCTGACGACCTGCGGCTCCGGCGCAACCGGCTGATCTTCGGGATCGTCGTCGCGCCGATCGGAGTCCTGATCGCACTCTTCCTGTCGTTCGTGGTGCAGATCAGCTACGCGTGGCGATCGACGAGCGACGGCGGGGCCGCGGCCGGACCGCAGATCGTGGCGATCGTGATCGGCCTGCTCGCCACAGTCCCAGCGCTCATCGCCGGGATCCGAGCGCTCCGTGATCGAGTGCTCGAGGTGGCGGCATCGGGAGCGACGGTGGTCGCGGGCCTCGGGTTCGTCGCAGTCGTGCTGCTCGTCGTCGTGCCGGCGTTCGACGTCCTGCCGCGAGCCGCGCGTGAGGCGGACGCGTACCAGGAACAGCAGCGGCTGGACGAGCTCGACGACGTCGACTCCGGATTCGGGCCCGGATCGGCCGAGGAGGCGGGCCAGGAGATGCAGGAGTACGTCGACGATGCGCTGCGGCTGCTCGAAGTGGCGCCGAGCGCGGTACGGACGAGCACCTGGTCCACGAGCGGCACGACCGCCGCGGGCAACACCTGTCGGGCCTTCCACGAGCGCATCCGGCTCGGGGACGAGGTCGACCGTTCGAGCACGGCGGAGACCCTGCGGACGGCGTGGAAGGCCGAGGGCGACCAGACCGGGTTCGATGAGCGGAACGGCCGCCTCGAGCTCAGTGTCTCCTCCGCCGACGCCACGATCTCGTGGCTCAAGGCCGACAACGTGCTGCTGGTGGAGAGCGACTGCATTCCGTCCGGGGCGCCCTGACGGGCAGCGATGTGCCCTCAGCGCAGGCGCGTGGACGCGATCCCACCGTCGACGTCGAGCGTCCCGCCGTTCACGAACGCCGCCTCGTCCGACACCACCCACCGGACGGCGCGGGCGATGTCGACCGGCTGCACCGGCACCCCCGCGGGCGTCCCCTGCGTCATCGCCGCGAGCACGTCCGCCGAGTCTGCGTTCCCCGGCGTGGCCGTCGCACCCGGCGCCACCGTCACGACCCGCACTCCGCGCTGCCCGTACTCGGCCGCCCACGCCCGGGTCAGCTGCTCGACCGCGGCCTTCGTCGCCGGGTAGAGGCCCATGTACGGCACCCCGACCCGGGCCATCCACGAGCCGATGTTCACGACGACGCCGGACCCGCGCGCGGCCATCCCCGGGGCGAGCGAAGCCACGAGGACGTGCGGTGCGCGGACGTTCGTCGTGAGCAGCGCGTCGACGGTGTCGTCGGACAGGGACTCCGTCGGACCGCCGGGGTAGACGCCGGCGTTGTTCACGAGGACGTCGACGTGACCGCCGAGCAGCTCCCGGGCCGAGGCGGCGAACGCCCGGACGTCGGGAGCACCCGCGGAGAGGTCCGCCACGATCGGGAGGGCTCGGCCACCCCGGCGCTCGATGTCGTCGGCGACAGCACGCGTGCGGACGGCGTCGCGGCCGTGCACGGCGACGGTCATGCCGGCGGCCGCGAGCTCACGGGCGACTGCCTCACCGATGCCGCTCGAGGCGCCGGTCACGAGGGCAGTGCGGACGGTGGTCTGGTCAAGGAGTGCAGTGGTCATGCATCGATGCTCGATCCCCGCGCAGCCCCGCACCTTGCCGGATCCAGCGGGAACCTTGCCGGATCCCGCACGAGTTCCTCGACGCCGGGGACACGACTTCCTCGACGCCGGGAGAACTGCGTAGCGTGGGCACGTGGATGATCGCACGGCGCAGCACCTCGACCGCGCGGTGGAAGTGGCCTCGCGGCACGCCGCCGTGCTCGACCGGGCGTCCACCGTCGACACCGTCGCCCGTCCCGCCTCGGTGCAGCGGGCCGAAGCACTGGGCCTGACCGTCTCCCGCGTCCACGAGCCGACCGGACTCTTCGACCGGCGGTACGTGCCGTCGTTGTCCGTCGTCCTCCGCGGCCGGAAGCGCTCGATCGTCGGGGACGACGACCAGGTCTGGGGTCGCGAGCGGTTCATCATCACGCCGGTGGACCTGCCCGTGGTCGCCGGGGTGCTCGACACGGCAGGCAGCGACGGCTTCGTCTCGGCGGTCTGGAAGCTCGACCCGGTCGTCGTCGGCGAGGTCGTGGCGTCGATGTCGAGCACGATTTCCAGCACGAGCCGCACGGACCTGCCGCGACTCGGCACGTGGACGGCCCCGCTCGCCGATGCCGTCAGCCGCCTGCTCGCGTTGCTCGACGCCCCCGAGGACATCCCCGTCCTGTTCCCCCTCGTCTCGCGCGAGATCATCCTCCGCCTGCTGCAGACCTCGCAGGCGCCACGCATCGCCGCCGCGCTCGACCGCGCCGGAGCCGACGCCGGACTGGTCACGGCGGCGACCGCGCTCCTGACCGGGCGGATGGACGAACCGTGGACGATGGAGCGCCTCGCCCGCGTACTCCGGGTCAGCGAGAGCACCCTCTTCGCCCGCTTCAAGCAGGCCACCGGCATGTCACCCGCGCAGTACCTCAAGCGGACCCGACTCGGGGAAGCGCGTCGCCGCATGGTCCTGCACGCCGACACCGCGACCCGCGCCGCGGCCGCCGTCGGCTACCGCAGCGCCTCCCACTTCTCGCGGGACTACCGCGAGGCGTACGGCCGGCCCCCGGCCGCCGACGCCGTGGTGGCGCGCGAACAGCTGGCGCTCGCCCCCGCCGTGTAGCCGGCCCAGTGCCGGATTGGAGGCGCGGGTCGGCGGTGATTCGCGCCTCCAGTCCGACGGATGGTGCGTCCCGACCACCGCCACCGGCTCGCTCGCTGGGTACGGCTGAGCGACGTCCGGTAGACCGGAACGGTGAAGGTCGTAGGAGTCGAACAGTTCGGAGGGCCGGAGGCCCTTGCCGTCCACGAGGTGCCGGAGCCGCACGCCGGTGCGGGGTCCGTGCGGATCCGGGTGCAGGCGTTCGCCGTGAACCCGACCGACACCGGTGTGCGCGCCGGCCAGCGGGACAGCTCGCAGGCCTCGGCGCCGTACGTGCCGGGGATGGACGCCGCCGGGGTCATCGACGAGGTCGGGCCCGACGTCTCCGGGTGGGAGGTCGGCGACGAGGTCATGGCGATCGCGCTGCCGCTCAGCGCCCACGGGGGTGCGTACGTCGAGGAGCTCGTCGCGCCGGTCGGGTCGTTCACGCGGATCCCTCGGGGGACGTCGCTTCCGCTCGCGTCCACCGTGCCGATGAACGGGCTGACGGCGTTGCAGATCCTCTCGCGAGCGGGACTCGTTCCCGGGCAGACGCTCGCCGTGACCGGGGCTGCGGGGTTGCTCGGGAACTACGTCGTGCAGCTCGGGGTCGCTGCTGGCCTCACCGTCATCGCGGATGCTGCTCCTGCGGACGAAGCGCTGGTCCGGTCGCTCGGGCCGTCGCACATCGTGGCGCGTGGGGATGGGTTCGCTGCTGCGGTGCGTGCGCTCGTGCCGGACGGGGTCGATGCGCTCGCCGATGCTGCGGTGCAGCGGACCTCGGTGGTCGATGCCGTGCGCGACGGGGGAGTGTTCCTTGACGTGCGGGGGTGGGAGGGCAACGGGGCTCGCGGGATCCGGTTCGAGCAGATCGCCGTGTTCGCGGAGTACCGGTCGTTCGAAAAGCTCGATCAGCTGCGGCATGCGGTGGAGAGTGGGACGGTGACGCCGCGGGTTGCGGAGGTGGTGCCGGCGTCGCGGGCGGCGGAGGCGCACTCGCGGCTGGAAGCGGGTGGGACGCGGGGGCGGTTCGTGTTGACGTGGTGACGAGTCGCGGAGGTTGCATTGTTGATATCCAGGATTTCAGATTCGCGCCGACTTCTGTTTCACTCCTGACGACCGCCTGATCACGGGCGAACGAAGGAGAACAGATCAATGAACAAGCACGTGTTGCGCCTCGCCACCGCATTCGCAACGGTCGCGGTGCTCCCCGCACTGACCATGACGGGACTCGCCCACGCGTCCGTTGACGGTAGCGCCGCGACGAGCGGGAGCGCGACCGCGGACGAGGTAACGGTGCGCGGCGCGACCGAGGTCGTCGGTGGGGGCACGTGGTCGTACGGGGTGGACAGCACCGATGTGTTCTCCGCGTACGACAACCGCAAGGTGACGCACAGCACCGCGGTGCGGTCGTGGGGCTCGACCGTCAGCTCAGGAAAGGTCGCCAAGGGGAAGATCGCCTGGGCAAGCAAGGGCAAGGCGCCGTTCGGGAACACCTCGTACTGGAACATCCACTGATCCGGAGTTTCGCGACCGTCACGGTGCTTGCCGTGACGGTCGCCGTCCTCCTAGCGACCGGTCTGGCCGTTTTCGCGGTCGGGCACGCCGAGGCCCTCGGACTCACCAGCGGCCGGACGACCATCGATCTGATCGACGTTCCGTTCGGGCCGACGAAGGCGGAGCACGTGAACGAGCTCCGCGACGTTGCCCGCTCGCACAACGTCGACTTCGCGCTCGTGACACCGGCGCGCAACGGGGCGCCGGCGGAGTTCGACGCCTACGTGTTGTCCGGAGGCGTCGCACCGTCGACCTTCTGGACACGAACGGCGCAGCACTCGAGCGCCGAGGTCGGGGACGCGGTGATCCTCTGGACCTACGCGATCGACGGCACACCGAGTGACATCGTCGCGTTCTTGCAGTCCCTGCGAGCGGCAGGATTCGAGTACTCGGTCGTCGCGCTCGAGCCGGTGACCGTCCTCGCATCGACGGTTCTGCGCCCCGGTATCGCCGCAGTCACACTCGCGACGATCGCCGGTCTGCTCATCGCACTCGTCGCCGAGTCGCGCCGACGGCTGCCACGCAACCGCGCGCGATCGATCGTCGGCTGGTCGCGGCGCCGGATCGCATCGCGTGAGGCGCTCGACGGCGTCGTCCTCGTCGTCGCGTGTGCCGTGCCGGTCGTGGGCGGCCTCTTGGCCTTCGTCGCGATCCGTGGTGCGTCCCCGGCGCTCATCGCCTTGCTCGTTCCGGTGACGGCGGCGCTCATCATCAGCCTTGCAGCCTTCGTGGTCGTCGTCAGCGCAGGCTCGACGGTGCTTCCCGAGCGCTTCGGAACGCTGATCGCCAGGGGCACCGCGCACACCGCGATCGTCTCGACGGCCGGCGTGCTGCTCGTCGTCCTTCTGACTTCGACCAGCCACACGCTCTTCGATCAGGTCCAGACGACCCGTGTCCTCGATGTTTCGCTCGCCGCGGAGGCGACTGCAGGTGACGACGTCACGCTCGGCGTCGGCTTCGCGAGCGAGGAGCAGGACCTTGCGCTCGGAACGATCGGCGCTGGGGCGCTGGAGCACGGCACGGCGCGGATGTCCATGACGAACTTCGCGCCGGACTCGCTCCTGATCGCCGGTGCTCCCACGGATCCGTTGCTGGACGGCGGCACGTCGCCGGCACGCGACGGCGTGACCGTCCTCGTGCCCGAACGTCTCGCGAGTGATCGGGCGCGGATCCGAGCGACGGTCGCTGAAGCGTTCGCCGACGGCTGGGAGGTCGACGACACCGAGCCGACCCGTGCAACGCCGATCGACGTCGAGATCGTCGCCAGCACCGCACCGCTCGTGCAGTCGGCGGATCGGTGGGTCACGTGGCTCGCGCCGCGGAACGACGGCTCCGACGACGTCCCCGTGATCGTCCTGCACACCCTCTCCGATCTGGCGCCCAACCGCTTCGGCACGGCCGTGCACAACGGCGAGGTCCGGTTCGCCGATCGGGACGCGCTGGTGAGTGACCTCCGCGAAACGTCGGCCATCGACGTGGTCACGCAGATCAACCGCGTCGGAGCGACCATCGAACGGGAACGTGCCACCGTGCAGATCGACACGATGATCGCGATCGGTGCCGCATGTGCGGGAGGGGCCTCGATCCTGTTCGCCGCCGTCCAACTCGTCGGAGACCACCGCCGGCGAACCGCTCCAGTGCTGCGGCTGCGAAGCCTGGTAGGACGTCGATCGGCTGCGACGCACGTCCCGTTCGTGGCCGTCTGCGCACTGGTCTCCGCCTGCGCTGCTTCGGTGACCTCCGCGAAGGAGAACGGGCTTCTCGCCGCTGGCCTCGACGCACTGACAGCCGGCCTCGGAGTGGTCGGCGTCCTCACCGTGGTCCTCGGGGTGACCACCCATCGAGATCGGATCGGCAGATGACTCCTGAACCGTATGTCCGCGTCGCGGAGCTCGAGTACGGCCTCGGACCGCGAACGCTGTGGGGCGGAGTCGCGTTTGACGTCGGACCTGGCTGTTCCCTCGCGCTGCGCGGCGCCTCGGGCTCGGGGAAGAGCACCCTCCTCCACTGTCTCGCCGGTATCGACCGGGGGTACAGCGGATCCGCCGTCGTCCTGGGAATGTCGCTCGCAGACGCATCGGAGCGGGTGCGACGGCGTCTTCGTCGGAGTGACGTCGGTTGCGTCGTGCAGGACCACGCCGTGGTGCCCGAATGGACGGTCGAGGCGAACCTGCGCGTGCTCCAGCTGCCGGGCGTCGGGCGGGCCGAGCTCGACGCGCGGATCGGCCACGCGTTGCTGGCCGTCGGGCTCGGGGACCGACGGAGAGCAAGGGCGGGACTGCTCAGTGGTGGTGAGCAGCAGCGGGTCGCGGTGGCTCGTGTGCTCGTGCAGCGGCCGCGGGTGGTGTTGGCGGACGAGCCGACGGCGTCGCTGGATCGGGAGAGCGCGGCGCGGGTGCGGGCGGGGCTCGACGTGCTTCGGGCCTCGGGGAGTGCGGTGGTGGTGGCGACGCATGATGCGGAGCTCGTGGAGTGGGCGGGCGATGCAATCGAGTTGGACCCGCGGTGACGTTCCGGAGTCCGGCTCCGCGCAGCATCGTGTTCTCCGTGCTCTCCTTCTGCGCACCGATCGTCGTCGCGGCGACGGCGGGAGCCGCCGTGACGGGCTTCGACGGCACCTCGATCGTCGTGCTCGTGCTGCTGGTCGGCGGCGTGGGAGTCGCCATCTGCGGAGCGAGGCGGACCGCGGCGTTCGTCTCCGTCAGCGAGCACGACGTGACTCTCGGGCTCGCGCCGTTCTGGTGGACTCGACTCCCGCTCCGCGCGGTGCGTGGGGTGACGCTGGTGAACGTCGACGCGTGCGCGGCGTGGGCGGGTATCGGCATCAAGGGGCGCCAGCGTACTCGGCCCGGACGGCTCTACTCCGTGGGCGGTGCGCACGGCGTGGCGATCATCATGGACGACGGGCGACGCGTCACGGTGGCATTTCCTCGGCGTGAGACCGCTCTGC